>JAAVZI010000015.1 GCA_022791575.1 Lachnospiraceae bacterium
AAGCGACGATTTTAGACAAAACATACAAAAACGCCGCTCAAAAACGTTGATTGGACATGAGGAGGGACCCACGAAGTGGGAGGAGTCCTGGTGTCAGCATTAAATTCGCTCTGTTTTTGTATGTTTTGCCTAAAATCTGGTGATGAATACTGCGTTTCACAAACACCTAATTACCTGATGCTAGGAAAGGAGGCAGACGGACTTGTCATCGATTCTTACAGACGAACTAATTTATGAGATACTATCAGTGGTAGACGAAATCCCTAAAGGCAAAGTCGCCTCTTACGGACAGATTGCCCGGCTGATTGGCCGAGAGCGAAACGCAAGGCTTGTGGGAAAAGTACTGAGTATGGCAGAATATTATGGAACCTATCCCTGCCACCGCGTAGTAAACCATGCCGGGCGGCTGGCGCCGCATTTTTCTAATCAGAAAAGTTTGCTGCTCGAAGACGGCGTAACATTTAAGAACCAGACACACGTGGATATGAAAAAATGCCAGTGGAATTGTTAGCGATTTCCTGAAATGTGCCTTATCCTTCCCACGGCCGGATGCGGTATTCCGCCCCGATCTCATCACAGATAGCCCGGCAGCGTTCCTCTTCTTCTGCAGAAATGGTTGTGGCAACCGTAGTCAATACTACTTTTGGAATAACGCCGACGCATTCTCTGGCAAAGGCAAGCATCGCGTCATAGGATTGTCCTTTATAGTTAGACCGAACTAACTCTTCGTATTGTTCCTTGTCTGGGTGATTCAGACTGATGGAAACACAATCAACCAAACCTTTTAATTCCGGCACAACATTGCGGCCGTATATCAGATTGCCCGCGCCGTTGGTATTGATGCGGATGGGTTTTTGATAGGTCTGTTTCACAAAAGCCGCCACCTTCAGCAGCACATCCAGCGCCATCATTGGTTCGCCGAATCCACAGAACACGACTTCATGATACTGGGTCATATCAAATTTTTCAAATTCCGCAATCACTTCCTCTGCCGACGGTTCCCGCTCCAGCCACAAGCGGCCGGACTCGCCCATCTGATCTCTCGTCTGCCGCAGGCAGAATGTGCAGGCATACGGACAACGGTTGGTCAGATTGACATACAGGTTGTTGTGTACTTTATATAATAGTTCCATTGGTTTGATTTCCTTTCCTAATTCTGATATTTTTAGGTGATTGCGAAAGTCTAATTCAAGGCGACGAGTTTGAACAATCTATACAAAAATTCCGCTCAAAGACGTTTGAGCTTCGCTACATTTTTGTATAGATTGCTCAAACTCTGACAGTAAAGTGAAAGTTTCGCAAATGCTAATCCTTTAACATAAAGCAGAAATCCTCTTCGCCTCAAAACAAACGTTCACTCACTTAACACCTTTCTGAAATTTTGCATCCCCGCCCGCGCAATTTTATCCTGACAGAATCAAACACATGTATATAGGTTCAACTGTCAGAGTGTGTAGCAAACATACAAAAACAGAGCAACTCCAAAACGTCTTTGAGCTCAGTTTTTGTATGTTTGCTACACACTCGTCGCGTCGCCATATGCTTCCCCCTTGACTCACCACAAATTCGCCCAATTTCTATCTTAAGGTATACAGCACTTCCTCAAAACATACCCCATCTGTTAATGGAATATCCATTTCTATGGATTTGACAATGCATTTTTTAATGAAATCGGACGCCTTGCGCACGGAATCGCGGAATTCTACACCATTGACCGCATCGGCGGCTATAATGGCGCTGAAAATGTCCCCGGTCCCCGATCGCTGCTCTCCTGCCCTCTTGTTGCGCAGTAGGTAGGCAGGCTTTCCTTCCTCGTAGCAGAAATTGGAAATATAAGAGCCTTGGGCAATGCCGGTGATGACGATTTTCTTCGGTCCCTGCAGAGAAAGAGTATAAGCCATCCTTTTGAGTCCTGCAACGGTCCAGACGTCTTTGTATTCCATGTCTGCCAGAATACAGGCCTCCGTCAGATTCGGCGTAAGGATATCCGCATAATGGACCAGCTTCTTCATTTCCAGGCAGATTTCCGGCGTATAGGTCGAATAGAGCCTGCCATAGTCGCCCATAACCGGATCGATAATGGTCAGGTTGGTATCGGTCTTGAAACGCTCCATAAATTGCTCGACAATGCGGATCTGCCGCTTGGATCCAAGGAATCCGGTGCAGATTCCGTCAAAGGCAAGACCAAGCTTCTCCCATTCCTCCATATAGGCTTCCATCTTGTCGGTGTAGTCATCGAAGAAAAAGCTCTCAAAACCGGTATGGTTGGAGAAGATGGAGGTCGGCAGCGGGCAGGCTTGGATCTTCATCATGGAGATAATCGGCAGCTCCACAGCGATCGAACATCGTCCGAAACCGGACATATCATTAATAATGGCTATTTTTTTCTGGTTATTGTGTGACATGGTAGTTCTCCGTTTTAGTTATCCTCTTCCGTCATTGTATATACCTGACGTTTTCTTGCCATCTCATCACTGGCCAGATATTCATCATAAGTTGTAATTTTATCAATCAGAGCACCGCCCGGTACGATTTCCATGATTCGATTGGCAGTTGTTTCCACAAACTGATGATCATGGGAAGCAAACAATACGACGCCCGGAAACTTGATCAGTCCATTATTCAGCGCAGTAATACTCTCCATATCCAGATGGTTCGTCGGTTCGTCCAGCATTAAAACATTCGCTCCCAGAATCATCATACGCGAAAGCAGACAGCGCACCTTTTCACCACCGGACAGTACTTTGACCTTCTTGACGCCATCATCCCCGGCAAACAGCATACGTCCCAAAAATCCACGCACATAGGTAACATCTTTTTCCGGTGAATAGGGCATCAGCCAATCGACAATGGTATCATCACTGTCAAAAATATCCGTATTGTCTTTAGGAAAATAAGACTGGCTCGTAGTAACGCCCCATTTATAATTCCCTTCATCCGGTTCCATTTCACCGGCTAGAATCTTGAACAAGGTAGTCTTGGCTAACTCATTTCCACCAACAAATGCAACCTTATCTTCCCTTCCCAGAATAAATGAAATATTGTCCAATATCTTAACACCATCAATCGTCTTGGAAAGATTTTCTACAGTCAGCACTTCATTTCCAATCTCCCGGTTTGGACGAAAATCAATATAGGGATACTTGCGGCTGCTCGGCTTAATCTCCTCTAACTGTATCTTTTCCAGTGCCTTTTTACGGGAAGTCGCCTGTTTGGACTTGGACGCATTCGCACTAAACCGTGAAATAAATTCCTGCAGCTCCTTAATCTTCTCTTCTTTCTTCTTATTCGCTTCCTTCATCTGCTTTACCAGCAGCTGGCTGGACTCGAACCAGAAATCATAATTGCCTGTATACAGCTGAATCTTGGCATAATCAATATCCGCAATATGTGTACAGACTTTATTGAGGAAATAACGGTCATGACTGACTACAATTACTGTATTTTCAAAGTTAATCAAGAACTCCTCCAGCCAAGCAATCGCATCCAAATCTAAATGGTTAGTCGGCTCATCCAAAAGCAGAATATCCGGGTTGCCGAATAAGGCTTGAGCCAGCAGCACCTTGACCTTCTGGCTGCCGTTCAAATCTGCCATCTGGCTGTAATGAAGCTCCGTCTCAATGCCCAGACCGTTTAACAGCATTTCCGCATCCGATTCTGCCTCCCAGCCGTTCATTTCCGCAAACTCTGCCTCTAACTCACTGGCACGAATGCCGTCTTCATCAGAAAAATCTTCTTTTGCATATAAGGCATCTTTTTCATTTCTAACCTCATACAGCCGGGCATTTCCCATAATAACAGTATCCAACACAGAATACTGATCGTATTTGAAATGATCCTGCTGCAGGAAAGACAGACGTTCGCCCGGTGTTACAATTACTTCGCCGCTTGTTGAATCAAGCTGGCCAGAGAGAATCTTCAAAAAGGTTGACTTTCCCGCACCATTTGCACCAATCAGGCCATAGCAGTTTCCTTCTGTAAATTTAATGTTAACATCTTCAAATAAAGCTTTTTTACCTATCCGTAATGTAATATTATTTGCACTAATCATTTTTTATTACCTTTCCTTCATTTCGCTATTCTCAAGTAAAAATACTCGCAATTGTTTCCAGTATAGTAAAAAAATGTGGATTTTTCAAGTGTTTTCTTAAAAAATCCACATTTATTAGCACTTATGACCGCTTCAGACTCTAAGACCTGAAACAACATTAACTGGAATAATATAAAAATCCTGCACCCTTTTGCACATAACAGAACAGATATTCAGCAATCACTCCATCCTCATTGATTGTTTCTCTTTCAAAAATAAAGTACTTATAGAAACGTTCCGGCAGATCCATTTTTCTCTTTCCAGGTAAATAGATACGGATTTCATCCATATGATTAAAATAATCTAACTTTTTCGTAATCACCTTTCCCCAGGATTCATCTCGTACTTCTCCAGATAGATTACACTATTTATAAGAACGAAAACCAAGTTCAGATAGATTCATTCTACATTTCAAAAAAACCAACAAATCCCAGCTGGCAAACCCAATTTGAACACAATTATTTGCTAATTCCTGAAAACTGCTTATAGGAACCTCTCCACCATCCAACAATTTAAAATACAAATTGATATGGTCATTATATTCTGCTGTTTTAAAATCAGCGCTCGTAAAATAACTGATTCCTAAACTTTCACATTCATAGTCAAAATAAATTTTATTATCAACTGCCACTAAATGATTGATATCATACTGAAAATATACAGCATACCTTACTTCGATCCCTTGAATTATACTTACAAAATCAATACGAAATTCCATTATATCATTTGATTCATTCGTAATTGTATATAAGAAATTATTTTTGTCATTGTATAAACCAATATATTTATTTCCAAGCAAATCCGTTTGGCCTAGAGTATTGATATATACTTTTAACATATCTATGCTGTCATATTCCCACTTTAACTGATCCATATCTGTAATTATTTTCAGCGCTCCTTTTAACAGAAGCTGTACATCCAGCAGATCCATTCGACGATTACGATTAATATCCAGTTTCTCTAATTGCCATCCTGATAATTCCTCTATTTGCAGTACTGCCCTTAATGCTAATTGAGCATCCTTTAATGTCCATGTATCTGACTCTGTATCATTTCCATCATTATCGTCTGTCCCAGGGTCCGTAATGGGCTTGTCTACAATTGACATATTGTCCAAGTCAATAACCAGTGTATCTGCTTTTTCTTCTGCATTACTAAAATCCCCATTATAATCCATGGCATGATTTACCAGCATCAGCTTTCCTGCCTGATCTGACTTCACATGCAGTGTTACTTCAAATATACTGCCTGTCCATAAGAACTGTTCGGAATTGATTCCGATAAAAATGACAGCATTGTCTAAATTGACACAATCCGCTACTGCCCCTTGTTTATCATAATAAGAATCCAAAAATTCCGAACTCCACGAGCAGTTTGTTTTTTCCAGACAATTATTATCATATACTAATCCAAAATTAAACTGCGTTAAATCTGCCTGATCCGTGTGAATAAAAATTTTAATTTCGTTGCCATCCCTGATAATTTCTGGTTTATAAATGGTATTCACATCTGGCCTGAATTCTTGTGCAGATACAGTTGTGAGCATTGTCGAACTCATCATTACCACACATAGCAAGCATATCAAAATCTTTCTCATTATTTTCCTCATAGATTAGAAACCTCCTATATTTTTATTTGTAACTGTTTTATGAATATACTTTATTCAGCAGTCCATACTATCATTATACCATATAATTCCATAATTTTATAATATTTATTGCCTTTCTATCCAAATTCCGATATACTAAAATTATCTAATTTTAATGGAGGAGTTCATATGACTAAGTTAAAACCGGCAGATATTGCTGCCGTAAAAGCAAAAGGGTTCTTAATTAACCGAGGAACAGAACTATTTTCCGGAAGGATTGTTGCACCTGGTACAGTCTTTTCAGCGGAAGATATTGCTGTAATTTCTGATATTTCCAAAAAATTTGGAAACGGTAAAATTGTATTCACCACCAGACTGGCCGTAGAAATCGCCGGCATTCCATACGACCAGATCGAACCTGCGATCAACTACGCAGCAGAGCACAATCTACACTTTGGAGGAACCGGCGCCAAAATTCGTCCTGTTGCCGCCTGCAAAGGAACAACCTGCATATATGGAAATTATGATACCCATGCACTGGCCAAGAAAATTCATGAGCAATATTACGAAGGATGGTCAGATATTAAACTGCCCCACAAATTCAAAATCTCCGTTGGCGGCTGCCCTAACAGCTGTATGAAACCAAGTCTGAATGATTTTGGCATTGAGGGCCACCAAGAACCCGTATTCGATGCTGATATCTGTAAAGGCTGCAAGATCTGCCAGATAGAAAAATTCTGTCCTTCCAAAGCAGCCTCTCTGGCAGATGGCAAACTGGTGATTGATGATAAAAAATGTCTGACCTGCGGTGTCTGCACTGGTAAATGTCCATTTAAAGCCGTCAGCCATGACCGCCATACCAAATATCAGATTTATGTCGGCGGCACCTGGGGCAAAAAGACCCGTGTGGGAACCAAGCTTTCCCGCTTAGTAGAAGAAGAGGAAATCCTTCCTATTCTGGACAAGACCCTGCTCTGGTTCCGTGAAAATGCACATACTAAGGAACGTCTCGGCGCTGCGATTGACCGGATTGGCGAGGACAAGCTTGAAGAAGCTCTGTTCAGTGATGACCTGCTGAACCGTAAGGAAGAAATCCTAGCCAAGGAATTATAATCCATAAATATATACAGCTAAAAAGAAAGACTATGAAGTATCATATGGATACGCTGTTTCATAGTCTTTCTTACTACATTTGATATTGTTATACTTCTGTTACTCTGTAACTGCTCCGATCAATTCCTGAATATCTGTTATCCCATTCTTTTCCATATATTCTTCAATCCCAGACGCAATCTCTTCGGTTACATATGGATTGGAAAAGTTTGCAGTCCCAACTGATACCGCAGAAGCTCCGGCAAGCAGGAACTCCAGCGCATCCTCTGCATTTTGGATACCGCCCATACCAATAACCGGAATCTTCACTGCCTTTGCAGTCTGATAAACCATACGAACAGCGATCGGCTTAATAGCAGGACCGGAAAGCCCTCCGGTACGATTCGCTAAGGCAAACTTCCGCCGGTTCACGTCAATTTTCATGCCGGTCAAAGTATTAATCAAAGATACCGCGTCGGCTCCGCCAGCTTCTGCTGCTCTGGCAATTTCCGTAATATCCGTTACATTGGGACTTAATTTCATAATCACCGGCTGGCGGGCATATTTCTTAATCTCTTTCGTAACTTCTTCCACCATCTGCGGATTCTGTCCAAAAGCAATTCCACCTTCTTTGACATTCGGGCAGGAAATATTTATTTCCAGCAAATCTACCGGCTGTTCTGCAAGACGCTCTACAACCTCACAATACTGTTCTGTAGTTCTGCCGCAGACATTCACAATCACTTTGGTATCATATTGCTTTAGAAATGGAAGATCACGTTTAATAAATAAGTCCACACCAGGATTCTGCAAACCGATTGCATTGAGCATCCCTCCATAGGTTTCCGCAATACGCGGTGTCGGGTTCCCTTCCCATGGTTCACTAGAAACCCCTTTGGTCACCACAGCACCCAGCTTGTTCAAGTCCACAAATTCACAAAATTCCGCACCGGAACCAAACGTTCCAGAAGCTGTCATAACTGGATTTTTCAGCTCTACTCCTGCAAGATTGATCTTTGTATTCATGACAGCTCCACCTCCTCAGCCAGAAAAACCGGTCCTTCCTTACAGACACGCTTATTCTTCACATTGGTATGTTCGTCCGTATCTTTCGACTTACAGATACAGCCCAGACAGGCACCGATTCCACAGGCCATCCGCTCTTCCATGGAAATCCAGGCTTCTATTCCCTGCTCTTTGGCATATTCCTTTACTGCCTTTAGCATGGGCAGAGGCCCGCAGGCATAAATGATCTCTGCCTCTAACTGCTTTGTTCGAATAATATCAAGCACATTTCCATGAACCCCGCTGCTGCCGTCCTCTGTTGCTACATAGACCTGTCCATATTTTTTTAACTCTTCGGTTAAAAATGTCTCATCCCGGTATCCAAGCAAAATCTGTTTCTCGCACTGCAGTTCCTTGGCCAGATAAAGCATGGGCGGAATACCAACACCTCCACCAATCAAAAAAGCTTTTTTCTCTTTCAATGGAAATCCATTGCCCAAAGGCCCAAGAATCTCAAGCTTGCGTCCTGTATGATAGCCTGAAAATTCCTTGGTTCCCTTTCCCACCACACGGTAGACCACACGTAACGCCCGCTCTCTGTGATCTACCTCACAGATGCTGACAGGACGAGGCAAAAGTCTGCTTCCGTCTCTGGAATAAATATTAATAAATTGTCCCGGCACCGTATAGTCAGTCATCTGCCCGGTCTTCAGCCACAAGCTGTAGACATCCTTGGCAATCTCCTCCTGCCGGATAATAAAAGAAGTTTCTCTGAATTTCTCTATCATATTACCCCCGTTCCGCCTGTAATGCCTGGCTGATATCTTCGATCATATCCAATACAGCCTGTCTGGATGCATCGGCAAATGCTTCCTCACCAAACGCTGCATATTTCTCCTGCTTATAGGCAGCAATAATTCCTCTGGAAGAGTTAATAATCGCGCCCAAGCCATCTTCATTAAAGTAATGCACAAGATCTGCACCTTTCCCTCCCTGAGCACCATAACCCGGCACCAGAATAAAGCTCTTCGGCATTACCTTACGAAGAACCTTGCCCATCTCTGGATAGGTAGCTCCAACAACTGCTCCAATATAGCTGTAATTCCTGCCCATATGTGCTTCGCCCCATTGGACAACCTTCTGTGCGACATGTTCATACAACGGCCTGCCGTCAATCAAGCGGTCCTGAAACTCCCCGCTGGAGGGATTAGAAGTCTTAACCAGTATAAACAGCCCTTTCTTCTCTTCTTTACATACATCAATAAACGGTTTGATGCCATCTGTTCCCAGATAAGGATTGACTGTGGCAAAATCCTCATTAAATACCGGATACTTCTTACTGCCGACCGTTACCTTTCCCAAGTGTGCCGTGGCATAAGCCGCCGATGTAGAACCAATATCACCGCGCTTAACATCACCAATCACTACCAGATCCTTCTCCCGGCAGTAATCTACTGTTTTCTGATATGCCTTTAACCCTTCCACGCCAAATTGTTCATACATGGCAATCTGAGGTTTTACTGCGGGTATGAGCTCATATACCGCATCTACAATCGCCTTATTATATTGCCAGACCGCTTCTGCAGCGCCCTCCAGAGTTTCTCCCAATTCTTCGAACGCACGTTCTTTTATAAAATCTGGAATATAATCCAGCATGGGATCTAATCCCACTACAATCGGTGCATTTGTCTTCTTTATTTTATCAATCAGTTTTTCAATCATTTTTCTTCTCCTGCCTGTATACTACTTTTCCGTCACAGATGGTTGCCATAACCATACCTTTTACCTTTCTTCCGTTAAATGGGGTATTGCGGCCCATAGACGCAAACTGAGAGGCATCTATTTCGTACTCTTGATTGGGGTCAAAGATTACCAGATCCGCAATTCTTCCTTCCTGCACCGTTCCCTTATCGCTATGGATAATCTGTGCAGGGTTATAGCTCATTTTCTCTGCCATTTGCATAATCGTAAGCCATCCCTGGTCTACCAGTTCGGTATAAGTCAATGCAGCAGCTGTCTCCAGCCCGACAATACCAAAGGCTGCCTTTTCAATCTTACAGTTCTTATCATCAAAATGATGCGGTGCATGATCCGTTGCAATCACATCAATAATACCATCCCGAAGCCCTTCTTTCAGAGCCTGCACATCTGCCTTGGAACGAAGCGGCGGGTTCATCTTATAATTAGAATCCTCACCTGGAATATCCTCGTCTGTTAAGGTAAAATGATGCGGACAGACTTCTGCCGTCATACGGTCTTTGCGTTCTTTTACATATCTCATCAGCTGTACGGTAAATGCCGTAGAACAGTGGCAGAAATGCATCTGAACATCTATATCCCTAGCTAGAATAATATCGCGGCCCATAATAATTTCTTCCACTGCATTGCTAATTCCCTGTACGCCCAGTTCTTCCGCCTTTTTACCAGCATTGATCACTCCTCCATCTGCCAGGTTCTGATCCTCGCAGTGGGCAAACACCGGTATATTATGCGCTTTGGCCTCCTTCATGGCATCTACATAAACTTTGGTATTCATCACAGATTTGCCGTCTTCACTAATAGCTACAATTCCCATCTGTGCCATACCGGCAATATCTGATACTTCTTCTCCTGCCTGGCCTTTGGTCACAGCACCGATCTGGAGCACATGAATATCGGATACATCCTCTGCCGTATTATAAACATATTTCACGCGGTCTTTATTATCAATGACCGGCTTGGTATTGGGCATAGCACAGATCGTTGTAAATCCGCCGTGTGCGGCCGCACGGCTTCCAGTCTCTATGGTTTCTTTATATTCAAATCCCGGTTCCCTTAAATGAACATGCAGATCTACAAATCCCGGCATAACATAACAGCCCTTTGCATCCAGAACCTCTTCTGCCTCTTCTGTTATTGCCGATGCAATTTTAACAATTTTATCTTTCTGAATCAAAACATCAGCTTTCTCTTCCTTTTTCGTTGTAGGATCTACAACAATTCCATTTTGAATTAATAAACTCATGGCATTCATCCTTTCTGCAATTTCGCGATGTATTTTAATTATTCAATACTTTACCACAATTTCTCAAATGCCGCAACTGATTTTCATAAAATGACATGACAGAACAGATCCATCCATCAGCAGAACTTTGCATAATCCTCTACCGGTACATAAGCCCGCACCAGAATTCCATCCTCCTGATACTCCTCATCCAACAGCTCTCCGCGTTTCCGGATCATTTGAATCAGTCCTGCCTGCTCATATGGCATTAAACGTTCAAAATACATCTTATTTTCCCGCAATATCTCTTCCAGAAGCTGAGCCAATTCCTCCAGCCCTGTTCCTGTTTTTGCTGAGATTCTAATCGTCTTGTCCGCCTTAAAATCCTTTAAAGATATTTCCCTCTCCAGCCGGTCTATCTTATTAAATAGTGTAATCACTGGTTTATCACCGGCATTCAGACGGTCCAGCGTCTCATATACCGTATACATCTGCTGTTCCATATGCGGATTCGTTACATCCACCACATGTAAAATATAATCCGCATAACGAGCCTCCTCCAGTGTCCCCTTAAATGCTTCGATCAGGTGATGAGGGAGCTTACGGATAAATCCTACGGTATCCGTCAGCAGAATCTTCTGCCCAGAAGGCAGCGTATAGGTTCTGGTTGTAGGGTCCAGCGTTGCAAACAGCATGTCTTCCTGCAAAACTCTGGCATCCGTCATATAGTTCAACAATGTAGACTTTCCAGCATTTGTATATCCTACAATGGCAAAACTAGGAATGGACTCTCGCTTTCGCTTGCTTCTTGCCACTTCCCGATGTACCTTTACCTGTTTTAGTTCTTTATTGAGAATGGATATGCGTTCCTTAATCAGACGCCGGTCCATCTCCAGCTTTTTCTCACCGGGTCCTCTTGTGCCGATTCCGCCTCCGAGACGGGACATGGTTTTGCCTAGTCCAGCCAGCCTTGTCAGGCGGTATCGTAACTGAGCCAGCTCTACTTGAATCTTTCCTTCACTGGTCGCCGCCCTTCGGGCAAAGATATCCAATATCACCAATGTACGGTCCATAATTCTAATATCTAATTCCTGTTCCATATTGCGCAGCTGCGCAGGTGTCAGTTCATCATCGCATACAATCCCGGAAGCGTTTGTTTCCCACAAAAGCTCCTTGATCTCTTCTAGTTTTCCCTTGCCGACATAAGTAGCAGGATGGATTTGCTCTCTGCTTTGTACCACTCTTCCTACCGCCTGTGCTCCGGCCGTCTTCACCAGTTCTTCCAGCTCGTCCATGGAACTTTCTATCTCTTGTTCCTCGCCAAGGCTGACACCAATTAATAGTACCGTTTCTATTTCCTGTTTAGTTTCAAATAATTCCATATATTCGTCTGCTCCTATTAGCGGGTCTGCAGAAATTCATATTCTTTTTTCCCTTCTTCATCCTCTGGATACTGTTCCACATAAGCCTGGGCTGCCGTTCTTGCACTGGCAAAATCACTGCTTCGTTCATAGATTACAATTTCCTCAAACATTAGATCCTTTGTTTCGGAATTACCGGCGCTTTCTTTCATATAATGATTCAACTCTAAAGCCGCCGCATAATCTCCCTTTTTCATCATGCATTCGGCAACAGTCCGGTATTCCCCAAATGTCAATCCCTTTTTATCCTTATAGGAATTGTAATAGCTGACAGCCTGATCATATTCACCGCGCTGCTCATAGATCGCCCCCAGATAAAACAAAGCCTGATATTCCTTCTTTCCGCATTTTTCCAGAATTTCCAGAGCCTTTGCTTCTTCTCCCAGTTTATAATATGCCCGGCCCTGAATATATAATTCCTCATCTGTTTCTGCTTTCTTCTTTACAATCTGCTCCAGATATGATGTTCCTGCGTCGCTTCCCTTGCTTTCATAGGCTTCATAAATTCCATATAAAAGCCTGGAATCTCCTTCTTTAGCCGCCCTGTCAAAATCCTTCTTTGCCTTTTCCTGCTCATCCATCTGCAAATATGCGCTTCCGCGGTAAAAATAAGCCCATAGTTCCTCTTCATCGAATTCTATAATATTAGAATAACAGGAAGCTGCTTCTTTATATTTTCCCAGACAGATCTGTACCTCTCCCAGATAATAAGAGAGGTCTTCCTCTGTTTTTCCTATCATTCCGTCACTCTCTTTCAGGGCCCGCAGAAACATATCCTCCGCTGCCTGATAATCTGCCATTTTTAAATTGGCAATCCCAGCGCCCCGATAAGCCTCCTGCAGATCCTCATCCTCCATAATTGCTTTATTGTAATCATCCAGCGCAAGACCGTATTCTGCCTTTTCCATATACTGTTCTGCCTTTTTCAAATATGGTTCCTCGCTGCCCTGACATCCTCCCAGCAGTAACAGTGCTGTCAAAACTGCCATAGTTCCTTTTATCCGCCTGCTGCGCATTGTTCCAACCTCACAATCTTTCTATCTATTCATCTTTCGCCAGATAATCCAGAATCTGGTCAATTCCCTCGCCTGTATAAGAACTGACAAAAAATATCTCTTTACAGCCTGCCAGCTCCAGCCACATCTTGGCTAGATCCGGCCTGGCGTCGATTTGGTCAATCTGTGTTACAATTCCTATCACCGGCCTGGTAGATGCTGCCGTAACACAGGGCGGAAACAGGCTGTATGTATCGGTGGCGCTGATTAAAAGCCCAACCACATCGGCCTCATAAGAGTACAAAGCCAATGCCCTTCCCAGGGTATGGTTTTCAGCATACTCCCCAGGGGTATCAATCACCACTTGAAAATGATTCACATACTGAGTCTTATGATAATGCAGCTTTTCACCATTAAGAGCTTGGCGCAGAGTCGTCTTGCCGCATTCGCTGCGTCCCATTAATATAATCTTTCTCATGTTCTTGTAATCCCACAAACAGTAAACCCGAGATTCTCCTTCGTATACTTTAAAATTGCCTGGATCGCAGATTCTACCTCAGCAATTCTTCCTGTAATGATCAAAGTTCCGCTGAACCGGTCAATAAAGCCCAGCTCAATATTGGCCGTCTTAATTGCCAGATCTCCGGCAATAACTGACACTTCACTGGGGCACATGGTCAAGATTCCAATGGCTGCCCGCTGATAATCCACTCCCGGGTCCAAACCAAGCTTCCGATATACAACCGGGTCGGGACTTGCAATGACATGTGCCATGGTAATCTGCTTACCAGGCACCTGCTCCTGTATAATTCTTAGCTTTTCTCCATTTTCCTGATTAACCAACTGATTAAAATCCATAGTATTCAAGCTCCTTTATCAAACATCTGTCCGCATAGTGACACGTTGGCCCGCAACTGCCTATACAATAACTATATCAAATTCGTTTTGGTTTTACAATAGATTTACAGGCTTTTTGTTGTTTCAACTATTATTTCCTTTTCCAAAAAGACAGAATATAACACCAATTCCTTCACTCTTTTTCCGGTAATCTCCTGCAGAGCTCTTTGATAATATTCAAACTGGATACGGTAACGCTGGCTTAACATGGATTCCTGGCCTTCCTTTATGTAATCCGTCTTATAATCCAGCAAAACCAGTTCCCCTTCCTCTTCAAAAAAAACATCAATAATACCCTGAACCATAATCAGTTCCTGACTATCCCAGTTGTCATTAATCTCACAGGCTGGCACGGCATATACAAAAGGCTGCTCTTTATAGAGCTTTCCTTCTGTCTGAGCTCTCCGCATTCTCCTGCCAATCTCCGAACAGGCAAAACGCCAGATCTTTCTTGGACGGATAACTGCCCGCATCCGTTCTTCCAATATGCCATTTTCATAGAAATGCTCCAGCTGCTCTTCAACATGAGAAATGCTTTCGCACCTGTCTAAGTCCAGACATTCAAATACTTTATGATAAGCGGTTCCACGGTTGACCGCTGATACTTCTGCTCTTTCCTGTTGTAGAAAAGAAGGCTGAATCTTCACACTTTCCTGCAGTGGGTATAGTAGATGCCCTTCTTCCGGTTCCTCTCTTTGGGCACGCTTTAATTCCGATACGGTTACTTTGGCCGGAATGCTCATCTGCTCTTCATATTGATACTGATATTCCAACCTTTCCCGAAGTTTTTCCGGCAGCTCTTCCTGATTCCCAGACTTCTCCATATCCATCTGCAGATTCATCCGTTCTTCCTGTACCAGTTCCTGAAGATCTTCTTCTATCAATTCTGATAACTGAATCTCTCGGATCAAAAAAGAAGCATGGGGAAAATCTGACTGCACACGGGTAGACGGAGGGGTACTGATATAATTTCTGATTTCTTCCTCTGCATCCGGATGACCAGAAAGTGCTGCCAAAATCCACTCCATATAGCTGCCTGCCATAGTCAGGCTGCCATAGTCCGGCGCAGATGAATAGCCGTCCCGGCAGGCCCTTTTAATACACTTTTCTATCTGATCAACACCACCGGTCAGAATCAGTTTCTCCCGCGCACGGGTCAGGGCGACATACAATACCCTGAGTTCTTCCCCTAAGCTCTCTAATTGATTCTGCAGTAAAATCACGGAACGCAGCAAGGTCTTATTCTTCTGCCTGGTTTCCAGCAGTACATGTTCCATACCCAGACCTAACGTATGGTGGATGACCAGCGGCTGCCGGGATTCCATCTTATTGAACTTCCTTCCCAGGCCGGCTGCAATCACAATCGGAAACTCCAGACCCTTGCTCTTATGAATCGTCATAATCCGTACCGTATCATCATTCTCACTGATAATGGAAGCTTCACCTGTATCAATCTTGTATTTTTCCAGCTGTTCCATATAACGGATAAACTGAAAGACCCCGGCATAGCTGGTTTCTTCGAATGCAGCAGCTTTCTCAACCAGCATTTCCATATTGGCTTTTTTCTGTCCTCCTCCAGGCATCACTCCAATATAATCCCCATAACCCGTAGCATCCAGAATATGGCAGATAAATTTATGAATCGGCATATAGCACATTTCCATTCTAAATTGCTGTAATTGTGCAAAGAATTCAGACAATTTAATCCGCAGTGCCTCCTCTTCTCCTTCTTCCATATAGTGCTGAACACATTGATAAATTGAAACCTCTTCCTGTTCAATACGAATCTTCACCAATTCTTCATCGTCCAGACCCACAAACGGAGATTTCAGTACTGATAACAGTGGAATATCCTGCAGCGGATTATCTATGATGCGAAGATAATTGAGCATGGTAGTAATCTCTAATGTATCAAAATACCCTTCGCGGGAAAGCATATGCGCCGGAATCCCTTCTGCTGCCAATTCTTCCAGCAATATCGTATCAAAGCCGCCGGTACTTCGAAGCAGAATCGCAATATCCCGATATCTGGCCTTTCGGTAAGTTCCCTCTCTTTTATCCAGAACATCAAGTCCGGTTTCCTCATCCACCAGCGCTTTGATCCGGTGGGCAATCAGTTTGGATTCATATTGAATCGAATCTATATCCAGGTCTTTATTCTTACGGTCAAACAGCAGCAGTTCCGTTGTATAATCTCCCTCATGAACCGGCGTTGCAAACTCCATTCCCTGATAAAGCGCACTGGCATGGTCATAATCAATCCCTCCCAGAGAGCGTTTCATAATCTTCTCAAATATATAGTTTGCACTATCTAACACCTCGCCGCGGCTGCGGAAATTCTTATGCAGATCAATTCTGCGGCACGGTCCTTCTTCCAGAGAATAGGTGTGGTATTTCTCCATAAACAACTCTGGCCTTGCCAGCCGGAAACGATAGATACTCTGCTTAGCATCCCCGACCATAAACAGATTGTTCCCACCCAGAGGCTGTTTCGATATACTGGTCAGCAGATATTCTTGTACTAGATTGCTGTCCTGGTATTCATCAATTAATATTTCTTCAAAAAACTCCGCATACTCCTTGGCGGTCTCTGTTGGCTCCCCTTCCTCATTTCTCAAAATATGAAGCGCCTCATGCTCCAGGTCATTAAAATCCAATAGATTCTGCCGATGCTTTTCTTCCTGAAAACGCTCCTGAAAACGCAGCACTGCCTGAATCAGCATTTCAATTACCGGCGCACAATGAGACAGATCCTCTAAGATTTGCTCTGCACTCTGCTGAAAATACACTTCCCTCATTTTTTCCAGAATTTCCTTGACCTCATCCCGCAGCCCCTTCACCTCTTCTCTTACTTCTGCATCCGGACAGCTCTTTTTCCCTTTGGGAAGTGCCGGGGATGTTAGATTCTCCAGCTGCTTCTGCCAGCTGCTGTAATCACACTCTGCCTTCATAGCCTGAATCCGGGAAGCATAATAGTCAAAGATCTGCTGATAGTTTTCCGCCTCTGCAAACCCCTCTAACAGCTTCCTAGCCTGAACCAGCTTTTCCTCTGTATATTCCAGCATTCGAAACTGATGCGCAAATAAAATCTGCATCCATTCCGTCTGCATCAGTTCCTCATATGTGTTAACCGTATAAAGGTTCCGGCAGTGTTCCAGCCACTGTCTGGGATATGGATAACTCATAGCAAAATCATATAAAGTAAGAACAATCTCTTCAATTCTGTCATCACTTTTTCCGCTGGAAAATGTTTCGGTAAAACGATAGAACTCCTCACTGCCTTCTGTATAAAAATCCTCCAGCACAAGGGAAAGAACTTCCTTCTTCATCAGCTTTAATTCGCCCTCGTCCCCTATACGAAAGGACGGTTCCAAATCTATTTCCTGAAAATGATTTTGGATCACATGCTTACAGAAGCTGTGAATCGTAGAAATATTCGCCATATGAATCCTGGTCCTCTGCCTCTGCAAATGCTCATTCTCTGGATGAAGAGCCGCTTCTTTTTCTATTGCAGCCTGAATTCGTTCCCGCATTTCTCCGGCGGCTGCCTGGGTAAAGGTAACTATTACCATCTGGTCAATATTAACTGGATGGTTCTGGTCCATCACTTTATCAATAATACGCTGTACCAGTACGGCTGTCTTCCCAGAACCGGCAGCCGCTGAAACCAGAATATTGGCCTCTCTTAACGATATTACCTGTTGTTGTTCCTCTGTCCACTGCACCGCCATTATGATTCCTCCTTCTGGGGATTCGACCCGTGCTTTTCCTCTATAGATTCCTTCATACGGGCATAGATTTCAGAATCGTTCAGCTTCTCCAGCTTACGGAATTCCTGGGGCTGCCCGTTCCTCTCCTGCATACAAATACTTCGATAGCCGCAGTAACTACAAGAAGTCAGCTCATGATCCATATAGGGATTGATCTGTATATCGCCTGATAAAATTTCCTCTCCCATACTTCTCATCTTCTGGCTGGCATACTCCATCATGACCTGAAATTCTTCTTCCGATACCGTTTTGCTCCTGGCTGACAAAGTTCCGTCCTTCTTGCGGCTGACCGGAATCACCTTGGATTCATAAACTGCCCCTTCTTCTTCAAAGGTTCGATCCATTCCAGACAGTACTTCCTCGTTATCACTAATCACACCATCCACTCGGAGTGCCTTGAGAAGCTGATCTTCATAATCCGCTTCCCGGCTGCGCTCTATCAGCGGATCATCTACCCTATAATAGACAATACCTGCCGGAAGCACTTTCTTCTCCGGGTACAGCTCCTTCTCAAACTGCATGGCTGCCTGCAGGTATACAATTAGCTGCAGTTGGGTTCCATAATAAACATTCAGCAGTTTAAACTCCTTTTTACCTGTTTTGTAATCCATCACCTTCACATATAAGTGGTCTTCTTTCTCACAGATATCCATACGGTCAATCCTGCCTCTGAGGTTCAGCCTTGCCGCTTCTTTTAAACCATTCTGAATCGGCTCTGTATTATGAAACTGCAGTTCATAACGGGAGGGAATAAACTGTCCCTGAGCCAGCTGTTTTGTCAAGGCCCACACGGTACGCTTGGCAATCCGCTTCATTCTTGTTATGCGGTACTGATCTCTCGCTGTATAATATAAAACTGCAGAATCGTACTTTAATATGGCAGCATCGACACATTGTTCAATCAGCTGCTCTTGCAGCTCCTCCTCCACTTCACTCCATAACAGATTTCTTTTCGCCAACTCTTTTGCATAAAGCTCCAGAGCCTCATGAAGAATATTACCAAAGTCCAGGTTCTGAAAACCATATTCCTCCCGTTCTCCCGCACCAAGTCCGTACTGGAGAAAATGAGCATACGCACACGCAGCATACTTTTCCAATCGAGTCACGCTGCCGGACAGTTCATTGGTATACAGCGCTTTGGCAAGCGCTGCTTGAATACGGTCACTGCCTTTGCCGTCCCTAGCTGCTTTCTTAAGTTTCTGCAAATGCTCCTTATACCAAGGCTTTTCCTCGAACCAGCGGTACAGCGGATAAAAAGCTTCTGGCTTGGTTCTTCTCAAATATGTAATGACATACTGCATAGCATTGACCGGAGAGACAATGCTGGCAAATTCTTTCCGCCGTTCTTCCTCATCTGTTACAATGGTCTGCGGAAATAACTGTAGAACAGTCTTAATCAGGTAAGAAGGATTCCTGGCCTCGCCAGAGGCATCCACCTTGCTATAAGACAAATACAGCTTTTCACGGGGTTTGGTCATATTCAGGTACAGATAAAACTTCTGGGTATAATATTGTTCTTCTCGGCCAGGTGCCAGTTCAATCCCCTGTTCTCTTAAATGCTCTCTCTCCAATTCTGACAGTATTCCTGCCTCTGATTTATTCTTGGGAATCACACCGTCATTTACCCCCAGAAAGAATAATGCCCTGATATCTTTTAAACGACTTCGTTCAATATCACCAACCGTCACTTGGTCTACTCCTGGCGGAATAATACCCACTTTGGTCTCTGCAAACCCCGCGTCCAGAAGCTTTGCATACTCTTCTCCATCCATTTTCTCATTGCCCAGAAGTTCCGCCAGCCGCTCCAGAATCTCAATTACAACCTTATACATCTGGCTATACTCTTTCCCCAAGGCCGTTTCTCCCCGCTCCTGGAAAATTTGTGTATATTGTTCTAATTGTTCCTGTACTTTATATATTTCCAATAATTGATACAATTCTTTGGTTTTTTCCAAAACCGTGGTCCGTTTCGAACGAATTACTTTGGTAAATGCAAGCATAGGCTGAATAAACTGCTCTCTTGATTGGTTTAGTTCCTTCAGCTCCTCTTCCTCCATGCCTCTTAGCGGTGACTGCCACTCTTCCTTCCAGCGTTTGCGTCCGCGGATTCCCTTTGCCAAAATATAATTTTGCATCTGATCTAAGACAGACTGTTCTATAGGAATCAGCCCTGTCCTCCAGAGTTTTCCCACACTCTCATAGGTAAAGTCCCTGACTGCGCACTCCAGCAGACTTCGAATACAGGCAATCGCCGGATTAGCCAAAGCGTTTCTCTTATAATCGCTGAAATACGGAATCTGATATTGTTCAAACACCCGCTCTGCATAACTGCCGTACTTTGCAAGTTCTCCAGTTACAACGGCAATATCCCGGTAACGATATCCTTCTTCTATAACTAAACGCCGAATCTCCTCTGCCGCAAACTGCATTTCCTCCAAAGGGTTCCGGCACTGATGAATGCTGATTTGTTCCTGACTGCCTGAATAAGCCTTGGGCTGATTACGAAACAGATGTTTCTCCAGCCATGCCATGGCTGGGTTATCCTGAAATCTTTTATTCCCTTCGGCCGGAAAAATCACGTCCTTCTCCCGGCTGGCGCCAGCTTCTTCCGCCATAGCTGTCAGATCTTTCATCATCTTCGCGCTCATATAAAACAAATGATAATCAGGAAGTGAACTGCGGACTGGCTGGGATGTATCATAAGTAACCGTTACCCACATATCCTGGCACAGTCCCAGAAGCCTTCCGATCAGCTTCTTCTGTACTGGTGTAAAACCAGTAAAACCATCCAGTATAATCGTAGCATCCTTTAAGAACAAAGACTGGTCCGCAACTCTGTATAAGGCATCCAGCAGTTCTTCTGATGTAATATACTGTTCTTTTAGAAAGTCTTGAAACGTCTCATAGATCAGTTTCATATCGTGCAGTTTTCCAAATATTTGCTGTTGATTTTGATTCTCCTGCAGAAGCTTGTCTAATACTTCTCCCTGTACATCATATTGCATAAACTCGGAAATCATGGATTTCACTTCATTGATATAGCCGATTTTGGAAAGATAATTTCCCATCACAATTAAATCCTGTTTTTTTTCTTCGGCTGCTTTACGGACAACAAAAATCTTACCGATTTCATCCAAAATCGGCAGCTGAGCAGTATTCGTCTCACTAAATACCCGATAAGCAAGGCGTTCAAAGCTTAATATATCAATATTCAGAATTCCATGTGAGGGACTCATAGACACAAAGCTTTTCTGAGTCTGCATGGTAAACTGTTCTGGTACTAGGACGATATACTGATGTCTGGAGTTCTGCCCGGCCGCCTTAAGTACCTGCTGATACAGCGTATAAGATTTACCGGAACCAGAATTGCCAATATAAAACTGCAGGGACATAACAAAAACCTCCTTATTGATCTGCGGGCTTCACGAGAATGGTCGCTATCGACATCTCACTATATTGGGTAGAAATAACGCTGCACTCAGCAATACGGGAATAGATACCGTAGAACCTGCCATGATAGACATAGAGGCCAGTGATATTACTGTAATCTCCAAACTGCGCTTCTTCCCTCTTCATCAGATCTATATTAATCGTACGATATGGCTGACAGAATTCCTGTACAATATAATGTCTGTTATACTGCTGCGGCACCAGCTTCTCCCACTCCTCCTGGCTGTACTCCACACCCGCATAAACCCCCTTGGAACCATAGGAATCTTCTGGCTTCAGAATCCACCCTTCACGATGATTCAATACCTTCTCCAGAGGCACCAATTCCTTTACAAAGCTCTGGGTATAGGGAAAGTGCTGTTGAACAAACTGCTGCTCTGCTTCTGTCAGCATCGACAGAGTCTCTTCCATCTGAACAACCTTATAGAAAATCTTATTATGCACCACCTGAGTTCTAAAATCGCCTAAGATACAAACCGCACCCGCTTTTACTGCCTGAATCAACGGCTGCACCTCTTCATAGTGCTCCATAATATCACAGGTTACCGCTCTTCTGTAAATCATATCAATCTTTCTGCCAGACGGGGAATATAAGGCCTGACCATCGAATGTCAGTTCTCTAATTTCACAGATTTCAGCTGTACAGCCTACCCTTCTAAGGCTTTCTGCCACTACTTTGAATTCATTCTCTGTAGCATAATCCATAAAATCTACGATTGCCGCATGAGGGCAGCTGCTGGCATTCTCTGTTGCATCATAGATCGCTTTCAATTCTGCCGCCAGTGTATCAAACAGTTCAAACGTACACAGTTCATGATTCTCGGCAAACTGCTGGTAAGCTAGCGTTCTCTGAACGGCAATATTCAGCTCCCGGTCTTCATTCATAGCACTGGTGCCATCGGTATTAAACTCGCAGAACTTAAAATCCCCAGTGATCTCATCATAAAAAATATCAATTCTCGCAACCGGAAGCCGGCATGGATATCGTGCCGGAAGACAAATCAATTCCTCCAGACGCGGATCAAATCCAAACAGCCTCCGGTAATCCTCATCCGCCAGATAACGGTCAATCACTTTATCAAAAATCCCATACAAGGTTCCGAGCAAAGCCTTAAAATTCGCTACGTCCCGTTCCTCAAAAAGCTTCGGCACATACAACGTTCGAACACAGCGCCCATGATATCTAGCCGAAGAATTTTCAATATATTCCAAAGCCTTCTGACCGCTTTCATAATGGGCTTTCCGATCTGCCTCAATAGACTGTATATACTCCTGTTCCAATTTTTTCAATTTCTGCTTCCTTCTTTCTATTCATTTCGATCCCGTACACTCTTCCCAGCCTGTACCAGTCTTTGCATTGGCTGGAGATAGGTTCGTTCCTCTTCCTCTAACTGCTGTCCCGCAAGCCTGAACATCCGTTCAAGCCAAAATCCCGCCGGCTTTCCATAAATCTTTCCCTGATATCCCCATGTTATCAACTGGTCCTTTCCCTGCCGCACATCCTCCTGCGTCATATGGCCAGATGGAGTGAATTGTTCTAATTCTTTGTATAATTTATACAATTCATCCCTATTCCAGAACATTCCCTTAAGCAGTGCAATATAGGACATGGTATATTCTAAAGGCATGCTGTCTCCCACACGGATCTCCACATATTGCTTCAGCCTCACATCTGGAAATACAATAGACAAACCATGCTCTAATTGCTCTTCACTAAGCACTGCTTCTTTGCATAGATCCTTCAGCGACTTTCTTCCTACATAATCCTCGTTCCCATCCTTCTCCGCAAAAATAGAAGGAACTTCATAAACCCATTTGGCATAAGCTTCAAACCCAAAACCATCATCAAACGTTCCCGGAACCATCGTACAGCGTTCCGGATCTACCCGATCCCATATAAAGGAACGAGCCATATGCTTCTCCCAAGGCTTCTTCTGAAAAATAGGTGCATTATCCGTTAACAGAGCAAATAACGGCGAAAATGCCACTGCAGCCCGATAAGTTTTGACAAAATCCTCCTCGCTGTAATAATCTACAGAGCCCTGCACCGAAGCAGTCCCTCTCATCATACAGCGGCCATACATCCCAATCTCTTCAAAATACCGGTTCATAAACTGATACCGCTTCTTGGGAATCAATTCCATATCTTCTGACCTTTCTGTCAGATGATACCCCGTTGTCAGCAGACACTGATCCCATTCTTCTAAAATCGGATGGATCTGATCGATAAACTGCAGATAAATCTCCTCAATATCTTTCAACCATGTCCTTGGTACAATGCTGATCTCCAGCTGTGCCGCCGGTTCTATAGAAATCACATAGGCATCATTTCCAAGGGCAATCAGCTGACCCTCACTCCTTCCCTTCTGAGGAAATGCTTCTGAAATTCGTTCCAGAAGCGCTCCAACGCCATGTGGTCCATAATAGCTGACTGCTGTCTGATCCTTCTTCTTAATTACAAAGTGCTCCACCTCCATTCCCACCGCCCCGGTATGCTTCTCCTTGCATCCAGCTTGGAAATACTCTCTGATCATCTGTATATTTCTTCTATCCGACTCGCTGCTCATATCATTCTCTCCGTGTTCTTCTTTCTATAAACCATATAGAATTATTATTGGGCATAAAAGCCTACGACTTTCATTTCCTTATCGAATGTAATCGTATAATTTACCTCACCTTTTTCATAGGCTGCCGTTATAAGAATCACACCGAAATCCTCCTTTGCTTCATCATGATGCTTTCCAATCACGGTCTCTTCTGTATAAGAAATAAATCCTCCCTTTCCTTTCGTCAGATTCCGCACCGTATTTTCCATAGTATCCAAATCAATATCCTTAAGAAAATCTTCTCTCATGCGCTCACTAAGTACTTGCTTAGTACCATTCAGCTGAATCTGATTAATCAGTTCCTCCCCTGAGTTCTTAATCGTCTCCTCATCAAATCCTTCTGCCAAATCCGTCGAAGCACAAGCGGTCAAAGAAAAACACAATACTAACAGACATAGGCATACCAGAATTCCTGCAAAACTTTTTCTTCTTTTCATAATTACCTCCAAAATAAAATTTTATCTTCCACTAGACAGCCGCCATTTCGCACCTTAGCAGATATATTGGCAAATCCATGTTCTTGCTTTATTTTATTATAGAACATACGTTCTTGTTTGTCAAGAACATTTTGAGAACTTCATTCATGAATTACTTTCATCCTGCAATGTATTTATCATCAAATCTACTTCTACATCCTACCCATCCCCGCATACATTAATGAAAATAAAGATTTTCATTGACGGAGCCGTATTCAATGTCAAAAAAACATTTTATTATTATCCCCAAAGAGGCCCGCTGCGCCTCAAGAAAATCTCATTATAAATTAGAAAACCTGTTTTTCATTGCTCTTTTTCTTGGTCTTGCTGCCTACGGCCTCTATTATTACCAGAACGGCAATACCCTGCCTTCCCTTTCAGATTCCTCTTTATATGCAACCACAGATACTGCAAAAGAATATATAAAATGGGTGGACTTTAATGCTTCCTGTGAAGATCTGCAGAAAGCATACACCTATGATGTAGAAAGCTATGAACAGGAGATTCATTATAACTGGATTGACCTTCTCTCCTATGCTGCCTGTAAAAACGGCAATGACTTTTCGAAAACTTCCGTCACTTCCCAAGCCATGGAAGACTTTACTGCCGCATTAACCCAGGGGCAGTCAGTAGAAGAACTAACAAACGATATGAAATATTTTTCCTATTATCAGCAATGCTTTTCCGCCATACTAAGCGGCATGGTAGGCGAGTATGAGTTGGAAAATGAACAGGGAAAAATGGAAAAGCACTATGGCTTAAAAGCCTTCCTGCCCATTGCCAAGAATTTCCCCTACTCGGATTACGATGACTTCGGAGTCTCACGAAGCTATGGCTATGCAAGACCCCATCTTGGCCATGATATGATGGGGCAAGTCGGCACGCCAATCGTTGCCGTTGAGTCCGGCTATGTGGAAGTCCTGGGCTGGAACCAGTACGGCGGCTGGCGGATTGGCATCCGCAGCTTTGATAAAAAACGTTACTATTATTATGCCCATCTTCGAAAAGATTTTCCATATTGTAAAACATTAAAAGAAGGCGATCTAGTAACCGCTGGCGATGTCATCGGCTATATGGGGCGTACCGGCTACAGCGCTAAAGAAAATGTGAATAATATCGATGAATATCATCTTCACTTTGGTCTGCAATTAATTTTCGACGAATCCCAGAAAGATGGAAATAATGAAATCTGGGTCAGCTGCTACCAGCTTGTCCGTTTTCTATACCAAAATCGGTCAGAAACAGTCAAAAACACCCAGACAAAAGAATGGGTAAGAATACGGCGGATGAAGGACCCAGCCGTAGAAGATTATGCCAAAACCTTGAAAAAGAAATAATTTTAGAGCGTGTTTGACATCAACCTAATTCAAACACGCTCTATTCCTGCCGTGTTAAATAACTTCTGAATAATCAATCATTATAAAGCCTTAATCCGTTCCACCGCTGCTATCGTATTTTCATAGCTGCCAAAAGCAGTAAGACGGAAATATCCTTCCCCGCTTGGACCAAAACCAGAGCCGGGAGTACCTACCACATTGGCCGTTTCCAGCAGATAATCAAAAAACTCCCAAGAAGTCATCCGGTCTGGCGTCTTCAGCCAGATATAGGGGGCATTTACACCGCCAGACACCGTATATCCGGCGCTTTGAAGCCCTTCCTTAATCACTTTGGCATTGTTCATATAATAGGCAACCTGCTTCTTAAGCTGTTCTTTACCCAATTCAGAATAAACAGCCTCTCCCGCCCTTTGAATAATATAGGGAGCACCGTTGTATTTGGTTCCATGGCGGCGCGCCCAGAGAGCATGAAGCGAAACCTCTCCGCATTTTAAATCTTTTGGAACCACTGCATACCCCAGCCGTACCCCTGTAAAACCAGCATTTTTGGAAAAACTCTTTAATTCAATGGCACAGCTTCTAGCGCCTTCACATTCATAGATGGTATGTGCCACGTCCTCTTCTGCAATATATGCTTCATATGCCGCATCATAAATAATCACTGACCCATTTTTATTCGCATAATCCACCCATCCCTGCAGCTGATCTTTACGAATGGTCGATCCAGTCGGGTTATTGGGGAAACACAGATAGATCAGGTCGGGTGTCTCCTTAGGAAAATCCGGTGCAAAATGATTATCCGCCGTACATGGCATATAGATTACATCACTCCACATCTCTGTCTTCTCATCATATGTGCCGGTTCTACCCGACATTACATTGGTATCCACATAAACTGGATAAACCGGGTCACAAACGGCAATTTTATTATCTATGCTGAATATTTCCTGAATATTTCCAGAATCACATTTCGCCCCATCGCTGACAAATATTTCATCTGCCGCAATATCGGCGCCGCGGGATTTATAATCATTATCTGCAATCGCTGTCCTTAAGAATTCATAGCCCAGATCCGGCGCATAACCGCGAAAGGTCTCCTTTACGCCCATTTCATCCACAGCCTTATGCATACTATCAATAATAGCCGGCGCCAGCGGCTGGGTAACGTCCCCAATTCCCAGACGGATAATCGTTTTATCGGGGTGAGCCTCTGTGTAGGCAGCTACCTTTTTTCCTATGGTACTGAACAGATAACTTCCCGGAAGCTTTAAGTAATTTTCATTAATTTTAAACATCTTTATTTCCTCCTTTTTATATATTTATTTCTCCATGGAATACCGTTTCTGCACTGCCTGTCATATAGACTACATCCTCATTGCGGTCCCACTGAATCCGTAAATCTCCACCAATCAGCTTCACCGTCACTTCCTCTTCGGTTAAGCCATTCAGCACAGACGATACTGCTACAGCACAAGCTCCTGTTCCGCAGGCAAGGGTTTCACCTGTTCCACGCTCCCACACACGCATCTGTAATGTCTTGCGGTCAATCACCCGCACAAATTCGGTATTAATCCGCGCCGGGAATTTCTCATGCGCTTCGAACAAGGGACCCATTTTTTCCAGTTCCAGCTGTTCCACATCGTCCATATAGACAACTGCATGCGGATTCCCCATAGATACACAGGTGACCCGATACTCCTGGCCATCCACCATAATCGGCTGCTGAATACAAGTCTCTCCCTCATACAGCACTGGAATCCGTTGCGGTTCTAAAATTGGCTGACCCATATTCACACGAACAAGGCTGACCCTGTCATTTTCCACCGTCAAATCCAGAACCTTAATCCCTGCCAATGTATCAATAGTTACCCTTTTCTTATCTGTTAATCCAAAATCATACACATATTTTCCCACACAGCGTATGGCATTGCCGCACATTTCTGCCTGAGACCCATCTGGATTATACATAGCCATAAAAAAATCCGCCTTATCTGCCGGCTGAATCAACACTAACCCATCCGATCCAACCCCAAAATGCCGATCACTAATGATCCTGGCCGCCTGGCTTGGATTCTCTATCTTCTCCTCAAAACAATTGACATAAACATAATCATTGCCAATGCCATGCATCTTTGTAAATTTCATGCGTTTTCTCCTTTTACATAATTAAAACAGCAGGCAGTTTATAACATCAGACTCAGAATCATCTGTGCCGTCTCCACCATAGAACGCCCCATATCCATACTGTTTTTCTGCAGATATTTATGCGCTTCCTCTTCCGTCAAATTATTCCGCTCCATCAACACCGCTTTTGCTTCATTTAAGATTCTCTTCTCGCTGTCTGTCCTCTCCTTTGGTTGCTTTCTCCGACGGCGCCTTTCCCGCTCCAGATGATTTACCATCATACCCAGGGTCTGTAACAGCTCATGCGCTTTCAGTGGCATGGACAGCTTCATAATCTCATCTCCCCGGCACTGTTGCAGATACTGTGGAGAAGCGACTAAAAGCATCTGAAATCCCTTTGGCAGATATCCGTTTAGTTCCTGATACACCATATCTGAAAACTTATACCCACAGATAACTATGCCTGCGTCCAGTTCATTGGCCATACTGATCACCGCTGCGGCATGGTTGGCAATCCCCTGCACCTCGAATCCATTCCGCATTAGAAGTCCCCTGATTCCTTTGGCGTCCTCCAGTTTGGGAAATGCTACTATAATGCTTGTCATCTATCGTCACCTCCTGGATCACGCCGGCCCATATATTAGATTTTATATAAATAATGTTCTAATTCCCAGTCGGAAACATGCCTTTTATATTCAGACCATTCTTCCTTCTTAGACTGAATAAAGGTGTCTGCAATATGTCCTCCCAATACCTTCCTGATAAATGTATCCTCCTGCATAGCCTTAACTGCATCAATCAGGCTATCCGGCAAAAGTTCAATTCCATCCGCTTCCAGCTGTTTCTTATTCATCTCAAATAAATTTTTGGTAATTCTCTCCGGCGGTTCCATCTGGTTCTCAATGCCGTCCAGCCCTGCTGCCAGACAGACTGCAATCGCCAGATAAGGATTACATGCCGCATCTGGACTCTGCAGCGCAATCTTCGTCCGACTTCCCCGGTCATCTGGAATCCGAATCAACGAAGTCCGGTTATTCGTTGACCAGGAAATGCTGACTGGCGCCTCATATCCCTTTACCAGACGTTTATAAGAATTGACAGTTGGATTCAAAATGGCTGTCATTGCTTTCATATGTTTTAAAAGGCCGCCTACAAAATAATAAGCCTCCTTACTCAATCCCAGCTGATCCTCCGTATTATCAAACACATTTTTCCCACCTCTTGTCAGCATCATGAAAAGGCGCATGCCCGACCCATTGACGCCCTCTTTAGGTTTCGGCATAAAGGTTGCATACATTCCATGCCGTTTGGCAATGGTACGCACAGCCAGTTTATAGGTCATTATATTGTCCGCTGTCGCTAATGCTTCATCTGATTTGAAATCGATTTCATGCTGTGCCGGTGCCATTTCATGATACGAGCTTTCAATCTCAAACCCCATATCCTCCAGTGTCAGAACCATATCTCTTCTGGCATTTTCTCCCAGATCCATAGGCCCCAAATCGTAAAAACCTGCCTTATCATGAGACGACGTGGTCGGCCTGCCTTCCTCATCGGTATGAAATAAAAAGAACTCACACTCTGGCCCTACATTGAATTCATAACCCATTTCCGCTGCCTTCGCTGCTACCCGGCGAAGTACATTGCGGGAATCACCTTCAAAAGGCTCTCCGTTTTTTTTATAAATATTGCAGATCAGCCTTGCCACCTTCCCTTGCTGCGGTCTCCAAGGGAATATCTGAAAGGTATCCAGGTCCGGATAAAAATACATCTCCGGTTCCTCAATCCTTAAAAACCCATCAATCGTAGTTCCATCAAACGTACACTGATTTTTCAATGCTTTTTCCAACTGACTGGCTGTTATGGCTATATTTTTCATAGTCCCCAGAATATCCGTAAACTGCAGGCGGATAAATTCTACATCCTCTTCTTCCACCATACGCCAGATATCATCTCTGGAATATCTGTTCATCTCTGCCACACTCCTTTTTATCCTCTTATCCAATTCATAACCACTTTAGCAGACTTTTCCAATTACGTCAATGACACTAAAGTGTTATATAATTCAGAACCTCTTCGAATCCGAGTGGACCGCCAAAGAGATCCAGTGCACTTCCAATCGTCACATCTACTCTGCCTTTTCCAGCCTCTTTTAACCGACCCAGATCTTCCAAGCTGCCCACACCGCCGGCATAGGTGATCGGAATCCGGCAGGAACGCTCCAGAAGCCGAACCAGCTCTGTCTCAATGCCAGAGGCCTTTCCTTCCACATCGACCGCATGAACCAGTAGTTCGTCACAATAACTTTCTAGTTTTTGTATGGTTTCTTTTACCAGCTGCACATTGGTAAATTTCTGCCAACGGTCCGTTACAATATAATAAGCCTCTTTTCTCTTGCGGCAGCTTAGATCCAAAACCAGCCGCTCTCTTCCCACCAGGCTGCATAACTGCTCCAAACGTTCCCAGTCTACCTCTCCGTCCCGAAACACATAAGACGTTACGATTACATGGGAAGCTCCGGCGTCGAGATATTCTTCCGCATTCTGGGGAGTAATGCCGCCTCCCGCCTGAAGTCCCTGCGGATATGACCGAAGCGCTGCCAGTGCCTGCGCTTTTGTCTTGGCATAATATTCGGAATCTGGGGAATTCAGCTGAATGATATGCCCACCCTTTAGTCCCCTCTCTTGATACAATCTGGCATAATACGTACTGTCCTGTTCGGATACAAAATTCTCTTCTGCCTGATTTCCCCTGTCAGTCAGGCTTCCTCCTACAATCTGCTTTACTTTTCCATTATGTATATCAATACATGGTCTGAATCTCATCTGTCTCCTCCTGCTATAAAAATACCGCATTAAGAAATACAATAACAGCAGCTGATCTCTTAATGCGGCAGATAACCTATTCGTTAAAACAATTCTATTGGCCTGTTGCTGACGGGACTGGACTGGCCGTACTGTTATTCCCATTACCAGTCAGATCCTCTCCAACATCTGACACGCCGTCTACAACATCGGTACCCACATCCTCCAATGTATCTACAATGTCAGAACCTACATTGCCGCCGCTGGAATTACGGTCAGGATCGGTTGTGGCGTTTGTATTGTTATTCATATTATCGTTTGTCCTATCATTTGCATTATCTGTATTGGTAACCTTATCATTATCTTTATTATCTTTCGTTCCATTATCTTCTGTATTATTCTCTGCATCATTGCCATTGCCGCAGCCAGTCAACAATGATAGAGAGAAACACATCAATAGTCCCAATGTAAATAATTTCAGTTTTTTCATAATTCTTCTCCTTTATTTCTATTCATACACCATAGTTTCGGCGATGTTACTATTAGAATGTGTAGGAATAAGGAGATTATTCACAAATGAACTGGTACTATTTGGATTTTATTTTTCAAAGCTTTCTGCACGAATGTTCACAACCGTATCCAATAATTCGGCACGAATCGTGTATACCACTTCTGCCCCTTCCAAGCACACATAATACTCTGGTTCACTGTATCCATCCTCCGGTACTTTATCTCCAATACGGAGTACATATTGCTTATCCAGCGTATCACATACCGTCTCTGTTACCCCATTGGCAATCTCGACCTGCTTAGCTGTGGTCTCATCCAACACCTGATAATCCACGGTCAGAATTACAGCCTTATCCCCCAGGCCATATTCCTCTCTTTTCTTCTCATCTGCCCGATATTCAATCATCTTGGAATAATCGAAAGATGCAAGCTGGCTGATCAGTTCTTGCACCGCTGTCTGGTTTCCTTCCTGATAAGCCGATCCATCTTGAGAGACACTCCAGGTCTTCTCTTTTTCCAGATAATACTGCTTCGATAAAACCTCCTGAGAATCCTTTTGTACCTCCCCCTTCAGTTCTACCATCTTGGAACCCTTCTGTACTGCAATGTGCGTAAAACTGCCTGCTTCAACATAAGGATAGTCTTCCTTATCTGCAATGTCATAAACACTTACATCAAATGCAAACACCATAGTCGCATCAATCAAATAAAGCTTCTGATCGCCTTCTACCTGCAGATAATACCCTTCCACGCCTGCATTATAGGAACCAACGTTCAATTTGACTTCATCACCGGTTATCTTCTTTAGAATCACCGTAAGAACCGGCTGATCTAGCCCATACTGGGACAAATCCTCTTCTGGATTCTCAATCGTCCGTTCTGCCTTAGACACAGCCTCTGCTGCCGATACTGCCATCGTATTTGTTACAAAGACCTGATCCAGAGGGAATTCCTTATCTTTCTCATAATACCAGATATCCTTTTCCCGCACGAGGGAAATCGGCTCTCCCTTTGTTGCTTCACATCTGTACGTTATGCCTTCGATATCCTTCACCGGTGTCTGGCTGACAGTGATTGGTCCTTGCTTCTCTTCTTTCTTTGTCAAATTCTTTATTACAAAAAAAGCGGTTGTCAGCACTGCCAGAAGCGCTGCTGCCACTGCCAGGCGTACTGCCTTCTTCTTCATTATCGTTTCCTCCTTCTGGCCCAAAGCACCAGTCCGGCAATCAAACATACCAACGGTATGATAATCATTAACACAAAGATCCAGAGCATAGTATGCCCGCTGGTAACTGTCAGCGAATTACTATAAACCTGTTTCCCACGGATAGCCACCATGCTTTCATGCTCACACAGATAGCCAATGGAATTCAGCAGGAAATCATAATTTCCGCCGGATACCTGTTCATTGCTCTGTTCCGAAAACAAATCATACGTAGTAGCTACAATTATTTTGGTATCGTTTTTCTCCACCGCCACTGCCAGATTCATAACGCCGTTTTTGTCGCCAGCTTGCTTTTCCATAGTCTCTGCATTGACCTGCTTCAGATATGCGGAAGATGAAGTACGAAGCAGCGGTGTAACTGTAATACTGTCTGCCCGGTCCTCCAGAAGCTCTATATGCTGCGGTATCGTTAGAATCATCTGCATCTGTGCTTTTGCCAACGGATTTACAATCTCATGCGAACCATAAACCGGACTGACCCATGCCGGATAGCTTCCATAATAGTTTCCTGCCCCTTCACAGACAAAGCCGTCCGCCACCTGAATTCCATATTCCTTTAACAATCCGTCCAGATTCGGAGTGGCATTTTTGGCAAAATAACTGACATAAAAGAACTTTCCTCCCTTTTTCAGATAATCAGACAAGGCCTGCGCCTCTGCTGCCGATATATCTGAGGTCGGAGCTTCCATAAGAATACAGTCCGCATCCTCCGGCACTCTGCCTTCCCTTGCCAGATTCAGCGTCGTATTGGAAATATTCTCTCTTTGAATCTCACTGGCAAAGCTACCGATGGGCTGTTCCCCATGTCCTGTCATAATATACAGCTTGGGCAGGCTTTCAGCCGTTACATAGTCAATCGCACTCGTAATCATATCTTCACCTACAAAAATGCTTTCTGACGTTAGCTGCAAACTATTATCCTGCTCATTATAGCCCAATTTATCGTACATTTCAATGAATGTAACCACACGGCTCTGTTCCCCAGAGACAACGATAAGACTATTATCTGTTAATGTTTCTTCCGTATATTGCGAGGTAAAAGCCGGGTACACCGCGGGGTCCTTCACCTCTACCTTCAGATTGGAGGACAGCGCCTGGTATTTCTCCAACAGGCTTAACAGACTCTGGCTCTCATTTTCCTTCTGGGCAATCACATAGATGGTCACATCCTCTTTCAGCCCCTTAACCATCTGCTTTGTCTGCTCTGATAGGGTAAATGTCTGCTGTTCCGTAAAATCGAACTTGGTAACCGTGGCAGGAAGGGCGTTCACCATTAAATTCACCACAATGATAACCGCAATTACAATTACAGTAATCAGCGCACTATAAGATCCGCTCTTTAAATGTCTGGATTTTGTATTATGCTTTTCCATCTTCCTGCCTCCTAACTATAACGTTTCTTCTGTATGGCCTGAACGGTTAAAAAGATAAAAATGGCACAGCCAGAAATAAAATACAGAATTTCATTTAAGTCCAGTACCCCGGCATAGAAATTCTTAAGCCGGCCGGAACAATTCAATACATTTAATACCGTAGTAATGCCGCCTTCAAACCAGGTCCGTTTCACAAAATATAACACGACCAGAATAATTTCCAGCAGACAACCTGCGACAGCGGCCGCCACAACATGTTTAGTCAGATAATAAAGGATCATTCCTGCCAGAATGACAAAAGCTGAAAACCCAACCAGTGAAGCCGCTGCCGTACCTGGAATCTGAATTAAGATCAGCTCTATAAAGTAAGTAAACAGCAGCAATACAAACGTCAAAACAGCTGCAATGACCTGACTCTCCGTCAGCGTGGAGATAAACAAGCCGATCGCCAGATACATTGCACCAAACAGTACAAATCCCAATATTGCTATATAATCAGCCGTCATCGAGCGGCCTGACTTCCCGTACAGGCTCAGAATCAACGGATATACCAGAAACAATATCGCAGGAATCAAAAGAATCGTCACCATAGCGAAGAATTTACCAAGTACAATCCCGGTAATCCTGACCGGCGCTGTATACAGCATCTGATCCGTCTTCTGCCTCTTTTCTTCTGCCATAATCCTCATGGTAAGAATCGGCATCACAATAAAAAATACAAAAGATACGCCGCTTAAGCTTGTACTGAATGAAGCATTGCCAGCTGTCAGATTATACAGGCAGAAAAACATGCTTACCAGAAAGACGATAAAAGCAATAAAGGCAAAGCCTATCATAGTATGAAAATAGATCCTTAATTCCTTTTTATATATCGCAAGCATCCCTTATTCCTCCTTTTCCTTTCCCGCTGGCTGTCCCTTCTCTTCCTCTTCTGCTTCATAAACCAGTTCCTCAGTCTTGGTCAGTTCCAGGAAAATCTGTTCCAGAGTAAGCTTATCATTCTTCATCATCAATATCGTACAATGCTCTCTAGCGCAGGATGTGAACAAATGTTCTCTCACATCCGCACCCTCTTCCAACTCCAGCGTCAGATCCAGAGCCCCTTTGTCATATTGGGATTCTATCATTTTAAAATTCTTAATTCCCTTTGTGCTGCGCAGAATATTTCCGATGATATGCTCATCACCTTTCACAGTCAACAAAAGCAAATTGGAACCCTCACACCGTTTCTGCAGGCTCGCCATGGAATCATCCGCAACCAGCTTTCCATTGGTAATAATCAGTACATGATCGCAGACCTCACTGATCTCAGAGAGAATATGAGAGCTTAATATAATCGTATGATTCGTTCCCAGCTCACGGATCAGCTGACGCATTTCTATAATTTGCTTCGGGTCCAGACCTACTGTAGGCTCGTCCAGAATCAGCACTTCTGGATACCCAATCAGTGCCTGAGCCAGCCCAACTCTCTGACGATAACCTTTCGAAAGATTTTTAATCAGCCGGTCCTTCATATGTGTGATTTTAGTCATTTCCATCACATCCTGAACCATGGCTTTGCGCTTTACTCTCTCAATGCCCTTTAACTCTGCTGCAAATAATAAATATTCATAGGGCGTCAGGTCCATATAGACCGGCGGTATCTCTGGAAGATAACCGATCGACTTCTTTGCCTGTTCAGGATCTTCAAAGATGTCGTACCCGTTAATCCGCACTTCGCCCTCCGTCATGGCAATATACCCAGTAATCATATTCATGGTAGTAGACTTGCCTGCACCGTTCGGCCCTAAAAAACCACAGACCTGTCCTTTTTTAATATGAAAATCCAGATGATCCACCACTGTATTTTTCCCATAGGTTTTCACCAGATTCTTAACCTCTATCAATGTAACTGTCTCCTTCCTGATTCCGCCCAATTCCTGAAGTTTAGTGTACTGACACATATTCTACAGCCAGACTTTTACGAATTCCATTATACGGAAAATATGTGTATTCTTTGCATTCGGATTGTGATTTTTCTATGAACAGCTCCTTCGCCAGAACGTGTTTGAAGCGGCACCTTTCCCAGTGCCGCTCCTGCCCCGCTGCCATCTTTAATACATTTTCGTAATCCTCAGTCTTTCACGAAAATATTTATTCCCCTTCAATGACATGGCTCATATTATAATAACCTGCTGGTTTTCCTGCCAGATATTTGGCCGCCTGAATCGCACCTTTTCCAAAAACTGCTTTGGAATATGCTGTATGGCGGAACTCAATTACCTCATCGGTTCCTGCAAAGATTACTTCATGTTCTCCTACAATCGTTCCGCCGCGTACAGCACTGATTCCAATCTCGGACTTTTCACGGCGTTTTTTCTCCTGCGTCCGGTCATAGACATAATGATAATCACCATCCAGCGCATCCCGGATCGAATCTGCCAGAGCAAGAGCCGTGCCGCTCGGTGCATCTAACTTTTTGCTATGATGCCTTTCCACAATCTCCATATCAAAACCGGCAGGTGCGAATACTTGAGCCGCTTTCTGCAGCAGATTCAACAGGGTATTGATGCCAAGAGACATATTGGCCGATTTTAATACCGCGACCTTCTTACTGGCTTCCTCTACCTTCTGCATCTGCTCCTCTGATAATCCGGTCGTACACAGTACAACCGGCACCTGTTCCTTCACACAATAATCCAACAGCGCTTCAATGCCTTTTACCGAGGCAAAATCAATGATCACATCCGCCCTGACCGTGCAGCTCTCCAAACTGCTGAATACCGGATAATCATAATTCTGCGTATCATTGATATCAATACCAGCCACGATCTTTGCCTGAACATCTTCTTTCATCAGATCGGATATCATATGCCCCATCATACCATTGCAGCCGTGCATAATTACATTAATCATACTATTCTCCTTCTACGTGCCGTTCTTTTATCGTTCCGTATAACCACTTAATTTGCCAGTTTAATTCCAAATTCAACCATAGCTTTTTTCAGATTTTCCGTATGCTCTGGTTCCATCTCTGATAACGGCATACGAAGCGGCCCTGCCTGCAGTCCCATAAGATTCAGCGCCATTTTCACCGGAATCGGATTTACTTCACAGAACAGCTGGTTAATCAGCGGAATAGCCTTTAACTGTAAGTCACGGCTTCCAGCTACATCACCCGCTAGGAATTTCGCAACTATATCATGTGTCTCTTTTGGTGCTACATTGGACAATACTGAGATCACTCCAACCCCGCCTAATGACAGCAGCGGTACAATCTGGTCATCATTTCCAGAATACATATCAATACAGCCTTCTGCCAGCTGCATTAAAAGTGCGGCCTGGGAAATATTTCCAGAGGCTTCTTTGATCGCTACAATATTATCTACATTCTTAGCTAAGTCCACAGCCGTTGCGGGTGCAATGTTACAGCCGGTCCTGCTGGGTACGTTATACATAACCAGCGGAATGTCAACAGACTTTGCAATTGCTGTGTAATGTGCTTTCAGCCCGTTCTGGGTTGCTTTGTTATAATAGGGTGTCACAATCAGAGCCGCGTCCGCTCCATCCTTCTCTGCCTGCTTGGTCAGGGAGATTGCCGTCTCTGTACAATTCGAGCCAGTACCTGCCACAACTGGAACCCGCTTATTCGTGCGTACAATTGCTGTGCGGATACATTCGGAATGCTCCTCTTCTGTAAGTGTAGAAGACTCTCCCGTCGTTCCACAGATAATGATACTATCTGTACCATTCTCAATCTGATAATCGACTAATCGTTCCAGCTGTTCATAATTTACCTCTCCGTTTTCCTTCATTGGCGTAACAATCGCGACACCTGCACCTGTGAAAATTGCCATATTCCCATCTCCTTCATATTATTTTTATTCCCCATTTTGTGAATAGAATTCTGTGCTTTTACTGCCAAATTGTTGAAAAAAAGGAAGCAATTTTCATTGCTTCCTAAAATTCTACCTACGCTTTGCATATATAACAATTCCAGGATAGCACTCCATCTTCTTGCCCCTTCCTAATAAAGGAACAATTTATTCGATGACAGTCATATAGTTATTCACCATATGCCCAAGGAACTTCGTTCAGGTTCTTTCGTCCCCTTCGGCGTTATCCCCTTTCTGCTCCCTTCTGCTAAGCCTGAACTTATCCAGAAGCATACTCTTGAACAACGCAACCTCTATCACACTCAATTAATGTTAATATAACATTATTATATGCAATTGTCAACGGTTGTTTCCTATATTTTTCTATTTTATGACAAGAACGGAAACATCTAAACTTCCTTTAATACCATCTGACAGGCCTCATACTCCTCATTCGGGCTTAGAAGGGGAATTCCACACTCCATCAGCGCCGCTCCTGGATAAGTTCGGCCGGCTGCTTCATCCATATAGATCCGTTCTGGATTCAAGCCCCTTAGTTTTACATACAGTGGTGCCATGTTCCCCTCCAGCGAAAGCCGAACCACCTGCACAAGAGCCTCCTTTTGATCTTCCGACACAAACATCCATCCTGAAAACGATTCTGAAAATGGATTCGAAAGACGGTAATACCTGCCTTGGCGAATGATTGCCTCATGCTTCTTATATTCCTGAATCTGTTCCTTTACAGCCTGTCGCTCCTCCTTACTGAGCCGTGCCGGGTTCAGCTCATAGCCAAAAGTTCCTGCCATAGCCACAATTCCTCTGGTATGCAGACTGGTTACTCTCCCTGTCTGATGATTCGGCACCGCCGACACATGAGAACCGACAGCAGAGATCGGATAGAAAAATGAAGTGCCGTACTGAATCCGCGTCCGATTCACTGCATCCGTATTGTCGCTGCACCAGATCTGCGGCGTATAATAGAGCATACCAGCATCAAATCTTCCACCGCCTCCACAGCAGCCTTCAATCAACAGATTTGGATACTTTACTGTCAGCTTCTCCAGAAATTCATAGACGCCCAGCACATAGTCGTATGTCAGTCTGCCGTCGTAAACATCGGTCATACTGCGGTTCATATCCCATTTTAGATACTCAATCTTCCCCTGGTCTAATACTGCGCACACTTGTTCGAACAGGTGTTCTCTTACTTCTTTTCTGGAAAAATCCAATAACAGCTGGTTCCTCGAACGCACTGGGCTTCTCTTTTCTATCGTAATGGCCCAGTCTGGATGCTCTCGATAGAGGTCACTGTCTTCATTCACCATCTCCGGCTCCACCCAGATTCCAAACTTCACACCAAAACTGTTCACTTTCTCAATCAGCTCGGCCAGCGTGCAGCCCAGCTTCTTCTCATTCACTTGCCAGTCCCCCAGCGAAGAATCGTCATGGTCCCGCTTCCCAAACCAGCCGTCGTCCATTACAACCATATCCATTCCAAGCTCAGCTGCTTCACGGGCCAGATTGACAATTGTCTCACCATTGAACTTAAAATATGCTGCCTCCCAGCTGTTGAGCAGTACCGGTCTGGTCTCGCGGACATAGCGCCCTCTGCACACATGTTCAAGAATACAAGTGTGATAATTATGGGAAAGCTTTGATAAGCCCTCGCCGGAATAGGATAAAATTACCTCTGGTACTCGAAACTCCTCTCCAACTCCCAAAGGATACGAAAACCAGTCGGTATTCAGCCCCATGATCAGTCTGGTCTGGTCTCTTTGGTCCTTCTCGGCCTCACATAAGAAATTTCCACTATATACAAACAGCATACCATAACAGATTCCAGAATCTTCCGTAGTATCCTGATCTGCTAGAATCATCGCCGGATTGTGCTGGTGGCTGCTTGCACCTCTCCTGCTGCCAAAAGACGTCAGGCCATGCACAACCTTCCTGCGTTCCAGATTGCGTTCCATCGCATGTCTGCCATAAAATCCAAGTATTTCATAGTCTCCGGATAAAAAGTCCAAACATGCACCAGACGCCTTCTTAAGCGTGATTTTGTCATCTCCCATGTTGCGAATTATCACACTTCTTGTAATCACATCGATCTCTTCCAACACACCATACAGCAGTCGTACCTCGACTCTGCTGACCACATCCTCCAGCACGATCTCCAAAGTATCTGCCTCCTCCGCCGCAGCATATACCGAAGGAAGCCCTTGAAGCTGATATTTGCCTTTGCGAATTTCATAATGTGAGAACGTCAAATGACAGCACTGTGACCCATCTGCATGTTCCACATTTAAGGCATAACTTCGGTAGTCTCCCGTCCCCAGTGTCGGATACTCCTGCGGCAGCGTATCCAATGAATACGTCCGGTCCATACCCGCTACATACGGATTCCCTGAAAACCCCACGTCCTCATAAGTCAGCAGATAATCCATAAATCCGCTGCTCCTTGCGCCATAATACAAATGCAGAAGACTGCCATACGAGTCAACCATCATCTGATAGGTTGAATTCCTCGTATGCAGTGTAAATATATGTTTGTCTGAATGATAAAGAACCGCCATCTTACACCTCCAAAACCATTATTTTACAGCGCCGTTCACTACGCCGTTGATAATCCGCTTCTGGCAGATCACGTAGAAAATCAATATCGGAATCAATGCCAGCAGGTAGGAAGAAAATGCCAGATTGTAATTCGTACCAAACTGAGACTGGAAATTCAGCTGTGCCAGTGGCAGAGTATTCGCCCCAGAACCGCCCATAATAATCAATGGCATCATAACATCATTCCATACCGACAAAGCTGTAATAATTGCTACCGTAGCATGCATAGGCTTCATAATCGGAAAGATAATTTTCCAATAGGTCTGCCAGGTAGTAGCCCCGTCTACACGGGAAGCCTCTTCCAAAGCCACCGGAATATTTACCAGATATCCTGTATACAACAGCGTATTCATTGGCATATAAAATACTACATAAAGTATAATTACGCCCGCCCAGTTAGCCAGATACATCTGCGCTGTCTGCTTTGCCAAAGGCATCATCAAAATAGCAAATGGTACAAACATACCGCTGACAACAAAATAATACACAAAGGAATAAAATTTGCTCTTCGCTTTCGTCCTGCCAAGCACATAGCCCAGAAGAGAATGCAGTACAATCGAAAGGACCACCGAAGCACCTGTAATCAAAACACTGTACAGCAGGGAACGCCAGAAATCTGTAATCCGCATTGCTTCACGGAAATTATCCAGGCTCCATGACTTAGGCAGGGATAAAATGCCACCGATACTATTTGTCATCTCTGAAGGCTGCTTAAGCGCAATCATAATCGTCATATATAGTGGAAAAATAATGGTTGATAGGCCCAGAATCAAACAAATCATCACCGGCCAATTGGTTCTCTTATTCTCGATCATAGCTGTTCCTCCTTCTTACTTGATATTTTCATCTGGAATACTGACACAACTACAATCAGGACAAAGAACATCACTGCATTGGCGCTCTGGAAGCCAAACTGTCCGCCTGACATGCCGTTGTTGTAAATCAGATAGGATATCGATTCTGTACTCTGTGCCGGTCCACCCTTTGTCAATGCCATAACCTGGTCGAACACCATCAGGAAATTCTTTACGCAAAGCACCATATTAATCGTAAAGAATGGAATAATCAGCGGAAAGGTCAGTTTCCAGAACTTCTTCCATCCGGTCGCTCCGTCTAATGCGCCCGCCTCATACACATCCTCCGGAACCGTCTGCAGTCCAGAAATGTAGATAATCGTATTCATCGCAATCGCCTGCCAGGCACATACAATCATAATACCGACCCAAGCCGTGCTTTCCTTAGCCAGAATACTTGTAGAAAGGCTTTCTGCCCCCATCATATCCGCAACTGCCGGAACAATATAGGTAAACAGATAATTAAAAATATAACCGACTACCAGCGCACCCAGAACATTCGGCAGAAAATAAGCCGCCCGGAAGAATCCCTGTGCACGAATCTTACTGTTAAGAGCAAGTGCCAGAAGCAGGCTGAGCACATTGACTACAATCGTACTGACAACGGCCAGTTTAAATGTAAACAAATAAGACTTTCCAATCCTTGCGTCAGTAAACAGGTCGATATAGTTCTGAATCCCAATATAATCATAATTACCGAATCCCTTATAATTTGTAAAACTATAAATCACACCCTTAATCAGCGGCACCGTATTAAAGCAGATAAATAACGCCAGTATCGGAATTGTGATCAGTAAATAAGTTCGTTTTCGTTCATTTTTCATCCTTGCCACCTCGCTCTAATTTTCTTCCTCATACTTTTCCATCGCCCGGATAATATCACGGTTATACCGCGGCCAGATTTTGTCCCAATTGGACAGGAACTGGTCTGTATCCTTCTTAATCAGATAGGTCTGCAAAAGTGCATCCGCCGCCATCTCCGACGGATAATAATGGTCGTGGAAATCTGCCATCCGGCCTTCTTCGATATAAGGCTTCATACTGTTCAGCTTTGGAGATATCTCAAACTCGCCGCTCTTGCAGGGAATTGCCGTCTGCTCATTGATATAGTCTTGAATATTCTCATCTTGATAGAGAAAATCTAAAACTTCATAAGCCGCTTCACGATTCTTACATTCCGCTGTCACATAAAACTGCAGGTCAATTCCAGAATTCAGGACATTGCCCTCACTGCTCTCACTGGCTGGAAGTACAAACGAATCCAGATTCAGATCAGGATTTACCGATAAAATCTGTGGAATCGCATAGCTGCCAATCGTGAACATCGCCGCTTCTTGCCGCGCAAATGCCGTACAAGCGTCGTTGTAGTTATACGCAAACGGATTTTTCGGGCCATAGTCCAGAATTTGTATGTATTTCTCAGCAAGTTCCCGGTATGCTTTCGAAAATGTTGTCTCCCCACGGTTCACTTGCTTGGCCGTATCCGTATCTGACAAGCTGACTGCCATGGCATTCCATGGTGCCAGACAGGTCCAAATGTCCTTAAATCCAAAATAGAATGGAAGTACGCCGTCTGACTGAATCTCTTCACATAACGACATCAGCTCCTCCCAGTTTGTTGGAATCTCCCAACCGTATTGGTCAAACAAATCCTTGTTATACAGAATGCCTGCCGCATTGGCTGCATAGGGAAGCGCATATACTCCTTCTACTGGAACGATCTTCAACGCCTCGTCAATGGCAAGATAGGCCGGATTAATCTCTTTCACGCCCTGATAATCTGAAATATCTGCCAAAATACCAGCATCCACATAATAGGAATAATTAATGTCGCCTCCAATCCCGATAATGTCTGGATAATCCTCCCGGATGAAACGAGTTTTCAGCACTGTAGCTGCATCATTGGGTGAATAGATCGTCAAATGAATATCCTTGTGTTGTTCATTGAACGCTTTCTCCACCTTTTCAAAATAAGCAGCAGCCTCCGGCTTATACTGAACAATCTCAATTTCCGTTACACCTTCTGCTGTCTTAGAACACCCAGCAAGCGGAATTGCCAGAAACAGGCTGCAAGCAAATGCAATCACGCTTTTTGCTATTTTTCTCATGTTTCATCGACCTCCTTTATTTTTTATTTATCATACCATACCAAAATGCTATGAGGTATGGTCTAATATCAGCACTTTTATACCAAAATACTATTTTTCAGTTCTCTATTGCAAAAAGCCAAGCATTTTGGTATATTAATTGTATGAGTGAAGTTATTTTTTCAGTATTCCCAAGTGAAAATTTTATAGATTTAGGGCTTTACCAGTTTGGCTGGGAACAGTGCGACCCCTCGCATTCGTTTGGCCCTGCTGCCAGAAATCATTACTTGTTCCATTATGTTATTTCTGGAACTGGAACCTTATTTGCCCAGAATTCCCATGGGATTAGTATGGAATATGCAATAAAAAGCGGTCAGGGCTTTATGCTGTTCCCTAACCAGATCTGCACTTATATTGCCGATCAGAACCTTCCATGGGAATATGCCTGGCTGGAATTCGACGGCCTGCGAGCAAAAGAGATCGTAGAAATCTCTGGTTTGACCATCAATAGTCCGGTTTACAAGGCAAGATATAAGGAACTCGCCCAGCATATGAAGGAGGAAATGCTGTATATTATCAACCATGGAGAAGAATCTCCTATACATCTAATCGGACATCTATACCTATTTTTGGATGCCTTTTTACGTTCTTCTGCTAATACACCGATTAATAAAGGCAATAGTTTACGGGATTTTTATATAAAAGAAGCGATATCTTTCATTGAACAGAATTTCCAGAATAACATTTCTGTTGAAGATATCGCTGCTGCCTGCGGACTAAACCGCAGTTATTTTGGTAAAATTTTTCATGAAAATATGGGGAAAACCCCACAGGAATTCTTAATCTCTTACCGGATGACAAAAGCATCCGAACTTCTTCGACTAACCCAGCTCCCCATCGGAGATATCAGCTGCGCCGTCGGCTATGAAAACCCCCTGCACTTTTCGCGGGCATTCAAAAAAGTATACGGTGTATCTCCACGTAACTGGCGGCAGACATAATACCGCCAGTTACGCATAAACCGAAGTCTGCTAATGTAATATGCATTACTTCACTTTCTCTATTCTGGAAACATGATCCGCTGCTGCAAGCAGCCGCTCGTCTGCCCGACGACCAGTTAGAATTAGATCGGTCGACTCCCAGCGGCTGTCAAACAGATCCATAATCTCCTCAACTGAAACCAGCCCCTGTTCCACCAGACCCAGTACCTCATCTAAAATCAACAAATCCGCTTCCTTAGTCGTCAGTACTTTCTTGGAGAACTTTAAGCCATTCTGCATATTAATGACTGCCTCCTGTTTCTTTTCTTCTGTCAGTTCATCATAGCAGACGTCCTCTTTCTCAAAAGAAAACCACTTAATATTCGGTTCCAGACTCTGCACAAAGGCACTCTGTTCGAACGTCCTGCCTTTCAGAAACTGAATCAGAATCACGGTCTTCCCCTGTATAGCCGCATGTATCGCACTGCCTATGGCTGCTGCCGTCTTACCTTTTCCTTCTCCGTAAAAAATACTGACTGTTCCTCGTTCCATGACACACCCCTTATCTTTCTCTGTTATTTGAGAGAATCTACAGCTGCACGCTCAATCGCCAGTCCGTCTGTATATCGTTTAATAAATGTATCGAAGCCTTCCACGTCTGTAGCTGCCGGCTCCATTCTTGTACCGGCATCACTACCAAATACCTGCTGATTCAGGAATTCATCCAGCTGCTCTCCGTCTTTATGAATCATATAGGAAGCCAGCAAGGCAATTCCCCATGCACCACCTTCGCCAGCGGTCTCCATAACAGAAACCGGTGTATTAATCGCTCCAGCCAGAATGCGCTGTCCCACACCCTTTGTCTTGAACAAACCGCCATGCCCAAAGATCTGATCCAGCTGAACATGCTCCTGCTTCATCAATATATCCATGCCTGTCTTTAAAGCTCCCAAAGAAGTATAGAGATGCACACGCATAAAGTTCGCCAGATTAAACTTACTGTCTGGAGTCCTTACGAACAGAGGACGTCCCTCTTCAAAATGTGTAATATGCTCTCCGGAAAAATAATTATAAGCCAGCAAGCCTCCACAGTCTGCATCTCCTTCCAGTGCTTTGCGGTACAGAGTGCCGAATAACTGATCCATATCCACTTGTATCCCCATAGCTTCTGAATATTCCTTAAACAGATTTACCCAGGCATTCAAATCAGAAGTACAGTTGTTACAGTGCACCATAGCCACTAAATCTCCAGCCGGAGTCGTAACCAAATCAATTTCTTCATATACTTTGGATAGTTCCTGTTCCAGAACTACCATTGAGAATACTGAAGTTCCGGCAGATACATTTCCCGTACGTTTTGCCACACTGTTGGTAGCAGCCATGCCGGTTCCTGCGTCTCCTTCCGGCGGACATAAAGGAATTCCGGCTTTCAGCCTGCCGGAAGGATCTAACAGCTTCGCCCCTTCTTCTGTCAGCACACCTGCCTCGTCTCCTGCTACCAGAACCTCCGGCAGAATCTCCTCTAGCTTCCAGCCGAATCCCTGATCTTTTACAGCTTCATTAAACTTCGCAATCATATTCTCATTAAACTTCTTAGAGGAAATGTCAATCGGGAACATACCAGAAGCTTCTCCAACTCCAAGTACTTTTCTGCCAGTCAGTTTCCAGTGAATATAGCCTGCCAGTGTTGTGAAAAAGTCCACCTTCGGCACATGTTCTTCTTTGTTCAAAACTGCCTGATATAAATGGGCAATGCTCCATCTCTGTGGAATATGGTACTGAAAAAGAGCGGTTAATTCTTCTGAAGCCTGCTGGGTAATCGTATTACGCCAAGTCCGAAATGGTACTAACAGCTCTTCGTTTTTATCAAATGCCATATAACCATGCATCATGCCGCTGAATCCGATCGCTGCCATAGTCTCAAGTTCCACGCCGTACTGTCTTTCTACATCCTTAACTAAATCCTGATAACAATCTCTAAGCCCGTTCCAAATTGCATCCAGACTATACGTCCAAATATTATTCTCCAGCTGGTTCTCCCAGTCGTGACTGCCAGAAGCAATCGGAACATTCTGTTCATCAATTAACACCGCTTTAATTCTAGTTGAACCAAACTCAATGCCAAGCACTGTCTTTCCGTTGATGACAGCCTGTTTTACATCACTCATACTACATCCTCCTAATAACAAAATCTTAAGCTTGTTTTATTATACACCATATCCTGTATTTTTTCCAGTATAAATATACCAGATTTGTCAAATTAGGGATTGTATCTTTTCCTAGTTTCCGTTATAATAGACTGATATTACTTATTAACTCCGCATTTTATACAGCGGAGATAAAGAAAGGAAAAGATTTATGGAAACAAAACATCATTTTTCGAATAAGATCGGATTTGTACTGGCTGCGGCCGGTTCCGCCGTAGGCTTGGGCAACCTTTGGCGTTTTCCTTACCTGGCTGCTAAATACGGCGGCGGAACCTTTCTTCTGGTCTACATTATTCTGGCGGTAACTTTTGGCTTTGCTTTAATGATTACCGAAATAGCCATAGGACGCAGAACCGGAAAAAGCGCCCTGCACGCATTTGGCTCCCTTCACAAGAAAAGCGGTTTTATCGGAGTACTTGCCAGTATTGTCCCCATTTTGATTCTTCCCTATTATTGTGTAATCGGGGGCTGGGTTATTAAATTTATGTGGATTTTCCTGACCGGACAAGGCAACGCTGCTGTAAATAATAATTATTTTGGCGAATTTACCAGCAAGACAGTTGAACCTGTGTTCTGGCTGTTTTTATTTATCCTATTTACCCTGATTGTCATACTGCTGGGAGTCAATAAGGGTATTGAAAAGGTAAGTAAGATTTTAATGCCACTTCTAATACTCCTGTCACTGATTATTACAGTATTTGTAGTTACCAGCCCTGGAGCCTGGGACGGTATCGTATATTATCTGAAGCCGAATTTTTCGGAACTTACGATTACTGCCTTTCTGGCTGCCGCCGGACAGATGTTCTATTCCATGTCACTGGCCATGGGAATTATGATTACTTATGGTTCCTACTCCTCTAAGAAGGATGATATTGAAAGCAGTGTCCGCAACATTGAGATTTTTGATACCTTAGTCGCCATTCTGGCTGGATTGATGATTGTCCCCGCTGTATTTGTATTTTCTGGCGGCGATCAAGAAGCACTGTCTAAAGGCCCCACATTAATGTTTGTAACACTGCCAAAGGTATTTGAGAGTATGGCCGGCGGACAGATCATCGGAGCAATTTTCTTTGTGCTGGTGTTATTTGCTGCGCTGACTTCTGCTATCTCTCTGATGGAAACAGTGGTGTCCATTATAGTGGACAAATTTGGTACAGGCCGGAAGAAAACCGCAGTTGGAGTTGGAATCTATAGCGTAATTATGGCGATTCCTTCCTCCCTGGGATTCGGAATTTGGAGCGATATTTCGATTGGCGACAAAACAATCCTTGATATCTTTGACTTTATATCCAACAGCATTTTGATGCCTATTGTAGCCATATTAACTTGTGTATTTGTTGGATATATTATTAAGCCCAAAACCATTATTGATGAAGTAGAAAGTTCTACTCCTCGATTTAAGAGCAAAACTCTCTATGTTGTTGTGATTAAATACATTGCACCGATCTTGCTGGCGCTGATTTTCCTCGCTTCCATATTGGAGGTTCTGGGTATTATTAAATTTTAAATCGGGTAGGAGGTAGATAAAATAATCATCTACCTCCTACCCGATTAATTTCCTGCAAATTTTTATACAGGAACATTGGTATCTCCATAGACAGTTCCACCCTGGTAAATATCTCCTGGCTGGTTTTGACTGACAGAGCTCTCTGGCTCTTCATGCATTTCAACGGTCTCAATCTCTTTTGGCTCAGCAGGCCTCTCATCCTTAGATTCTGCTGCTTCACCGCCGCGTATTCTGTGAAATATCTCCATAAACTCTTTTCCTGTAATCGTCTCTTTCTGAAACAGGAAATCCGCAATGGCATCCAGACACTCCCGATTCTCAAGCAGAAGCCCTTTGGCTTCTTCATAGCGGACCTTAATCATCTGCATAACCTCACGGTCAACCTCTGATTCTGTTTCTTCCCCGCAATTTGCTACTCTGCGGCGCTCCAGATACTGATCCTGAATGGTTTCCAATGCTACCAGGCCGAATTTCTCTGACATTCCATATTGGGTAATCATAGCTCTAGCTATAGCTGTGGCCCGTTCAATATCATTGGCAGCTCCGGTGGTAACCGTATCAAATACGATTTCTTCTGCGGCGCGGCCAGCCAGGAGTGTCAGCAGTTCTGCCTCCAATTCATCCCTGGTCTTCATATATTTCTCTTCCTCTGGCACCTGCATCACATAACCCAAAGTACCCATTGTTCTTGGCACAATGGTAATCTTCTGTACTGGTTCGGAATCCTTAGTCAGAGCCGTCACCAGAGCATGCCCTACCTCATGATACGCTACAGTACGTTTCTCTCGATCATTCATCAGACGGTCCTTCTTCTCCTTACCGGCAATTACTACCTCTACCGACTCAAAAAGGTCTGCCTGAGAGACCAGCCTTCTTCCATGCTTCACCGCGTTGATAGCAGCTTCATTAATAATATTAGCCAGATCCGAACCTACCGTGCCGGCAGTTGCCAGGGCGATCTCATTCAAGTCCACGGTCTCATCCAGCGGCACATTCTGAGAATGTACCCGCAAGGTATCCAAACGCCCTTTTAAATCCGGCTTATCCACAATTACCCGACGGTCAAAACGACCGGGCCGCAGCAAGGCCTTATCTAGTACATCCGGGCGGTTCGTTGCAGCCAGGATCAATAAGCCCTTAGAAGTATCAAATCCGTCCATCTCCGATAAAAGCTGGTTTAACGTCTGCTCCCTCTCGTCATTGCCGCCATAACGGCTGTCACGGCTCTTGCCAATCGCATCGATCTCATCAATAAACACAATACAGGGCGCCGATTCCTGCGCCTGCTTAAATAAATCACGAACACGAGAAGCACCCACACCTACAAACATTTCTACAAAATCCGAACCGGTCAGTGAGAAAAAGGGAACTTTAGCTTCTCCTGCAACCGCTTTGGCAAGCAGCGTCTTACCGGTTCCAGGGGGACCGATTAAAAGTGCACCTTTGGGAAGCTTGGCCCCAATCTGTGCATATTTTCCAGGAAAATGCAGAAAATCCACAACCTCCTGCAGGGACTCCTTTGCCTCTTCCTGACCTGCGACATCACGGAAAGTCACACCGGTGGACTTTTCCACATAGACTTTGGCATTACTCTTGCCGACTCCCATCATTCCGCCGCCTTTGGACATCTTTCTCATTAAAAATCCCAGTCCAATCCAGACAATAGCCACTGGAAGGGCATACATCAAAAGCAGGTCCAGCACGGTATTATTGGTATTCTGAATATCGGCCTTAATCTTTACATTTTTTTCCTTTAATAAAGGAAGCAGCTCTTCATCATTCAGATAACCCGTATAATATTTGATCTGTGTCAGGGCATTCATACTACTCCTGCTGTCTTTCGGTATAATTACAATACGCCCGCTGGTCTCAAATGTAACGGATTTCACTTCATCCTCTTCTACCATTTCCAGAAATTCATCAAAGGTAATCTCTTTGGTGGTTGCATTTTCAAAAAAACTGCTGAAAAAGCTGATACCAATGCAGGTCAGAATCGCAAATACAGCAAATGCAATCCAGGTAGTCCTGCGCTGCGGAGACTTACCCCCATTATTTCCATTGCGGTTATTTTGGTTTTGTTCCATGTAATATTCTCCTTCTTGTATAGTTCCTTACTATTATAATTACTGTCTTTCCATAAATCAATAGAAATCCTGTGAAAATTTGCACACATAAATGAAATTTCCGAAAAGAACACATACATGATGCCATTTTGCTGCTAAATTTCTTCTACAAACAGAATTCCCTCTGCCTCGCCGACCAGGAATTGAAATTCCTCTGGACTGTGATGTTTCTTCCTTTTCACCATAATGACCATCGTTACATTTCCACCGTTCTGGCTGCGGTCATGCTCTAGCATGGTTCCCAATATCACAAAATCCGCTTCTTTGATTTTCACAATTACTCGTTTCATACTTCCTAAAGAATCCGCCTCAATGCAGTATTCCCGTACATACCGCCTGCTGTAGAAATACCGGTTTACTTTCTGAAAAGCAACCATCGCCATAGTCACAGCAAATGCTCCTACCACTGCCGCTTCATAAAAGCCAATCCCTATCGCCAGCCCCAAGCAGGCAGATGTCCATAAACCAGCTGCAGTCGTCAGACCCCGGACACGATGTGTCCTTGATGTTATAATGGTACCCACTCCCAGAAAACCTATGCCACTGATTACCTGAGCTCCCAGCCTTGCCGGATCGGCGCCAGGACTGACATACAGAATAATATACTGCCCTGTCATAGAAGTCATAGCAGCACCGACGCAGACCAGAATATGTGTTCGAAATCCTGCCACTTTCCCTCTGACCCCGCGTTCCATTCCGATAATTCCACTGCAGAACACAGCTAGCAGAATCCGTAAGCAGATTGACCAGTAATTTAAATCTCGCAAATAACTCATCTCTACTTTCATGACCGTTACCCCCTGTCCTGCTAAAGCCCCATATGTTAACTACTTCTATTGATTCTCATGTATGATTGCTAATATCTGCCGGAGCTTCCCCATCTCAATCTGGCCAGGAGCCGATGCCCTGCCCGCACTGGCAAATGTTAAAACACTTCCGAATATTTCACCGGACATACGGCTGATCAGCCCCTGCCCAGACATCGACATTGTAATAATGGGACACATTTCTGAATCTGAAGCTGCCTGACAGGTAGCTGCCAGAAGCCTCTGCACATCCCCTGCATTCCTTGGCATTACAGCCAGCTTTGCTAGATCCATGCCAAAGTCCCGCATCTCATACAGACGTCTTACCATTTCTTCTGTTTCTGGCGTCTGCTGAAAATCATGGTTGGAACCAATCACCACCATCTGTTCTCTATGCAGCTGCTCCACCAGCCCTTCAACTGGGTTCCCAAACGAAAAGGCTTCCACATCTACTGCATCCACATAACCGCTTTGTGCTGCATGACAAAGCAGTTCCTGATATTGGTTCCATTCGATCTTTCGTTCCCCGCCTTCGTTCTTGGTACGAAAGGTAAAAAGAAGGGGAATCTCCTTTAGCTGTTCTCGAATTTCTTTTACGATCTCGTTTGCCCTCTGCCAATCGAATATATGTTCATACCAGTCTGCACGCCACTCCACCAGATCTGGGGGATTCTCTAAGGATACGATCGCAGCTGCCGCCTCCCTAATCTCTGCTTCTGCTGCCCCTACGATCGGAACACAGATCTTAGGCATGCCCTCTCCTACATTCAAATTTCCGATTTTTACACATTTCATAGCCGGTTCCTCCTGTTCTTCTTCTGAAAAGCTAATTGCTGCCAATCGCTTCCTGATCCTAGCTTATTTCCTGATCCAGCATAAGCTGAATCTCTTCTGCCGCTTCCAGATTCCCTGCTGCCTGATAACAGGAAATCAACTGCTTTAACGGATACTCCCTCTGGTAACGGATATTTAAAATGCATTCTGTCTCAAATGCCGCATTGCTGTACCAAAGCGCGGCCTCATTATAGTTCTTCTTCTCCAGATAATAATCTCCCAGTTCACAACAAAGCTCTGACGGCGGTTCGCAGGCCACGCCTCTTAAGGCATATTGAAAAAAGGTCTCTGTATCCTCTAACCGCCTAGCACCCCTGGCCAAAATACAGATTGCTTCTTTAATCTCATCTATGGAACGTGCTCCGTCTTCCGCCGATTGCCGGAAAAATTCCATAGCGCGGGAAAATTCGTCTATCGTTCCTCCAATGAACAGCTCTTTGGCATACATGGTATGCAGTCTTTGAGAAACGGTTCGATGATCCGCAATCATTTTCTCAAAATGCTCAATATCACGGCTGCCATGGTATGCCGTCGGTAAATGCTGAATCTCAATCTCACTGTCATAAACAACCGGATCTAAGCGAACCATCTCATGAATGGGATCGATAAAGCGGAATTCGCGTATACGCTTATAGAGCTTGGGCCGATACTCGCGATCATAATTATAAACCGTATTAAATGCAAGCTGGTTGCAGTAATACATCTGAACAATTTCCACTTCTTCTAACAATACCTGCTTCAGATCAAGAAACCGCCGGCGGTTGACCTCATCTAACACTTCGTCTGCATCTGCGCAGTAAATATAATCCTTCGTTGCCTTTGAAAAAGAAAAGTTTCTGGCTGCTGCAAAATCATCATTCCAGGAAAAATCATAGATCTTATCTGTATATCTGCGTGCAACTGCTTTTGTCTGATCCGTAGAACCTGTATCTACAATAATCACTTCATCCATAAGATCTGCTACCGAATCCAGACAGCGCGCCAGAACCTGTTCTTCATTTCTAACAATCATACATAAGCTGATGGTAATCATGTTTCTCCTTTCGTTTACAAAATGTCTTAGGTGATTGCGAAAGTCGTATTCCAGGCGACGAGTTTGAACAATAGATACAAAAATTCCGCTCAAAGACGTTTTTAATTCGCTACATTTTTGTATCTATTGCCCAAACTCTGACATTGAATTAAAGGTTTCGCAAATGTCTAACAAAATGTCTTAGGTAATTGCGAAAGTCACATTTAAAGCGAGGATTTTAGACAATAGATACAAAAACGCCGCTCAAAGACGTTGATTGGATATGAGGAGATACGACATGAGGAGGGACCCACGAAGTGGGAGGAGTCCTGGTGTCAGTACTTGATTCGCTCTGTTTGTGTATATTTTGCCTAAAATCTGGTTATGAATACTGAGTTTCGCAAATGCCTAACAAAATGTCTTATAGGTAATTGCGAAAGTCTGAATCAAAGCGACGATTTTCGCAATTATCTAACATAATGCCTTAGGCATTTGCAAAAATCTTATTTCAATGCCAGAGTTTGGGCAATAGATACAAAAATGTAGCGAATCAAAAACGTCTTTGAGCGGAATTTTTGTATCTATTGTTCAAACTCGTCGCCTGGAACAGTACTTTCACAATTGCCTAACATAATGCCTACAAATCATTTTTTAGATCAAGCGATACTCCAGATATGTCTCCCTAGTTTCTACATCTTTCCAGAGAAAAGTCTGCCCATCCCATATCATATAACTGTGTCTGGACTGTTCTTTAGGAATGGATACAGAACCAGGATTCATGTAGATGATATTCCCTGCTGCCTCGCATTTTGGTACATGGGTATGGCCGTTCAGCAGAATATCTCCATTTTTCAAAGGGGGCTGCTGGCTGGGGTGATACTTATGGCCATGGGTAGCAAACAGCATGTTCTCTCCTGCTGGAATCAGGATATATTCCGCCAGCACAGGAAATTCTAAAACCATCTGGTCCACTTCAGCCTCACAGTTTCCGCGAACACAAAAAATCTGTTCCTTATATTGGTTCAGCAGCTCAATGACCTGCTTGGGCGCATACTCCTTGGGCAGATCATTTCTAGGGCCATGATAGAGAAGGTCCCCCAGAAGCAGCAGACGGTCCGCCTGTTCTTCTTGATATGCTTTTAAAAGGGCTCGGCAGTAATAAGCCGAACCGTGAATATCTGAAGCGATTAAAAATTTCATTTTCATTCCTCCAACTGAACGATTACAGCCTTAACAGCTGTGTATTCTTCTTCCACTTTTGCAAATAATTCCGCCGTTTTTTCATATTCCTGCTGGCGTAGGGCTGTTACCATATTATGACATACTGCGGATATGGAACCAATGCCCAGGCTGGCTGCTGACCCTTTCATGGAATGGATCGTTTCAATCACTGCATCATAATCTCTGCAGCCTACTGCCTGTCTAGCCTGATTCATATAACTGTCGTCTACAAAGGATTTTAATAAATGAATATAAAGAGACGTCCGGTTTACTACCCGGTCCAGCGCCTTTTCCAAGTCTATATTTAATTCATTTCCAGCTTCTTCCAAAGTCATAACCTTTACTCCTGTCTGATTTTATTATGTACGAAATCATACCACAAGAGGCAAAGTCTCTATGCTGATATCCCGCAGAGCCTTTGCCTTCTATAAGATAATACCATATTTTGCTGAAAAAAGATAGTCCTAATTATCCTGCCCTTCTGCGCTTCTTTGATACCGCCAGTCCAAAAGCTAGAAATGCAGCAGAAAATCCAAGCTGCATACCGATACTTACCCAGTACTGCTCTGCTTTGATGGCATAAGCCCCTTTTTCTAAAAATTCCAGTGCCGTAATATACCAGTACGTAGGGACAAAATGAGAAACCATTTTAATTCCGTCGCCCATGATACTAAGCGGCACGAAAACCCCGCCCAGGAATGCCAGCGACAGACTAGCAACGGTACTGGACATACCTAATGACTGCTCTTTCTGCGTTATCATCCCGATTAGGAAACTAAGAGAAAAGGCTACTATTCCAAAACAAACTAAATTTAGGATCATCAGTAATCCGGTTTGACTGAACAGCCCTTCCCGATAAAATACTGCCGCTATCAAAAGATATAATAGAATGTATCCGGCTTCCACAAGTACGCTGCCGCCCCACAGACCTAAATTCCGTTTAAATAACGGATACGAAGATACATTGATACGGTCTTTCACCTCTTTACGGTTGAAGGTGACAATGCTGGCGCTGATTCCTAGAATACTAATGGACACAAGTACATAGGAAAGATAACGCATAAAGAAATAAATCGGAGAGCCTTCACTGCCCTGATTCTGGCTGCTGAACGTCACTTCTGCTTCCTTCTTTAGAGTTGACTGTGTAGCTTTCATGGCTTCATCTAGGGTCATACCGGTCTGTTGATAGGCATACAAGGTACTCATATACTGATTTACATAATTTATCACAGACTGGCTGTAAACAGTACCTGGCAGTGTCGTAATCTCCAATAAATGCTTTGCATTACCCTTTTCAAGCTCCTGGCCAAAACCCTTTTTAATATAAATCACGCAGGCAATATTTCTAGCAAACAATTGATCTGTCAGCAGTTCTTTATCATCCTCATAATTTTTTAATTCATTATTTTTTCCCACATATTTTATAAACTGCTGGCTGGCCTCTGACTGATCCTGATCAAAAATCGTAATTGGATAACTGGTATTTTCAAAATTCCCTCCCATTTCACTGCTTCCCATTTTTGAAAGCCCAAATGCCAATACCAGAAAAATGCCGGTATAAATAAGGATGGAGTTCTTCCGTTTCCACAATATTTTTAAATAAGCATTAAAGACTTGCATACTTCATCCTCCTTGTCAATAAAATACTGGCGGCGCATATGAAAACGGTCATTGCCGCAAGAATCCCCAGGTTTCTCCAGTACCGTTCTAAGGAATCGTACACATTCAGCGAATAAAGGCTGTCTACAATCAATGTAGCAGGATTAATTCGGTTTAAGATCGGAAGATGGTCTTCTATCACCTGCTTAACGATATTCACCATTAGGCCGCTTAGGAACGATAATAGCAGCGTAATACTGGTATTTAAGCCATAACGTATAGGCATAGTAAGACTTCCGGCAGAACCCAGCAGTATACCAATGGCAATACCGATAGAAGAGCCAAGCAATATGACCGGAATAAAGTATACAATTCGGCTGCCAAGCTGAATGCCCAGCACATTTCTCAGATACACAAGCAATAGGCACTCAATCACGCATTCGATTAAAAGACAAACCAGAAATTCTGAGATTACGACTACGCTTTTTTTAATCGGTGCCACACCTCGTCTTGCTCCAATGGCCGTTGCATTGGCCTGCAGTTTAGAAAAACGGTCCAGGGACAAATAGCTGGCAAATAAACAGCTCATAGCAATCAGCGCGTAGAAATACTGCAGCATATTATCCATATTTCCCTGAGACTGATTCACCTCAGTATAGAATTCCGGCATATTCTCCCAAGCAGACAGCAGTTTGGAAATGTTCTGGGGCGCCCTGGCCGATACTTCCTTTACCATACTCATCTGTTGCTGAACGCGTTCCAAAAACATATGAAGAATTGTCTGATTCACGCCGTTTTCCTGCAGAACAAGACTGATTTCTTTTCCTGCCAGATAATAACCGTCAATTTTTTCATTCTTAAGCGCTTCCTCTGCTTCTTTTTTTGTCATCCGGCTAATTCGAAACATCTTTGTACCTTTTTCATCCTCTACGGTCTGAAGCAGCTTCTCAAAAGCTTGATTTTCCTGGTTTTCCTCTTCTATGACTAAAGCGGCTGGAATCTCATGGTATTGTTCTGCGCGTTCATATATATCACCAAAGGAAACATAGAACAGCGTTCCTAAAATAAATGGAAACAAAGCTGCCCAGAATACCGCCTGTCGTTCGCGCAGAATTCCTTTTAGTCCATAAATAAAATTATGAATCATGAATCACGCAGCTCCTTTCCTGTAATCTCCAGAAATACATCATTTAATGTTGGCATTTCGGAATAAGCACGGCCAAAATAGACTTCCTTCTCTTTTAAAAACTCTAATATATGAATCATATTATGCTTACCGCCGTCACATTTAATTTTCAAAATACCATTTTCATAAGTAGTCTGATATACATGGGAAATCTGACGGATTTCCTCCAGATAGGAATCTGAAAATTCTGGAAGTTCAACAGTAATATTTTCTGAATTACGAATCATGCCCTTTAATTCATCCTTCGTGCCTATCGCAATATTCTTTCCTTTATCCATGATGGCGATCCTTGTACAGATCTGCTCCACTTCTTCCATATAATGAGAAGTATAAATAATGGTGGCACCCTCTTTATTCAGCTGCTGAATTCCCTCTAGTATTTTATTCCGGCTCTGGGGATCAACTGCCACGGTTGGTTCATCCAGTATAATCAGCTCTGGCTTATGAGCAATGCCGCAGGCAATGTTCAATCTTCTTAAAAGACCGCCAGAAAGTTTCTTCGGATACATTTTACGGAACTCTTCCAGACCTACAAAGGCAATTGCCTCCTCAACCATTCTGCGCCGTTTCTGCTTCTCCCGAACATATAGGCCGCAGAAATAATCTATGTTTTCAAAAACCGTCAGTTCTTCAAAGACTGCCACATTCTGCAGAACCACACCAATTCGGCGTTTCAGATCGTAACTGTCCGGCCGCATCTCCTGACCGAATACCTGAATGCTGCCTTTATCATATGCGAGCAGCGACAGCAGACAATTAATGGTAGTCGTCTTGCCGGAACCGTTCGGACCCAGAAGGCCGAATACCTCTCCCTTTTCAATAGACAGGCTGAAATGGTCCAAAGCTATTAATTCCTGATATCTTTTAACCAGATTCTCGATTTTTACAATATTCTCCATATACATGCTCCTCCTTTTCTACGGTTACAGTTTACCGAAAAAAAACATAATATAACAGTGAAAATTATAAATTTCATAAATGACATTTGTCACATTTTTCATTCAGGGGAATTGATCTCTGTACATTTTACAGCAAAAAGCAGCCGTTGGTTTTATTACGGCTGCTTTATGTATTGTATAATTTGATGGTTTGCCTGTCTTTTTACAGAAATAATTGTTTCACTTTTGTAAATGCAGGTATATCGTATTTCTTTTCTTTTTTCAATTCAACACTAAAATAGGCATCCTCTTCATAATTGTAGATCAGCACATAACGAAAATCAGAAATGGATTGCTTTAATTCTTTCTTTTTAAAAAATTCCTGAGCTTCATCCGGTCTATACTTAAATTCCTTTTTCGAAGCGTCAAGTAAAGATAGTGTAGGTGCATAGGTAGTTAATAATTCCTGCAGTTCTTCCACTCGAAGATCGTTTTCATTTAACTCTTGATAATGGCTAGCCGATTCGTTTAATTTAATCACTACCACTTCATTTTGAAAAACGATTTTGGCAGAAACTAACACAACAATAATGCCGACAACCATTATGCCGAGTAATACATCAATCAGCTTTTTCTTCATAAAATTTTCCGTCCCTTCATAAAATTTTTTCTGTTGCTGTACAGCTTTTATCTATTGGCTGCTAACTGTATTATAATATATTTTTTTCCTGTTGTCCACTGAAACAACGATCGAAAAAAGCATTAGCTGTTATTTTTGATCGTATGTAAACAGATTTTTGAGAAAAATTGTAACATCCAATTTCTTATTTATCCAAGATAATTTTGAAGTTTGTGGATATATTATGAATGTGATTTAATTTAAATACAATTTATAGTGCAGCAAGTTTTTTAAGGAATAAACAGGTCAGAGATACAGTTGAATGTAGTTAAATTAGATATTAAAAATATTTAGATGTTGACAATATAACTGGAATAGGTAATTGTGAAAGTCTGTATCAAAGCGACGATTTTAAACTAGGAAGGTGAAAAATTGTATGAGAGAAACTGGTGTAATCCGTAGAATAGATAATTTGGGCAGAATCGTGATTCCCAAGGAAATTAGAACAAAATGGGGAATAAAAAATGGAGATTCCTTTGATATTTATATTCACAGAGATGAGATTGTTTTGAAAAAAACGAATTCTTCTCCTGGATTAAATGAACTTATAATAAGGTTAGAAGAAAAATTTCATAATGTAAAGGATGAAATGGACATTGATATTTCTAATAGCATTTATGAACATATAAATGCGTTGCGAGAAATTCTAAATAAGATAAATGAAAAATGTTAGAGAGTTTTTTTAATCGTTTTAATAACCAAACTAGTTAATTATAACTAAAATAATATAATAATTAATTATATATCAAATAGTTTGATAAGCAGACAAAAATAGAATGATAAACAAATCAGAATTATTCAAAAGGTGTTTGGTTGATTTTGCTTTTCGGATTTTATTCAAAACCCTATAATCAGTACAAAAAAAGCAGATAACGGGAATCGAACCCGCCTTTCCGGCTTGGGAAGCCGGCGTTCTACCAATGAACCATATCTGCATGGAACTATCATACCACTCTTTCAGGTAAATTGCAAGAATATATTTTATAAAATTAATGTTCCCATAAAGCGGATTCAAGAATTAATTTCAGCTATTCAATGCAGCTTCCACCTATGCTGCTTAATTCAGATTCATATAATAGTAGACGGCTAGCTGCGTCCGGTCCCGTAGCTCTAATTTATCCAAAATGGTACTTAGATAATTACGTACAGTCCCCTCGCTCAAGAACAGCGTATCGGCAATCTCACGATTGTTCAGTCCTTTGGCAACTAGTTCAATCAGCTGAAATTCTTTATCTGTAATCTGAGGCGGTAATGAGGGTCTGCCAGAATTCTTATTCTGCATAAGACTGGAAAATTTGGTAATCACCTGTCCATCAAACACCGTCTGTCCCTGCATAACTGCGCGAAGTGCTGGTGCTATGCTTTCAAAGGCCTGCTTCAAAATATATCCTTTTGCTCCAATATGCAGGGCTTTGACAATGTATTCCTCATCTGAAAAAGTAGTTAGAAAGAGAATTCGGCAGTCTGGGAATTTTTTCAGAAGTAATTCTCCGGCTTCCAGCCCAGTCATATGTTCCATGCGGATATCCATAAGCAGAATATCCGGCTGACAGGCTTCATATAGTTCAAGGGCTTCTTTACCGCTGTTTCCAATAGCAGTGATCTCAATATCCTCGTTATTGTCCAAAATCGTTTTTAAAGATAATGCAACCAATGGGTCATCATCAATAATTAAAACCTTCATAAATGATCTCCTTTTATAGTCTTTCTTTGGGAACACTGATAAAAATTCGAAAGCCATGTTCAGTCGTAATTTCTATCGTTCCATGAAGGGAAAGTATTCGCTCCTGCATACTAAGAAGTCCCATGCCGCTTCCATTATATCCGCTTGGAGAAAACTGTTCCGGCAAGACACCATTGTCCTCAATAATCAGTTGGTAAAATTGAGGATGTTCCAGCATAGTAATCTGCATGCAATCAGCATTACTGTGACGTATGGTATTATGAATGGCTTCCTTAATAATAGAAAGAAGGTGATAGGTCAGTGTCTGCGAAATCTTCTCCACCTTATAATGCAGATGAATCTTAGGCTGGGAAATACCGCATATGAAACTGTTTATAGAAAACTGCAGGTTCGTTTCAGGATTATGAAGATTGTGAACACTGGTACGAATCGTATCCATGGCTTGATTCAGCGTCTGGGAAACCTGATCCAAAAAAGGAGTCAGCTGTTCATTTTTATGGATTGTATTAATTGCACCGATCTGTAGAATGGAACGAGTTAATAAATGTCCTACGTTATCATGAATTTCTCTGGCAATACGATTTCGTTCTCGAAGCGTAGCAGCCTCTATTTCATAATGAGATTTTTCTATCAGATCAGCATTTTTCTGCTCTAACAGCAGTTGTAGCTCCCTGTCATGATCTCGGTTTCTGCGAATCGTATCCTGTAGCTGACAGAACATATGATATGACCGGCCCATAACGATTGCAGCCAGAATCAAGAGCATCAGCAGACAGCCCAATCTGAAGGGAATTCTAGGAAAAAGAACAGCATAAGCTGCAATAATACAAAAATAGGAAATTAGTTTCTCCTTTTTTGTGAGTTTTCGATCAGTTGTATCATATGCCGTAATGGGAAGATACATGCCTAGAGCAGATAAATACCAAACAAATATAACAGTAAGACAGGCCGTTACTAAAGATAATCGTCCATTGTCTGAGTAGTAGGACAGACTGCTTAAAGCAAGAATTAGCAAAGAAGCAGCAGCGCATACTGTAATTTCAAAATTAGGCAGAAGAAGAATCAGACATAACAAAAATAAGATTATCTTTTCAATTAAATAACGCATAACTCTTCTCCTTTTGATTTAATAACAGTTTTAGGCATTTGCGAAACTCTTATTTCACTTTCAGAGTTTGGGCAATATATACAAAAATAGAGCGAATTAAGTACTGACACCGCCTTGAATACAACTTTCGCAATGATCTATAACAACAGGCCTGACAAAGGCCAATTCTTCCTTCTGTAGTATAATAGATTTTTTTACAAAAAGCAATAAAATTTCACACCACCTTTACCCGCACTTCCTCCTACACCACAATACCTATACAAAAATCCCGCAACCAGTTCTTACCCAATTCTTGAACATACCATCGATTTGCTGTATAATAAGCAAAAATACAAAAGGAGCCGCCGAATATGAACAGGAAAAAAATATACCTTCCATGGATTTGTCTGCTGTGCCTGCTTCTAACCGCATGCAGCAATGCATTTGCCGAACGGGAGTACGATTCAGATGAAAAAATCTCACAGCAGGGAGACCACTATTCCAAAAAAGGTTCTGTGTCCCATTCCAAAAATGGGGACTATTCACTTACCGTTTCATCCTTCAACGGGCGTCAGACCATTTGGAACAAACATTTAAAAAAAGCTCAAACAATCGAACTAGATGTCTCGTTCCGCCTCTCCAACGGACAGGCAAAGCTCGTACACATTGACAAGGAGGGAACGGTTACAACCATAATCGAATGTTCACCCAACACTTCAACCGATGGATTCGTAACAAAAACAGTATCCCTAACCAGCGGAGAAAACCGCTTGAAACTAGTTGGCTATGACTGCAGCGATCTCGCTTTAGACCTGCTGTTTTCAGAACCATAAGCAAAGAACGCCGCCCTCTCCTTTCTTATTTAAAATAGTTTTAGCATTTGCGAAACTTTCACTTTACTGTCAGAGTTTGAGCAATCTATACAAAAATGTAGCGAATCTCAAACGTCTTTGAGCGGAATTTTTGTATAGATTGTTCAAACTCGTCGCCTTGAATTAGACTTTCGCAATTATCTATTAAAATAGTTAGGCATTTGCAAAAGTCGCCTTGAATTCGACTTTCACAATCATCTATTTCATACTACATCTTTTAGATTAGTTTTTGATTTGCTTTTATAAGGTTTTGATTAAATCGCCAAAAAAGCCGCCAGTAAATAACTGACAGCCTTTACAAAATAGGCCAAGCGGCTTTTGCTGGAAACAGACGAGCCAGTTACCAGCATTGCATTTACGACCAGATTTAACAGTAGCGCTTATTTCAGCAAAACATTTAAGCAGTATCAGCATGTCACACCGACCGAATTTCGGCAGTCCCGTAAAACAGACCTGCTTGAAGGGCTTTCTTAGTTTGTACACATTGTCTGAACGAATCAGGGTTAGTTTTGGCTAACTCTGCCCTGTGTATCCACTTGCACATTGACCGAAACACTCTCTAAAAACCGATACAGCGTATCCGCCTCCTGCCCGTTCATGGTTCTGACATAAAAGGCCTTGGTTACACATGGCAGGAGTTTGACGGCAATCTGGTTTTCTTGATCTATTTCTACCTGCAGCACTGCCGTCTCCTTTTCATAATTGCCAAACAGAAAATTTCCCAGATTATAGAAAATATATTTCCCCTTGTAGCACTCCATCCCCTGCAGCACATGAGCGTGGCTGCCGACCACAAGATCTGCCCCCGCGTCAATCCAAGCGCGGGAAATCTGCTGCTGGTAGGGGACAAACGTATTCTGCTTCTCCACGCCGTAATGTGCAAAAATAATTACAAGGTCTGCATGAGCGCTTTGTTTGAGCCAGGAAATGTAATCCATCAGCACCCGGTAATTGTCGGTTCCCTCATAGGTGGTCAGCAGTCCGGGCGTTGTACTGTCCGCATGCCAGCTGACGTCGGGGACAAAATGCGACACGGCCACAAAGGCAATTCTGCGGCCCTTGATTTCGCGGATCACGGCCTGCTTCGCCTCCTCAATATTGCTGCCGGCGCCGGCACAGTCGATTCCTAACTCCCGCAGCGTCTGAATGGTCTCTTGCATACCGGGAACGCCGTAATCTAAAATATGGTTGTTAGACAGCCCAGCGATATCTACGCCCAGTTCCTTAAGGATAAATTCATGCTGCGGCTCGGAACGGAAATTATAAATCTGGTAATCAACTTTTTGCGTCTCATGCGTACTGGCGTATTCGTGATTAATCATAGTCAGATCGGAATCTGCCAGCGCCGATCGGACGGCTGCGTCTGCAATGCCGGCACAGCCATGCTGCTGGTAGGCATTGACCATGGCCTCACTTAAGTACACATCGCCGGTAAAACTCAGTGTAATGGGGGATGTGTCGGGGCTGTTTTCTGCTGGCTGATTACTGTCTGACAACGGATTTTGACTGTCCTCCGGCGATAGATTCTGACCGTTCTCCGGCGAATCATTCTGGTTCGTTTGGGTATCTTCGTCATGCGCCGGCAGATTCTGAGAATCTGCCGATTGTTTTGTATCCGCAGCTGCTTTTTTGTTCTTCTGCTGGCAGCTGCACAAATTTATACTAATTAATGCGGTCAGCATACAGAGCAAAAGCAGCCCTGATCTCTTTCTTAGTAGTTTCATCTGATTTTCCTCCTGGTTTATGCAGCGGTTTACAGATCACGCGTCGTACTACTTCCAAATTGCTGGAATCCTTTACTTTACTTCATTTCCTGTTCTTATATCTAAAAATGATTTGGTTTCGGTTCCTATTATACTAAAAAGCCAAGCTTTATTCAAGCATGTCCGCCATAGCTCCTGTGGGCTCTGGCTGGCCGTTCACACATTATGCAGACAATTTGTTCTTCTGTAAAAAAATTTTTACAGCATTTTTTCTGTTTCTATTTGATTCTTACTTGATTCCTGTTTTTTTCAGACAATTCTAAATTATTCCGAAAAGCAAAAATTTATTTTATGCATATAATTTATTAAACCCTGAGAACAACTCTGTTTATATGAATGAGGTGATATTAATTGAATAATTTTAATGATAATTTTATGATTAATCTGTCAAATCTGCTTGGCATGGGAAGGAATTTCAACAGAAACTTTACTCAAAACACAGCCCCTCCTTCGTCCCCTCCAGCCTCTGAGACAGACACAGCTACATCCGCTTCTTCTCCACATACTGCCGCAGAACCAGCGGACGATGATTCTTCCTGTCACTGTGAATCCGAATCGGTAAAGCCGGTAAAACCACAAGAACCGCCTGCTTCTACCAATGACTGCACAAAACCCGACCCGCAGGACTGCACCGATCAGCACAAAGAAGCTCGTCCGCAGAACCTGTCCGGCATATTGGAAGAATTAAAACTGCACGATTACACTGGTAAATATGAAAAACCGAGTCCATCTGATGATTCTGGAACATATGAGGCATTTAATCTACTAAATGGCAATTATGAGAAATCAGAACCGCAGAACTACACCGATGAACACAGAAACCCTGGGTCCTCTCATGGTAACGGTGATTGCAAGGAACCTGGGCCACACGGCTGCACCATTGAGCATAGTAAACCTGAAACCGTTCACAGTAACGGTAACTGCAAGGAACCTGGACCACACGACTGCACCATTGAGCATAGAAACACTAAACCCGATTACGGTAATGGCGGTTACAAAGAACCTGAGCCGCAAAACTTTAACAAGTATGGCTGGAATCTTAATCCACCTATCTATAACGGTGAGGGCTGGAATTCGAAACCTCCTCACTGCAACAACAATGATAAATATCCTGACTCATGTAATTGCAACGATAAGAACGAAAATCTAAAACCGCCTGCTTGCAACAGTGATTGTGGAAAACCAAGTCCGCATATGTGCGACAATATTTGCAAAGTCTACCATCCACAGGAATGTAACAACGAGGACTGGACATTCAGCCTGTTTCACAGTGACGATATTTCCTGGATACCTGGGCCACAAAACAGTATCCATGAGGCCAAGGAATCTGCTCCACAAAACTATAACAATAATGGCTGGAAACCGAAACCTCCTCACTGCAACAACGATGGCTGGAAACCGGAACCGCCTCACTGCAACAATAATGGCTGGAAGCCGGAACTGCCTCATTGTAACATGGATTGCGATAAACCACACCCGCCCCACTGTACCCATGACTGCTGCAACCCCACCCCGCCTCACTGCTGCGAGACGTACGCAGTACCCGGACCGCAGGGTCCGAGAGGTGAAGCTGGACCTCCTGGCTGTCCCGGTGAACGCGGAGAACGCGGGGAACCTGGACCTCAAGGCCCAAGAGGGATATCCGGGCCGCAGGGCTGTCCCGGTGAACGCGGAGAACCCGGGCCGCAGGGCGTCACAGGGCCACAGGGTCCACAGGGCGAAACAGGTCCACAGGGTCCGAGAGGAGAACCCGGGCCGCGGGGTCCGGCAGGACCGGCCGGCTACCCACAAAACAGCGCGTTTGCATCCTTTTCCATCCAGAACTTGATCCTGCCGGAAAATGCCAGCCTTCCGCTCAAAACAGACATAGCAGACATTACCCAAAACATCACCCTCTGCAACGATTATTCCATCACGCTGACTCCGGGATATTACGTCGTCTACTATTATGTATCGTCTGTAATGAAAAAACACGGTTTCAGCAAACTTACACCTATATTTAATGACTGCGTGCAGACCGCATTCTCCGCATGCGCAGAGACGGCAAAACGCAAGGAAATGCTTGTACTATCAAGATATTTTATTATTGAAGTCCCTGAACACTCCTCATTATTCTTTGTCTGGGATTCTTCTGCAGGCGCTGCCAAAATCAATGCCAGCGTAAGCGTAGAAAAGCTCGGCCGGCAATAATAAAAAGAAAAGGAGGAACCTATATGCCGACCATCAGTCTCTGCATGATCGTCAAAAACGAGGAACTGCATATTGCGCGCTGTCTAGACAGCGTGTCAAAACTTGTCGATGAAATTATTATTGTCGATACCGGTTCAACCGACCGGACAGTAGAAATCGTATCCGCTTATACTTCGAAGATCTATTCCTATCCCTGGAACGATCACTTTGCTGACGCCAGAAACTATTCTTTTTCCAAAGCCTCAATGGAATATTGTATGTGGATGGACGCCGATGATATTCTTGAACAAACGCAGGCAGACCAATTTCTGCAATTAAAAAACACTCTGCCGCCGGATATTGATATAGTAATGATGAAATATCACACGGCATTTGATGAGGCAGGCCGTCCCTCCTTTTCCTATTTCCGGGAACGGTGGATTCGAAACAGCCCAAAATACCGCTGGCTTGGCGCAGTCCATGAAGTCATACCGCCAAACGGCCGCATCCAATACTCCAACATTGCCATTTCCCATAAAAAAATAAATGGCGGAAATCCCGACCGCAATCTAAACATTTACCAGAAAATGCTTGCCGAGGGAAAGACCTTAGAGCCGCGCCAGCAGTATTACTATGGCCGCGAATTATACTATCACCAACAATATCAAGAAGCGGTGGCCGTGCTTGAACAATTCCTGCTCGCGCCGGAAGGATGGCTTGAAAATAAAATCGAGGCCTGTTCCGTATGCGCCAATTGCTATTACCAGCTTGGTCAGGAACAAGCTGCATTAAATGTCCTTTTGCGCAGCATGAGCTTTGATCTGCCAAGAGCAGAGCTATGCTGCGAAATCGGCAAATATTTTTTAGAACACGAGGACTACCAGACCGCCGTCTACTGGTACGAAACCGCACTGAACAGACCGAAAAATGAATATGCAGGCGGATTCGTGCTGCCGGACTGCTATGATTATGTCCCCCTTATGCAGTTATGCGTATGTTACGACAAATTAGGCGACCGCAAAAAAGCCAACGAATACAATGAACGAGCCGGCGCCTGTAAACCCTATTCCAAGGCGTATCTTTATAACAAGCAGTATTTTGACAGCCTTGCCATTTCCTAACAAGTGCCCGTCTGCGCTATTTATGCTTTCATTATGCGGTTTATGCAGTAACATTTCAATATATTCTAAATTTTTTCTAAAAATGTAACAAAAATCGCAGGTAGACATAATATATTTTCTGAAAAATGTATCTTTCGATATATTTTTCAGAAAATTTTTAGAAAGGATTTGGTTTTTATGGAACACAACCATCCAAACAACAACTGTCAAAATCCATGCCATCCTCCATGCTGCGAACGCGGACCTGCGGGACCTAAGGGGGATCAGGGACCTATGGGGCCGCAGGGAATCCAAGGAGATACCGGCTGTCCCGGCCCTAAGGGTGACAAAGGCGATCCGGGGCCTATGGGCCCACAGGGGATTCCAGGCACTCCCGGTGCAAGGGGACCCAGAGGAAATACTGGGCCGGTAGGGCCAACTGATACATACAGACATGACACAATAAAAAGACACAGCTTTTTCAAACGGGGCTTTATGCTTGACAAACACATAGCTGCTGTCAGTCTGCGGCCTGCCATATTTAAGGTAGTCAACCAACGCATCGCCTACTGCTGGCAGTAATGGGAGCTTTACCATGCGGCTGGTCTTTTTTTGAAAAAATGTAATGCAGTTTTTCTCCCAGTCCAGATTGGAAAAGGTAAGGTTCGTGATGTCGCTGTCACGCATTCCGAGCAGCGCCGCCATTAAGAGGATTGCGTAATTCCTTTTCCCAATCGGGTTCCCCCTGTCGATGGAAGCAAGGAGTTTCCTGACATCATCTTCACTGAGGATATGCGGTATTTTTTCGCCAGTCGCGCCATGAAGCCGTGGCACAAAGGGGGAAACATCTGCCTTAACATATCCTTTTTCATAAAGAAAGCGGAAGAAAAAGCGCAGCCCTGCCAAATGGACGGTTGCAGTGGCTTTTGAGTAGCCGCTTAGTCCAGCGGCGTACTCTGATATGGTTTTAGCATCGATTTTTTCAACTTTTACCTGTTTGTCAATAAGGACAACCTGCATAAAACGGCTTGCAGCATACATCCGTGATTTTACAGTTGACCTGCTGTTCAGGTTTTCCTGGCAGAAAACTTCAAACTCTTCCCGCAGGCTTTCTGTTTCGCTGTCCCATATGTTACGCCTGCGTGGAAGGGCTGAAGGGTTTGCGCCGTTTTCCTGATATTCGTTAAGGAAACGGATGGCTCTGATGTAATC
>JAAVZI010000016.1 GCA_022791575.1 Lachnospiraceae bacterium
ATCTCTCAGTCCTCCTTTTCCTTATTATACCATACAATAACATAAAATAACATATATAAAAACAAAAAATTTGACATAAAAAAAGCAGGCTTTATGCGACCTGCAAGCGATTTTTTTCATATGCAACTGTCAAACTCCCGCGCAGATTGTACCAGTTCCTTCCTATCTTCCATAACTCTCCTTTCTGCCATCGGCGATAAACATAGATATCCTGTTCAATAAATAAGTGTAACATACAAGGAATATTGTTGCATGTAAATATAACAATATTTAAATTTACCAAAAATTTATTTTTTCTGAAAAGTAATTGAAACAAAATAACTTCTATGCTATAATATAAACTGTAAATTTATGTACTATTTTTAAGGGAGGTAAACATATGATATGTCCAAAATGCGGCGCACAGTTAGCTGATGACGCCAAATTCTGCGGAGTATGCGGTAGTCCTGTTGCTGCCAGCGATACGAATCAGGCGCAGCAGCCAATAACAGAACCTGTACCAGAGCAACCCCAGACCGATTCTGCCATTCCAGCTTCTGAATCTTCTGAACAGCAAGATAACAGCAGCCAGCAACAGTCGGAGAATTATGGTAATTTCGGTGGTCAACAGCCGTTCCAAAACAACAATAACTTTAATGACCAGCAATTTCAGAATAATGACGGTTTTAATAACCAGCCACAGACAAATTCGGCTGCTTCTGATAAAAAACCATTAATTATACTTGGCGGCATTGCTGTTGCAGCAATTGTAGTTGTTGTCCTGCTCTTTAATCTGCTCTTTGGCGGAAGTTACAAGACACCGATTAAGAAAGCGGTCAAATATCTAAACAATCATGATACAGACCTCAAAGATTATTTTCGATTCAGCTATGGTGAGGCTTATGGCGAATATATGTATGAGTTTTCTAAATTAAAAGCTAAGCTGACCGATGAGGATGACTGGGAAGAAGACAGCGAAGAAATAATTGAAGATCTTTATGATGCATTCGAAGATCAGTTTGGTGAGGACTGGGAAATCGAATATGAAATCAAACGCGCCAAACAGATTCGTGAATCCAAACTGAGTGATTATCAGGATGAGTGGGAAGAGCGCGTGGAATCCATTGAAGATTCTCTTGAGTATCTGGAATATAATGATGATTACAGCGATGATGATATTGACGAACTCACAGAATTCTGTGAAGACTGGATTGAGAAACTGGAAAATATGGAAGTGGAAGATGGTTATACGGTAAAAGTTAAATTAACGATCGATGGTGAGGACGATAAGGAAAGCGACACCAAAGAATGTACAGTTTTAAAAATCGACGGTGATTGGATATGGATGGATTTTCTCTCCACCTTATCTTAATACAAACTTTATTTTATGAAATGCCTCTACCTACGAACGGTAGATAGAATCTAAAAATGCCGCATCTAGCAAAGATGCGGCATTTTTCTACAAAATATCAATATGCTCTCCGGCCAGTGCCTTATTCATACTACGTACGGCACAGAATTTACCACACATAGAACAGGTATCATCATGTTCTGGCTTTCTCTCATCACGAATCGCTTTGGCTGTCTCTGGATCAATGGCAGCTGCCCACTGTCCTTCCCAGTCCAGATTTCTTCTAGCTTCTGCCATCTGATTATCCAAATCCATCGCGCCTCTGACACCTTTGGCGATATCGGCTGCATGAGCTGCAATCTTGGACGCAATAATTCCCTGCTTCACATCTTCTACATTCGGAAGAGCCAAATGCTCCGCCGGAGTTACATAACAGAGAAATGCGGCTCCAGAAGCTGCGGCAATGGCGCCTCCTATCGCGGATGTAATATGATCATAGCCAGGAGCAATATCTGTTACTAATGGTCCCAACACATAAAAAGGGGCGCCCTGGCAGATGGTCTGCTGAATCTTCATGTTGGCTGCAATCTGATCCATCGGCATATGCCCAGGACCTTCGACCATGACCTGCACGTCTTTCTCCCACGCACGCTTTGTCAGTTCTCCTAGCCGTACAAGCTCCTCAATCTGACATACATCGGAAGCATCCGCAAGACAGCCTGGCCGGCAGGCATCACCCAACGAAATGGTTACATCATGTTCCCGGCAAATATCCAGGATCTCATCATAATATTCATAGAACGGATTCTCCTCCCCAGTCATACTCATCCATGCAAATACAAGGGAACCTCCGCGAGATACAATATTCATTTTACGTTTATGATTCTTAATCTGATCAATCGTCTTTCTTGTAATTCCACAGTGCAGAGTCACAAAATCCACTCCATCCTCTGCATGCAGACGGATTACATCAATAAAATCCTTTGCCGTCAAGGTGTCCAGATCTCTTTGGTAATGAATCACTGAATCATATACTGGAACGGTACCAATCATTGCCGGACACTCACTGGTTAATTTTCTGCGGAATGGTATGGTATTGCCATGAGAAGATAAATCCATGATCGCATGCGCCCCCATATCGACAGCTGCCATAACCTTTTTCATCTCTATATCATAATCCTTGCAGTCACGTGAAACTCCAAGATTTACATTAATCTTGGTCTTCAGCATGGACCCTACTCCTTCTGGACTTATACAGGTATGATGCTTATTGGCGCAGATAACTACCTTTCCTTCCGCCACAAGCGGCCTTAATTCCTCTGCCGTCATTTGCTCCTTCTCTGCCACCGTCTGTAATTCCTTTGTAATGATTCCTTTTCTTGCTGCCTCCATTTGTGTTGCATAATTGCTCATATCCTATCCTCCTGATTCTCCTTATTTCCAAAAATGATTTAGGGGACCATTTCCTTTTCCCAGATTCAGTCCGGCTTTCAGTGCGCCATTCATGTATTCTTTCGCCTGCTGTACACTTTCTTCTATGGTAAATCCCTTGGCCAGACAGGCTGTCAATGCTGAGCTATACGTACATCCGGTTCCATGATTATTCGGATTATCGATGCGCCGACCGCAAAACCAGCGGCTTTTTCCTTGATGAACTAAAAGGTCATCTGCTCCTTCTCCCAAATGTCCTCCCTTACATACGACTGCACAGTGATATTGCTCGTGCAAAGCGGCGGCTGCCTGCTCCATATCTTCTCTGCTTGAAATACTTATTTCCAAAAGCCGTTCACATTCTGGTACATTAGGAGTTAATACATCTGCCAAAGGAAATAATCTCTCTCTTAAAACCCCTTCTGCTTCTTGGTCCAGAAGCGATGTGCCGCTGGTCGATGCTAATATAGGGTCCAGTACAATATTCTCAGCCTTGTAGCAGGTCAATCTATCCGCAATCACCTCTATAAGCGGCGCAGAAAAAACCATACCAATCTTGACCGCATCCGGAAACAGATCTGTAAATATACAATCCAGCTGCTGGGCTAGAAATTCCGGCGAAGTCTGAGAGATTGCCGTGACTCCCATAGTATTCTGCGCAGTAAGCGCTGTAATTGCAGATACTGCATATACCCCCATAGCACTCATTGTCTTTATATCTGCCTGAATCCCCGCTCCGCCTCCCGAATCACTTCCGGCAATCGTTAATGCTATTTTCATATCATTCCCCATTGACCATCTGTATGGCCTGCACTTTTAATTCTTCTGCTGCTGTCATAATATCTTTCTGCGCAAAGACCGCGCTGATTACGGCAATTCCACAAATTCCACTTCCAGAAAGCCTGAATATATTATTTTTACTGATTCCTCCGATCGCCACAACTGGGATTGTCACGTTCTGGCAGATTGCTTTTAAAGTCTCAAAGCTAACTTCTGTCGCATCTTCCTTTGAGGCAGTAGGAAACACAGCTCCTACTCCAAGATAATCCGCCCCTCGCTGTTCTGCCTGTATCGCCTGGTCTACTGTCTGTACAGAAACACCTAAGATCTTATCGGAACCCAGTCTGGCTCTGGCATTCCCGGCTTCCATATCCTTCTGGCCTACATGAACTCCATCTGCACCAGCCTGTAACGCAAGTTCTACCTCATCATTAATCACAAAAGGAACCTGGTATTTTCTGCAAAGCTCTCTGATTTCTACAGCTTCTTTCAGAAATGTTTCTCTATCTAGCTGCTTCTCACGTAACTGTATACATGTAACACCACCCTTTAACGCTTTCTCTACCTGGTTATAAAGAGTATCTCCCTCAAGCCAGGTACGGTCTGTTACTGCATATAATAATAAATCCTCTTTAACACACTTCATAGTCGGCTCCTTTTTCCAACATGTCTCCATTCATCAGATCTATGGCATCGATTATCCGATTCCTATAGGTAGCATTCCCGTCCCCCTTCTGCATCCGGGACCAGCCAATTTCTCCGGCCAGCCCCATCAGGCTGACCGCTGCGGCTGCAGCTTCTAAATCATTCTCCTTATTAGCAGTTAAATAGGCTGTAACAATCGCAGACAGCTGGCAGCCTGTGCCTGTGATTCTGCTCATCTCCGGACGACCATTTCGAATCACATAACAGCGGCTGGCATTACACACCAGATCTAATGCTCCTGTAATCACGATAATCGAATTGATTTCTTCGGCAAACTGTTTGACCCTCGCAATTACAGAAGATAAATTCTCCTCTGTTACTGCGTCTGCCAGGTCTGCATCCACTCCTTTCGTACTTCCTCCCCAGCCCATCAGCGTTTTAATTTCTGAAATATTTCCACGTATTGCATGTGGGCGCAGTTCCTTCATAAGGCTGATGGCAGTCTCTGTACGCATCCGACTTGCACCGGCTCCTACCGGATCAAGTACTATCACATGTCCTAGCTCTCTGGCCTTTCTGCCCGCCAGAAACATAGATGGTATCGTTCTGGCATTTAAGGTCCCGATATTGATATTCAAACCGCCGCAGATCGTGGTAATATCCTCTACATCCGCTTCGTCATCAGCCATAATTGGGCTTCCACCGCAGGCCAGCAGCGCATTGGCTACATCATTGACCGTTACATAATTGGTAATGTTATGTATCAGCGGCATCATTTCTCTTACGTTTTCCAAACAGGTACGAAACATATTCTATCACCTTGTCTTTCTTAATATTTTTAAATAATGCCAAGACAAGCATATGCAGCAGCTGCCCGTGTAAGAACAATTAAAAATGTGTATACACCAAGAAAAGCGCATACACATTATGAGTTCTGCGTTATTTCCCTACGTTGGCATTATCCAAATCAGGTTATGGGTTAAAGCGCTCAGCTTACTCTCAGCCTGCTGCTGTCCGCTTCATCCGCAGACGATGCAAGCACCCCGTTTGCTCCGATATTATATCGGCTCTCTGAGACAAACTTCTAATCTTCTATCTGTCAGAGTATTTCACTATTATAATTATAACATATTGCTTTTTATTTTACAAGAGTCTATTGAGGCTCTACATCTATAACCACATATTCTGAAATAGCCCCTGTCTTAAATGGAATTTCCCAACCGGAAATTCCTGAGCTGACTTCAAAGACGGTTCCTCCCTCTTTGCGGATTCCATAGGTCATACAGTTAAACTTTGCCAGTTCTCCTATGGGGCCAGCCGGAAATATATGGCCGCCGTGGGTATGTCCTGATAACACCAGATCTACCCCAGCCTTTTTCTGATTTTCATAATCAGTAGGCTGGTGATCTAATACTAATAGGAATTTGGAAGTATCCAGTTCCTGAACCAACTCAGACATTTCCATCCTGTCCCCGTGCAGTTCAGCAGACCGATCTTTGCGGCCTATTACATAGAAATTATCATTTATTAATACTGCTTCATCCTTTAAGACCGTAATATGATTCTTAATTAGTTCTTTTTCAAACTCCTCCGCTTGGAATTCACGGCTGTTTGTGTAATTGCCTTCATCGTGATTTCCATATACAAAGAATACTCCATAAGTAGAGGATATACTGCCTAGTGCTTTACAGCTCTTAACCATATCTTCCCTTGTTGTCTCTTCATCTACAAAATCACCAGTTGCTACAACAAGATCCGGTTGACAGCGCTCTGCCTCTTTCATATGTTCTGCAAAGCCGTCTCCGTTGAAAGTTGCACCTATATGCATATCTGTAATCTGCAGAATACGAAGTTTTTTTCCATCCAGCTTCTTGTCTGTATGCATGGTATAATTAGTTTCCACAACATGATGAGCATTGTACCAGCCAATGCTGAGATAAAGGATTGTTACCAGCAGAGTGGCTGCTCCTGCATAATAACGTTTCCACTGTTTTGCGGAAAACTTTCTTACCATCCAAACTATTCCATCTGCTATTCCCCAGAATATAGTCAGATGCAAAAGGACAACCATTGTATTTACTGTCTGTAATACTACCGCTACTAGTAAAGCTATGATATATATAACTGCCAGAACTCTATATATCTGCGGCTTTTCTTCTCTTAGTTTTTTGACTAATGCATATTGATTGATTCTTGTCCACAGATAATAGGCGATTCCGGCAAGCACTGCGGCCAATACGATGAACATAATGCCTATCCAAAACTTACTATAAATAAAAATACCGATCAATACTATAAATGCGATTGCGATTCCCAGCCAGATCAATCAAACCACCTCTTATTTTTTATGTATGTAGGTATATTTTACCACTAAATCTCACAAAATAAAAACGTTTTCACAAAAGCTTCACAATACTTCAAAAAAGAACAGCCTGGCCATACGAACTCTTCCAAACTGTTCTTTCTACTATGTCACTGGCACTCGCCAGCAGTTCTATATTTCATTGTAAAATCTAAACACCAGTATCAACCATAGAACCCTTTACGTCTTCTGCAAGCAGCTTCATCTCTGTTAACATATTATTCACTTCCTGCTTAATGTCACTTTTTATTTCATTCAATCCCAGAATCTGTTCGGTTGGCATATCCAGTATTTCTACCTTGTTCTTCTGTTCTTCCCTTTGCTCCTGATAAGCGGCTTCCAGCTCTTCATTCCTCTGCTGTATTTCCTCGATTCGCTCATCCTGCTCTTCTTTTTCTTCTTTGGCCTCTTCCATTTCTTCCTTGATCTCTTCCATCTTCTCATCAACAGTATTCTTGCCATCTTCCACAATCATGCCGATTATTTCTTTGTTGGCACTTTCCATAATCTCGCCCGCCTGCTGGGCTGCACCTACCATCGGCGCACTTTTTAGACGGTTCAAGCTAGTCTCTCGTATAATAGCATTTTCCTGCTTAATAATCTTCTGGGATTCTTCGATGGTTTTATTATAAGGGCCTTTAAACGAATCAATCTCTAAAGAAGCCTTCTGATAATCGGTCATTCCTTTTGCATCAATCTCTGCCAGACGCGCTTTCTCATCTTCTGTCAGTTTTATATCTGAATCTGGCTTCATACTGTCCCTGCGCTTTTCAAGCAGTTTTAAATCCTGCTGTTCTTCAGAATCCTCTGTAATTCCATAAGTTTCTTTCAGCTTTTCTTTTTCCTGGTCCAATGCTTTTATCTGACTGTTCGCATCAAGAATTGCATTTTCTGCCTCAGCAACCCTGCCTGCTCTCTCTGCCATATCATCATCAATTTGCTTATCTGCTGAAAAAACATCTTTCATAAGTTTCATGGCCTTTTCTCTGGCTTCCTGTCTCTTCTGGGCTACTTTATCCTGCCCTGCCTGATTATTTCCCATATTAAACTGAAATGGCTTTTTCTTATTCTCTGTACTGTTCATCTGCGGATTTAAAAAATTTCCAATAAATAATCTTGTATTTACACTTCCTGCCTTCATATCTGCTTCCTCACTTTCCCAAAATAATTTTCAAATTTACTGTCGTCAAATAATTGATCCATTATTTTTTATATCGGTATTTTTGTGGATAATAATTATAAAGGATTTGGGCATTTGGTGCATTTTACAGGCGATTCATGAATGAGACATTTGATATATGAGAAATGGACCCTGACTTACGCCGGGTCCATGTACCATTATAGAATCCTGTTATTCTATAGCAATATATTGGCTTTCCTCTACTTTGGGAGTGTCTTTCTTCGGCAGTTCCAGTTTCAATACTCCGTCCTCGAATCTAGCCTGAATCTCTTCCTTCTTTACATCCTCGCCAACATAGAAACTTCTGCGGCAGCTGCCAGAATAGCGCTCTCTGCGGATATATTTTCCATTTTCATCTTGTTGATCATGATTTGTATTATATTCCGCCGCAATTGTCAAATAGCCATCCTTTAAATCGGCTTTAATATCCTCCTTTTTATAACCTGGCAGTTCCATAGACAGCAAGTATTTGTTCTCAAATTCCTGTACATCCGCCTGCATCAGTCCACTGGTACGTCCACTTGCCTTTTCTCTATCCGGAATACGGAACATCTCATTAAAGTCATGAAAGAAATCACGGTCAAAGCTGCTTGTAAATATACTTGGTACTAACATAATTATTCCTCCTTATTTTGTTTGAGTTTATTTTGATTTAGTTATTATCTGCAAATGGAATAACTATTATTCTCTGTGATAGTTGTTTCATTTGTTATATATATTATATAACATATTTTGTTAGCACTGTCAAGAGGTGAGTGCTAAAATTTTATAAATATTTTTACTTATCATTCTTCTCCATTATAAAAATTCATCCGTCTCACAATATTCGTCTCATACCATTCCTTTGGCGCTCCACTGCTATTATGAGCCTCGTCCAGCATTTTATAAATTTGCGGATATTTGATATCAAACCGAAGTAAAGCTTTTAATTCAGATGTCTGTATTGGCAATATTTTCATTCCCAAAATATATTCGGTTCCTGCGGGATTATAATATTCGATATGTCTTCTGGCTCTGAAATCTGAAATCACATTGGTATTAAGGTAGGTAGTAATAAATATACAATATGCCTCCTCATTCGGATGGGCCAGACTATATTCACCTAAATGCCTCGATACTGGTTCCATTTCCATTCTCCGCTGATTCGATCCATCTGCTAATGTTGCTTCTATCAGCAGGGTATGCGGAGAATAGACGTCTGCTTTTTTATATTTCCAGACAAGATCCGCCTCTCCTCCTCCGGCATGAGTCTTCGGCAGCAAATCTGCTTCTAAGGACAGATTCATATTATCAAGTACATCCCCTTCTCTGCCGCTGATGATATACCATGCTATTCCCAGAATATATTCAAATATAGTAGGAATATCCGCATTGTCTGTAACTAATGCTCTAATCTCATCATCACTTCTGTTCTCAAAACAGCCAAGCAATCGAATCAGCGTATCTTTATCAAATCTTTCGTCAATTAGTTTATTGAACCGGGCATATCTTTCGTCCTTTACCATCTTTTGCGCGGCAGCTTTATTGATAACATTTTTTCCTAATACCTGGCCTAGTTTCTGATATAACTGAGCCGAATCAATTGCCAGACACGGATGGATTTGTTCAAGTTCAACATTGTCCGGTAACAGGTCTGTTCTCTCAAAGGCCAGCGCAGGCAGGCCATCTGCGATGGTGTCTATGTAACATTTCGGAAGTATGTCTAGTTTTACTTTATGATCTTCGAACAATACGATATCTGTTATTTTGAAATATCTTCTATTCAAATCAAAATAATCGGATAAAGTCGCTTTTGCTTTAAATAAATGCATGATCTGAAAAAACTCTTCCTTAAATTCCATTTCCGATGCTGCCATAAGGATTGGTACGTGGTTCAATACGGATAAGCCTTTTCTTTTTATAACACTTCTCGCATTACTGCTGAAAAAATATTTGCGCCATGCACCACCGACTTTACTATTGGTCAGTTTTCTAGTTGCCTCATAGAATTCTAATGCCGCATCTTCAGCTGTGAAAACAATTCTTTTTAATATTGTATAGAGCTGGTAATATGGTTTATCATATTGTGCGCTTTTGCGGTTGATACCAATATTACAAATTAATGATTCTGTCACTTCCTCTGTCTGCAGCAGTCTCAATGCTCTCTGGTAATTATCCATTCCCATAAGCACAGATAAAATAATATCTTCATAAGTCAAATTACGATTACGTGAATACAAAATGCGTTCTATTACCTGCTCTGTAGTTACTTGATCTACACATAAGGGAAGCAGATAAGTAAATTCCTCATAAGTCAGATATTCTACTTTACTTACTACATATAAAAATACAACGAACGGTCTTACATTCTTGCCATCTACATCATTGGAAGTCTTTAATAACTGCCTAAAATATAAATAACTGTCTTTCGGTATTTCAAGCAGGTTGTCTGAAGAAAAGTCTTCTGACTGTGCGATTCTGATTAATTCCGCTCCCGCTTCTGTTATATTACGCTCATGATCCAGTAAACCAATATCTCTTAAACCAGAGGTTTTTTCTCTGGCATCTTTATCTGGTCTGGGCGCATCGCCTTTCACAAACTTTCTGCTTTTGAGAAATTCATAATATTCAGCTTGAAATATTCGATTTCCAGTCCATGCTTGCTTCTTGTTTTCCGGAAGCTCCCTAAATTCCTTTAATAATGACATCTGCAATTCGATACTCATATTAAAGTTATCGGTTCTATAACTGGTTGTTCCAATTGCCCAGCAATAACTTCTAAACCCTATTTCATTTGCCATACAGCTTGTCCCCCTCAAGTGCAGCGTCGGGTTGATAATTCACTACCAGTACTTCTTTGGTAACTCCTTCCCTCTGTGTGTGATAATTGGAATTGGCATAATTATAATCCAACGCAATTGCCTTAAAATTTTTATTTTTCTTTATCCAGTTGATTAAAATATCATTTTTCCTGCCCTTATTTTCTAATACATTGGACAATGCAAATCGTATGCCTCTTTTATCTAATTCTTCTAAATAAGCCAGCAGATCCTGTTCATCCTTTGCAGTCCATCCACCTTGTTCATTATATGCAGCACAGGTAATTAGATAGGGGGGATCTGCATAAAAGAAACTTTTATCTGTAAATTCTTCTAATGAGATTTCTCTAAAATCCTTATTCGTAAAACTATAATCTCCGCTCTTAATTCGATCGAGAAAAGCTTTTAACTTTTTCTGCATCCTGTTATTAAAATCTCTCTTACCTACAGGCAGATTAAATTCCCCTTTTTTATTAAACCGTATTTGATTGTTAAAGGAATACACAATTAATAAATATAACATTAAATAATATTTGTCATTTTGTTCTTTGCAGTTATTAAAGTCTTTTCTAAGCTTATTGTATCCAGCCTTATTATAGGCACCCAGTCCTTTGGAACTTTCACATCCGTAATGTTCATATCCATATTTACTCACAAGCGAAAGCTGATAATCTTCGATCACGCCAAAAATCCATTCAAACACCTCTGTTTTAGACAAACGTCTAAATGTATCCAGCAATCCCATCAGATATTGGTCCGAATCATTAAACTGAACCTGATTGCAATTCAAATTAATTCCTACATTACATCCTCCACAGAATAAATCGACTGCCTTATCTACATTCTTGGGAAAAAGAGGCAGAATCTGAGGAAGTAATTTATACTTACCTCCTGTGTAATTTAATGCGGAAGGAATAATGGTTCTCTCCTGCTCATAACAAGTACATAAAAATAGTCGTTCCTGATTCTCCTTAATGTCTGATTTACCAGTTGAAAATGTTTTATAATTTTCTGCAAACACTTTAACGGTTCCTCTTTTCTGAAGGATACGCATAATATCCTCATCACTAATTTTTGCATTTGACCGTTCATTTCCTTTTTCTGCCATATTGTTATAGGAAAGAAGGATGTATTTTGCATGAACGGAATCAATCAGTCTTTCAAATGCTGCTGCTGCCTTCTGCGTACAATAATCACTTTTTAAAGCTGTTCGGTCCATCTTCTTGGCAACTCCGAAAACCTCCGGCTTCTCCCATCGAGCAACATTCTCTAACAGGTGATAGGCATCGCAGTACTGTCTTGAATTATAGGGCGGGTCAATGTAAACCAAATCAGCCTCTATTTCTGATGCCAATTGATTCGTATCTACATTGTAACACACATTATTTTCATTCAAGTTCTTAACCGGCTGTGGAACGGATAATTCGAGATTCCTGTCAAATTCCACTCCCTGCCGGTATGCATCATAATGGCCGCAGGTATTGGCAATTTTATCCATCGCATATAATAAGGAAGTAATTAATAACGCCCGTTCTCTTGTATTGATCTCCCCTTGCTCAAATCGTTCTTCTACATCCTGCCTGATAAAGCCGATTTTTCTACAATCCTTGAGTGAAAAGTAGGTATCTGCAAAATTTTCACTCATATAATTATCCTCGTCTATAATCCTGTTGTTATAATCAGTAATTAAATTTATTATTTTTTCTTCCTCATAGTCCTCACTTGCAAACCAGGCAACATGACAGATATAATTACTATACAAAATATCATTGGTGATTAGCTTCTTATCTGTAAATGCAGAAGCTACCGCACCAGTTCCGGCAAATATATCCGCTACCGTATGTATATTAGGACACTCTTCTTTTACTACTTTCAGGATAAATGGTAATAGTTTATATTTATTACCTAAATATCGTCTATTATTAATGTTCATAATTTTATAAGGCGGTATGGCTTCTTTCTTTTTGGCTTCTTTCTTATGTTTCTTAATATATTCTTTTAACTGATGGTATACCGCATCCGTCCACAGGATTCTTCCTTTTTCATTGACCTCAATCTCTGCCGCACCCTGATCTTTTAAGCAGTATAAATAGGATCTTGAAATATCTAATTTTTTTGCCATTTCTGTTGCCGAATAATTCACGCTATAACCTCCAGTTAATGCAACGTATTTTCTTATCTATTGGACACTTTTATATTTTATTATATCATTTTAGTAAGTTTTTTCAAGATAAACTTAGAAAAATCTCTAAAAAATGGATGCCAATTCGAAATTAAAGCATTTCGAAGTCAGCATCCATTTTGTTATACAAAAAGGACATTTTCCAATAATTACTTATTGAAAACACTTTTATCTTCTCTAAACTCTAAAGGTATTCAATATCATTTTCTCTTGCATATCTTTATAATACACTTTCTTTACGGATAAAGGCTATAAATCTCTTTCCTCTGATGCGCTTATTCTCATATAGCTATATACATTACACATAATAATACCACCTTTTTTATCAAATAAACTATAGATATTTGGGCGGTTTACACATCATAAAAGAAAAATTAACAAAAATTAATAGGGATTGTCACAAAAGGAAGAATATGATAGAATATCGGAGAGGAACAATCGTGTTGTGAGGTGGTAGCCTCCCAAAACTTCATGCCCGGTTTGCCGGAGTACATAAGAGGGGAGGTGGCGCAAATGACAGCTTTTGAAATCATTTCGATTTTCATTGGTATATTGGCTTTGCTAATTGCCTTTGGTAGTTTTGTTATAGCGTTGCTTGCCTTTCTCGATAAGAGGAACAAGCGAAAATAAATAAGCCTACCTTGTTACTTGACCGGTACAGGTAGGCTTATATAAGCATCTGGAGGTCAACCACTTTGTGGGCGGTTGTTTCCTCTTTTATATCTATACTATAACATAATCCCCGGATAAATTCAAGAATAAATTCTGTTAATGCAAACCATTAGGAAAGTAATAGACTGATGCCCTCTGCGGTTCTATGGGCTTAAGCATTTAGAGATCTTCATTGACACTTGCCCCCATTTCAGAACATATTTTCATTATGCTGTCCTTTTCGCCTTTGGGAATAACAAGGTTTATCTTGTCGTAATACTCTTTAATATGCCGGTTCTTATACACTGTTCAATTCATGAAAACACTGCCTTTTCACTGATAATTGCATTATACAAAAGTCTTACGCAAAATACAGGATTTTTATGCTATCGTTTATGTGTTACTTGTGTGCTATATGTGTGCTACGCTTCAAAATTCAGCACTTTTTACCACAATTTCAGGAATCACAAAGAAAACCCTTGAAAATACTGGACTTTCAAGGGTTCTGTGAAATCTCTTATTCTGCTTATAATTATCTCTTGCTGAACTGAGGAGCACGACGTGCTGCTTTGAGACCGTACTTCTTTCTTTCTTTCATTCTTGGATCTCTAGTCAGGAATCCGGCTTTCTTTAATACGGGGCGGTAGTCGTTATCTACCTGCAGCAGTGCTCTGGACAATCCATGTCTGATTGCACCGGCCTGTCCGGTATATCCGCCGCCATGAACATTCACTAAAACATCAAACTTATCTGTAATGTCAAGAGCAGCTAATGGCTGACGAACGGTCACTTTCAGTGTCTCCAGCCCAAAATAGTCATCCATATCTCTTTTATTAATTGTAATTTTGCCTGTACCAGGTTTTACATATACCCGCGCAATTGATTTCTTTCTTCTTCCTGTTCCGTAATAAATTGCTTTAGCCAAAATAATTTCCTCCTTCCATACCTTTCACTAAAATGTTAACTCTTCTGGCTTCTGTGCAGCCTGCTCATGTTCTGGTCCTGCATATACATGAAGCTTCTTATACATTTGTCTTCCCAAAGGTCCCTTTGGAAGCATTCCCTTAACAGCTAACTCAATCACTCTTTCAGGTTTCTTAGCCATCATCTCTCTTAATGTGGTTTCCTTCATTCCTCCCACATATTCTGAGTGACGATAGTAAATCTTCTGATCTAATTTTCTACCGGTAACTTTCACCTTAGCAGCATTAATAACAATTACATAATCACCTGTATCAATATGAGGTGTAAAAATTGGTTTTTTCTTACCTCTTAAAACGCTGGCTACTTCGGATGCCAGACGACCCAGTGTCTGATCTGCAGCATCTACAACATACCATTTTCTCTCGATCTCAGCCGGACTTGCCATATAACTTTTCATTGGTTACCTCCTTGAATGCTTTACCAAATATTTTCTAATTTCCAATATTCCCACAGGCTGGCGCTGATTTCCTTTCTGCGGATAGACCTGCCTTCCCAATGTCCGAAAGAAAACAAATCTCTATGCAAAAATACCGCCCGGGGCTATGGGCTGTATTTTTCTGCTATTTCATACTGAATTATTATATTACACAAGGCCGTGTGTGTCAACCATTTTTTGTATTTTTTCTTCCATTCTGCGGCTGAAACCATTCGCTCTGATATTGTATTTCTACAAGCTGCAGTCCTCTAGCCGGCGCGGTTTTCCCTGCTGCCTCACGGTTTCTTTCTGCAAGTATGTCTATGATCTCTGCTGGTTTTCTCAAACCATTTCCAACCTCAATTAAGGTTCCGGCAATAATCCTTACCATATTATAGAGAAATCCATTTCCTTCTATATGAATTGTAATCTTATATTGTTCTTTTTCTACCCTGCATTCATATATCGTCCTTGTGGTAGTTTCTACACAAGTATGGATATTGCAGAAACTTTTAAAATCATGCGTCCCCACAAAATAAGCAGCCGCTTCCTGCATGGCGGAAATCTCCAACGGCCGATGTACAAAATAATGGTACTGCCTGCCGATTGGATTGTCAAATGAGTGGTTATACACATGATATTCATAGACCTTTCTGCTTTCACAGTGTCTGGGATGAAAATCCGGCGCTACCTCCATAGAGTGCTGGATACGTATATCATCCGGCAGTCCCTGATTCAGAGCCAGTGCCACCTTATCTGCAGGAATTCTGGCAGATGTATCAAATACGGCAGTATTTCCCAGTGCATGGACTCCTGCATCGGTTCTGCTCGCCCCAATCACCTTAATCTCCTCTTTTAGAATTCTGGACAGCTCTCGGTTCAGCACCCCTTCAATTGTAATCCCATTCGGCTGTACCTGCCATCCACAGTAATTCGTGCCATCATAGGCAACGATCAGCATAATCCGCCGCATAATTCACCTCATATCTATTAATCCGCTGTCAGTACAAAGCAGACAACTGCATTTACCACCAGGTACAGAAACAATATCAAATATGCGGTATAATCTCTTCTCTGATATTGCAATGGTTTCATCCTTGTCCGTCCTTCGCCGCCTCGGTAACATCTAGCTTCCATTGCCATTGCCAGATCGTTGGCACGCCGGAATGCGGATACAAAAAGCGGTATTAGAATTGGCAGCAGATTCTTCGCCCGTTTTACAATATTACCGCTTTCAAAATCTGCACAACGTGCTTGCTGTGCTTTCATAATCTTATCCGTTTCCTCCAGCAAAATAGGAATAAAGCGAAGAGCAATCGACATCATCATAGCAATTTCATGGGCAGGCACCTTGATCAGTCTGAACGGCTTTAACATACACTCAATTCCATCTGTCAATTTCGTCGGGGTTGTAGTCAGTGTCATGATGGTCGAACCGATAATCAACATAACAAATCGAGCCCCTAGAAGTACAGCGCTTTGAATCCCCTCCCATGTAACAGTTAATTTCCAGATTTTTAGTGCAGCTTCTCCAGGTGTCCAGAACAGATTAAAAAACACCGTAATTCCAATTAACAGCAGCAGTGGCTTTAATCCTCTCAGAATAAAGCGCAGAGGCACCTTTGATACCAGAATCACAAAAACCAGAAATAAAAATGCGGTCACATAACCTGCCGGTTTTGAATATACAAACAATGAAATAATAAAAAGAAGTGTCCCAGCCAGCTTTACCCGCGGGTCCAGACGGTGTATAGGGGATTCTGTCCTATAATATTGTCCAATTGTAATATCCCGAATCATCTCACTCCACCTTTTCTTACAACGTACTGTGCCTGAGCACTCTCAAGATTTCCCGTTTCGCCTCATTGATCGTGATTGGACTTGTACGTACTGGAAGTCCCCGTTCCTGCAGGGCATTCATGATATAGGTTACCTGCGGAGCCGCCAGACCGATTTCCTCCAGCTTCCTATAACGGGCAAATATCTCCTTGGGCGCCCCGTCCATCAGCAGTTTCCCTTCACTCATTACCAGAATGCGGTCTGCATACCCAGCAATCTCGTCCATACTATGGGAAACCAGCAGAATGGTCTTCCCCTGCTCCTCCTTCAGCCTTGCAATCAGCCCCAGTATTTCATCTCTGCCTCTGGGGTCCAGTCCTGCCGTAGGTTCGTCCAAAATTAGAAAATCTGGTTCCATTGCCAGGACACCGGCAATTGCAGCACGCCGCTTCTGTCCTCCAGATAAGTCAAATGGAGACTGATAATATAATTCTTCTGGAAAGTTCATGAGCCTTAATGCCTGAAAAGCTCTTAATTCCATTTCCTTACGGCTCAGTCCAAGATTCCTGGGGCCGAAACAGACATCCTGGAAAACGGTCGATTCAAACAGCTGGTGTTCTGGATACTGAAATACCATGCCCACCTTCTCCCGAAGCTTCTTTTTATCATAATCCTTATCGCTGATATCCTCACCCTCAAACAATACCATACCATCTGCAGGCTGCAGCAGGCCATTCATCAGCTGGATCAATGTAGATTTTCCTGACCCCGTATGCCCTATAATTCCAATGAACTGCCCTTTAGGTACAACGAAACTGACATCCTTTAAAGCATGCCGTTCCTCCGGTGTATCTTTCCCATAAATATAAGTTACATGATCTAATATAATCGACATAATACCTCCACCAGTTCCTCACCGGTCAGTATTCCAGACGGAATCTCTAATCCTGCTTTACGAAGTTCGTAGGCCAGCAATGCCGCCTGCGGCACATCCATCCGCAGCCCGCGCAGCTGCTCCACCTGTGAAAATATTTCCCGCGGCGTCCCCTGCATGGCAACCTGCCCTTGATCCATAACAAAGATTTTATCTGCCTGAATCACTTCTTCCATATGATGTGTAATTAAAACAATTGTCACATGCTCCAGCCGGTTCAGCGCCTGCAGCGTTTTTAACACATCCTGTCTGCCTCTGGGATCTAACATGGCCGTAGGTTCGTCTAATATAATACACTTAGGCCGCATAGCTACAATCCCAGCAATAGAAACCCGCTGCTTCTGTCCGCCGGAAAGTTTATTCGGCGACATTTCACGGTACGCATACATACCGACTGCCTTTAGACTATCGGCGGTCCGCTGCCAGATCTCTTCTGTCGGCACGCCGATATTTTCCGGACCAAATCCCACATCTTCTTCCACTACAGTGGCGATAATCTGATTATCTGGATTCTGAAATACCATACCAGCGGTCTGACGAATCTTCCAGGTATTTTCTTCCTGCAGAGTATCGTTTCCGTCAATCCATACGGTTCCTTCTGTCGGAAGCAGAATGCTATTCAAATGTTTGGCAAATGTAGATTTTCCAGAGCCATTATGCCCCAGTACTGCAATGAATTCTCCAGCCTCTACATCCAGGCTGACATTATCTACTGCACGCTTTATGCCTTCAACATTCCCATCCTCGTCTCGCCGAATATATTCAAATACCAAATTTTTTGTTTTAATGATTCCCATACAATTCTTCCTTTCCCATTATTCCCATAGGAAATCTTGGTATATCATTTTCCTTTCCTGTTTCGCACGGAATTCTGTATTTCCTTCAACGCACTGGCAAATTCCCTGGAACTTGTCTTTGGATTACGCTTTAATATTCGGACAGAACGAAGATACTGCCTGTCCTTTCCGCTGGCGCGCAGGGCTTTCTGTTCCTTCATACGCTCCTCCAGTGCATGGAGTCTGGCTGTTGTTTTCTCCTGCAACTGATGCCAGTCATCATCCAATACCGCTGCTACAACATCCATCCGCCTTTCCAATCGTTTCTCCAGCTCACGCAGCCGTTCCTTATTCTCTGTCATTTTCGCAAGTATCTCCCGCAGATCCATCGCTTCATTGAAAGACTGGGTCAAATCCGCTACAAATACTGCTGTTATCACAAAGGCTCCAACGTCCACCAGCGTATTGGGTATAGAAAATATCAGCGACTCTACTGGTTTATGAACCCACTCTACTAAAAGTACAGAAAAGAATCCCCAGCCCAAGGAAGAAAACAGACAGATATGTCCTTGGAAATTCAGCGGTTTCTCACTATAATCCCAATATCGCATATGAAACAGCCGTTCCATTGCTACACCGGTAACATATTCCAATATGGTAGCGCCCGTCATGCCCAGAATATAGATCAGAACATAATTCCCGCGTACCGGCAGCGTCAGAAACAAGATCACAACCGCCCCTGTTCCATAGATCGGCAGATGAGGGCCATGCATAAATCCCCGGTTAATCCAATGCCGTTCCTTAACGGATACAAAACAGCTCTCCCATACCCATCCGCAAAAACTGTAAAAATAAAAAAACAAAAGCCATTGTGCCAGATGATAACTATACATCTAATTCTCCATTCTTATACAAAAATTGCACAAAGCTTCCCAACATAGATTCTAATAGGAACTTTGTGCAATTTTAACATTCTAATACTTCTTTGCATAAAACTGTATGGGTCTGGACTTCTGACTGAGAGGCTCAAATTTACAGCCCATTTCTACAAGCTGTTTTAATACCTCTGGCAGAATGGTTACGGTAGGCTCTCTGGTATCATGCATAAGGACAATGGACTCCTGGTATTTGACTACATTGGTTGTAATCGACTGCAGTACAGATTCTTGAGTCGCCTTGCTGCCTCCGTCACCGCTGCTGACATTCCAATCAAAATATACAAATCCACGGTTTTCCATTTCTTTGGCAATCCCTGCTCCGGCTGCATATTTATTCAGGCTGGTACTTCCGCCTGGATAGCGGAACAATGTCGGCTTCACACCTGTCTGTTCACTTACCAGTTGATATACCTTATAAAAATCTTCCAAATAATTTTCCACCGATGCATAAATGTTTTTATAATCATGGCTGGCCGTATGAATGGCAATTGTATGTCCACGATTTACGATTTCTTTATAATACTGCTGCAGCTCTGGATTCTCCGTATAGGTTACGAAAAATGTTGCTTTTATTCCATATACGTCCAATGCATCCAGCACCTGACTAGTATATTTGGACGGTCCGTCGTCAAAGGTAAGATGTACAAGCTTTTGATTCGGATCTGCTGCCTGGGTATCCTCTGCAGTTACCCGCAGATCAGGGTGAATATCCTTGTAAGGAGAATCATATCCTTCCACTGCCTGTCCTGTGGAAGCGTCTGGTACAACTGCCTCAGCATCTCCCTGTTGTGCAAGCTGCTGATAGATACCATCCCATTGGTCGATATATTCCTGCTTTGCTTGCAGCTCTCCTTTTACTTCCTGCTCCTTTTTCTGCGCTTCTTTCAGCTGCGCCTGATACTCCTCTGCCTTTTTATCCGCTTTCGCTGCGCTGCGGTTAAAAATTACTGCTCCAGTTAGACTGGCAATTGACAGCAAGAGTAACACAATGCAGGCAATCAGAGGAATCTTACTTTTTCTTTTTCTACGCTGACTATACACTTTATTCTACTACAACACCTTTCTGTAACATGACATTGGCATATAAAGCACTCTCACCTGTTGCAATAATGGCATATGCTTTTTTTGCCTCTTCATAGAATTCGAAGCGTTCAATATTTCCAACTGCTTTACTTCCTCTTTCATCATATTTGCTGACAATCTCTTTATACGTATCCCAGATTGGTGTCTCTACCTGATCCCCCGGCATTACTTCCATCAAGTTAACCGGATGATCCACATAAGTATCCAGCGGAAATAACTGAAGAATGGCATCTAGCAATTCTGGTACTCCATGGCCATCACAGCGGATTACAATTGCGTCTTTTCCCATAGACTCTGCCGGGAAATTACCATCTGAAATAACAAGCCGGTCACTATGACCCATTTCACATAACACTTTTAATAGTTCTGGGGATAAAATCTGCGGTATTCCTTTTAACATTACAATTCCTCCTTGTCTTTTATTTTCTTTACCCTATTGTAACCCTAATGCCTGGATTTTGCAACAAAAATATTCTATTGTAACATTTATAAATCCAGTGGAACATGTCAAAAAAGGGTATGGCTAATCCAGTTCTTTAAGTTATAAATAAAAACGGCCCTGCCATCATATTTCTATGAAAGCCTGACCGTACGTAATAGCGGAAAAGGGATTTGAACCCATGACACCACGGGTATGAACCGTGTGCTCTAGCCAACTGAGCTATTCCGCCATATTTTCAACAACAAATGATATTCTACTACAAATTTCATCCGTTGTCAATCTTTTTATTCTTGTGACTTAAAAATAATTTCACCCGGATATACCAAGCCCAGTTGATTGTGAGCATAATCCTCTATATACTTCTTTGTCTGGCGGTATTTTTCTTCTTCCTTCAATTCCTGCTCCCGCTTTTTCTCTTTTTCCAGCTCTTTCTCCAGTTTTTCTTTGCGTACTACATTTTCCTTTCCTGCTGACCAGAGAGTAAAACTGCGTACAGAAAAAACGCCCACCATCAATACGACAATGAGAGAGATCCATATTTTGCTCGTACGATTTCTTCTTTTATATTTCCGCTTACTGATTGTACCCAAATTTACCCTCGTTCCCAGACTTTACTTGTCTATTTTTTTCTTAATCCTATTTTAATTGTTTTAAAACATTTTTTCAATGCCTTTTTAAATATTTTTCCTATCTTTTGTAGAAACTTCTTTACCTTTTTCCACAAAAAAGTCCATGGTTTTAATATAATTGTAACAATTTTTTCCAGAATATCTAGTGTTTTCCGAATAATTTTAGACAATACACCTACAATATATGGACTAATGGTAAAATTATATACCAACATACCAAGCAGGATTCCTATTATGAAAAACCAGCGTATGACCCCATTGTTTTCTTTCATCAGTACATAAAACATATACAAGGCACTGCACAGCCAGTAACAAAAATCCTCAATAGCAATCCACAGGCAGCCATGGGTATGAACACGGCGGACAATTCGAAACACATCATATACTACTGACAGAATGACTCCTGTCAAGGCTGCATGCAGGAAAAAATAAAATTCATGGGATATATTTTCACTCATCCAGTTCCCCCTTACCGAAACAGACGTCCCAAAAATGATTCTTGCTGTTTATTGTTTCCTGCTATTTCTGAATACAAAAAGCTGTCAATCTTACCCTCTAAGTCTACTTCTCCCTTTTCCAGCGAAAGCCGCTTTACATGCAGGTCATTTCCTTTTATCATTAACATTCCCTGATTTGTTTCCAGCAACACTTCATTCAAGTCAAAGGCCAATACATCTGCTACTCCGGTAATGGTCGCATTCTTGCGGTTATTTACACTGATCTTATGTGTTCCTGTTATAATACTGCTGCTTCTTTCTTCCATGTTTTTCTTCCCCTCTCTTAGACAGCTGATTTTGTCTGCATAGATTCTCTTATGCTACTTGTCTATTCTTCTAAATATATGCCTGACCCAGCCTGCGTATGACGAAAAAAAGACCACTTTGAAATTTCTTTCAAAATGGTCTCATGAAAGCTATAAATAACGATAAAGCTCTTTTGCTTCCTCTTTTTTTACAGTCTCCTGTACATTCAAAACCTCTACCTTAACTGCTTTGGTTCCGAATCCAATTTCAATAATATCTCCTTCTTTGACGTTCAAAGACGCTTTTGCAGCTTTATCATTTACCAGTACTCGTCCTGCATCACACGCCTCGTTGGCAACTGTACGTCTCTTAATCAATCGGGAAACTTTTAAAAACTTGTCCAAACGCATAATCTTAAGCGTTGATACTATCCTTTAAAGCCTTACCTGCCTTAAACTTAGGTGCTTTAGAAGCCGGGATCTGAATCTTCTCCTGTGTACCAGGCTTAATTCCTTCTCTTGCTTTTCTTTCAGTTACTTCAAAAGTACCGAAACCTACCAGCTGGATTTTCTCACCTTTCTTTAACTCTTCTTCTACGATTTCTGTAAAAGCCTTTAAAGCCTTCTCTGAATCTTTCTTGGATAATTCTGTTTTTTCTGCAATTGCAGCAACTAATTCTGCTTTGTTCATGAATGAACTCCTCCTCTTGATTCTTTTTTTATAATCGTTGCCTAAGAACTCTTTCTTCAAAAAGCTTTCTCTCTGTTTATACCAAGTTTAGCAGCATTTGTCAAGGAATTTCACAAATTTTCCTAAATTTACGGTTAATTCAGCCGCTTTATTCAACATATTCCATCCTTTTATCAGCAATCGTATCTTCTAGGCATTGTTCTGCATGTACCCCCGCCTGTCTGGCAAGACCGGCAAGTGTATAAAACGCCTCTCCAAACTGACGTTCTCTTTCGTCCTCTGGCAATTCTCTGCCAGCCTCCAATCGGGCCATCAGCGTCTGCAGATGTTGATAATAGGTTTCGTAGGCTGCAGGATCCGGATTCTGTCTGTCTACTCTTTTCTGTATCTTCTGGGCCTTTATAAGAGCCGGCAGTTCCGGCGGAAGCTCTGCCATCTTTGCGCCGGCTCCGCTTTGTTCTGCCTTTTCTTTCTTCTTAATCTCCTCCCAGTTTTTCAGTACCTGTTGGGAATTCTCTACCTGTACCTCTCCAAACACGTGAGGGTGACGCCTGACCATCTTGCTGCTGATTCCTTGAATGACATCCTCTATGGTGAACAATCCTTCTTCCCGCGCAATCTGGCTCTGCATTACCACTTGAAGCAGAACATCTCCCAGTTCTTCCTGCAAATTGGCATAATCTCCGGTTTCTTTATAAATGCGGATAGCTGCTGTCAATTCTGCGCATTCTTCCATAATGCAGGGACGAAGGCTCTCATGCGTCTGCTCTCTGTCCCATGAACAGCCATTCTCACTGCGAAGTCTGGCTATAATTTCCAGAAATTCTTCAAATGTATAGTTATCGTCCAAATGTTTCAAACAATCCTTCTCCATTCTAATTCTGTCTACAGCATAGAATCAATCATAGCAAGTACATCCTTGCCAAGTTCCGCAGACTTACTCTCTGCATCTTCTAAAGAAGCACCTTTTACGCCAAAATAGAATTTTACCTTCGGTTCCGTACCGGAAGGTCTTACACACAGCCAAGCATCATCATTCAAATCATAATAGAGTACATTGGACTTTGGAAGCCCGGTTGGAGTCACATCGCCGGTGTTCATATCTTTAATTGTATCCAGCTTGTAATCTCTTGCAGAGAGCACCTCGTATTTGCCCACTTTGGCAGGAGGATTCTTTCTCAAAGTCTCTAAGATAGACTGAATCTTCTCCAGTCCTTCGATTCCCTTTAAGGTAATGGACTTGATATCATCCTTATAATAGCCGTATTTCTCATACATATCAATCATGGCATCCCATAAAGTCTTGCCCTGGGTTTTATAATAAGCTGCCGCTTCACAAAGCGCCATGGTCGCTACAATCGCGTCTTTATCTCTGGCATGTGTTCCAATCAGACAACCGTAGCTTTCCTCAAAACCAAACAGATAACTTCCCTTGCCGCTGTTTTCAAAACCAAGAATCTGCTGTCCGATAAATTTAAATCCTGTCAAAACCTCAATCAGCTTCACTCCATAATGTTTGGCAATGGCATCTGCCATATTGGTGGTCACAATGGTTTTAATTAAGGCTCCATCTTCTGGAAGTCCCTTTGTTTCCTTAGTCTGTCCAATCTCATAATCGGCCAGAAGGCAGCCGGACATATTTCCTGTAAGTGTAATATATTCTCCACTCTTAGAATCTTTTACATAGACTCCCAGACGGTCTGCATCTGGATCAGTTGCCAGAATCAAATCCGCATCAATCTCCTTAGCCAGCTTCAGACCCAGCTCAAATGCTTCGGCTGCTTCTGGATTCGGATAGCTGACAGTTGGAAATTCTCCATCGGGAAGCTCTTGTTCCTTAACTACATGAACATTTTCAAATCCCAACTCCTTTAAAACACGTCTTGCCGGGATATTTCCGGTTCCATGAAGCGGGCTGTATACAATCTTAATATCCTTCTGTGCTTCCTTAATACTGTCCCAATGAATAACCTGCTTCTTAAGCTCCTCGATATATGTATCATCAATATCCTGGCCAATGGTTACATAGAGACCTGCCTTTACAGCTTCTTCCTTATCCATGGTTTTAACTGTATTATAATCTGTTACATTTTTCACTTCTGCCATAATTCCTGTATCGTGAGGTGGTGTAATCTGAGCGCCGTCCTCCCAGTATACTTTGTAACCATTGTATTCCGGCGGATTATGGCTTGCCGTAATATTAATACCTGCGATACATCCAAGCTTGCGGACTGCATAAGATAATTCAGGCGTTGGCCTCAGGCTCTCAAAGACATATGCCTTGATTCCATTGGCATTCAGGCATAAAGCGGCTTCATCTGCAAATTCCGGAGACATTCTTCTGGAGTCATAGGCAATCGCAACCCCTTTCTCCTTGGCATTCACGCCTAAAATATAATTTGCAAGACCCTGTGTCGCTTTGCGGACTGTATAGATGTTCATACGATTAGTTCCTGCGCCAATAATTCCCCTTAAACCAGCTGTACCGAACTCCAGTTCTGTATAGAACCGTTCCTCAATCTCCTTCTCATTGTCTGCAATTCCTTTCAGCTCCTCCTTAGTGGCAGCGTCAAAATACGGATTTTCCAGCCACTCCTCATAGATTTTCCTGTACTCCATCTTTTTTACCTCCTAAATGTTTTTTCTATCATAATACACATTACCTGACATGCTGTAAGTCGGGCAGGTCAAAGGTCACATCCTTCTCCTCTGTACCGATTTCCACTGAATAGCTCTTAGTCACATAGCCATCCTTGCTTAATGTAATGGTATGATTTCCCGAAACCTTAATAAAGTTTACTGGTGATACGCCAACAAATTCATCATCAAAATATACATTTACCCTTTCTGGGCTGTTTACTTTAATGACATATGGGCTAAGCGTTTTATTCGCATTCTGACTCGGAAGCGGTTCCGGCGTTGCCCGGTTTACTGTAGGAGAAGGAGAAGGCGTTGGCGACGGAGAAGCTGACGCCGCCGGAGCTGTCGGGTCTGCTGAAGCCTGTGTCTTCTCCAACGTAATCTTCTTGCTGACCAACGCCTTGTCCACTTTCAAATCTCCTGTATAATCCTCGTATCCATCTGCAGAAACACGTATTTTATAGTTGTCATATTCCAGCATAATCTGACTTCCATAGTCCATTTCACGTCCTGCTATATATAAAATGGCATCTTCCGGCTCAATGGTAAATTCAACAGTACCATAACGCACAATACGGGAAGCAATCTCTGAAAAATCCACTGCAACCTCTTTATTTCTCTCAACTGTAGTGCCTATGGCTCCGCCGTAGCCATCCTTGACAACCGTCACACTCCAGTTACCCTCTGGAACAGCAATCAGCATGTCCTCACTGATGGGCTTAATTACTTTACCAATCTCCACCCAGCCTCCTACAAAATCGCTGATTCCTAATAGTTTTATATAGCCATGTCCCTGTTCTACTGTTACGGACAAAACTTTTTTCCCACAGCCTTGTATATTCAGGATATCACTTTTATTCAAATCCATCACACTGGCTTCACTGCCTTCAGAAAGAATCACCATATCATCGGTATAATAGTATTTTTCCTTCCCAATCATCAATTCTGATTTTTCTGTATTAAATGACCAGTTCTGGCTTCCCTGAAATTCCCAGTTTTCATTGCTGTAAATAAGTCCTGACAGCCTGCCGTTGCTGTCATCAATGTATGCTTCTACTAGATCTCCTTCTGCAACCTCTTCCATCATCTTACTGCCGCCATACTTGTCCCATACCTGAGTCTGGTTCGTATAGGTCAGAGTATATCCCAGACCTCCAGCGGTATTTTTAAGCTGAACAATACCGGCCTGTGTATCCAGTTTCATAATTACTGCTTTGATGCTTATATTATATGGCATGGTAAATTTCTTGTCACTGCTCTCAGTACTGCTTTCCACTGCCTTTTTCCCAAGCTGATTCCTGCCCCCATTGACTGAACCGGTGGTTTTCTTGCTGCCGCAGCCCGCTGTCAACAGCAATACTCCCACCAGCAGTCCTATATATCTTCTGCACATTTTTCCAGACATATGTTCACCTTTCCCGTCCGATGCAGCATTTTCTCCGTTCCCGATCTGCCAAAAGGAAGGAAAATATGCAGAATACGGACTGATTTTCTTAAGGATTAGTATACATGAAAACCGTAAAAAATTCAAGCAATTCCTCTTATGAAACGTACTGACTGTAAAAATATTCCAAAAAGGAATTCTGATTCTCTAACTGCTGAATCATAACATCGAGTTTTTGCTGACTTCTGTCTGGAATCCAGGTTTTCTTCGAATTGTAGTAATGATTGGCGATCTTCCAGAATTTTTCTGAAAATAGAAATTGTATATACAGAAGCTGTAATTCTTCTTGGGAAAGTTCCCGCTGTCCCATATACAGATCCATCATTTCAGAGGCAAGCTGCAGATCCCAATTATGTTTTTCCAGCATTTTTCTCATAAAACAGTATAGATCTTCTGTTTGACTTCCTATTCTGCAATTTTCAAAATTAACGGTTACGAACTGATGATCCTCTTTTAAAATATTATGCTGGTTATAATCGCCATGACAGACATTTCCCTTTTTCCAGATTGCATTCCGTGCGGCCCGGACTGATTCCTTACTGGCAAGTTCCAGAGCTTTGCTGCATTTTTGAAAATAGCTTTCATAATATTTCATAAAATCCATTTCAAACGCATTCTTACGTTTCTTATCCTTAATGTAGTGCATAATTTTACGTAGTTCACGCATCCGCTTTGTAAATAGCTGCTCCAGATCTGGGCTGGTTTTAGAATCCTCTATATCAAAACCATGCAATACGGTATGAAGAGCCGCCAGATTCTTAACTGCTCCATAGATTTCCTTGGAATCCCTGAGATCTATTTCTCTGCCAGCGACCCAGCTTTTCAGCATATATCTTTTCTCATCCCTGTCACTGCTGACATAATGACCTTCCTTGTTTGCAATTGGAAGATCTGCACGCATTCCTGACTCGTTGACTGTACTGCATACGTTCTCTATCCAGACTGCCCTCTGTTCAGAGCCGTTATATTCTTTGAGAAGGACTAACCCTCTGTTGGTATCCAGAATATAACTTCCTCTTCCTTTCCGCATATTTCTAATTTCCAGCTCATATTGTTCCAAAACCTTCAGATTCTTTTCATTCACGACATTTCCCCCCTAAGTATTACCGAATCATAACATTCTTTCTAATCTATGAATGAAAACTGAAAAGTATGCTATCTAATAAGAACTCAACTGTGTTCTTCTATCCATTGCCTGCCGATTTCCAATGTCAGCAATACCTGAAGGGGGCCTAATACAACTCCGGCCACACCATATAATACCAGCCCGATATATACTGCCGCAATAATATACACCGGCAATACTCCCAGCTTCTGTCCGATCAGCTTTGGTTCCATAAATTCTCTGACAAAACTGGTTATCAGATAGGTCGTTCCCAGTACGGCAGCCATCAGCCATTTTCCGCGCATCAGCTGAATCAGCGCCCAAGGTATCAGCACAGATCCGGTTCCTAAGAACGGCAGGGCATCCAGCAGGCCGATCCCACTGCCTAGCAGCAAAGCATTATCGATCTTTAATAACCAGAGAGCCAGGCTGCATATACCGGAGATTACCAGCATGATAATCAGCTGAGCCCGAAGATACACAAAGGAGGCATGAAATACTTTGCCTTTTATTTTTCTGATGTTATCATAAAAGGGATTGTTTTCGAGCTGCTTATGAAGCTTATCATAATCTTTGGCTAATAATACCGTTACGACCATAATGACTACAAGTACGCCAATGATTTTGACCAGCCCTTTGGCATAAGTATAGGAATATGCCATAATGCCTTGACTGATTTTATCTCCAATGCTTTCCAGCATAGTATAAAATTTCCCCAACAGAAATGGCTTGACATATTCTGCACGCAGCCCAAAAGATTCCTCCAGACGGCAGCAGCACTCTTGCAAGAAACTGTTGGCATATCCTTCATAAGTGTCCATATTCTGAAAAACTCCGCCAATCTGTGAAAATAATTGCCGCAGTACAAGCCAAAGCCCAATCCCAACAACTGCCAGAAAGATTACAAATAATACAAATACGCTGATACCTTTTCCAATTTTCAGCTTCTTTCTAAGCCATACAGCCGGCGGATAAAATAATTTCATCAATAAAATTGCGGCTAGAAAAGGAAACACTGCCATAAACAGGCAGCGGATCCCAATATAAATACCAATACTAATTACTGTGTATACACACAGCTTCTTCCATTTTCCATATGCTTCCTTCTGCACTGCTGTTCCTCCGTTCCCGCACGTTCACAACTAATGGTTATGTAGCTGACGGCGGCTTTCTGGTAAGAATAGTTTGTGCAGTTTTCTTAAATATATGTTCCGCAGACAGAAGAAAGTCAGCAGATTACAGTTTTTCCAAACATGACGAAAATTCTATAAAATGTTTTCCTACTGGTTTCTTAATAAATTGCAGCCTTTCTTTTGTAACAGGATGTTCTATCAGAAGCTTATATGCACAAAGCGCTGGCTGCATTTTATCCTTTCTATTCTGACATGTGGGATTGTAACGCACATCCTCCACAATCGGATGACCGGCATGACTCATCTGTACCCGGATCTGGTGATGCCGGCCGGTAAGCAGATGTATTTCCAGCAGCTGATGCTGACCCGAAGTTTCTAGTACCTTATATTCCAGCTGAGATAATTTTCCACCTGGTTCCCCTTTATTTACAACAAGGGAATGATTGTGCTTTCCATCTTTTTTTAGATAATCTGCCAATGTCATTTGGGGCTCTTCAAATGCACCTTCTACCACAGCAAGATAATATTTTCCTGCTGAATGATTTTTTATCTGATTGGATAAATTGGCCATACTCTCTTTTGTTTTTGCAAACAGAACCAGTCCCTCTACTGGCTGATCCAGACGGTGGACACAGGATAAAAAAGACACTTTGCTGCCAGTTCTTTTATATAGCTCTTTTCTGACCATAGTTTCCAGATCTGGCACACCGATCTTCTGGCTTTGAACCGGTATGCCAAATGGCTTATCACATACCAGCAGCGCTTCATCTTCAAATAATATTTTTAATTTCTGTACCATAATAATCCCTCAAACATTCTTATTATTTTATTGACTTTTTCCCATTATTTTCTTATACTTATAATATATAGTTATCGTTATCACGTCAATTACTTTCATGAAAAGAGGTTTTGTAATGGGTTACGTATACACCAAGACACTGACACCTGGAATGGTTACAGCTGCCGATGTATTTAATTTTAATGACCAACTGATTATTCCAGCCCATACAACATTGGATGACACATTAATTTCTCGTCTGGAATATTATTCCATTCAGCGTGTCAACATCATTGAAGAAACTCAACCCATACCAGAAGAGAACAGCTATTCCTCTAAAATAGTCAATAGCCCGAATTTTAAACAATTTGAAGAAAAATTCACAGAAAATTCAACGATCCTACAGCAGTCCATGCAGACAATTCTCGATACCGAAGCACCTTTTGAAGAAGAAACACTTCTGGACAAATCGGCCTCTCTGGTGAATCCTACTGCTACCAGCATTGAAGTTTTTGACATGATTCACAATATGCGTCAGATTGATGATTCTACCTATGCACATTGTATTAATGTTTCCCTGATTTGCCGTATTATGGCAAAATGGCTGAAATTTAGTGAGGAAGACACCAATATTTTAACCTTGGGCGGATTACTGCATGATATTGGTAAACTAAGTATTCCTGATTCTATTATTAATAAAAAAGGAAAACTGACTTCTGAAGAATTCGAAGTTATGAAACAGCACACCACCAATGGATATGAGGTACTACACAATAAAGGTCTGGACCAGCGGATTATCAACTGTGCACTTATGCATCATGAACGCTGCGATGGCAGTGGATACCCCAAGGGACTGCAGAGCAGTGAAATAGATGATTTTGCCAAAATCGTGGCCATTGCAGATGTCTATGAAGCAATGACAGCAGCAAGAGTTTACCGTGGTCCCCAATGTCCGTTTAAAGTTATTACAATATTTGAAAATGAAGGATTGCAGAAATATGATCCTCAATATATCCTGACCTTTTTAGAGCGTATTGCTTCATCTTATATGAATAATACCGTTCGGCTGTCTGATGGAAGAATTGGCGAGATTATTTTAATCAATCCTAATATTCTCTCTAAGCCGGTGGTCCGCTGTAAAGATGAATATATAGATTTATCAAAAAATCCTTCTCTTTATATTGAGGAATTGGTATAAGACAAAAATCCTGCTGTCTCTGACAGCAGGATTTTATTATAGCTATATTCTTCTATTATCCAACCATTAACCGAAACTTCTGCACTTCCTTTTCAGAAGAAACTCGTTCGATCTGACCGCCCAGACTGCGCAGCTTCTCATCCAGCCGCTCATATCCACGCTGAATATATACGATATCTTCTACTACTGTAATCCCTTCTGCCGCCAATCCAGCAATCACCATGGAAGCACCTGCTCTCAGATCTAAAGCGTTGACCCTTGCACCTGTCAGCTTTTCTACACCTTCTATGATGGCAGTATTGCCTTCTACTTTTATTTTGGCTCCCATTCTGGATAATTCGTCAACATATTTGAACCGATTTTCAAAAATGCTTTCGGTTACAATGCTGGTTCCTCTGCATAATGTCAGCGTTGTTGCTATCTGTGGCTGCATATCTGTGGGAAATCCCGGATATGTCAAAGTCTTTAAATGTGTCTGGCGAAGCTGCTTGGCTGCTACAACCCGGACCGCATCGTCAAATTCTTCTACTTCACAGCCGATTTCAAGCAATTTAGCAGAAGCTGCTTCTAAATGCTTGGGGATTACACTTTTTACCATAATATCCCCTTTTGTAGCCGCTGCTGCAAACATGAAGGTTCCTGCTTCAATTTGATCAGGAATAATTGAATATTCGGTTTTATGCAGCGAAGCAACGCCACGAATACGTATCACATCGGTTCCCGCACCTTTGATATTAGCACCCATACTGTTTAAAAAGTTGGCCACATCAACAACATGCGGCTCCTTTGCTGCATTTTCAATAATGGTTCGGCCTTCTGCCATCACAGCTGCAAGCATAATATTAATCGTCGCACCCACACTTGCCATATCCAGAAAAATATGGCTGCCGCGCAGTCTCTCAGCCTCTGCAATAATTAAACCGTACTCGATATCCACGGTGGCTCCTAATGCTTCAAATCCTTTAATATGCTGATCAATCGGCCGGCTTCCTATATTACAGCCTCCTGGCAGCGCCACTTCTGCCTTTTTATATTTACCAAGCAACGCTCCTAGAAGATAGTAGGAGCCTCTTATCTTTTTAATATATTCATTATCTACACACAAACTTCCGATATATCTACCATTAATTCTAACAGTATGGCTGTCCACACGGTCCACAATCGCACCGATACATTCAATGGCATTTAAAAGTACATTGATATCCCTTACATCAGGAAGATTTTCAATTGTTACTGTCTCATCTGCCATAATTGCCGCCGCTACAATACCAAGCGCAGCATTCTTGGCTCCGCCGATCTCCACTTCACCAACTAATGGATTTCCGCCTTTTATCACATATTGTTCCATAGCGCACCTCTATATATGAAAGAAAACTTATTTTCTAACTTGCTCATTAAATATGATTATATCATATTTTGTTCAAAAGTAAATCAAAAATTTATATTTCACTTATTTTTAGCAAAAAAACATGAAATGCTACACAAAAATCCCCTTCGCTTTAGTTGAATCAACTATATTTGCGAAGGGGATACTATCCATTAATTTAAATATTTGGACGGATTTACTTGAACTCCATCTACCAAGATCTCAAAATGCAGGTGCGGACCAGTAGAATTACCCGTATTGCCGCTTAATGCGATTTTTTCTCCCTGCTTCACCTGACTACCGGAGGAAACAAGGATTTTACTTAAATGAGCATATCGGGTCTGCTTCCCATCAGAGTGGCGGATCGTAATGCAGTTACCATAACCATTTACCCAACCTGCACTAACCACTCTGCCGCCGCAGGACGCCCGAATTGCCGTACCAATCGGACAACTCCAGTCTATTCCCTTATGCATTCTTCCCCAGCGGCTTCCAAACGGTGAAGAAAAACTTCCTCCTACCAAGGGCTTGATATAGGTCGGAGGCGTACTGGTTCCCCGCTCAATCACCCGTGGCTGGGCTTCTGCAAGCAGGGTTTCCTCTAAAAGCTCTCTGCCGGTCTCCTGACCACTGCTGTAGGTAATTTCGGCAACTACCTGTCTGCGGCCGGAAGTTCCCTCCTGCAGCACCTTCTCCGTTCCTGTGTACCACTGGTCATTATCCACATATTGTATCTCTGCCTGGTATTCTTCTTCGTAGGCTGACCGAAGCTTGTACCACACGGAAACCTCTGGTTTGGGAACTGTTACAATCAATTCGTCACCGATATTGATATATTCAGAATCTGTCAGCTGGTTTAATTCCATCAGTTCTTTTGTCTTCATTCCGTTCTTTTCTGCAATTATGGAAAGACAGTCGCCTTTTTCCACTGTATATACAGCAGGTGTTTCATATTCCTTAGTCAACGCTGCGGCAGCAGAGGCGGCATCGCTGATCTCATTTTGGTTCACATACCCTTTTACAATTTCTATCTTCTGTTCGAAACCAATATCGATCATTTCTCCTGCAGCAGCTCCCTCCCGGACTGTACAAACTGGAGTCAGACTGTTCTGATTTCCGCTGTCTGTCAGCTGAACTTCAAAGGCATTCACTGTGTCATACTTATTTTTGATCAATTCCAGAGTAGTGACTGCTTCGGCTTCTGAGGCAACAGTCACAGTAAATTCATTTACCCGGAGAGTACAGGCAGGCTGCACCTTCTGTTCCATGTGCCCTTCTAGGGCTTCGTATACTTCTTTATATACAGCTCCTGGACTGCTTGTCTTCGGTACTTTTTTGACTGGTTCAATACTGCAGGCCGCCTGAATCATTACAGGTTCTTCCTGCTGCTCTGCCAGTTCCTTTCTGGCTTTTACCAAATCTCGAACCGCGTCTTCTGAAGTTTCATAGCAGCCATAGGCCTTTTGGTTGACCATAATCTGATAATATCGGATTACTGCTGTCCCTGCCGTAAGAAGGGGCAGAATCATCATACAAAAAGCGCCTGTTATAAAGACCGTGATTGCAGCGGTCAACTTAAATTTTCTATTGTTCTTTTTATTCATATCCTGTCTCTCTCTATCATTTTTATTTTTCATATTCTTGCGGTCGCCATAGGCGGGGCCGCCTGACCGATTTTATTATACACAAAGAGGACAAGGATTGCAATTGTTTTTTACGAATTTGTTAAATAATTATTAATATTTCCTTATGATTTGAAAACCGCTTATGTAAAGCATTCGTAAATGTTCTTATAAAGTTCCATCCTTTTATTCATTTGGAAATTTATTACATTTTTTATCGTGATTACACATTTTTTTCACATTTCTGTCATAAAAAGGTCACGAATTCCATATACTATAATAATCGTACTAGCTAACCTAGCTAATATAATTTTCATAACTCACGCTGCATGGGTTCCATCACAGCCCATGCAGCACTCCCTCTTTTCCATTGCGTATCAGATTTTTTATATACATCTCCCTTTTTTGAGAAGCCGTGCTAACGCACGGCTTCTTTTTTCTCCTAAAACACGGTTGGTTTCATTCTGACGTGTTCTAACTCTATCATATGTCACTTATCATATGTCACTTCTTCTCCAGATACCGTTTGACAAATTTTCCGGTATAGGATTTCTTAATCTTGGCTATTTCTTCCGGTGTACCCTCGGCGATTACGGTGCCGCCTTTGTCTCCGCCTTCCGGACCGATATCTATAATGTAATCGGCTGTCTTGATCACATCCAGATTATGCTCGATTACAATTACAGTATTTCCTCCGTCGGAGAGGCGGCGCAGAATATCAACGAGTTTGTGTACATCTGCAAAGTGCAGGCCGGTGGTCGGCTCGTCGAGAATGTAAATGGTCTTGCCGGTGCTGCGCTTGCTTAGCTCGGAGGCCAGTTTAATGCGCTGCGCCTCACCGCCGGAGAGGGTGGTGGAGGGCTGACCGAGCTTGACGTAGGACAGGCCCACATCGTTGAGCGTCTCCATTTTCCGTTTAATGGAGGGAACATTTTCAAAAAAGGTTACGGCCTCCTCGACGGTCATTTCCAGGATGTCGTAGATATTTTTGTCCTTGTATTTGACTTCCAGTGTTTCCCGGTTGTAACGGCGGCCCTGGCAGACTTCACAGGGAACATAGACATCCGACAGGAAATGCATTTCGATCTTGATAATGCCGTCGCCGCTGCAGGCTTCGCAGCGGCCGCCTTTTACATTAAAGCTGAAACGGCCCTTGGTGTAGCCTCTGGCCTTGGCCTCGGCGGTTGCGGCAAACAAGTCGCGGATCTGGTCGAAGACGCCGGTATAGGTCGCTGGGTTGGAGCGGGGGGTGCGGCCAATGGGCGATTGGTCGATGTCAATCACCTTGTCCAGCTGTTCAATGCCCTTCATGGCTTTGTGTTTGCCGGGAATGGTGCGGGCCCGGTTTAGGTCTCTGGCTAGGCGTTTGTAGAGAATCTCGTTGACCAGGGAGCTTTTGCCGGAGCCGGAAACGCCGGTGATACAGGTCATAATTCCCAGAGGGAAGCGGACGGTGATGTTCTTGAGGTTATTTTCGGCGGCGCCCTCTACAGTAAGAAAGCCGGTGGGCTGGCGGCGTTCCTGAGGAACCGGGATTTTGATTCTGCCGCTTAGGTAGGCACCGGTTACGGAGGCCTTGTTTTTCATGATTTCTTTGGCATTGCCCACCGCTACGACCTCACCGCCGTGGCTGCCTGCACCAGGGCCGATATCTACGATATAATCGGCGGCCAGCATGGTGTCTTCGTCATGTTCTACTACGATTAGGGTGTTGCCCAGGTCTTTTAGCTTCTGCAGCGCGGACAGAAGTTTGTCGTTGTCCCGCTGGTGCAGACCAATGCTGGGCTCGTCGAGAATGTAGGCGACGCCTACCAGGCCGGAACCGATCTGGGTAGCCAGGCGGATTCTCTGGGCTTCGCCGCCGGATAAGCTGCCTGCAGCGCGCGCCAGGGTCAGGTATTCCAGTCCTACATTGATTAGGAAGCCGATTCTTGCGCGGATCTCTTTTAGAATCTGACCGCCGATTAGCCGCTGTTGTTCTGTTAATTCCAAATGTTTTAAAAATTCGGACAATTTATCAATGGACAGGGCGGTAATCTGGTAAATGTTTTTGCCACTGACGGTGACGGCCAGGCTTTCTTTTTTCAGTCTCTGGCCTTTGCAGGCTTTACAGGGCGTGATTCTCATAAATTCTTCGTATTCCTGCTTAATGCTTTCTGAGCCGGTTTCGCGATAGCGCCGCTGGACATTGCGGATTAGGCCCTCGAATGCTACATCGTAAATTCCTTCTCCGCGCTGACTCTGGTAATGGACTTTGACCTCTTTTCCATTGGTGCCGTTGAGCAGCATTTCGCGGATTTCTTCGGGGAGTTCTTCATAGGGGGTGGTGAGGTCAAATTTGTATTCTTTGGACAGGGCGTCTAAAATGGCGTAGGCGTAGCTTTTTTTGTCGTTACAGGACTGCCAGCCCATTACGGTAATGGCGCCGCCGGCTATGCTTAGGGACGGATCGGGAATCATCAGCTCCTCGGCGAATTCCATTTTGTAGCCTAGGCCGAAGCAGTCGGGGCAGGCGCCGAATGGGTTGTTGAACGAGAAGCTTCGGGGTTCGATTTCGTCAATGGCGATGTTGCAGTCGGGGCAGGAGAAGCTCTGGCTGAAATTGATGGGTTCACCGCCCATGACGTCGACAACCAGCAGCCCTTCAGCAAGAGCCAGCACATTTTCAATGGAATCGGTGAGGCGCTTTTCGATTCCCTCTTTAACAACCAGGCGGTCTACGACTATTTCTATGTTGTGCTTGATGTTTTTGTCGAGCTGGATCTCTTCGGTTAATTCATAGAGACTGCCGTCTATGCGTACGCGGACGTAGCCGCTCTTTTTGGCGCGGTCGAGGACTTTTTCATGGCGGCCCTTGCGTCCGCGCACGACGGGGGCCAGCAGCTGGAGCTTTGTTTTTTCCGGCAGTTCCATGATCTGATCTACCATCTGATCCACGGTCTGTCTGCGAATCTCTTTACCACACTTGGGGCAGTGGGGGATGCCGATTCTGGCGTAGAGCAGGCGGAAGTAGTCGTAGATTTCGGTTACTGTGCCGACGGTGGAACGCGGGTTGCGGTTGGTGGATTTCTGGTCGATGGAAATGGCGGGGGACAGGCCTTCTATGCTTTCGACATTGGGTTTTTCCATTTGGCCGAGGAATTGCCGGGCATAGGAAGACAAGGATTCCATGTAGCGTCTCTGGCCTTCCGCGTAAATGGTGTCAAATGCCAGGGAGGATTTGCCGGATCCGCTTAAACCGGTCAGCACTACAAATTCATTTCTGGGGATGTCTACGTCCAGATTTTTCAGGTTATGCTCGTTGGCGCCTCTGATTTTGATGTATTGTTTGATGATTTCTTTACTTGCCATTGCTGTTCCTTCCTCTTTTATAGTTTCGTTTCTTACTTTTCTGTTTTTTTGTTTGTTTTTGGTTGTTTGTTTTATTTGTTTCTGCTTATTTGTTTTTGCCTGTATGTTTTTGTTTGTCTGTTTTGTACTTTGCTTTTGGGGCATGATCTATTCTGTTTACTCTCATCCAGATATAGATTCGTCCGCTTGTTCTATTTGTTGATTAGAACATGTGTTCTTTTCAGGTTTTTAGAATTCGGGCTTGATGGTTCGGCGGAACAATTCATCTAGTGTTGACTTGGCTTCTTTTTGGTTGTAAAGCACGTCATAGACGGCTTTACTGATTGGCAGCTCGACGCCGTAATTTTTGCCTAAGTTCATCATGGCCTTTACTGTATAATATCCTTCTGCCAGCTTTTCATACTTCTCACCTTTGATAAAAAGTTCGCCGAATCTTCGGTTATTGCTGTATGGAGAAAATACGGTGGCTTCGTAGTCGCCCAAGTGGCAGAGGCCGTAGGCGGACAGTTCATTGCCGCCCATGGCTTTGATTAGGCGGGATACTTCTCTGGTTCCTCTGGAGATTAGTGCGCCTTTGAGCGAACTTAAGCCCAAACCGTCGAGCATACCGGCGGCGATTCCGATGACATTTTTGGCGGCGGCGCCGATTTCATTTCCTATTAGATCCTGTCCATAGTAAATGCGGATCAAGTCGCTGTTGAAGGTGTTGACCAGCATGGTTTTGACCTGTTCGCTGGTGCTGTCGATGACCATACAGTTGGGGATTCCGCGGTAGAGTTCCTGTACATGTCCGGGGCCGATCCAAACGGCGGCTTCGTTGGAAAAGTCGACGTTGTCGTTGATGACCTGGGTCAGCCGCCTTCCGGTTTTGATCTCAATTCCTTTCATGCAGAGGACAAATAGTTTGTCTTTCAGCTCCAGTGGTTTGAGCTCGTCGAGCAGAGCCTGCAGACCCTGGGAATTGACGGAGATTACGATGATCTGAGCCTCTTTTATGGACTGGAGGTCGGTGGTCAGCCGGAACGAGTCTGGCAGGGTGAGGAATTCATTTTTCCGTTCTGTCTGCAGCTGCTGCATTTTGTGGGAGGAGGCGCGGCCGTAGAGCGTGACCTCCATGTTTTGGCTGTGCAGATACCAGGCAATGAGCGTGCCCCATCTTCCGCAGCCGATTACCGTTATTTTCATACTTATCACATCCTTTTTCTATTGTTCCATCATTTTTTTGACTTCCATCATTTTGTCCCGCAGCTGGGCAGCGGCTTCGAAGTTGAGTTCGGCGGCGGCCTGGCGCATTTGCTTTTCGATTTTTTTGACCAGTTTTTCCAATTCTTTGGTGTCCATGGATTCCGGGTCTTTTTCGAACTTGAGTTCTTCTTTGGCAATTTCCTTGGAAATGCGGATGATGTCGCGGACGGATTTCTTGATGGTGGTCGGGGTGATGCCGTGTTCTTTGTTGTAGGCCTGCTGCAGCTGGCGGCGGCGATTAGTCTCGGTGATGGCGTTGTTCATGGAGTCGGTTATGTCGTTGGCGTACATGATCACATGGCCTTCGGAGTTTCTGGCGGCGCGGCCAATGGTCTGGATCAGGGAGGTCTCGGAACGCAGAAAGCCCTCTTTGTCAGCGTCTAGGATGGCCACAAGGGAGATTTCGGGGATGTCTAAGCCCTCTCTTAAGAGGTTGATACCGACTAAGACGTCAAATACGTCGAGACGCATGTCACGAATGATTTCCTGGCGCTCTAAGGTGTCGATATCAGAATGCAGGTAGCGCACGCGGATACCGGCTTCGCGCATATAGTCGGTCAGGTCCTCGGCCATTTTCTTGGTCAGGGTTGTGACTAGGACTTTGTTCTTTTTGGCAGTCTCCTGGTTGATTTGTCCGATCAGATGGTCGACCTGGCCCTCCACTGGGTGAACGAGAATTTCTGGGTCTAATAGGCCGGTGGGGCGGATGATCTGTTCGGCGCGCAGCAGTTCGTGTTCGTCTTCGTATACGTTGGGTGTGGCGGAGACGAACAGCATTTGGTCGATTTTGCTCTCGAATTCTTCGAAATTGAGCGGGCGGTTGTCTTTGGCGGACGGCAGACGGAACCCATACTCGACGAGGGAGGTTTTACGGGACTGGTCGCCTGCATACATGCCGCGCACTTGGGGAATGGTGATATGGGACTCGTCGATGATGATTAGGAAATCGTCGCCGAAGTAGTCGATTAGGGTGTAGGGCGGCTGTCCGGGCGCTAGGCCGGCAAGGTGGCGGGAGTAGTTTTCGATTCCGCTGCAGAAGCCGGTTTCTTTCATCATTTCGATATCGAAGTTGGTCCGTTCGGCGATTCTCTGGGCCTCTAGCAGCTTGTCCTCGCTTTTGAAATATTTTACGCGCTCTTCGAGCTCTTGTTCGATCTGGCCGGCGGCCTCTAGGATTTTACTTTGAGGGACTACATAGTGGGAGGCCGGGAAGATGGCAATGTGTTCTAGCAGGCTTTTAATTTCGCCGGTCAGGACGTCAATTTCTGTGATGCGGTCGATTTCGTCGCCGAAAAATTCTACGCGGATGGCGGTTTCGGAATAGTCGGCTGGGTAGATCTCGACCACGTCACCGTGTACACGGAATGTTCCGCGCCGGAAATCCATTTCATTGCGTGTATACTGGATGTCGATTAGGTCGTGGATGACTTCGTCGCGGTCTTTTTCCATGCCGGGGCGCAGTGAGATCATCATATGCTGGTAGTCGTCAGGGCTGCCGATTCCGTATATGCAGGATACACTGGAAATAATGATGACGTCTTTGCGCTCGGAGAGCGCGGCGGTGGCGGACAGGCGGAGCTTGTCAATCTCGTCGTTAACGGAGGAGTCCTTGGCGATGTAGGTGTCGGTAGACGGAACGTAAGCTTCGGGCTGGTAGTAGTCGTAGTAGGATACAAAATACTCCACTGCATTCTCTGGGAACATCTCCTTGAATTCTCCGTATAGCTGCGCCGCAAGCGTCTTGTTGTGGGCGATGACCAGTGTCGGCTTCTGCAATTCCTGAATGACATTCGCCATCGTAAATGTCTTGCCGGAACCCGTAACCCCGAGTAAAGGCTGGAATGGATTGCCCTCCTTGAAGCCTTTTACCAGCTCTGCGATGGCATGGG
>JAAVZI010000017.1 GCA_022791575.1 Lachnospiraceae bacterium
ATGCAGCTAATGGTTCAATAAGAGATACATCTGGAAAACCGATACCTCGTTCCCATTTTGAAATAGCTGCACTTGATACTCCCAATTCATTCGCTAAATCCTGCTGCGTGCGATTTTGTTCTTTTCTGATAGCAGCAATTAGGCTGCCTGTGTTTTGAACGTTCAATATTTTCACCTTCTTTCTGCTTTTATAATATCACGAGAAACACCATATTCAAGAAACGCTTCGTTGAAATGTTAAACGCTGCATTGGATTTATGCAAAAATAACTTCACTTTCTACAATCCCCCTTGCACAAGCACGTATGTTATTTAATTGTGGGAAATATTAAATCTTTTTACCCATTATTATCTATTGCCAGAATAATTTCATTTTCCCAGTACAACTTCCCGTATGTTGTTGCGTTCAGTTTAGCATATTTAATAATGAAAAATCAAAAATTTGATAAACAGTGAGATTAGTAAAGGTTTTAAAAACTTTGAAAAGTAGTTAGTTTTCAGAAAAAAGAGTCTCAAAAGGTGTACTTTTTGAGACTTTCCTGTATGGAATATTTTACTATATTTATGCGCATAACGCAAGCTTCTCTATTCTTTTTTATCTAATTTAAAATTCATTTTATAAAATACAGTATTTTTCCAATGTTAATTTTTTTTAATTATTACAAGTATCAATAGGTACACTTTTTAATACCAGTAGTTCTAGGTAAACAACTTTATAGCTGGAAAGAATGAAGGAACTAAGGAGGATATTGTATAAATGCAGAAGAGAGGATTAACTAAGTATGCGATTGTAATTGGAGCAAGTGACGAAACGATTTATGCAATCAGACAAGCGCAGAAATATGGAATGACAGTTTTGGCATTTGATGGAAATGAAAAGGCTGAAGGATTGAAATATGCGGATCAGGCGTATGTTGTAGATATAAGAGATCCGAAAAAAATATTTGCAGTCATTGATAAGATGGATATTTCCGCTAAGGACATGGTTGTCTTGCCGGTGCCGATTGGGAGATACCTTATTAGTTCTGGTGCTTTTAATGAACACTATGGGTTGATAGGAGCGGGTAACAACACGACGGAGGTCTGTACGGATAAATGGATTTTTCACAAGACGTTGAAGCAGTTGGGATTGCGAAAGATAAATTGTAATTTAATTAAGGCGGGAAAAACAACATATGTACCAGAAAGTCTGCCTGTGATCGTAAAGCCAAGATATGGCGCTGGAAGCAGACAGGTTCTTAGAATTTCATCTCAAGAAGAATGGGACGGATTCGCAAAAGAGATGCCTTATGATGAGGATTTCATTGTGGAGGATGCGGTAGATGGGCAGGAATATGGTGTAGACGGTATGGTGATAAATAAAAGGTTTCATTTAATTTTGGCGAGGAAAAAGTTAATTACAACGCCTCCTTATAGACAATGTGTGGGATATATTTCTACAAATCATAAGAAGCATGCAGAACTGTTAGAGAGAATAAAGGAGTTTATGTCAGAATTAATTGCAGCGATTCAGCTAGAGGATGGAATTGTCCATGCAGATCTTATGAAAGAGGAACAGGGATTATTTATAATAGAATTGTCGGCGCGGCCTTCAGGGCATAGATTACATGATATATTTGTGCCTATGGTGACAGGCATAGATATGATCTCTGAATTTATAAGGTATACCAAAGGTGGACATCCCTCTATTCATGTGAAAGAAACGGATAACGTTTATATCATTAGATACTTTGATATAGAATCAAAGATAAATATCATTCCGCCCAAAGAATATATTATGAACAAGTATTCGCTTTTGGAATATGAGTGCAATCTGATTCCAGGAGAAATCAGAAAGATAAAAGATGGTCATTCCTTGATGGGAAGAGGATATTTTATACTTGAGGGAAAAAATGAAAAGGAAGTATGTGAACTAGCAAATAGTGTATTAAATGAGTATTTGTAAAGGATGAAAAAAATGGATAATTACTTGATACCTGTGATACCTTTTCACAAACAAATCATATCAAAAGGAAAAGGGTCCTATATATTTGATGAAAATGGGAAGAAATACTTAGATTTAAATTGCGGCCAGTTTTGTACAATATTCGGACATTCTAATCCAGAACTGGTGAAATGTGTAACGAGCATTTCTAAAACTATTTCACATACAAGTTCAGGAATGATTTCAGATCTTGTGCTTAAGGCAGCAAGCAAGCTGAATGAAATTAGTGGGGAATTGGATGCAAGGAGTATTCTGTTAAGTACTGGTGCGGAAGCTGTTGAATTTGCGATTCGCTATGCTAAGCATATGACTGGAAAAGATGGGTTGGTGTGTTTTGAAAAAGGATATCATGGATTGACCTTGGGAACACAGAGCATAACTTTTGGCGGGAGATATGCGGCGCCTTTTGTGAATCATATTTTTTCTATTCCTATACCAACTGGAACGGATGATATCAATGGTATAGATGTATTGAAAAAAATAATAGCAGAGCACAAAGAAGTGATTGCAGCTGTAGTCGTAGAACCTATTGTTTCGGTAGGAGGAATGATTTACCCAGATAGAACTTATTTTACAGAGCTCTATAATATTTGTAAAAGAAATGGTATGTTACTGATTTTCGATGAAAGTCAGACGGGCTTCGGTAGGACAGGTTCATGGTTTTGCTATCAGGAGTTTCATTTGATTCCAGATATGGTAGTTTGTTCAAAAGGAATGGGATTGGGTTATCCAGTATCTGCTGTTTTGTTCAATGGAGAATTGTGTGCGAAAAATAAAATAACCATGACTCATTACAGTTCACATCAAAATGATCCATTTGCTGCAGGAATCATTTCTTTTGGAATTGATTATATTCAAAAAAATGATTTGCTTCATTCCAATAGAAAGAAAGGGAGATATTTTCTTAAGAGGTTAATATCCGTTTGTGAAAAAAATAACTTATTTGTGAACCCAAGAGGGCAGGGCTTGATGCTGGGGTTGGATATGTGTATTCCAGGGGTTGAAAACTATAGGCCGATTTACAGAAAACTATATGATATGGCAGCAGAAAAGGGAGTTTTGCTTCAGGGAACCGATGGCGGAAGAGTTTTGAGATTTTTACCAGATTACCTCATCTCATATGAAGACATAGATTTTTGTACAGAGGTGCTTGGAGGGATTATCTGTTCTGCATAATGAAATGACAAATTTTGACTGAAAAATAATTTTTGTGACCGTTTTTGATTTTTTTTGGTTGACAAAGACGGAAAATGATTGTATACTATTTGCAGAGAGTAAGGTAATTACCTTGCTTATACATTTCAGTAAGGAGGATATGTCATGTCAGATATGGAGACAAAAGTAGTGGACAATGCAGAGGCTCTGCAGGAGAAAATGCAGGCAATGCGGGAAGCACAGAAGGTGTTTGCCACTTTTACACAGGAGCAGGTAGATAAGATTTTCTTTGCAGCGGCAACGGCAGCGAATAAGGCCAGAATTCTGCTTGCGAAAATGGCTGTTCAGGAAACAGGCATGGGAATTGTAGAAGATAAGGTAATTAAGAATCATTATGCAGCAGAATATATTTATAATGCTTATAAGAATACAAAGACTTGTGGAGTGATTGAAGAGGATTCTGCATATGGAATTAAGAAGATTGCAGAGCCGATTGGCTTGATTGCAGCAGTTATTCCAACAACCAATCCAACTTCAACAGCTATATTTAAAACATTGATTGCATTAAAAACCAGAAATGCTATTATTATTTCCCCTCATCCAAGGGCGAAGGAATGTACAATTGAGGCGGCAAAAGTTGTATTGGATGCGGCAGTTGCAGCAGGTGCACCAGAAGGAATTATTGGATGGATTGATGTTCCTTCTTTAGAGTTGACCAATCAGGTTATGAAAGAATCTGATATTATCCTGGCAACAGGCGGTCCGGGTATGGTAAAGGCAGCTTATTCTTCTGGTAAACCGGCCTTGGGCGTAGGCGCTGGAAATACTCCAGTGATTATAGATGATACAGCAGACATTCAGATGGCAGTTAACTCTGTGATTCATTCCAAAACATTTGATAATGGTATGATCTGCGCATCAGAACAGTCTGTAACGGTATTGAAGAATGTATATGACGAGGTTAAGAAAGAATTCGCATACCGTGGATGCTATTTCTTAAAAAATGATGAGTTAGATAAAGTTCGTAAGACGATTATTATTGATGGTGCTTTGAATGCTAAGATTGTGGGACAGTCTGCATTTACGATTGCACAGCTGGCTGGCGTGCAAGTACCAGAAGAAACAAAGATTTTGATTGGCGAGGTAGAGTCGGTTGACATTTCTGAGGAATTTGCACATGAGAAATTATCACCGGTTCTGGCTATGTATAAAGCAGATAGTTTTGATGAGGCGATTCAGAAGGCAGAGCAGCTGGTAGCAGACGGCGGATATGGACATACCGCTTCCCTCTATGTGCATCCGGCACAGAAAGAGAAGATTGCCAAGCATGCAGCAGCTATGAAGACCTGCCGAATTCTGATTAATACTCCTTCTTCCCACGGTGGTATTGGAGACCTGTATAACTTCAAGCTGGAACCATCACTGACTCTGGGCTGCGGCTCCTGGGGCGGTAATTCGGTTTCTGAAAATGTAGGCGTGAAGCATTTGGTTAACATTAAGACCGTAGCGGAAAGGAGAGAGAATATGCTGTGGTTTAGAGCACCTGAGAAAGTATACTTTAAGAAGGGATGTCTGCCGGTTGCCCTGGATGAACTGAAGACGGTTATGGGCAAGAAGAAAGCATTTATCGTAACAGACTCCTTCCTCTACAAGAATGGCTATACAAAGGGAATTACAGATAAATTAGATGAGATGGGAATTACACATACCTGTTTCTATGAAGTAGCACCAGACCCGACTCTGGCTTGTGCACAGGAAGGTGCAAAGGCAATGCGCGCATTTGAACCAGACTGCATTATCGCATTGGGCGGCGGTTCTGCAATGGATGCTGGTAAAATTATGTGGGTGATGTATGAGCATCCGGAGGTAGATTTCCTGGATCTGGCTATGCGCTTTATGGATATTAGAAAGCGTGTATATACCTTCCCGAAAATGGGTGAAAAAGCATACTTTATTGCAATCCCTACTTCTTCCGGTACAGGTTCTGAAGTAACTCCGTTTGCCGTTATTACGGATGAGAGAAGTGGTGTGAAATATCCGCTGGCAGATTATGAACTGCTTCCGAATATGGCAATTATCGATGCAGACAATATGATGAGCCAGCCGAAGGGACTGACAAGTGCTTCTGGTATTGATGCACTGACTCATGCGTTGGAAGCATATGCTTCTATTATGGCATCAGATTATACGGATGGTCTGGCTTTGAAGGCTATGAAGAACATTTTCCAGTATTTGCCGTCTGCTTATGAAAAGGGTGCAGATGATCCGAAAGCACGTGAGAAGATGGGTGATGCTTCTACATTGGCAGGTATGGCATTTGCCAATGCATTCTTAGGAGTATGTCATTCTATGGCACATAAGCTGGGTGCCTTCCATCACCTTCCGCATGGTGTAGCAAATGCCCTGATGATTACAGAGGTTATGCGCTTTAATGCTTCCGAGCAGCCGGCGAAGATGGGAACCTTCCCGCAGTATCAGTATCCGCATGCACTGGAGCGTTATGCAGAGTGTGCACATTTCTTGGGAATCTGCGGTAAGGATGATGCAGAGACTTTGGAGCTGTTCATTGGTAAGATTGAAGAACTGAAAGCTAAGGTTGGTATTAAGAAAAATATCAAGGATTATGGCATTGAGGAGAAAGACTTCCTTGCAACACTGGATGAGATGGTAGAGCAGGCATTTGATGATCAGTGTACAGGTGCCAATCCTCGTTATCCGTTGATGAAGGAAATTAAGGAAATGTATCTGCGTGCTTATTACGGAGAATAAATGGAATTGAGTTAAATTAGACAGGATCAGATTAATGATTCGGACAGTTATGTTGTCTGTAGTTAATCTGGTTCTGTTTTTTTGAGAGAGTTTTGATTTTGGCGGATGGTAAAAATTCCACTGCTGATTGATATTCTCTCAATTACCAATCGATAGACGTATGCCCATTTGTCTTATATAATAAAATCAGAATCGGAACAATTCAATACCACACCAAACTCAAAAAGGAGGCAATTCTATGACATTTGGACAGACCATCCGAACACAAAGACGCCAGGCAGACCTGACACAGGAACAGCTGGCCCAGCTGCTGAACATTTCTCCGCAGGCTGTAAGCCGTTGGGAAACGGATATGGCCATGCCGGATATTTCCCTTCTGCCACCACTGGCCAGTTTATTCAAAGTAACTACCGATTATCTGCTTGGTGTAGACGATTACCAAAGAGAGGCCCGCCGCGCAGAAATTAACGAAGAATTTCAGGAATACTGGAAAAAGGAAGACAAAGAAAAGAACTACCATGCGGCTCTCCAGGCTGTGGCCGAATATCCAGGAGAAATGGCCTATCTGGAATGGCTGGCTTCCGCCGAGTTCTATCTTGCACTGACCCGAAAGGGCGAAGCATTTGAAAATGGGCTCAGCCAGGCTGTTATGTATTATCAGACGGTATTGGAACATACGGAAGATTCCCGCTTGCGTGACCAGGCACTCAGCGGAATTGTGCTGTCTCTGCACAATCTAGGCAAAAGGGACGAAGCCAAAACATACGCTCTGTTGCAAAACGATGAAGAAAAACGTGACGAACTGCTGAACCAATGTTTGGAGGGAACGGAACTGAAAAAACACAGCCAGAAAATTCTTGATCGAAAACTAAAACAGCTTCTGTTCCAACTTCCCGTCGGCCAGAAGAGCCTTGAAGCTTACAATGCTGTTGAACAGATTATAAATCTCCTATTTCCTGATGGAGACTATCTGGAATATCATGATATCCTGCAGTATAACTGCATAAACAAAGCATTTCTCCTATGCCGGGACTGCCAATGGGAAGCTGTAATCGAAGAACTGAAAAAGGCAAGGTCTCATGCAGAAAAGATGACAGCATACACACACGCACATACTCACATACCAGATGAGGATTCCCTGCCTCATAAGGCCAAAGCTTCTTCACGCATACTCCATCATACATCAGCAATGTTTGACCAGATAGAGTGGGAACCTTTTGATGAACAGCCTGCAGCAACCGCGCTGGAAGACTTTTACACTTGTCTGGCCAACAACAGCTGTTTCGACCCGCTGCGTAGCCGGGAAGAGTTTCAGGCGTTGTTGCAATAAAAAAAGGATCTCACAAGCGAGATCCTTTTTCGGCTACTCCTTCCAGCGATCCTCCCAATAAGAATCGCAGAAATCATCATGATTCAGTCGTTCATAATTCACTTTGACCTGATACTCTTCCTCGAACTCCTTTTCCATCGACCCACAGAAATACCATTTCAGAAGAGTCCGCAGATTCGGCGCTGCTGGTCTGCCGTGGAGCCGTCCATCCGCCCCGCCGTAATACGCCGCCCAGTTAAATTCCTCGTGGTCGAACCAGACAAGGGTCCATGTACTCTCGTCGTCCTCGTCCGCATCATTCTCTGATTTCGTCAGATCCAGACAAAGAGGCCCCCAGCCGGCACCCCAGTCGCCGATTGGCAGCAGGTGGCGGCAACTCTCGGCCGTCGCTTCCCTGCCCTCCTAAATCCTTGTCATAAATTATTTCTGAACAGTTCCTGAATTTATAAATGTTCCACACCTGAAAACAGTCCGCTCAAAAACGGTATTAGTGACATCCGCCATTGCCTGCGCAGCCATGTTTCTCTTCGCCGCAGGCATGCTCGCCGCAAGAGTGCTCATGCGTATGATGGCTGCAGTGTACATTAGGATTATAGCCCAGATTCCCTGCAAGAAATGCCTGTACCGCCTCGTCCGCATTTCCAGAAACACCGCCGTACAGCTTGATTCCGGCCTCTGCCAGCGCCATCTGTGCACCGCCGCCGATGCCTCCGCAGATCAGCGCCTCGACCTCAGATGAGCTTAAGAACCCAGAGAGCGCGCCATGTCCCTGTCCGTTGGTGTCCACTACTTGTTCGTTTACGATTTTACCGTCTTCGATATCATAGAGCTTAAACTGCTCTGTATGTCCAAAATGCTGAAAAATTTGTCCGTTTTCATAAGTAACTGCAAGTCTCATTGTATTAGCTCCTTTCTTCTGCACCCGTTTTTCTGGCTGCCCCATAAAATGTTTCTTTGATCTTCTGCAGAATTTCTGGCAATCCCGAACCACCGAACCATCGCAGAGCTGATAATTTCCACCCGCGATCTGAAGCATTTTCCCATTTACTATGCTGTCGGCCAGTTTTTCACGTGCGGTTTCGTAGATTTCCGTCACGGTTGTCCTAGAAATCCCCATTTGGCGTGCGCACTGTTCATGCGTGAATTTCTCTAGGTCGATAAGGCGCACAGCTTCGTATTCGTCGACGCTCAGCACTACTTTCTGGCTGCTGCCAATCCCTGACGGGACAAAGCTGTCATACGCTGGCTCAAAGCAGATTCTTCTGCATTTGCTTGGTCTTGCCATCTATTCACCTCCTTTTGTGGCAGGCTTTGGCAAAACCGACCATTGTGCACTGCATATGCAGGTATGTCCGCTCCGCCCAAATACTGGCTGCAAAATGAGTATTTGGCAAATACCGCTTCATTTCCGTCATATGTCGGAAATATTTAGGATTAGTGTAGCACAAATAAAGCTGAAATGCAAGGAATTTGGCATAATTTTTCATCCCATTCATAAGTTCATGATGTTCCAGAAGTTTCTCCAGGATGTTCTCTTTTGTTTCATTTCCTTAATGGTTCGTTCCTACTCTTTTATCGAATCAATCTATGGATAGAAAAAAACGTAAACATATGATAAAATGATTAGGAACAGCCGATTGAGAGCCAGGACGTGTTGAAAAATTGCTCTATGCAACGCAGCAGTTCCTGCAAAGCACAAGGAAATGGTTATGATTGCATCATGGCTGTAAGATATAGCTTCCGTTACCGACTATACCCTATACGCCGAGCACCAGCTTCACGGTGCCCGTATCGCCCGCGGCCTGCTGTCCAGGTTCGACTACAAGGGGTCCAAAATCACGCTTGTACAGGCATGGATCCAAAACCACAGAGGAAGCCTGTGCTACGGCAAAAACACAATGGAAGAAATCTGTGCTGCTAACGCTCTTTCACATTTTGATCATGTGCCGATCCTGTTATATTTGTCTTGGAACAAACACAGTCTGGAAATGCTCCCCTCAGAGCCAAAGCTGCTGCTGGCATAAATACCAGACAGCCATGCTGTTCTAATCACCATCCAGATAGATTCAGCAACGGTTACCAGGTGATGGGTGAACCGTTCCTTAAGCGCCAAAGGAATAGAACAGGAGAACCATCTTTTATCAAAACCTGACCATAAATGGAAAAAAGAGCATCAAAGAAACCGAATTAGAAACATTTCCTGGTATATCCATGTAGAAGAGGAGGAATGAACATGCCGCCAAACGATACCAGCCATCAGCCGCAGAAAGACCAAGAAGCAGACTGCCCGCACGGGCGTTTTGTAGATATCCGGGAGATTGATTTTGACAACCGTTTATTCTGGTCGTACTTTCTCTCCACGAGCTATCCCTGCGCCTATCTTGAAGAACAGGACTGCCAGCTCTACGAGCTGGTCGCGGAAGTACTGCCCGTCGATCCTGCCTGGAGCGACGATTTTACGCAGTATTATGACGGAGTAATGGAGGAAATGGATGGATATGTGGAAAATCCGACGACAGTGGTCGCGCCGATTTCGGATACGGAGATTTTGACCATTGCATTCCATCCGGGCGATACGATTTATAATATTAATAAGGAAGAAATAGGCTGCACCGGCCCGCATTGGAAACTATGGACCATTCCATTCCGGCGCGTCAAGTCCCTGCTCTCCCTGGAAAATGGAGCTGTTTTATTTCAATTGCTGCTGCCGATGGCGGTTGTAGAACCAGAGGAGGCCGCAGATTTAAAATCGATACTGGAAATGCAGTTTCAAACACTTGGTTTTTTACCAAAGAAGGCGCTGCGGGCGGCGGACTGCCTGATTTCTGGGATAATCAGGCGGGATTGAGCAGATGGAACTTTCAAATTTGCCACTTGTCCTGCACCGCCTTCCACTCCTGCCAGTCAGGTATTCTATGTTCTACAAAGTCCAAAAACTATCTGGAATGGTTGGGGGGGAGAAAATGTACCAACTCATGCAGAACCACATACGCAATGCACGCTCTCGTCGGCTCAATTATACGGCTGTTCAGCGTAATACTGCTTTTTTGCAGACAGCACGAACCCCAGCAGCATATAATGTTCGACGCTGACCTACTGCCGGGGTGCAGGATTGGCCGCGATTTGTCCGCGCTCAAACTTTTAAGCGGCAATCTGGTTAAATACATTTTTTACATCTGGAAGAAACCGGCAGTTTTTGTATACTACTGCTGCATCATTCTTAAATTCTTCTGTATATTGTGTAGCCATGTTCCTTCCTTCATCTGTTCTATTATACTTTTCTTTTGGGGATTTTTCATGTCTAACTTGTACTAATTATATTCTAACACCAAGGAACAATATCTGACAGTCCGCAGGAGCGTCCGTTACAACGGGGCTGCCCATAAACATGAGATAGGTCCTACAAAGCGGAAGAATGTGCGGATTGTTGATTTTGGAAATGCCCTCGCTGACATCTTAAAAAAGCAAGAAAACAGCAGCTTAAAAACCGTATGCAGTATGTCGAACTCTACCACAGAAATTTTTACAGGGAAGTCACAGAGAAGAACAGGGTGCATTATGAGTATTACAATCTGTCAATGACAGAAGATGCGCCGGAGAATTATACGGAAATCTCCCTTGTATGTCTGAGAGAAGATGGCTGCCGTGAACTTCCCGCCACCGTAGAAACAGCCTGCCGGACAGCGGCAAGGAAAGTACCGGAATTAGATGGGTTGTGGGAATGAGTTAAGCAATAAAAACTAAATAACAAAAACTTTCCCTTGTAACTTGCTGATAAATGGGAATTTAACTACTTCTTAATTAATCGTTTAATTTTGGGAAGTATGAAACTCCCTAACAAATATAAATTAC
>JAAVZI010000086.1 GCA_022791575.1 Lachnospiraceae bacterium
CCATCATGCCATTCCAATGTATCGCCCCTTGCTTTATGGTAAGCAGACAGCTTCATAAGGCACAAGTTTGGGAAGTTGTGGCTGTCCACATCAATCAATCCGATTTTGATAGTATCACGCTCCCTTCTATTTATGAAATTGCTCTATCATAAGTTTGTGTTGTCCTTTTACAATTATATTTGATAAAAAATTATCCAAAAGTTACAATTATATTTGATAATTCTAGTTCTATTACAATCAATGGCATCACCTCCAATCCTTTTTGGACACGAAAAAGGATGCATCTGCTTTTCACGGCTTTTGCATCCTTTCTTTGTGTGTAAACCACTCTTTATTCAGTTGCTCTATGTAACAATGCTTACAGCATCATTCATCATCAGGAATGGGATCCCAGATTCCTTCTGCTTCTGCACGGTTTCTGATATAATCCCTCATATCTTCAATGGATTGCCTTAACTCATCTCTTGTGAAATGTGCATTACTATGGTTCTCTGGATGATGGATCTGGTGTCTGACATATTCTGTCAGTTCAAGATTCCAGGTCTTCGTATTACCATTTTTCACATACAGGTATGGTCTTTGTGGCCTTCCATTTTTGTAATCATTAAGCCATTGCTGGAATTCCAAAAAGCCATATAACTCATTGTGGTATTCTTCAGTAACTTCTCCATAAGCTGCGTAATTCACTTCATTTAATGACGGATACTGCAAAACCGCAGGTTCCACAGAAAGTATTCGTTTCCCATTTTCGTCTTCATAAATCAGCCGGAGATTTTCAAAGTCAAGCTCCTTTACAATGACTGGGCTGTGTGTCGTAAGTAAAATCTGCGTATTAGCTGCCTGGGCCAATTCTTTCAGAGCCTTTATCAGCACTCTCTGGTTGTTGGAATGCTGGGAAGTTTCCGGTTCTTCAATCGCATAGATGATGCCTGTATTGTCGCCTTCCTCAGCCCTTCGCTCGGCCTCCGCCCTGAAAAAATTCAGCAGAACAAGCCGCTTGACACCGCTTCCTCGTTTATTGATTGGGATGTCCTCATCACCTGAAATAGACACAGCTTTAAACACATCTACCCATTTTAGCTTGTCAGCTGTAGGAATAACCGGATTTAAGCTGTTTGCAACAGCAGGATCCATTTCCCGCAGCTTTTCCAAGGTTCTGCTTGAAACTTCTTTTAGCTTAGTTTCTACAACCTCAGCTACCGAAGCTAAAGTTTGCTGCAATTCTTCATCATTGATGATCTGTTTAACCGCCTCTTTTAACGGATCCTGGACTTCGCTGTCGCCATCACTGTTCTTACGATCTGACTGAAACAGGGAATACACAGGCATATAAGAAGACAGCTTATCCCAGATTTTTTTTGCATCTTCTTTTGAAACGTCAATCTCAATATCCTGCAAATTGAGGTCATCAGCATAATGCTCCCAAATAGCTCTTCTCATTGTTGCATTGACGCTCTGGTTTTCACATTCTATGCCTTTGCCTGTGATAATACGTTTAAGGTCTGCGTTCTTTTTGAGAAGTAAGTCTTTGCAATCAGCATTTGTTGGATGTTTTGCTCGGATAAATACAGAAGCCTTTCCGCCACTTTTGTACTTCTTCACCACTTCCAGATATCCATCAGAGTTCAACATATATTCACTGCCAAGTGTAGTCTGCACTGCTGAATCTATAATAATCGACTCCGGCAGTTCTGAAAAACATGCAGAAATGACAGTTTCGTTGTCGCCATTCCTTGATGCCTGGATGTTAAGATCAGTCTTATCAATCTTAATCACCCCGCTCCCATCATTAAAGAAAATATCTAACGCTTCAAGAATTGTAGATTTACCTATGTCATTTCTTCCAACTAATACAGTAAGATCATCAAAACAAATTACCGTTTCTTCTTTGTAGCTTCTAAAATTCTTTATCTTTATGGATTCTATTTTCATATTATGATTTCCTCCTATTTTACAAATCAATAACAAGAACTACATTTAGTCTTATGCTTCTTAATGCTTTTTTACCTTAAAATTTCCCCCATTTTGTTCTTCCATCAACTTCATCAATCTTCCCCATCATCTCCTTAATCTCGTCTTCTGTAGCTGTTGTTATCACATTTCTTTCAGGAAATTTTTCCGGGATGTTCATTCCCCCTTCATAGTTCAAGGCATATTTCAAAAGTTGGAAGGCTTTTTTTGAATAAGCAAATCCGGCATCCACCTCATACATCAATCCTAATCCTCTGAAATCATCTACATAATCACCATTGCCTCCAATTGTCCCTTCTTTAACATTTTCTTGCAGGAATAGAAGATCTTCTTCCGTCAGCATTCTGATGCACTGCCCAAGTTTAAAAAATAATCTTTTATCAATTTCATGCTTAGCAAAAGCCCTGGAAATATTTGCCAAGTACACAGCTTTCTGGATAGTCCCACAGTCATCAATCAGTTTTACAATCCTCTTTGAGTATTCATGAAGCCTATTAGGCCACTTATAAATGTTTTTTGACGCAAAATGGCAAAATTTCTGCGTAAGAAAAATACCTATGCCAATGCTGGTATAAGCACAAGGTTTCTAACAGTAAGTCCTGCGGCAATGATTTCTTTGCCATAGGCAGTGGCGTAGTATTTATAAGTGCCCCGCACCCTTTCGATAATTCCATGGAGACGGAGCCGTTTAAAAATTCTGGACATGGCTGACGGACTGATATTTTCAAGATGCTGACGGATATCCTTTCCCTGCATACCAAAAGTCATGTACTCGCCCCGTCCGATTGCTTCCAGTACTTGAAGGTCACGCTCTGCAAAAAAATTCAGACCGCGGTAAGAGCGCCCCTTGTCCACAATGGAACCGGTAATCTTTGTAAGGTTTTCCTTCCCGCCGCTGTGGTCATCGAAAGAGGAGATGAATTCCAGATACCGGTAGTTTGCGGCCTTCATGATTGTAAACAACTGATACAGACTGTAAATGCTTTTTTTCAACGGGGCTTTTTGTTCCGATGAACTGCCGTCTCTGTGCTCCACTTTTCGTTTTACCCGGAAAGCCCCGACATCATTGCAGGTGCTTTCTATCCGTAAGACATGGCCGAACTTATCATACATTTTGATTGATACATCACCCATATGGTGTTTGATTCTCGTTCCGAGAATGCGCTGGTTATAGTTGGTGCCGACTTCTTTCCTGCAGTTATAGGTAATGCGTTGTCCCAGGAAGGTGGCGATGTTGTCCGGCTTTACCGTAAAAATTGCTGTCCGGATGATTTCATCATAAAGGGGTTCCAGATCACAGGGCTGTTTGAACATGATGTCCGTTGCACATTCAATCTGCTGGATTGTCCATGTGTAGCCCAGTCCCAGCGTTTCAGGAGCCGGGCAGTAACGTCTGGCAAAGGCGTCCAGGGCTTTATGGAGGTCTTCGGGATTGATCCTGTCCGAGAGCTTCTGGGCAGCCTCGACATCAGAGAACTCGAGGAAAGCGTTGTCATGCATACGGTATGGAATTTCTTTTTTCTGCAGTTTATGGGCAAGGAGATTATGGCCGTTCATATAGAACTGCAGGCGGAAGGGAGCCCAGGTGGGAACACGCAGATAGCACAGTCCCAGTTCTTTGTCAATGAAGTAAAAGTAATAGTGGAGGCATTTGCTCTGGTCAGATTTGAGGAATGTCTTCCCGGCAGTCTTATCATGCCATGGTTTATAAGTATTGCACTGTTCCATGGCAGAAAAGATATGGATCAGCCCCTCGGTTTTTCCGGTTTTCCGGATGATTTCCTGAATACGGTCATCTTTACGGAAAGCCCGGAGCTTACGGATGAACTCGATTTCAATGCCGTTTTCATCTGCCACACGCTGGGCATTTGTCCTGATTTGGTCGGTCAGGGGCTGGGAGAAATCTGCAAAATCAAAAATACGGATATCGTTGGCTTTCAAATAACCGGTCATGCCTTCGGCATGGCTCCATACGGGGATATATCCCTGGATGATCATGCGGTCATAACAAGTGATCGTACCATAAATATGGTCAGCATATTTATCCGTAAGTAACATAAACACATCCTCCATGATTTTTCTTTATTATACTTGAAAACTGGAGGAACTGCAAAAACTTTTCCGGTTTATCCGGGTTAGGATCACCCGCATAATCGGCTTCATCATTCGGGCTTACCTCTGCCAATGAGATTGCCATCTTTTTCAGATTATCCTCTACAAATTCTTTCTTTTTATAGTCATATTCATTCAGATTTAAAATGTAGGCCTCAAAACATTCAAAAAAGATTCCATCTCTTATCGTTGACGGAAGATTCTTTATGTCTTTAATAAGGTCTAAAGCTGCTACTGGATCCAGGCTAAAGACATCAAGGAGATTGTGGTAAAAATCCTTAGCTGCCGTCTTCGCAGTTTCAGAAGATACTGTGTTTTTCATTGTGGATAACATATCCAAAAAATCACCTCTTTCTATGATTGCAAAGATCCGTTCCCTGTTCATTACTCATAAACAACTTATCATTCAGTTCTGCAATCAATGTTTCAATCAATTTTCTGTTTCTTTCATAAGAACCTCTCCTGATCTGGACTTTCCGCTTTACATCACCATAAGTAAACTCCTTTCCTCCGGCCTTTTTCTTTTCGTATGCGATCTCAGTGTATCTCCGCCGGATCCATTCTTCCTGCGTTTCGCAGACTTCATCAAAAAACTCCTGCATTCCCGGCAGATAGCGCAACCTGCCATAGATATCGTCCCTGTTTATCCCGGCTACCCTTGCCAGCCAACTGATATTCATGCGCTTACGTTTATCCCCGGATGACTGGATTTCTGCATATGCCGCCTTTAATTCCACAAGGGCGGCTTCTCCCCATTCATTCCACTTGGGTTTATCAAATTCGTGGATC
>JAAVZI010000018.1 GCA_022791575.1 Lachnospiraceae bacterium
GGATAAATTTTCATAATGATATTACCGAATGGGTGGTTCTCGATGATCTTGATTTACATAATGCTCAAGTTGAACAGCATCAAGTAAAACCTGACCAGACAGTTGGTCTGACTCTTGAGAATGTAAAACAAGCTGTAAAAATTTTATTGGGATAAGCTCTTATTGTGTCACGGATTTGTTTGGGAAGAAAAACTTTAATTTGACGGAAAAAATTATAATGAAAACTTTAATATTAAATGGATCGCCGAGAACAAATGGTGATACCAGCAGTCTTATTGGTAAATTTACTGAAAAAATTGGAAGTGAGTACAGAATTGTAGATGCCTATAGGTGCAATATATCACCTTGTATTGATTATCGGTATTGTTGGGAAAATAGCGGATGTGCAATAAATGATGAAATGCAAGATGTTTATAAGTACATACAAGATTGTGACAATATTTTGATTGCTTCACCGCTTTATTTCTCAGAATTGACGGGAAAATTACTAGATGTCGGAAGCAGACTCCAAACATATTTTTGTGCTAGATTTTTTAGAAAAGAAGAACCTATTATGAAATCTAAGAAGGGCGCAGTCATATTAGTTGGAGGTGGCGATGGTTATATAGATACAGCTTACAGTACAGCATGTACGCTTTTGCATCATATGAACTGCTATAACATTCATGATGTAGTGTATAGCCATAACACCAATGAAATACCTGCAATTGATAACAAAAATGTACTTTTGGGATTAAACAACATTTTAGATTATTTTTACAAATAACGTATATTTCAACAAGAATTTACAGGGAGGAAACAATATGGATGGAAGAATCATTGGATTTATAGTGTGGGCGTTATTCGGTTGTTTTATGATTGGTCTTGGAATTAGTGCTTTTTTCTCAAAGAAAGCAGTTGGTTTTTGGGCAAATATTAAGACTTTTCCAGTGAATAATATAAGAGGATACAATCGTGCAACTGGTAAACTTTTTATTACTTATGGATTTATTTTTATTGTATTAGGAGTGCCGTTACTCAGCGGTCAAAATACGCCATATATTTTATTATCTGTTTTAGGAGTAATGATAGAAACAATTGCAATTATGGCAATTTACAGTTTATCTATTACAAAAAAATACAAAGAGAAATAGAAGCAATCCAATTAGTTGATTAGAGTAGTGGAAGACAACGAATTAATATTTGATAGGTTAATGTTAAATAGGTAGAAAGAATAGACTCATTTCTATAATAAAAAGATAGGAGGAATAGCTATGAGGCGAAAAATACATGCATTAAATAAAAAAGGAGTCAAGAACACTTTAGCCCATGCAGAATAGCAGGCATATAGAATACTGTATGGGCCAATAATACTATATGTTTTGCTGTTTCTGCACTTTATTTATGAGTAGATAAATAAGGAGTGGCAGATATGAAATATGTAAATGCAGCAGAAATATTGCCAGAGCAATTAATAAAGGAGATTCAGACCTATATTGATGGGAGTGTACTCTATGTTCCGAAAGCTTCTACTAAGAAAGAATGGGAAGCCGCGAGTGGGGCTCGTAGATTCTATCAAGAACGAAATAAAGAAATACAAAAAATGTATAAAGAGGGTTATTCTATAGAGGAATTAACCGAGCAATATGGTCTGGCGTATAGTACTATTAAGAAAATAATATATGGATAATTTTAAGGCGCTTGCATAAATGGCAGGCGTCTTTTTGTTTCAATGTTAATTATAACTGTTCTTGCTACTTACATGGTTGCACTTTTTTGTTTATAATTTTAGAGACTAAAGTTTATGCGAAAGGAGACAGAAATGAAACATATAACAACAAGACAATTTAGTGTATTAGCAGATTGTGGTAAAATCTATCAGTTTATGCTGGATATTTATGAGCGTGACTGGAGAAATGGTGTTCCTGCCCCATTTTTCGAATATGCTTTTTCATCTTTTTCATATTGGATGGATATCACATATTCTTATAAAAATCGTATTTGGGAAGATAACGGTAAGATCGTCGCATTCTGTTTTTACGAATCACCTGTGAGGGATATTTATTTCAGTTTGAGGCCTGGATATGAGGAAGTGGCATCAGAAATGATCGCATATGCGGATACTCATATGCCAATAAAAGGCGGGGAAATACAACTGGTTCTTTTTGGAGGACAGGACACCTTAATGAATGCTGCAAGACTAGCAGGATATCATCAAAAATCAGAAAATTGGGATATGCAATTTGATTTTGATCATGTATTGGATTATCCTTTGCCAAAAGGATTTCATTTTGTAAATTCAGACGAATATGATATAGATAAGGAAAGTAAGTGTTGTTGGAAAGGATTTAATCATGAACAAAAGGAGGGTCCATGGGATCATCAATATGAGCAAAGTGGTTATTTATTAGAGGTGGCACCACACGCAACGACGAATCTGTCAGTGATTATTGCTGATGAAAAAGGAGAGTATGCATGTTTTGCAGGAATGTGGTGGACTCCCGAAAATAGACTGGCTTATATGGAACCGCTTTGCACAATTCCGGAATATCGCCACAAAGGACTTGCTGCTACCGCTTTATCTGAAATGTATCGAAAGACAAAGGCATTAGGCGCAACGCATATGACAGGAGGAACAAATGGCTTTTATAAAGCTATTGGTTACAAACCTGCAGTGAAATGGACTTATTGGAAGAAACAGTAAATCAAAGTCATATGTTAAATGCCTGTGTAAATATAAATTAACACAAAATAAACAGAACTCCGATGAAACTTGGCTCAATTTTCATCGGAGTTTGTCTTTACCAACCGTTTAAGTCATGGGGCGGCATGGCGTGCAGTGGAAACCGCTAGGCACAAATAACAAGCACCTGTCTGTACTTGATTTTGAAAAGCAGAAACGGCAGAAAGAGGTTGAAAATTTGAAACAGACAACCTTCAACAGTAAAGAGGAATGATCCGATATGTTTTATCAGCAGATAGCGGGCAGGACGGAAAACGGAGCAAATACAGAAAGAAGATGAAGCGGCACGGCAGGAAGTAGCGGAACTTTCTGCTGCAAACCATCTGTTGAAAGAGCAGACCTGGAGAATTGAAAAGTTGTTAGAACGATAAGGAATGTGGGGGCGTGGCGATTACTATGCTCTGTATTTTTTGTAGTAAACTGTATGAGGATCTGCTATACTTAAAGCAACAAATCAAGATTTACGGAGGGAAAATAACATGAATACACCTACATTGGAAACAGAACGCTTGATTTTAAGAAGATTCACAAAAAGAGATATGAAAGCTCTTTTCTTAATTTTGAAAGATGAAGAAGCCAATCAATTTTTACCTTGGTATACCTTGAAAAACCTTGAAGAAACAATAAAATTTTATGAAGAAAGATATGCTACAAAATATGAATATCCACAAGGCTATGCGTATGCTATCTGTTTGAAAGAAAATAATTTCCCAATTGGTTACATCAATGTTAGCATGGAAGAACATCATGATTTTGGTTATGGACTTCGTAAGGAATTTTGGCAAAAGGGAATTGTTACAGAAGCAGGTAAAGCTGTCGTAGAACAAGTTAAAAAAGATGGTTTACCTTATATTACGGCGACACATGATAGAAATAATCCAAGAAGCGGCAATGTCATGCAAAAGGTAGGTATGACATATTGTTATTCTTATGAAGAACAATGGCAGCCAAAGGATTTTCCTGTCATATTCAGAATGTATCAACTCAACTTTGACGGTAACGATGATTTTGTGTATAAAAAGTATTGGAATATGTATAGCAATCATTTCGTTGAAAATTTATAATTATATATAAAAGGTAATTTTGTATGTGAATATAAGTTTTATTAAATGTTGCTTTAGTGATATAAAAGACATAGTGCTAGTACTATATAAAAAGAAGTAAAATAGAAAATGGGTATTTTGCTGCGGGTTCTTTGTGCTCTAATATTTTTCAGAATAGTAAAACTGTAGAGATAAATTAGATTATATAGACAAAAATAAGCAGGAAAAACTTTCAGAAATCATTTCCAAAAGCTTATATGAGGGTGGTCGAACTGTTGGATCAGATCGTGTGGCTGCTATCATTGAGTAAATAAAATCCTTGCAATTTTATTAGTAATAAGCTGAATTTTATGTGGCTTTCCGAAAAATAGGAGAGCTCTTTTTGAAAATTTGCAACAGTGAAAAAGTAGTGAGCAATGCCCTAAAAAAGATCTCCGATGAAATGTGGCATGCCATGTAGTAAGTTAAGCAAATTAATTACATATAAATAGTCATGCGCTATAACCGTTTGCTAGAATAAAGTTGCCACAACAAAATTCGTCAAAGAAGGCTGAAAAATCACCTCTGATAGACTAGGTATGTTTCTATGAGCAGATAAAAGAAAATTATACAAACCCTAATCTATACAAAGGAAATAAGAAAAAAGAACCAGATTACCAGAAGGTGAGTGGACACAGTTGCAGCACATAATAGGAATATGCAAAGAGTGTAATAATCTGAAATGAAAAGCAAATGACTGGAAGGATCATAAACTAGAAAATTCGTTGGAACAATACAAATATGTGACGTGATGGTTGTTGTACTCTATATTTGCCTATTGTAAACCAGAGGAGAAAATGGTATAATAATAAAGTGAAATTTAAATTTATTGGAGGTAAAGAAGATGATGGCGTTCATACGATTAAGAAATATCTAAGTACATGAAACTTTGTTAAATAGTTTTATGTACAAACAGGACACTAAAAACTATTTAATATAAGGAGGTCTTGTAATGATATTTCAAGATAATGTAATCAAAGAATATTTAAAGAATGTTTATTTTATAACGGGAACACCTTGTGGAGGAAAGACTACAATTTCACGAGAGTTGGCTAAACGACACAATTTATTAGTTTATGATATTGACGAGCAGTTTGTAAATCATCAAAAAATTTCAAATGCTGCTTTTCAGCCGTCAATGAATAAAGTCTTTAAAAATGCAGATGAGTTTTTTGGGCGCACGATAAAGGAATATAAAAAATGGCTGATAGATAACACACGAGAGCAATTAGACTTTGTGCTATTGGATTTGATCAGTCTTTCACAAAATCAAATCGTATTGTGTGACTGCCATTTAACAGTGGAAGAAGCTGAAAAATACACAGAAGTCTCCCGAATAGTATTTTTAATAAAAGAACCATCCAATTTAGTTGAGGATTATTGCAATCGTCCCGACCATCAAAGATTTAGTGATTTTATTAATAGCGCGTCTGATATTGAAAAAGCAAAGGCGACATGTAATGCAACCTTAAAAACGCTCAATGAAAAAAGATGTAATAATATCAAAAGCAGTAACTATTTGTGGATTGAAAGAACCGAACATAGTACAGTTGATAAAACTGTAAGAAAAGTAGAGCAGCACTTTGGTCTTGTTCAAAAAGATTTCAGCATGGATAATTCAGTAATAAGGAAAGTCGATAGAGATACTGATTTGGCAGACAATTAATCCATTATGTTGAAAACTTTTCTTGGGAAGATGTCAAAGATCATATTTTATGGATGCTTCGGACATGGGTATTTACCGATTGGGAAACGGTATTTGTGGCAATCATGTGTGTTTGTAACAGAAGAATATCACGTACATAAAATTAGTGAACAGCTAATTGATTTTGCAAATGTATATGCAAAAGAAAACGGTTTTAACAGAACATATATCCCATCAGAACATGTTGGTTTGTATGAAAAATATGGATATCACTATCACAAAGATATTGTTAATTTGGGCAATGGAATAGACCGATTGTATGTTAAAGAATTAAGATTATAAAGAAACATAATCCCTTTTAATTTAGCAAACCATTCGAACTTTCATCATAGAGTAATCATTAAATTGGAGCCCAATAATAAGCAGTGCAATTCCTTGAGAAATCAGGGGGGTGCACTGCTTAGTGTTTTTTATAAAAGAAAAGCTACTTGCCAGAATTTTATTAGAAATGTCTAGTGATTCTAGCTATATTTATAAAAATGATATAATTCGTAATAGTTATAAAAAAATTAAAATTTTGATGAAACAAGAAATTATATAATCTCAAATGTGAAATTGACGTTTATATTATCATAAAATAGTTTGCAAAAAGAAGTATATTATCTGAGTAAAAAATCATATGCTCTTTGGAAAGAAGTCTCTGCCGGGAATTTATTGTAGATATATATCCTAAAAAGAATCAGAACTAAGTTTGTGAAAATAAGAAAGACACTGCTCTGCATGAGTTCTATTGACTCCATAACTTGTATGAAAATATTTTTCATTGACCTTTGCGGTTATCTCTATTATAATATTTTAATAGGCGGTTGCTAAGCCCCCAAGCAAATGGATAGATATGAGATTTGGAAGGAGCATTGAAGCGTGGAATTCCATGTGAATAATAAAAATGAACCGATAAATAAAACGAACAATCTGCATAATAAGCTGTCAGCTGGTAAACGAGAAGAACACATGGCAGAGAGCATTGAGCAGAGTATACGTAAAAAATTCCATAAACAGATATTTTCCAGATTTGCCAAAGCAATCAAGGATTATGAGCTGATTAAGAATGGGGATCGGATTGCAGTCTGTATTTCAGGTGGAAAGGATTCCATGCTGATGGCCAAGCTATTTCAAGAAATTCAAAGGCATAAGAGGATGGAATTCGAACTGATGTTTCTTACCATGGACCCGGGCTATAATAAAGAAAACCGAAGAATGATTGAACATAACGCAAATTTTCTTAATATTGATTTAACTATATTTGAATCCAATATTTTTGAAGCGGTTTATGATATTGAGAAATCACCTTGCTATCTTTGTGCAAGAATGCGTAGAGGACATTTATATAATAAGGCAAAAGAGCTAGGCTGTAATAAGATTGCCTTGGGCCATCATTATGATGATGTGATTGAGACTATTTTAATGGGTATGCTTTATGGAGGTCAGATACAGACTATGATGCCCAAACTTCATAGTACCAATTTTCCAGGAATGGAACTGATTCGGCCCATGTATTTCATCCGAGAAGAGGATATTGTGCATTGGCAGAATTATAATGAACTGCAGTTTATCCAGTGCGCCTGCCGCTTTACCGAAACGTATGCTTCCCGTAAAGAAGAGGATGTCAGTGCTTCTAAGCGAATGGAAATTAAGCACTTAATTGCAGAGATGAAACAGGTGAATCCCTTTGTGGAGAGTAATATATTCAAGAGTGTGGAAAATGTAAATTTAAGCACTGTGATTGCATATAAAGAAAATGGGATACGTCACCATTTTCTAGAAAATTATTAATGTACACCAATTATCAGTTATTTTGCTATTGAAAAAAGGTCACTTAAGAATATAATAAACAAATAAAAGAGTACACTCGAGTAACTTACAATTACTTTAGGCAATTGCAAAACTCATGATTCGTAACCAGATTTTAGGCAAAACATACAAAAACAGAGCGAATTAAAAACGTCTTTGAGCGGCGTTTTTGTATGTTTTGTCTAAAATCGCCGCTTTGATTCAGACTTTCGCAATTATCTATAACAATTACTTTAGGTGATTGCGAAAGTCGTATTCTAGGCGACGAGTTTGAACAATATATACAAAAATTCCGCTCAAAGACGTTTTTAATTCGCTACATTTTTGTATATATTGCCCAAACTCTGGCATTGAAATAAGAGTTTTGCAAATGCCTAATAACAATTACTTATTAAAAAGGAGATCAAATGGATAAAATGAATCAGTCAGCATCTGCCAATCCAGAGCAGCTGCTTCAGGCATATGCGGCTCTTCTAAAGGACAACCAGGACCCAAAGACTTATTTTAAAAAGAAAAAATACAGCCCATACTTTGAGGAATACTGCCAGAAGCAGGAGGAAGTATTTACCCAGATCAAGACTTACTGGGCACAGCTGGCAGGGTCCACAGCGTCTGCAGAAGCCTTACCAGAGCAGACAGAGGAAAGCAAAGCCGATGAAAAAACGTCGGAGAACAGCAAGACAAGGGAGGAACTGCCACAACCACAGCAGGAATTTCTAATTCAGCTTGCACACGCCATTGCAGCAGCCGCCGGCCATGAAATAGAGGAGCTCAGGGGCATCAAGAAAGGCAGCCGCCAAAGTGAGCTGAATTTATTTATGGTAACCAGCGTATTTCCCTGCACGCTGAAGCTGTGGCCAGAACAGGGCGAAGCGTTGTGCCAGGAAATCGTAAAAGAATGGAAAAAAGTATTTCCAGAAACGGAATTGGGATATGCGGATTATGAAAAATTGAATGCAGGATTTCGAAGCTTCTGGGGATTTTTCACAGGAAGGTAAGAATAATTATGAAGGACGCCATGTGGCAGTAGACCAAAAAACTGCCGCATGGCTCTTTTTATGCATTTTTTTAAAATAATAAGGGAAAATAATTCCTAGCATGGTAATTTTTTATAACAAATTTTTAACCTTTTTTAATAAAATAATGACTTCGTTTATAAAATGTTTCGGTTTATAATCTTTATAAATCTAAGATTTAGGGGTTCGGCCCCTGAAGGAGGGATACAAATGGATACTTTGAGGAACATCCCTATTGTTAAGAAAATCGGTTTTAACAAAATAGTTTTATGCCTGGTTATGGCAGTTATGTATGGCATGTTTGCAAATTTAAGCGAATCCTTTGTCAATTATAACCGAATCATCAGTGCATTGAACTATGCGTATTTCCTGGGATTTCTGGCATTAGGAGTAACTTTCGTAATCGGGACGGGCGGGATTGATTTTTCAATCGGTCCAGTGATGTTCTGCTGTGCGATTGTGTCGGGGCAGATTCTTGCCAAGAACAACCTTCCGGTGTGGTTCTGCATGATACTTGCTGTTTTAATCGGAGTGGTGTTCGGATGCTTTAATGGATTTATGGTTGCATATTGTAAGGTGCCGCCGTTTATTATATCCATGGCAAGCATGCAGATTGCCAAGGGTGCTGCGTCAGTATTTACCAAGACACAGACGGTGAAGTGGCCAATGGCGACAGATAAGGTCAACGGCTGGTACCGCAATCTGGTAAAATACAGGCTGGTCGGCGATACGCCGAGAGATGTAACGATTATACCGACTGGACTGATTTGTCTTTTGATTGTCGCAGTGATCTGCGCGATTGTTCTCAATAAGACAAAAACAGGACGTTACATACTCTGCTTAGGCTCGAATAAGGAGGCAGTAAGGCTCTCCGGTGTCAACGTGAAGAAATATGAAATGCTGGCTTATGTAATTTGTGGTATTTTAGTTGGTATTGCAGCGATCTTCTTTGTTGGAGCCTATACAACGGTGCAGCCGGGCATGGGTGACCAATATAACAACGAAGCCATTGCAGCGGCAGTTATGGGCGGAACATCTATGGCAGGCGGCATTGCTTCCATAGGCGGTACAATTATCGGCGTGATGATTATTGCGCTGCTTCAAGAAGGAATTCTGGCCATTGGACTGACTAAGGATTATCAGCTGGTTGTAACCGGACTGATCGTTATCGTAGCTGTGGCAATTGATATTATTTCCAGAAGGAAGAAGAACTAACAGGCATGTAACAGGGAGAAAGGTCCCGGAAAGGAAAAGGGAAGTAAAATGGGCGAAGTAATTTTGACTATGAAAGGCATTGATAAGTCTTTTCCCGGAGTACATGCACTGAACCATGTAGATCTGGAGATTCGAAAGGGTGAAGTTCATGCGCTGATGGGTGAAAACGGCGCAGGAAAATCCACTCTAATGAAGGTTTTAACAGGCATTTACTCCAAGGATGAAGGAACGATTACATATGAAGGAAAGGAAGTTTCCTTTGCAAATCCCAAAGAGGCTCAGAATGCAGGAGTTGTCATTGTACATCAGGAACTGAACATGATGGGACATCTGACGGTGGCTCAGAATATATTTGCCGGCAGGGAATTTATGAAAGGCAGCTTTATCGACGATCAAAAAATGATTGCAGAATCGAAGAAGCTTTTTAACCGCATGCATATTGATATTGACCCAACGGAAATTATGAGCAATCTGACGGTCGGCAAGCAGCAGATGTGCGAGATTGCCAAAGCCATTTCTCATGAATGTAAGGTTATTATCTTTGACGAGCCGTCGGCAGCATTGACCGAATCGGAGATTCAGGAGCTATTTAAGATTATCAGGGATTTGAGGAAGCAGGGCATGGGAATTGTATACATTTCCCATCGAATGGATGAGATCAAGGTCATCACCGACCGTGTAACGGTTATGCGTGACGGCACCTATGTAGGAACAATTATAACCGAGGAGAGCACAAAGGATGATATCATCAATATGATGGTTGGCCGTGTCATTTATGAAGATCCCAAGACAAAGAGCAATGTGCCAAAGAATGCTCCGGTTGTGCTGAAGGTTGAGCATTTGAATGCAGGCAAAATGGTGCGTGATGTGAGCTTTGAGCTGCACAAGGGCGAGATCCTTGGCTTCTCCGGCCTGATGGGCGCAGGGCGTACCGAGACGGCCAGGGCGTTGTTCGGAGCGGACGTCAAGGAGAGCGGCGACATTTATATCAATGGAAGTAAGGTAAATATCAATAATCCAATGGACGCTGTAAAATGCGGAATCGGCTATCTATCTGAGGACCGTAAGCGGTTCGGTATTGTAACCGGGAAGTCGGTTGCAGAAAATACAACGATGGCAACACTGAATGAATACGCAGCAGGACCATTTATTAATAAGAAGAAAGAGAAGAAAGTTGCGGAAGAATATGTGAAGCGTCTGGCAACGAAGACCCCGAGTACGGAGCAGCTGGTAGTGAATCTGTCCGGCGGAAATCAGCAGAAGGTGGTTATTGCCAAATGGCTGGTGAGAAACTGCGATATCCTGATTTTTGATGAACCAACCAGGGGTATTGATGTAGGTGCCAAGAGCGAGATTTATCATCTGATGAATGAGCTGGTGGCAGAGGGCAAATCCATTATTATGATTTCTTCGGAAATGACAGAAATTCTTCGAATGAGTGATCGAATTGTGGTTATGTGTGAAGGCCGCAAGACGGCGGAAATTGATATTGAAGATGCGACGCAGGAAAAAATTATGCATGCGGCGACGCTCAGAGATTAGGAGGTGGAGACATGAAAAATCAAACGGTAAAAAAGATCGATATGCAGAAAGTCATTATTTTTGGCATTTTAATTCTGCTGCTGATATTTTTCAGTTTTGCGAATCCCACCTTTCGAAGATATACTACATTTTTAAGTCTGATGGGATATACCTATTATATTGCATTTATGGCTATTGGCGTGACGTTTCCGTTACTTACGGGCGGCGTGGATCTGTCTATTGGTACAGGATTGATCTGTTATGCACTGACAGGCGGTTATCTGGTTGTATATAAGGGATGGCCGGTATGGCTGGGTTTGCTTGTTGCAGTGTTGTTCGGCGTAGTGATTGGCTTATTTAACGGATTTGCGGTAGCGGTTCTGGACCTGCCGCCATTTCTGGCAACGTTGTGTACCTGCATGATTACAAGAGGACTTGGTTCAATCTGTTCAAATGGAACCGGTGTGCCGTGGCCGAATGGCAATGCGAACGGAGCGTGGTTCCGCAGCTTGTTCCGACTGAAAATCAATGACTTTACAATTCCCATCGGCATTATATGGGTGGTGCTGGCAGTATTTTTGATGACGCTGCTTTTGAACCATACGAAAGTTGGACGTTACATTTTAGCAATTGGTTCAAATAAGGAGGCAGCAAGGCTCTGTGGAATCAATGTAGTGGCTTATCAGATTTCAGCATATGTGATTTCAGGATTTTTTGCAGGCTTGGCAGGAATTGCTTTTGCAGCTTCCTTTGCTACAATTCAGCCTGGACTGGGCGCTGGATTCGAGCTGGATGCCATTGGAGCTGCTATAATCGGCGGCGTGTCGACGGCAGGCGGTTATGGAACAGTAACCGGAACGATTCTGGGTGTCTTGGTCATATCTCTTTTGAAAACAGGGCTTCCCTATGTAGGGTTACAGGCGAACTGGCAGCAAATTATTATTGGTATCGTATTGATCAGTGCCATTATGATTGATATTATTCGGAATAAGCGGGCGCGTGCTTCGTAGATTTCCCGTATTGTATCTTAGTTAAAAGTGTTATTCACCGCCAGAAGTGCAGTCAGATACCAGTTACTGTCTGGGGAGAAATAAGTTCTACACGCTCTGGCGGTTGGAATATAAAACAACATAGTATGTTACTATGAATAATTTAAAGGAGGATCTTTCTATGAAAAAAAGATTATTAGCAGGGGTTTTAACAGCAGTGATGGCAGTCGGAATGCTCGCAGGCTGCGGAAGTTCTGATGACAAGAATTCCAAAAAGGGTGGAGATTCCAGTGAAAAGCTTTCCTTTGAAATTGTTTCCAAGGGTTTCCAGTCTACCTATTGGCAGGCCGTTTATAAAGGAGCAAAGGCTAAGGCAGATGAGCTGGGCGTAGAGATTAACATGGTAGGACCGAACACGGAATCAGACGTTGCGGACCAGGTGCAGATGTTAAACAGTGCAATCAATGCTAATCCGCCGGCAATCGGCTTTGCTTCTCTGGATACAGAGGCTTGTATGGACGCAATCCAGTCCGCTATGGATTCCAATATTCCGATTATCGGATTTGACTCCGGTGTTCCGGATGCTCCAGAGGGCGCTGTTTATGCAAATGCTTCAACCGACAACTATAAGGCTGGACAGGTAGCAGCAGAAGGTATGTACAAGGGAATCAAAGATAAGATTGGTAACGGTCAGGTAAGAATCGGTGAAGTAAACCAGGATGCAACATCTGAATCCATTACACAGCGTGGCCTTGGCTTTATCGACAAAATGATCGAACTGCTGAAAGCAGACGGCTTCAAGGTTTGCGTAACCGGCAACGACTACTATGTAGGCAAAGCAAAAGGCGCTGACGGCAAAGAAGCAGACGCTGACGTAATTATCGAAGTAGCAGTTCCGGCTGAAACAACTACATCTTCATGCCAGCAGGTAGCAGAACCTGTTCTTCAGAAGGCTGACACCATCGCAGTATTTGGTTCCAATCAGGTATCTGCAGAAGGTATTGTAAATGCAAACGATACATTAAAAGTCTGCGGACCAGACAAGATCGTTGCAGTTGGCTTTGACTCCGGTTCCGTATTAAAAGCAGCAGTAAAAGACAAGACTTTATATGGTGCAGTAACCCAGGCTCCAGTTTCCATCGGTGAGCATATGGTTCAGCTTCTCTATGATGCAGCAAACGGCAAGGACGTGAAAGACGTAGATACAGGCTGCCAGTGGTACAACAGCGAAAATATCGACAGCGAAGAAATCGCACAGAACCTGTACGACTAAGAGCCAAAAGAACATAGTTTAAAAAATTAATATTAAGAAGATAATATAAGAAGGGGCTGCCGCACTAATTACTTAGTGCGACAGCCCCATTAAAGTATGCTCTTTTATAGAATAACAGAATAATCCAGAGCTTATTTTTGAAATCACATATAAAAACAGAATAAATGAAATTGCCGCTTCATGAATTTTCATTCGTGAAAGCGACAGATCCTTTTAATAAACTTATCAATAGGTGATTGCGAAAGTCGTATTCCAGGCGACGAGTTTGAACAATATATACAAAAATTCCGCTCAAAGACGTTTTTAATTCGCTACATTTTTGTATATATTGCCCAAACTCTGGCATTGAAATAAGAGTTTTGCAAATGTCTAAACTTATCAATAGAAATCAATGTAGTATTTGATTGACAATTTGACCAGCTTGTTTGTCTATTTACCTATTTACTGTGCTATAGTTCCAGTTGTCATCATAGAGTATACAGATTCCACCATATGAGAAACGCCACACTACTGCGCAAGAATCACTAGCCTCAAAGATGAATAGACAGCAGTGTAACCAAACACAATACTGGATCACAACGAACAAATAACGATAGATACTTGACAGAAAATCTAACAAAATAAAAATAAAACGAGCCACTTGAAAATCAAGCAGCTCTGGTGGTGGGATGCTATTTCTTTTTATGATTGTCTATGTAAGACAGAGCCGCAAACACCACAAGTAATAATGTAAGAACTTCCATTATACTTATAAGGCCTCACCCTCTTTCATAAAAAGACTAGAGCGTGTCTGAAAATTCATTCATGCCAACCACACTCCCCAATTTGCGTGATATTTGCCCCGAATTCAGTCAACATAGCCCACTATGACTCCTGAATTCGGAACAAATCTCCCACAAACTGTGAAGTATGGTTGACATAAAGCAATTTTCAGACACGCTCTAGAAGGCACCATGGAAAATCGCTTCCTTATTTTCTATTCAGCTATCCAAGGCAATTTTACCATATAGCAGTCATATTTACAGCGAAAAAGTCAGATTCTGCCGCATAGTGGGCAGAATTTAACTGTCTCATGTTTGTTGGTGATCGAGATATTTCGTAAATTCCTATCATAACCAGATAATGGGGAAGCAGACAACCTCAGGAGCGAATCTAAAACGTTTTTGAGCTCATGAGGTTGTCTGCTTCCCCATTATCGTCGCTATGAAATAAAATAAAACAAACGCCACCCCATTTCCCAGCCTAATCTCTCAAAAACGAAAACAGTGCCTGCTGCCCCTCTTTTGTATACACATCCTCTCTTGTAATCAGTTCTGTACCGGAATCAATCGAGGATTTTACTTTTTTACCCGTTAAAAGCTGATAGGTAGTTTCAATCCCCAGATATCCCATATTAAATGGTTTTTGTATAATAATACCAGAAAAAATATCTTCTTCTAACAGCCGCACTGCGGCAATGGAATTATCAAAGCCAATGACACGTACTTGACCGGACAGTCCCAGATCTTTGATGGCATTACCGGCGCCGACGGCGGAGTATTCATTGAGGCCGGCGATCAGTGATAAGTTGGGATAGCGTGTCAGCAGATCTTTAGTAACCTCATAGGCGGTCTGGAAGTCGGAATAACTGAATACAGTTTCAACTACCTTAGTTTCCATTTCTCCAAGACCGGCACGGAAACCCTTTTCACGGTCCATAGCAGTAGAGGTGTTAGGGACGTGCGCGACGATACCGATCTGAGAATGTTCCTGCACATAATTAAGGGCGAATTCGCCCATGGTTTTTCCAGCATTGTAGTTGTCGGAAGCAATCAGGGTGTCCTCAAGCGGTTCGGAGACAACCGCGTCGATAAGAACAATGGGGATGTGATAAGTTTCCTTGATTTCCTGAAGCAGGGCGGTAGATTCGGTATAGGAAATGGGTGAAATTACCAGGGCGTCAGGCTTGAGCTGGGCGGCTTCCAGGATTAATTTATTCTGCTGTTTGTAATCCGTTTCTTCCTGCGGGGAGAGGATCGTCAGATTAACATTGTATTCCTCGGCCGCCATTTGGGTGCCGGAGATCAGAGTAGTCCAGAAATCATTGGTGTTATCCTGAGTTTTGGGGATGTAGATGACGGACAGTTCGGGCTGCTGGTTTTGGAAATATAGCGGATAAAGAAAACAGACAAGCAGCCCTAGTATACAGATGGTTACAAGTGTTTTGGTCAGTTTATTCATGGGTAGGGTCCTCCTTGGGGGCAATGCGGGACTGTCCGGCGGTTTGCGGAATGCGCAGATATACGGTGGTTCCGATTTGCTCTTCGCTTTCGAATTCCAGACCGCAGCTTTCGCCATAGTACAGGTGCAGGCGGTTTTGGATGTTGTTGATACCAACTCCGCTGGATTTGGGACTTGGGGTTCTGGGTTCAAAAATGTGGGTAAGCTGTTCTTCGCTCATACCGATTCCATTGTCAGAGATGACGATGAGGATAGAGCCGTCTTCTTCTAGGGAGCCGCTGATGCGCACGGTGCCGATGCCTTCTTTGAATTTAATACCATGATAGATGGCATTTTCTACCAAAGGCTGGAGTGTGAGCTTGACAATGGCGGCGTCGAGAATTTCTGGTTCGGCGTGAATCTGAAAATCCAGGGTGTCCTTGTAGCGCATTTTCTGTATGGTTAAATAGGAGCGAGTGTATTCCAGTTCTTGGCGGATAGAAACAAGTTCTTCATCGTTGCTGATACTCTGACGCAGCAGCTTGGCAAGAGAGGAGGTCATAAGGACGACATCTTGGCAGGCGCCGGTCTCGGCCATCCAGATAATGGAATCCAGGGTATTGTATAGAAAATGCGGATTGATCTGGGACTGGAGGGCTTTCAGCTCACTTTTTCGTTTCTGTCGCTGTTCTTCAATGTTTTGTGCAATCAGAGACTGGATCTGCTGGGTCATAAGGTTGAAGGAGTGGGTCAAGTCGCCGATTTCGTTGTGAGCGGTTTCGGGCACAAGTGCGGTATCGAATTCGCCGGTTACGACCTTGCTCATGGAGTTTTGCAGGATGCGGATTGGCTGTGTAATGGCCTTGGACAGCAGGCTGGAAATGATCAGGGCACAGAAGAAGAGCAGCAGAGCACTTATGGTGTAGATCAAGCGGGTCTGGGTTTCTTTTTTATTGAGTTCGGATAAATAGGCGACACCGACTACGGTCCAGCCGGTTTCCTGGGAGGTAGCGGCTGTGTAGAGCTTGTGTCCGCCGACGTCCGAGGCGGTGAAGGAATTTTTGTCCGCGGTGAGCTGGAGCACTTCATCTATGCGTTCCTGTTTTAAATTGCTGTAGAGCAGCTGTTGTTTGGGATGGTAGAGAATATCGCCTTCCTCGTCAAGAATAAAAACATAGCCTTTGCGGCCGAGGTTGATATTTTCACACAAATCCCGGATGGTATTGTAGTTGAGGTCGATAAACAGCAGGGCTTCCCGTTTAGAGTTTCTGGGATTCTTGAGGGTGCTGCTTAAGGTGATCACCCAGTTGTAGGAGTCTTTGACGATCGTTTGTACGTGGGAGGAGGAAAGATAGGTTCCGCCTCTGGCCTGGAGCGTCTTTTGATACCAGTCAAGCAGGGATAGATTGGTGTGCTCGTTGAGCAGGGAATCGTTGTAATTGAAAATGTACTTGTCACTAGAGCGGTAAATGCCGATGTTGCATATATCGGGGCGGGCTTTGGAGAGAGTGCGGAACTGCTCTTCGATGGCATCGTGGTATTGTCGTTCTTCGGCCGGATCGTCGGAATCGGTAAACAGGTAACGGGAGACATCACTGTTGTACGTCAGCATCAGGGAAATGTTTTTCATATACTGAATATAGGAGTCGATGTCGGAGTTTACCTGCTTAACAAGCTGGTCGGTGTATTCAGTGGAATTTTGCACAATGGCTTCCTGGGTGTAATTCAGGGAAATCAACAGGTAGATTAAAAGCGATATGCTGATCAGCAGGGAGAAGACGATCATCATAGATGTGCGAATGCTCTTAATCTGGTTAAAAAAGTTGTAAAAATTTTTCGGGGATAGGATCTGTGTCAGTTTCAATTTATACCTCCTGCAGGGATTTCATGTATTCTGTGGGAGTCATTTTGGTGTGCTTTTTAAAGGCGATGCTGAAGTAATGAGGGTCTGTATAGCCGACTTGCGCAGCAATCTGGTAGGCTTTTAACGAGGTGTGAGCCATCAGGTCTTTGGCATGTTCCATGCGGATACGCGTCAGGGCTTCGATAAAGGTTTCACCAGTGCTGTTTTTGAAAATGGTGCTGAAGCGGCTGGTGCTCATGGACAGGTGGCTGCAGACATCGGGCAGCGAGAGACTGGACTGGCTGTAGTTTTGCTCAATGTAGTCGAGAGCCAGCCGGGCTTGTTTTTGGTTGTAATCTTCGTGCCGGGAGTGGATGGCTTCGGCTACGGTGTGGCAGAAGCGGGTCAGTGCCAGTCCCATTTCGCTGAGCTGTTCCATTTCGGATATGTGATCGAACAGCTTTTGTTCTTCTTCGAATAATAGGTCAGAGTAAAAGATGGTGTTGTCGAGGAAGTTCATAATGGACAGCACAACGGACTGAATGTAGAGAATGACTTTCTGCTTGGAGAGCTGGTTTTTGCGCAGGGTCTGCACGAACTGTTCCAGCAGGAAATCAAGCTCTTGGATTTTATTGGCCTTAATAAAGTTGAGAATTTTGCTGATCCATTCACTGCGGTTGATAGTGCTGCCGGGAAGCTCTCGGGAGAAATCAGAGTAGACCAGAATCTGGTTGCTGCCCATTAGGAAGAAATTTTCTAATAAGGAGCAGGCGCTCTGGTAGGAGAGAGGCAGTTTGTGCAGCGTGTATACGGGTTTGCCAATGGTGATGTTGAGCTGGATATCCAGCAGTGTGGTTACAAGGCGGTGGATTTCCAGACAGGAGTCTTTGGCAGTAGTGAATACCTGTTCTTTGGTGGGCGCGGAGAAGTAGAGGATGGTCTGGTTAGACGGGTCCTGGAAGACTTCACCGGCTCTGGTGGCGTATATAATGTCTCTGGCGGTAGAGTAGACCGAGAAGGCGGTAAGGCTTTCAAAGCTGGGAGAACTGATGTTTTCTGCAGCAGGAATGGGGTCTAAGATGGCGCAGAGGTAGTAGGGGCCTTTTAATTCGGTCTGAAATTCTTCGAGTTTGTCGGAGATATAGTCAGCCGCCATGGGTGAGGGCGCAATCAGGCCGGCAAGAAAGCGGTTTTTGAGTGTGGGCAGGTTCTCGTCATATGTGTGTTTCATTTTGCTGAGGTATTCTTGTTCCTGGGCGCGCTGGTCTAGGAGGGTACGGACCTTTTCCAGGATCTGAGAGAATTCGGCAGCGGTAATGGGCTTGAGCAGGTAGTCTTGGACCTTGTAGCGCACGGCCTGTTTGGCGTAGTCGAAGTCGTCATAACCGCTGATGATAATGACCATAACCTGGGGATGGTTTTCGTAAATGTATTTGGCCAGTTCAAGTCCATCCATAAAGGGCATGCAGATATCGGTGATGACAAGGTCTAAGGGCTGTTCATTTAGGAGTTGGACGACCTGCCGGGCGTTTTGGCAGGTAGCGGCCAGCTCGAAGCCGAAGGTGTTCCAGGGGATAGTTTTGCTGATGGCGTCGCGGATCAGGGCTTCGTCATCGACTAGGACTGCTTTGTACATGAGGGCTCCTTTTCTTTTTCTTATACTTTTAGGTAATTGCGAAAGTTGTATTCCAGGCGACGAGTTTGAACAATAGATACAAAAATTCCGCTCAAAGACGTTTTTAATTCGCTCCATTTTTGTATCTATTGTCCAAACTCTGGCATTGAAATAAGAGTTTTGCAAATGTCTATTCTTATAATTAAAGTATTTGCAAAACTCGTCGCCTTGAATGCGACTTTCGCAATTACCTATTTTTATAGTTAATCAGATAAATAAAACGATCATTAGGTATCGGAATCTGAGTCCGGCAATAAGGATGATATAGATATCCCCAACTGCCAGTATATTATGATTGGAATTGACCGTTTATATAGTTGACTTCAATGGTCTGGTATTTGCTTATCGGATTAGTTTTAATAGTAACGAATCAGAGGACGATTCATTCTGCCAGGAATACTTTTGGGATGGATGTTCCGCCGTAAGAGTCCTGAATAGTTTTCTCAACACGCTGCTTCTCAATTTTGCGAGAATCAAGGCTTTGGTGTGAAAGCCTTCGGGTATGTCATTTATGATCAGAAGAGATACGATCTTTTGCTGCTTGTCTTTTTTTCTGTATCTTATATGCCTTTTGATAGCGTGTTAGATTCTTATGATATTATAACATAATTGAAGAAATTGGGAAATATTTTTAAGGGAAATTCTAGTGTATGGGAATATTTAATAACAGACAATATAGAATCAAAATGAATACCTGGCGTGCCAATGAATGTATAGAAGAGGGAAATAACATTTGGTAGACAGATGTCTATTTATTTTCGTAGAAGGAATATTTATTGAGTGATAGCTTTCATAATAAAAATTACTCGTATAAAAGAAATTTAAGTCGTAATTAGTAAAATTGGAAGGTTTCATTAAGTACAGCGGTATCAAATTAAAAATTGCTTGCATAAAAGAAATTCAAATTATAATTAGTAAAATTGGAAGGTTATAATCAAGTACAGCGGTATCAAATAACGATAACTAGAGAAAGAAAATATTTATGAAATATTTAGAATTAACCGTATACTCCCATCATATGATATATGTATTAGCTAGTGTTATAAAAAACATAATTAAGAAAAAACTGCTTAACTGGCATTTCATGTTGACTTTTATCCTAAATCCATGTAAAATAATGCTTAACAAGCATTATTGAAAATAAAAAAATAATAGGTGATCAAAAAATGAAGAGGAATGTAGCAATTAATATAGAAACAACCCAGGTATGTGCATTTTGCAAATACTGGCAAGACTCCAGGAATTCTGATATACTGCCACATCAAACAATGCAGAATGTGTGGCAGTATAATCAGAAAGCGAAAAGAATGTGTATGAAAAAACAAGAGAAAACAAATGCAGGATTCTGTTGTAAAAATTATTCCTGTAAGATGTTAATCATGAAAAGCGAACCATCAGAGAATGAACCATTCTAAAGTTCTTCTGCAGTTAAGCCTAACAAATATTCTGGTGTGGTTCCAAGAAGTTCTGCAAAAATCGCAACTTCGTAATCTGGTATAAATCGGGACCCCAGTTCTGACTTAATAATCGAACTTTCGCTGATAAAACCATAACCGGCAAGCTGAGCCATAATGGCAAGCTTCCGCTGTGTTATCTTCTGTGACTTTCTAAGCTGGCGTATGCGCAGGCCGCATACATTTTTGCGTTCTTCATTATACCAAAAGGCCTTCATTTTTAACACCACACTTTTCTAAATATTCTTAACAAGCACTTTTTCTAAATTATACCCATTTATATAAATAAAATAATTCTTAACAAGCAGGAAATCCATTTTGAATGATTGAAATTATGTTTTTTAGCACATTTCTATTTTAACATTAGGTTTTATTACGTAAAATAGTGGTTCAGGCCTGACTGGTGTTGTCCGTTAAATATAGAAAGAAATGTCTTTTAGTAAGAGCAAAGCAGGAGGAAACCAATGAAAAGCAAAGATAGGAGGACACTATGTCATATAGAAAGGTCTTAGAAGAAAGCGGCGTTTACCTATGGATTCACAATTCATCCAAAAGGTTAAAACATAAGCGGTCTGAACAGCGGAGAAAACAACGGATTTATAAGAAGTTGGAACGTACAATACAAAGAATGAATGGTAAAAGGAAACAAAAAGAAAAACTGCTGAAATATCTTCGTCAGCTTCGCTGATTAATAGCATTTCTTAACAGAAAGCAATAAAAATGGAATTTGCCGGTCAGGCGTTTTCCTAAGTGCTTGTATGAAATATTTATCAGCACGTATAAAATTTCAAAAACAGGAAAATACTGTATAAGAAATAAGTGGAAGCAAAGGAGGTAGTCATGCAGTATATTTGTACAGTATGCGGTTACGTTTATGATGAAGAACAGGGGGATCCAGAGAGTGGCATTGCTCCGGGCACGAAATGGGAGGATGTACCGGACGATTATCTTTGTCCGCTATGCAGCGTAGGTAAAGACTTATTTGAAGAAAAACCCGATTAAGGAGGGATTGATATGAGCGGAATGCAATTGCCGGTAACAAATGAAAGTGGATATTATGAAATCCGGCTTGAAAGTATAGGCGGTCTGGGCGCCAATCTTTGTGCAAAGATGCTGGGAGAACTAGGTTTAAAATATCTAGGACTGAACAGCGCCAGCTTTTCCAGTTATGGTTCCGAAAAGAAAGGAACACCGGTAAAAGGTTATGTTAGGTACAGCAGAGCAGAAGATGAGATTCGGGAACACTCACCAGTAGAACATCCTCATCTTTTGGGTATTTTTCATGAAGCTTTGATAGAAAAGAATTCTGTATTAAAGGGCAGCAGGAAAGATACCAAAATTATATTGAATACCAGCCTTTCTCCAGAGAAGGCAGCAGAAAAATATGGAATTCCGATTTCTATGCTTTTTTGTATACCAGCACAGAAAATCGCGATAGAAAGCCATTCCAGAATTAATGTGGTAATGCTTGGAAGTCTGGGAAAGGTCATGGGATTTACCGAATTGGAACAGTTGAATCAAATCTGCAAAGATACTCTGGGCAAAAAGTATCCAAGTGCAATGCCTGGGAATCTGGAAGGGATTCGACGGGGATTTGAAGAGGTCTTGTATGGAGCCTCTGCAGAGAATACAGAGATACAAAACGAGAAACATATGTTCGAAGAGGAGGGAGAGGATTGTCCGAATCCTGAATGGGGATATAAAACTGCACCGATCGGAGGGATCAATCCTCGGCCTGGTAATAGCGTAATCAATGATTTAGCTCCCTCTAGGCAGGGCTACATTCCGGTTTTTATTCCTGAAAAATGTATTAATTGCGGTTTATGTGATTCCACTTGTCCAGATATGGTATTCCAGTTTCAGAAAGGAACCTATAAAGGACGAGAAATGATGGTAAATAAAGGTTTAGATTATTACCATTGTAAAGGTTGTCTGCGCTGTGTAGCGGTATGTCCTTCTCAGGCTTTGGTTAAAGGTCTGGAATCCGATTATCCTGAGAAAAAGTATTTCATGCCGAATCAGGACCTGCTCCGTGCACCGGACTACTATGTAGAGACCGGAGCAGACGGTTATATTACCTCGGAGTCCTTTTTAACTGAGAAACGAATTGATGGAGGTGAGGTATAATGGAAAAACAGATTATGGAATATGCCTCTGGAAATGAGATGGCGGCCATTGCCATCCGGCAGATTGGCTATGACGTTATGGGATATTATCCGATTACGCCGTCTACCCAGATTGCGGAAAATCTGGATATTATGAAAGCAGAGGGCAAAACAGACCTGATGATGATTCCGGCAGAGGGAGAGCACAGTGCGGCGGGTATCTGCTATGGTGCTTCTGTAGGAGGCGGCAGGGTCGTAAACGCGACAAGTGCTAATGGACTATTGTATGCCATAGAGCAGTTTCCGGTTCAGTCTGGAACACGGTATCCCATGGTTATGAATCTGGCCTGTAGAACGGTATCTGGTCCGCTTTCAATCAAAGGGGATCATAGTGATGTGATGTATCTTCTTAGTGCAGGATGGCCGATTTTATTTGCTCATACCGCCCAGCAAGTATATGACTTTAATATCATTGCCCTACGGTTGGCGGAGCAGGTGCGACTGCCGGTTGCGGTTGCATTTGATGGATTCTTTACCAGCCATCAGAAACGAAAATGCCATCGCTTTGCAGAGGATGAGACGGTTCGGAATTTTCTAGGAGAGAAGAAGGAGCCTTATCCGTTTTTTGATTTTGAACATCCAATTACCGTTGGTTCGTATATGAATGAACCAGATATAATGAATAACCGCTATCAACTTCGTCTGGCGATGGATGAGGCACAAAAGGTGCTGCCTCAGATTTGTCGGGAGTTTGCTTCGATCTCCGGGCGCAGCCATCAGGCGGTGGAAGGCTACGGAACGGAAGATGCACAGGTTCTGCTGGTTTTGCTTGGTTCATCTTATGAGACGGCAATAGAGGCAGTGGACCGGATGCGTAAGCAGGGAGGAAAAGTGGGGGTAGTAACTCTAAACACCCTTCGTCCATTCCCTGCCAAAGAACTTGCGGAAATCTGTCAGGCTGCAGAAACCATTCTGGTTGCAGACAGGCAGGATACCTATGGTGGAGGCGGAGGAAGCTTTTCCATAGAAGTTCGGGCAGCCATGCAGCGGTATGGCAGCACAGTTCGCATTAAGAGTCTGGTTTATGGTATGGGTGGGCAGGATTTCTTTGTAGAAGATGCCATGAAAATGTTCCAGATGGCAGCAGATAAAGAGATGTATGGTTTTGGAAATATACCAGATGATCTTGGATATTATCATGTGGAGCCAGGACAGAATTGGGAAGCAGGCAGTGCAAAGAAGGAGGATCATAACTTTTTTGCACCATTAACAGAAGACAAGACGAAAATCGGTGCAACTCAGGTGATAGAGGAAGAAGGAAAGCTGACTGTGAAAGGTGGTACGATCAATGCCACTGCACAGATGCCAAAACGTCTGGCGCCAGGACATGGAGCTTGTCCGGGCTGCGGAATTCCTGTGAATCTCAATCTGCTTCTACGCGGAATTGAGAATCCGGTTGTTCTGTTATTCCAGACCGGCTGTGCAATGATTGTCACAACGGGCTATCCGAAGACAAGCTTAAAGGTGCCGTATGTCCACAACCTTTTCCAGAATGGAGCTGCAACCTTAAGCGGTCTTGCAGAAATGTGCTATCGAAAACAGGAAAAGGGTGAGATGCCCAAAGGCGAGATTGTATTTATCATGGTCAGCGGCGATGGTGGTCTGGATATTGGAATGGGCTCTGCATTGGGAACTGCGATGCGGGGACACCGGTTGCTAATCTTTGAATATGATAACGGCGGTTATATGAATACCGGCTATCAGCTGTCCTATTCTACACCCAAGGGGGCTAGAAGTTCTACGTCACATATTGGAGAACATCAGTTCGGAAAGACTTTTTTCCATAAGGATATGCCTCAACTTATGGCGGCAGCTAATATTCCGTATGTGGCGACAGCAGCAGAATCTAATCCAGCAGACTTTATTAAGAAGGCAGCGAAAGCAGCAGAGTATGCCATGCATCATGGAACTGCTTATCTGAAAGCGATTTCTGCCTGTCCATTGAACTGGAATGACAGGCCAGACACGGAGCGGAGTGTGATTGAAGCGGCAGTAAACAGTTGTTATTTCCCCTTGTATGAAGTGGAACAGGGCAAGACAAAGCTAAATTATGACCCAGAGAAAACTAACAAGAAGATTCCGATTGAGGAATGGCTGGGCCTGATGGGCAGGACAAAGCATTTATTAAAGGAGGAATACCGGGAGGTAGTGGCCGGTATCCAGGAAGAGGTAGACCGCCGGTTTGTAAGACTTAAGGAAAAATCGGAACATCCGCTGTTGTAATAGACAGCAGCAAAGTTAAGCAGATAATAGATGAGTGAAAGGATGAATAATAACTATGGCAGTTGATTTTAAAAACAGTGTAACAAAGGAAAATCTCATGAGGGCATTTGCAGGAGAAAGCCAGGCAAGAAACCGCTATACCATTGCGGCAGCCCAGGCAAGGAAGGAAAAGCAGCAGGTCATTGAACAGGTTTTTCTCTATACAGCAGATCAGGAAAAGGAGCATGCAGAAATCTTCTATAAGCATTTAAAGGAGCTGGCAGGTGAAAATATTCAAATCGATGGACAGTATCCAGTGGATATTTCAGACAGCCTGTCGGAATTGCTGCGTATGGCTCAGCATAATGAATATGAGGAGCATGATGATGTATACAAGAATTTTGGAGACAAAGCGAAAGAGGAAGGTTTTGACAAAGTGGCAGCTGCATTTCATATGATTGCCAAAATTGAGAAATATCATGGAGACCGCTTTGGGAAATTTGCAGAATTGCTGGAACAGAACAAGCTTTATGTATCGGATGTAAAGACCGGATGGATTTGTCTGAACTGCGGATATATCTTTGAAGGTGAGGCTGTTCCTGAGAAGTGTCCGGTTTGTGACCATGATAAGGGCTATTTTATCCGAATCGAACTGTCGCCATTTGCAGATTAATAAGTTTAAATAGAGAAATCCCCAGCATTAGAGTGCGGAATAGACATTTGTATGAATCCGTAATATTTATACAATTGTTGTACATGCTGGGGATTTTTATTTTTAAAAGAAAAAGTGGAGAGGAAACAGGAGGATTGGACATTGTTTATTAAACCATTTTCTGGTGTTCTAATATAAAAGAATGCCTTTTATTTTTTATTGTTTATAAGTTGAATTATATAAAATGTAAGAATAAAAAGGTTAAATAATCATTGTAGATACCCAGATATAACAAATTTATTGAATCAAATTGTGGTTTTGGTATAATTAATTGTAAATTAAGAAAAAGATAGTATAGCATTATTTTGATAGACATTTAATTGTTTATTTCGTATAAACAATTTTAATTGATAACACAAATGAATGCTGGGAGAATATTACAATAGATAGAAATTTAATTGTTCAGGCCAATCAAAGAATAAACAGTATTCAAACGCACAGAAAAAGACTTAAAAACATGTAGTTAGAAGGTGGTTTATGTATTATCAAAAAGAATAATTATTTAGTGCTTTAAAACATTGACTGCTTATATTATTGGTTGTTATAATTAATAGATAATAAAATTGGGTCAAAAGGAGAGTATGCAGGTATGAAAGAAATAAAACACGCGGTTTCCAATGTTTTTTTTCTTATCAGTAAAACATTTCATTTTGCAAAAGGCCAATATTTTTTGAGCGGATTTTCATTTATCTGGAATACATTGACCCCGTTTGTTAATCTGTATTTTCCCAAGTGGATACTGGATGCGTTGATGGGGAGGAGAAGATGGGAATTTATTATTTTTCTTTTATGCATGTGGGCTGTTGTGAATGGGGTGATAATTCTTGTAAAAAATGGGATGGAACTTTTGGGTAACCCTTATGGACAGTACTGTTATGAGAAAGAACTTCTGCACTACTATAGGATGGAAGCAACTATGGACTATAGCAGGCAGGAAAATGGGGAAACATTGGACGAGATGGGCCGGATAGCAGGGAATATGCCAATTGCTTATTTTGCAGAACAGATTTTGTTTGATTCTCTGTCAAAAATCATTCAGCTGGTTGGTTATACATATATTTTAAGCACGTTGCATCCCTTGATAGTTCTTTTTCTTTTATTAGTCATATTGTTAAACTCCAGAATTGAGAAAAATAAGCAGAAATGGAAGTATACTTATCAGCAAAAAAAGTCGAAGTATAACAGGCGGTTTCAGTATCTTTTTGATGCTATGGCAGGTTATGAATATGCCAAGGAAATCCGAATCAATGGTGCGGCTGCTTGGTTAGAGGATAAATATCAGACAGAAAAAGAGGACTATCTTGGTGTCTATCGGCAAAATGAATGGAACAATTTCTTTTTTTCCATTGGCACTGAGCTGCTTAATGCTCTGCAAACGTTTGGCTTGTATCTGTATAGTGCACATAGAGCTTTTGAGGGAACCATTACAATTGGTGATTTTAGTTTATATGCTGGAACCGTTAGTCGGTTTATTAATTGTTTTAAGGCAGTTGTGGGCAAGCTCCATGAGCTTTCCTATTTGTCCAGATACATAGATGACTACAAACGTTTTGTTGAATTGTCGAAAGGAGCTGATGATCGGAAAAGTAGCCCTATAGAGCATGTGGCTGCCTGCAGGAATGAATTTGTATTTGAAAATGTGTCGTTCAAGTATCCTAATACAGATTCATGGGTGTTGAAACATGTATCCTTTCAAATTAATAGTGGTGAAAGACTAGCGGTAGTAGGTTACAACGGTGCAGGCAAGTCCACGCTAATAAAGTTGCTATGTGGACTGTATGAACCGACGGAGGGCAGGATTCTGTATAATGGACAGGATATAACAAAGCTGAACTACAGACAGTATACAGAGAGTCTTTCTGTTATTTTTCAGGATTATAATATTTATTCCATGCCTGTGTGGGAAAATATCTGTCTGAATGCTAAAATGCATGAGAAAAGAGTGATGCAGGCAATTGAAGACAGCGGTCTGACAAATAAGATCAGGAAGCTTCCCCTAGGGTTAGAGACGGAGGTTGGAAAAGAAATTGATGAAGGAGGGATTGAGTTCTCTGGTGGTGAGGGACAAAGGCTTGTTACAGCGAGGGCATTTTATAAATGTGCCCCAGTATGCTTCCTGGATGAGCCAACTGCAGCACTAGACGCTGTGGCAGAAAGTCAGTTATATGAGAGATTTGATAAGGTCATAGGAAACAAAACGGCGATATATATTACCCATCGTTTGTCAGGAGTCAAATTCTGCGATAAGGTGATTGTATTTGCAGATGGCGAATTGATTGAGCAGGGTACGCATAAAGAACTACTGGCTGCTGCAGGAGTTTATGCGGAGATGTTTCGAATGCAGGCAAAGCATTATGAATCAGAGGGAGTTGATAGAGGTGGGTATTATGGAAAATAATGAAAAACAATCATTGAAACAGATGTTTTCGAACATAAGATTTATGGCGTGTTATTTATTTCGGTTGAATAAAAAACTCTATATTGTCAGGATTCCTATGCTGATTTTACAAACGGTTTCATCATTGGTTGGAATTTATTTTCTGGGAAAGCTTTTGAATATTATTACTGGTGGCGGTGGTATTCCTCAGGCTACATATTGTATAACTTTATGGGCTGGAGCACAAGGTGGGATATCAATTCTCCTAAATGGGCTGGCAGTGTATGATCATAAGGAATCGGAACGGACCAGATTGAATGTCCGCCTGGACCTTGCCAAAGCAGCGGCAGCCATGTCATTAAGTGAAGTGGAGCGGCCGTATATGAAGGATTTAATTGCCTTAGCGCAGTCGGGTGGAAATATCGAAGAATTTATAAGGAATCTTAGTAGTTTGGCAAGAATAGTGATTCAGATTATTGTGTTTTCTTCTCTTGTAGTTGTGGTTCAGCCTTGGATTCTACTTATTGTTTTGTTAAATATCGTATGGCGGTTGTGGCTTCAGCGATATAGAGTAGCTTTTAATGAAAAATGGCGAGTGGATGAGGCGCCGGAACATCGGAAGTATGATCATTTGAATGAGTTGCTTTACAATTCTAAATATGGAAAGGAAATTAGAGTCAACCATCTGGTGGAATGGGTATTGGAAAAAATTGATGGCCATTATAAAGAAAACATTCTGCCACAAATAAAAAAATGTGTGCAGGATTCTGTTGTGATTACTCTTTTTTCAGAAGTGCTAAATGTAATTACCAATATTGTTTTATATTTATTTTTATCTTACCAAGTACTCTTTCAAAATATGAGGATTGGTGATTTTTCGGTTTATCTGTTAGGTGCAGAGAAATTAATGGGAGCGCTTAGCGAAATTATGTATGCTTTATCCGATCTAATGGAGAATGCAGTTTTTGTAAAAGAATTCAGGTACTGTATGGAATTCAGCAGAAAAAAAGAGGAGAATCATACGGAAAAACAGAATTTAAATAAAAAACGGCTTTCTATTGAATTTAAAAATGTATCTTTTCGCTATCCGGATACAGATCGTGAAGTATTAAGCCATATCAGTTTTGTCATTAATCCGGGAAAAACTATGGCGTTAGTTGGTCCGAATGGTTCAGGCAAGTCGACCATTATCAAGTTGCTCTGCCGATTTTATGAACCTACAGAAGGTGAAATACTGGTTGGAGGTATTAATATTAAAAATATTGCAGCAAATGAATATGCGTTCCTATTGGGTGTTGTCTTTCAGGATTACAAATTGTTTCCTTTTACAATAGCTGAAAATATAACTATGGGTTTGGATATGGGAAACATTGATTACCGAACCTGTATTGAAAAAAGTAGTCTAAAAGAAAAAGTCAGTTCTTTGCCAAAACAAGAGAATACCTTTGTAACCAAGCAATTTGACGAAAAGGGAGTGGAGTTGTCTGGAGGTGAAAGTCAGAAGTTGGCTATTGCCAGAACAATTTATAAGGATTCACCAATTGTTATTTTGGATGAACCGACCGCGGCTATGGACCCTGTGACGGAATATGAGATCATTCAAAACTTTGACCAGATTGTTTCAGGGAAGACGGCAGTTTATATTTCGCATCGCTTATCTACAACAAGGTTTACAGATCAAATTATTGTGCTACAAAATGGCTGTATTTATGAGAGTGGAACGCATGATCAGTTAATGAATGTGGAGAAGGGACTCTATAAAGAGATGTTTAATCTCCAGGCTGGATATTACAGGCCATAATATGATGCAGCTGATTCATATAAGCCGATGATAATTAAAGATGGGGGAATAGTGCTATGCTATATGGATTTGGGATGCTCTATCAAATTTTTGATAAATATTTTGAAAGTGATTTTAAAGAATAAAAAGGCCATAATCATTATTAAGATTGCGCAAATTAATGATTTAATTATATTTAAAATTGAGAATGATTGTATTGGGACTACAAGAGTACGGCTTAGGGATGGCACATTTTCCACAACAAAAGAGATGAAAAAAATGCATGGGATTGAATTGCATTAGGAATTTTTAATTATCTAATGTATACGAAGTATCCGATTCTAAAGAAAAAGAATAAGAAAGGGATGGCGTTATTACTGTAATTGCTGTCATAGCAGCGGTCATACCGTTTGCAAAACAATATTATAAACATGAGGAGGAAGTATTATGAAAAAGATTCAAAAGAGCTTCTATCAAATTATTAGCAGTATTGCTTTCCTAGTATCCAGTTTATCGCAGGTACAGTTATATTCTTTCGGCATAATGATTGGTTATCAGCCTGATGTAGCGGAGAAATTAAAAAAACGGTCAGCTATAGGGAGGGTGAAATGAAAGTATTGATATGTGATGACCAGAAAGAGTTTTTAATTAAACTTAAAAAATTATTGGTTGATATATTATCTGAAATAGAATTAAGATATCATTTAATTTCTTTTACGAATCCCGACCAGGCATTAGAATATATAACTGTATATATGGACGTTGATATAGTTTTTATGGATATCTTAATGGGGGAAAAGAATGGATATGAAATAGCTAAAAAAATAAGAAAAATTTCTCCTAAATGTAAAATTATATTTTTAACAACAACCACAGCATATGCCTTAAAAGGATATTTAATTCAAGTTGCTTGCTATTTGACTAAACCAGTAAAAAGATCAGAGCTGGCAAATGCTTTGGGGACTGTTATAAAAGAGCTGCAGTCTCAATATAACAACAATGAATATATTATTGAGAAGAATGATTTTGGAATACATAAATTGTATTTTAACGAAATTATTTTTATAGAGACAAGTAAACGAAATACATTAATCCACACTATATCAGGAAATTATGTAAGTTATAAAAGTATGAAGGAGCATGAGAAACGGTTAAATAATTTGTTTATCAGATGTCATTCCAGTTATATTGTTAACATGAATTTTATTAAAGACTATCATGGATATGAATTGTATTTAATCAGTGGTGATATTGTGTGGGTAAGTAAAAATAGAAGAAAAGAGTTTTTATATACCTTAACAAAATTCTATGGAAACTTACTTCGATGAAAATAATGAATAGCTTCAATTAACATAGGTGCTATTTGATTAGTTTGATCTTACAAATAAATGAATTTGATTATTTTATAAAGCTGATTGAGAAAAGAGATTATCTCAACATACAAATAAATGAGAAAATTATACTAGGGCGATCTTTCTACCATAGATATAAAAAAAGAAGCATTAATAAGTATAATAGTTGAATTACAAAAATGCGAAGTAAATGATTCCGTCTGCTAAAGCCTATAGTCTATGTATACGTTTCAATCATGACTTTTATTGCCACTTGTTTTTTATTATGATATAATTTATTTAGTCAGAAAGAATAAGGTTAATAAAAAGACAGACAGGGATAATTTCTCATCTGTGGCTAAGAAAGGAATCATATATTATGACAAAACAAGGAAATTTTATCGTATTTGAGGGAATAGACGGCAGTGGAAAAAGCACACAGATTCAGCTTCTGGCAGATCGTCTGCGTCAAAAGAATATTTCCTATTATATGACTATGGAGCCTACCTATTCCCCTATTGGATCGGTTGTGCATCAAATTTTAGCCGGACGTGTGAAAACGGATAATAGAGTTTTGGCGGCTCTTTGCGCGGCAGACCGTCTGGACCATCTATTAAATGAGATCGATGGCATTGCTGGAAAAGTGTCCGATGGCTACACGGTGTTAAGCGATCGGTACTATTTCTCATCGTATGCGTATCAGGGAGTAGATATGTCCATGGACTGGATTATTCATACGAACGAACAGAGCAGTGCAATTCTGAAGCCGACAGTTAATATTTTTATTGATATTGATGCGGATACTGCTATGGAGCGGATTATGAAGAATCGCTTTCATCAGGAGCTATTTGAGAAAAAGTCTCGATTGCAGAAAGTCCGTGAGAATTATCTGGAAGCTTTTGAGAAATTGAAAAATTCTGAGAATGTACTTATTGTTGATGGGACAAAAAGCATGGAGGAAATTTCAGAGCAAATCTGGACAGGTGTTGAGAAATATTTTGTTTAAATAGTAAGATACTTTATAAATTTAATCAGGACATACACACAAAAATTTCGTTGACATAGGATGAATTATATGTTATAAATGTTGTTAATATCCATTAAGAAACTATATGGCTGTATTTTCCATAAAACTCGTTGCACTGCATGAAAACACATACCGAAACATATGTTCGAATGTGCCATAACTACAGTACAAACTGAGCAGGCAGTATCTGTGTATGCAGATATGAGCCGGGCCGCCGTGAGCGGCAGCAGATGATAGATTAGACATCTGCGGGACAGTATACTACTTGTTTATTGTTCTGCAGGTGTCTTTTTGTGTATTTGGGAGAGGCTATGGTATAAGAGGTTTTCCAGCTTGGATGTAATGACATTGGATTGGGAGGAAATATTATGGAGGAAAGAAGCAAAGATTTTAATAAGACAGATGAAAAACAAGAAGCAATGTATGTATCCCGAGTTAGTATTGCAGTGAACATGCTGTTATCCGTGTTTAAGCTGGTTGCTGGAATTATCGGTCACTCCGGCGCCATGATTTCTGATGCGGTGCATTCGGCATCGGATGTATTTAGTACCGTGGTTGTAATGATTGGGGTTAGTGCTGCCAATAAGAAAGCAGATAAGGATCATCCTTATGGCCATGAGCGGATGGAATGTGTAGCGGCAATTGTTCTGGCAGTGGTATTGTTGGGAACGGGCATTATGATTGGTGCAGATGGTATAGGAAAGATTATGGATGGAAAGTATGAAAGTCTGAAGGTTCCAGGTATACTGGCACTGGCGGCGGCTCTGATTTCCATTGCTGTGAAAGAATGGATGTACTGGTTTACCATAAGGACTGCAAAGCGGATACAGTCGGATGCCTTAAGGGCCGATGCCTGGCATCACCGTTCGGATGCCTTGTCTTCCGTGGGTGCTTTGGTTGGTATTGGCGGGGCAAGACTTGGATTTCCTATTATGGATTCGGTTGCCTGTCTGGTTATTTGTGTCTTTATTGTTAAGGCAGCTGTTGATATTTTCATGGATGCTGTAAATAAAATGGTAGATAAAGCCTGCGACGATCAGACTATGGAGGAAATGCGCCGTTTAATCAGCAGGCAGGAGGGAGTCTTAGGAGTCAATGCTCTGCAGACGCGTATGTTTGGTTCGAAAATCTATGTGGACGCAGAAATTGAGGCGGATGGAGAACTTCCGCTGACACAGGCGCATCAGATCGCGGAACTGGTTCATGATGTGATTGAGGCACATTTCCCAAGGGTCAAACATTGTATGGTACATGTGAATCCGGAGGGAGAAGGGCACTAAAGGTATAGCGGGAGGAAGTTTATGTCGTATTTTCCATTTTTTATCGATCTGCAGGGGCAGCAGGGGCTAATTGTTGGCGGAGGCACTGTGGCATTTCGTAAGGTGCAGGCATTATTGGAATTTGGGGTGCAGCTTACAGTGGTGTCCCTAGAATTTAGCAAAGCCTTACAGGAATTGGCAGATGAACAGGGGCAGGCAGAGATTACACTACAGAAGCGTACCTTTCAGGAATCGGACCTGGATGGCCAATTATTTGTTATAGCAGCGACAAGTGATGAAGAATTAAACCATCGGATTGCCCAGCTATGCCGCGAACGTCAGATTCTTGTTAATGTGGTGGATCAGAAAAAAGATTGTTCCTTTTATTTCCCAGCTCTGGTGAAACGAGAAGAAATCGTTATCGGAATCAGCAGCGGCGGCAGAAGTCCAGCACTGTCGCGCAGACTCCGGCAGAAAGCGGAAACGCTGATTCCTGATTATTATCAAGATTTGAATAATCAGCTTGGGAGGCTGCGTGAGCGGGTACTGGAGGATATTGCAGAGGAGGACTCAAGAAAAAGGTGTCTGGAGGAGCTGCTGCAGGAAGGAGAGCGGCGGCAGGGAATCATCCCAGAGGAAACAGCAGAACAGATTATTTGTCATTACAGAAGGGCTACCTGATTTTATATAGGGTAGTCCATTTTTTACACTCTTTTCCTATCTGCAAATAAAAACATACAGGTACTTTTGTAAAAAAGAAGTACAGGTATAGGAATTTAGAAGATCATAAAGCCAGTTTCTGGTTTTTATGGCAAATAGATGTTGACTTTTGAAACTGTCGGGTCTATAATACAAATAATTCATATATATTCGATAGGAAATATATGAAATAAATAGTGACTGTAAATAAATGTATGAATTTCAGGAGGTTAAATATGGCAGGTATATATAAGAGCACAGCAGATTTAATTGGAAATACTCCCTTAATCGAAGTATCAAATATAGAAAAAAGCCAGAATGTTCAGGCAGTGATTCTGGCAAAATTAGAATATCTCAATCCAGCTGGAAGTGTAAAAGACAGGATAGCTAAAGCGATGATCGAAGATGCAGAAAAAAAGGGGCGGCTAAAAGAAAACTCCGTAATCATAGAGCCGACTTCCGGCAATACCGGGATCGGGCTTGCAGCGATAGCTGCCTCCCGCGGATATCGTATGATTCTGACTATGCCGGATACAATGAGTGTAGAGCGTAGAAATATTCTAAAGGCATATGGTGCAGAAATCGTGCTGACACCGGGAAGCCAGGGAATGAAAGGAGCCATTGACAAAGCAAAAGAGCTGGCGGCCAATACAGAGAACAGCTTTATTCCCGGTCAGTTTGAGAATCCAGCCAATCCACAGGTTCATCGAGAGACGACCGGACCGGAACTCTGGAGGGATACCAATGGAACCATCGATTATTTTGTCGCAGGGGTCGGTACTGGAGGAACGATAACCGGTGTGGGAGAATACTTAAAGTCCCAGAACCCGAATGTGCGAGTGATTGCCGTAGAGCCTGCAGATTCACCAGTGTTGTCAAAAGGCAGTGCAGGTCCGCATAAAATTCAGGGAATTGGAGCTGGTTTTGTTCCTAAGACATTGAATACCACTATTTACGACGAGATTATAACCGTGGAGAATGAAGAGGCATTTGAGGCAGGTAAGTTAATGGCCGTACAAGAGGGCATATTAGTTGGAATATCCTCCGGTGCTGCACTGCATGCTGCTATTCAGCTTGCAAAACGTCCAGAAAATAAGGGGAAGACGATAACAGTACTTTTGCCAGACAGCGGTGACCGTTACTATTCAACACCATTATTTACACAGGTCTGAAAAGAACCATGAAAATGAACCAATTAATATTCTGTGTAAAATTCTCCGATATTTAACCATCACAGTAATAGAACAGATCAAATATAAGGAGCAGTGACATATGAAAATTTCTACAAAAGGCCGTTATGCACTAAGAATGATGGTGGATATTGCATTAAACAGTTCTGGTGAAATGATAAGAATTAAAGAAATAGCCCAAAGGCAGGGCATTTCTGAAAAATATATGGAACAGATTATTGCTATATTGAAAAAGGCCGGATATGTGAAGAGCCTTCGGGGAGCTCAGGGCGGATATCGGCTTGCAGGCGAGCCGAGCGATTATACGGTTGGTATGATTCTTCGGCTTACAGAAGGAAATATGGCACCGGTTGCCTGCTTGGAGGATGAAATCAATCAATGTAAAATGGCAGACAGCTGTGTCAGTGTCCGTCTGTGGCAAATGCTTAATGGAGCGGTAAAAGAAGTCATAGACCATGTTACGCTTCAGGATATGGTGGATTGGGAGCTGGAACGACGCAAAGAAGAGGAAATATAGCATTTATACTACAGTATTCTTTTCCGTATTCATAATCTTGTATTTTTGTATAGAATGGGATATAATAGAATACGATAGAATGTCCATATTCAATAAAAGAAAGGACGACAAAATGAGTCAATTAATATATCTGGACAATGCGGCTACTACCAAAGTCAGACCAGAAGTACTGCAGGCAATGCAGCCGTATTTTACGGAAATCTACAGCAATCCTTCCAGCGTTTACAGCTTTGCGGGCAAGAGCACCAAAGCTGTGGAGGAAGTACGAGAGTATATCGCTTCCATGCTGGGAGTAAAGAGCAATGAAATATATTTTACTGCAGGCGGCAGTGAAAGCGATAACTGGGCTGTAAAAGGTGCTGCGGAAGCTTTGAAGAGTAAAGGAAACCATATCATTACTTCCACAATTGAACATCATGCAGTCCTTCATACCTGTCAGTATTTAGAGAAAAACGGATATGAAGTGACTTATCTGGATGTGGATGAAAATGGAAAAGTCAGCCTGGAAGCTCTAGAAGCAGCAATCAGACCAGAGACCATTTTAATTACAATTATGGCGGCGAATAATGAGATTGGAACCATGGAACCTGTGGCAGAGATCGGAGCTATCGCCAAAAAACATGGAGTTTTATTTCATACCGATGCAGTCCAGGCATTTGGTCATATGCCATTACCTGTGCAGGAGATGAATCTGGACATGCTGAGTGCCAGTGCCCATAAGTTTAATGGCCCCAAGGGTACGGGCTTTTTGTATATTCGAAATGGAATCAAGTTGGGGGCCTATATGCACGGTGGGGCACAGGAGAGAAAGCGTCGTGCTGGCACTCTGAATGTTCCGGGAATTGTTGGCATGGGGGCAGCAGCACGTCTGGCAGCAGAGGAAATGGAGGAACGCCGGAAGAAAGTGATTAGTCTTCGAGAGCATTTAATCGAACGCATATTAAAGGAGATTCCATATTCTAGGTTAAATGGCCACAGAACGGACCGGCTGGCCAATAATGCTAATTTCAGCTTTCGCTTTATAGAAGGGGAATCATTATTGATTCTGCTGGACCAGCAGGGAATCTGTGCCTCCAGCGGTTCCGCCTGTACTTCCGGTTCGCTTGACCCGTCTCATGTACTGCTGGCTATCGGCCTTCCGCATGAGATTGCACATGGCTCTCTGCGGTTGACGCTTTCAGAAGAAACGACAAGGGAACAGATTGATTTTACAGTGGATCAGTTAAAAGACATTGTGGAAAGACTGCGAAATATGTCTCCGCTGTATGAGGATTTTTTGAAAGGAGCAGGAGCAAATGTACAGTGAAAAGGTCATGGATCATTTTAATAATCCAAGAAATGTAGGCGAGATTGAGAATGCAAGCGGAGTAGGAACCGTCGGTAATGCTAAATGCGGCGATATTATGCGTATTTATCTGGATGTTGATGAAGACACGAAAGTGATTAAAGAATGTAAATTCAAGACCTTTGGCTGCGGTGCCGCTGTGGCAACCAGCAGTATGGCAACCGAGCTGGTAAAGGGTAAGACCATTTATGAGGCTCTTCAAGTAACGAATAAGGCGGTTATGGAGGCGTTGGACGGCTTGCCGCCGGTAAAGGTGCATTGTTCCCTGCTGGCAGAGGAAGCCATACATGCAGCTCTATGGGACTATGCACAGAAACATCATATCGTGATAGAAGGTCTGGAAAAGCCCAAAGAGGATATCCATGAGGATGAAGAAGAGGAAGAATATGAGTAAGACAGTGGTAGTAGGCATGTCGGGAGGCGTCGACTCTTCTGTAGCAGCTTGGCTGTTAAAAGAACAGGGGTATCATGTAATTGGAGTCACTATGCAGATCTGGCAGGAGGATGCGTCAGCAGAATACGAGGGTGGCTGCTGTGGTCTTTCCGCGGTTACAGATGCCAGGCGGGTTGCCCAGATGCTGGATATTCCTTATTATGTTATGAACTTCCGTCAGCAGTTTAAGCAACATGTGATGGATTATTTTGCAGAGGAATATCGGAAAGGACGAACACCAAATCCCTGTATCGCATGTAATCGGTATGTAAAATGGGAAGCGCTGCTGCACAGGAGTATGGAGATTGGCGCAGATTATATAGCAACAGGCCACTATGCCAGAATTCAGCAACTGGAAAATGGCCGTTATGTTCTTGGCAAATCGGCAACAGCCGATAAGGACCAGACGTATGCGCTCTACAGCCTGACGCAGGAGCAGCTTTCTCGAACACTGATGCCGGTAGGGGATTATACCAAGCAGGAGATCAGGCAAATGGCCGCGGATATCGGCCTAAATGTAGCAGATAAGCCAGACAGCCAGGAGATTTGTTTTATCCCGGATAAGGATTATGCCAGATATATTAAGCGGCAAAGTGGCAGAGAACTTCCGGGAGAGGGAAACTTTGTGGATCAGGATGGAAATGTAGTCGGTCGACATAAGGGCATTATTCATTATACGATCGGGCAGCGAAAAGGGCTGAATCTTTCCCTGGGAAAGCCCGTATTTGTAACAGAGATCCGGCCGGAGAGCAACGTGGTAGTGATTGGCAGCAATCAAGATTGTTTTACAAATGCTCTGACTGCTAAACAGATTAATTATATGGCAGAGGAACACATGCCAGACAGCTTTCGAGCCATTGCAAAGATTCGATATGCACATTCAGGAGCAGAGGGGCTGGTAGAACGTGTTAGTAAAGATACTGTCAAAGTAACTTTCGACGAACCGCAGAGAGCCATTACTCCAGGGCAGGCAGTGGTATTCTATCAAGATGATTTCGTGCTGGGTGGCGGTGTGATTGAAAAATAAACAAAAGGAAATGGAGCCAAATCATATGGATAAAAAAGTATTGATCGATAAAATTAAAAAATTAAAAGAAGAAAAAAATGCAGTTATCATGGCACATTATTATGTCGATGGAGAGGTACAGGCCGTAGCAGATTATGTTGGGGATTCTTATTATCTAAGTAAACTGGCGACAAAGGTGGAACAGCAGACAATACTGTTCTGCGGTGTTTCCTTTATGGGAGAGAGTGCTAAGATTCTTAATCCTGAGAAAACAGTGGTTATGGCAGATGAACTTGCAGACTGTCCGATGGCGCATATGGTAGAAATTAAAAAGATCGAGGAAATTAGAGAGAAATATAAAGATGCAGCTGTAGTCTGTTATGTCAATTCCACAGCAGAAATCAAGGCGCATTCAGACGTCTGTGTTACTTCATCAAATGCGCTTCGTGTTGTAAAAGCACTGCCAAACAAGCAGATCTTTTTCATACCAGACAATAATCTGGGACGATATGTGGCCAAACAACTGCCGGAGAAGGAATTCATTTTCCATGACGGGTTCTGCCATGTACATAAAAGCATTGGGAAAGAAAAGGTGCTTAAGGCAAAAGAATTACATAAAGATGCGCTGGTATTGACCCATCCCGAATGTACAGAGGATGTACTGGAGATATCAGATTTTATTGGCAGTACATCTGAAATCATTGATTATGCAACAGAAAGTGACTGTCAGGAGTTTATTATCTGTACCGAAACGGGTGTGTTATATGAACTAAAACAAAAGAATCCAGATAAGAAGTTCTATCCCGTCAGTCCCAGCCAGTGCTGTCCAGATATGAAGAGGATTACATTAGAAAGGCTGGCAGAAGCGTTAGAATATATGGAACCGGAAAAAGAGCTGCCGGAAGAGATTCGCAGCCAGGCATATACCCCACTGGCTAGAATGCTGGAGCTGGCTGCCCAATAGGAGATAGAGATGATTCGCTTAGGAACCAGAAAGAGCAGGCTTGCCCTAGTTCAGACAGAGATTGTAAAAACCAGAATACTAGAAGCATTTCCAAATGAGGAAGTAAAGATTGTACCAATCGTGACCAGAGGAGACAGGGAGTTGGATAAGGCCCTGTCTTCTTTTGGCGGAAAAGGAGTATTTACAAAGGAGATTGAAGAACAGCTGCTAAGTGGCAGGATCGATATTGCTGTTCACAGTGCTAAAGATATCCCGCTGGAGTTCCCGGCGGGATTGTCGCTGGGGGCAGTTCTGGAACGAGAAGACCCCAGGGATGTTCTAGTGACTGTCAGAGGGAGAATGACCAGAGAACTGTCACCAGGAAGCATAGTGGGAACCAGCAGCTTAAGACGGGAGCTGCAGATTAGACGTCTAAATCCAGGCATTCAAATTCAGGTTCTTAGAGGAAATGTAAATACGAGGCTGGATAAACTGCGCAGCGGCCAGTACGATGCGATTTTGCTGGCTGCCGCCGGTTTGAAACGTCTTGGCCTGGAAAAAGAAGCGGATTTAAGTTATGAGTATCTGGATACAGACGAATTCGTACCGGCAGCCGGTCAAGGTATTCTTGCGCTGGAGATACGGACAGGCAGCTTAACAGAAGTGATGAAAGCCCTCAATGACAAGATGGTGGAACTATGTTTTAAGGTAGAAAGAGAAGTTCTAAAGCAGATTGGCGGCAGCTGTAATGCCCCTTGCGGTGTTTACTGTTATAAAGACAAAGAAAAATTTTTAATATATGGAATGTACGCCGGAGACGGACAGAGTCCTTCTTTTTCTTCGGAGTCTTTTTCTATTAATAAACAGAAGAAGGGTGAAGCGGGTTCTAAATCGGAGTCTGCTGTTGATCTGACGCAAACGGCCGTATATTTGGAACATATGGCCAATAGAATGGCTATGCGGCTGAAAAAATGCAGAGTGACCCTGGTGGGAGCAGGACCAGGAAGCCGGGATTTGATCAGCAGGAAGGGACTAGAATGTGTGAAAGCAGCAGATGTGATTATTTATGATAATCTGATTTCACCATCCATATTAAATGAGGCTCGTCTGGATGCAGAATTGATTTATGCAGGCAAACGTGCGCATGTGCATTCTATGAAACAGGAGGAGATTAATCAGCTGTTGGTAGAGAAGGCATGTGAAGGAAGGTATGTAGTCCGGTTAAAGGGCGGTGATCCTTTTGTATTTGGCCGCGGCGGAGAAGAGGCGCTGGCATTAAAGCAGAATGGAATTGCATATGAGGTGGTTCCGGGAATTTCCTCTGTCTATAGTGCACCGGCGTATGTTGGAATACCGGTTACTCATCGAGGAATAGCCTCTTCCTTTCATGTAATCACCGGTCATGAGGAACTAGGGAAAGCAGATTCTGCTGTGGATTATCGCACGTTGGCGCAGGAGCAGGGAACACTAGTATTTCTTATGGGACTGGGGAAGCTAGGGGAAATTATTTCTCAGCTTATTTCTAATGGTAAAAGTCCTGACACTCCGGCGGCCGTGATACAGAGTGCGACAACAGCCAGACAGCAAATGGTCTGCGGAAGACTCACAGAACTGGAAGAAAAGGTAAAGAAAGCTGGACTTTCTACTCCGGCTGTTATTGTGGTTGGAAATGTCGTTTCTTTATCGGAGGAGCTTGACTGGTTTCAGTCCCTGCCTCTGACTGGGCAACGAATTCTTTTGACTGGGACCCGACAGTTGACAGAGAGATTAGAGCATTTATTAGAGCCGTTGGGGGCAGAGACGGTTAGAATCAGCTTGATTGAGACGGTACAATGCTTGAGTGATCAGATTCGAGAAAAACTGCAGAACCTTTCACAATACAGTTGGATTGTATTTACTAGTTGCTTTGGGGTACAGACATTTTTTGAGGCGATGAAGGAATGGAAAATAGACCAAAGGATATTGGCAGGTGTGCAGTTTGCGGCAGTTGGAGCCTCAACGGCGGATATGCTTGAACAGTATGGGTATACTTGTGATTTTATTCCAAGCCGTTTTCAGTCCAAAATACTAGCAGAGGAATGGATACCGCTGTTGTCCGAGAATGATTCAGTACTACTGATTCGTGCAAAGGAGGGCTCGGCTTTTCTCATGGAGGCGCTGCAAAAATCGGGGATTCCAGTAGATCTGGCATGCATTTATGAAACGGTAACGGATTACCGCAGGAAAGAAGAGATTCTTAGAATTGTAAATGATGTGGATTATCTGGTTATAACAAGTGGTTTAGCTGCTAGAGCGCTTGCAGTAATGCTGGATGGGATGGCGTTGGAAAGTACGCTTGCAGTTATTGGACCGGAGACCAGACAGGTTTGTGAAGAAGCAGGGCTGCCAGTGGGATTGATAGCAGAACATAGTTCGGCAGAGGGGATTATAGAGGCGATTGTATGGCAGCAGAGGAGAGAGGAGTAATTTTGAAACAGAACAAATGTTCTAAAAATGATTGACAGTTGTTGAATGCTTTGATATAATAGAATTAACATTAATCAGCTGATATAGGATTAAAGGAGTTGGTAGTATGTATCAAGTTTTGGATATCTGTCGTTATGTGATAAATTATAGTAACGAAAAGGGGTATGGTATTTCTAATTTAAAACTACAGAAAATATTATATTTTATTCAGGCATATTTCCTGATTAATTCGAATGGAAAGAAGCCATGTTTTAGTGAAAGTATAGAAGCCTGGGATTTTGGACCAGTTGTGCCAGTTGCTTATCGTGAATATAAGCAGTATGGTAGTTCTAATATTCCACAGATTTTATCTTATATAGATTATAAGGAAGGAAATATTTGGGATGCTCAAAGAGTTGCTTATGATGATGGAATGATATTGTCTGTTGATAAAGCAATGATCAAAGATGTGGTGGATAAGTTTGCTGATTATTCAGCAACGGACTTGGTGACATTGACACATAATCAAAGGCCGTGGAAAAGTGCCTATGTACCGAATAAAAACCATGAGATAACATTAAGTGATATGTGGGATTATTTTAATGAAGAGCAAACTGAATAATTTAGTTAGAACGGATGATAATTCCACGGTATCCACAGGAGCATTAAACAAATCAAAAAAGTATATAAATACGAAGAGGAAAATCAATGGAATCTGTCAGGCATTGTGTAAAGAAACGAAAGATTATAAACCTGAAAAAACAGTAGAAGGTATACAAAAGTATCTTGATTATCAAGATAAAATGGAGCGGATTCTTTATTCAGAGATAAGTAGTTATGTATTTTCATTGGATATGGCTTCAAGAGGAATGTTTGCTACGAATGTAGAAAAATTATTGCTATATACATTGGAAGAAGAGAATACTGTTTCAGAGCCATGTAGAAAGATGGTTATTAAAATTTATGATCATTTTCAACTGGCGTTATGCCAGATTGAGAATGTAAATACAATTTTTGCGGCAGGCATAGAAGATTCAAAACTAAATCTTTCAAAAGAAATAAAGAGTATAGAGAAGGAGTATATCTCTATTTTAGGGATATTTGCTGCTATAGTATTGGCCTTTGTTGGCGGTATAACATTTTCATCCTCAGTGTTACAAAATATTAATAGTATAAGTATATACAGGCTGTTGATTGTAATTGATTTATTGGCTTTTGTTTTGGTTAATGTTATCTATATCTTAATAAAATTTATATTAGAAATTAATGGTAAAGATAGTAATTTCCTTCAAGTTAGAAAGATTAATTGGATTATATTTGGTATTGCAGCTATGGTCATATTAGCATGGTTACTGAATGCGGGAGTTTGACAGTTGCATATGAAAAAAATCGCTTGCAGGTCGCATAAAGCCTGCTTTTTTTATGTCAAATTTTTTGTTTTTATATATGTTATTTTATGTTATTGTATGGTATAATAAGGAAAAGGAGGACTGAGAGA
>JAAVZI010000087.1 GCA_022791575.1 Lachnospiraceae bacterium
GAGGAAAGGCGCTGGTTATTGAACTCTATCCGGCAGTAAGCGCAAAGAAAAGTGGCTGCTGGGATTTATCCGCCATGCACTTAATCAACCATGCAGATGAGCTTGGATGGGGAGAAGTGCGGATTATAAACCTTTATTCCAAAGTTTTTTCAAGCAAGCCCTCTGTCAAAGAATTAAAAAGCGACGTTGAAAATACCGCCTACATAAGAGCTATATTTGAAGAAGAAGCGGTTAAGGATTATGACATCGTCATTGCATGGGGAAGCTCCCTTGAAACACACTTAGGAACCATACACGCAAAAGCAGAGCTGTTAGACATGCTGAAAGAAAAAGGGCTGGAAAACCAGGTGAAGCATATCATCACAGACCGCCTTGACACAAACGGACAGAGAGGCACCCATCCGCTCTACCTTGGACTCCGCTATGCAAAAGAAACCTGGAAGCTGCAGCCCTACCCATTAGAAAAAGCATTGGAAGAGCTGAAAAATAATATTCCGAAAAAGCAGGAAAAGAATCTTCCCAATGCAGAAAAGACAGCAGATTCCGATAGGGAAGAAAAAAGAGAAACCCCAGACCAAACAAACAGAATAGAAGCAAAACCAAAGAAAGGGAGGAAAAAAGATGTACTACCGAATAAAAAACCAGCTTGACGCGGAACTATTAGCAGAGGAATTTATTTCAGAAGAACATAAAAATCCGGTCATGAAACGGATAAAAGAGCTGATTGAAACACTGGATTTAGCATATGGCGCAGAACGAAAATCCCATGACATGGGCGGCTACATACTCTATTTCCCAGATGTGCAGACCTATCAGAAAAGCATAGGAAAAATAGAAGAATTCCATCACATCAGCCAGGATTTAAGAGAATATGCAGACACTATAGCAGAATGCGGACAGGAAAATGCCGAATGGATCGAAGAACTGTACCTGCTGACTTCAGAAGATTCCCTTGTCCTAATCTATCCAAAGGAGAAAGGACATGCATAACGACGCCTATTTTGGAATGGAAAAGAAACGGTATGAAACAAGGGGGATACAGAGCAGAATCCCCATAGAATACCGTTATCTCTTATGGCTATTGGTAGATGAGCTTTGCCAGGAAATGCAGGCGGACTATCTGCAGGTATTCCAGTTTACCTATGAAACAGATGGAGGAAGAGGCGTGACACAAACGATTCTCCATTCCCAGGAACTGCCAGACTACAGCATGGCCTATGAATTCCCCATGTCAGAAATGGGGATAGAAGAAAAAGTTTATGTCATAGACAATGGGGAATGCTGCACCATGCTTTTGGCAGAAGAATATTAGAAAGGGGTGGAAACATGCAGTATGTATTGTTGGGAATGTTCACAGGAATCTTAGTGATAGCGGCAGCGGAAGTATTGTTAGAAAAATTTGCATAGGAGGAAGATAACATGTCAGGAGCTATGTTATTCTTACTGGGTTTTACCAGCATAACGGCAGTCTATGAGATTGCAGTAACCGGAAAGCGGACAAAATCAGAAAGGATTCAAAAGAAAACAGAAAGCTTTGCAAGAAAAAGAAAGAAATAAAAGTTTTGTAAGGGAATGTGTATTAAAGAATAGGCATTCCCTTATTTCATAAAAATTCAGTAGAAATTTTATAAAAATTTACTGAGGACAAAAAGGCTTGTTAAATAAAAAAAGGGAAAGGATGATGTGAATAAATGGAAGCAGATGAAAAAAGAACGACAGAAGATTTAAAAATCATGCAGACCATACTTAAATATGACAGCTTCTTTCAAACCACCAATGCAGACATAGCGCTGACTAGAAAACATGTCTGGATTTTCTATGAGTATGACAGGGAATACCAGTGCTGCAACAGCTTTTTCCGGTTTCAAACAGCAGAAGAATTAAAGCGGATCATAGCCGGAATGATAGCGGAGGACTTCAATATCTTAATTGAAAACGCAGCAGAAAATGTCCACCACAGTATAAAAGAGATTGATATGGAAGACGCCGAGCAGAAAGATTACAGCGCGTGCATTCCAGAACTTCTAAGCAATATAGAAGTCCTAAACAGCGAAATGCAAAAGAGCGCCGGAATGCTGGACACTATCTTTCAAGCCCTGTTAAACATTTTAAAGGAATAAGGAATGATGAAATGAAGATAGGACAACTGCCAAAGGATATAATGCAGCGATTTTATAAAAAATGCGCCCTATGCAGATTTGGATAGACACACAGATGTCCTTTTGCTATGATATATTTAAGAAAAAAGTAATAAAGGATGGGTTTATATGAGTGCAGGCATACAGAAGAAAAACAGGCTGCTTGAAATTTTCTATCGGGCAATAAAAGGGGAGGGGATATCGGTGAAAGAGCTGGCGTCAGAATACCATATTTCTACAAAAAGCATTTCCAGGGACATCAATGAGATTCAGAATTTCCTGTATGACAGCCGCGAACTGGTTGGAAATACCGAATTAAAATATGAGCCAGGCAGTAAATGCTACTATCTTACATTGGATGGTTTTTTGTTAAGCAAAGAACTCCTTGCAGTGATAAAAATGCTGATTGGCTGCAGGGGATTTGGCAAAATGGAGCTTATGAACCTGATAGCCAAGCTAAAAGGATTTACTTCTTTTCATGATAGAAAACTTCTGGAAAAGCTGATTGCAAAAGAACTATACCATTATAACGAAGTAAACCATGACTGCCCGAGCGTGATCGACCGGATTTGGCAGCTAACCCGCTGCATTGATAAACAGGTTGAAATTACAATCACGTATTATAAAATGAGCCGCGAACAGGTCAAACGCCGGATCAAGCCGATAGCAGTCCTGTTTTCAGAGTATTACTATTATTTAATTGCCTACAGGAGTGAGGACGATTCCTGGAGTCCGATTTACTTTCGTGTAGATCGGATTGTCCACATCACCGAGCACAGGGGTACGTTTGAATTGGATGACAAGCGCCGTTTTGACGAGGGGGAACTGCGCAATAAGATTCATTTCATGTTTCCAGGAAAGGAACGCCATATCCGGTTTGAATTTACAGGGCCATCCGTACAGGCAGTTTTGGATAAAATACCAACAGCCAAAGTGGTAGAAGTGCAGGGGAATAGAAAAATCATTGAAGCGGATACTTATGGAACCGGAATCAATAGGTTCCTGCTGTCACAGGGAAGCTGGGTAAGAGTACTGGAACCAAAAGAACTGGTTGAAGAGATGAAAAAAGAAGTACACAAATTAAAAGAATTGTATGAAGAATAGAAAATGAGAATGTCAAAAAAGAGCCTCCAGAAAGATAGGTTTATTCATATCTGTTGGGAGGCTTTTTTGCTGCCTGGCTTCCGGCAAAAAAGCAGACAGACATTTTTCAGTAATTTACAACAAATATTTTCATGGGACATACAGATGTCTATTGCTTCTGCTATAGTAAAACTGTAAGAAAACAGTATCAGGAAACATAGAAAGGTGTAGTCATACAGGCTCAAACACATAGAGAACTTAGACCAGCGAAGCGAAAGCCAATATAGAGGATTAGGCAGAAAATAGCTAAACATAGGAAAATAAAAGAATGAGAGGAAAAGTTTAAATGAATCAAGAGAAACTAGAAGAATACAGAAGAAAATACCCGAAAGGGACGGTTGTTGAACTGACAGCGCCGATTAGAGAGGCTTATTCTCCTAAACCAGCAGGGGCAAAATTTAAGGTTGACTATGTAGATGACATGGCACAGCTACAGGGAACATGGCTTGCGCCGCAGACTGGAAGCATTGCGATTATTATTGGCGAGGATTCTTTTAAGGTTGTGAAATAGGATAAGAAAATGAGCTGCTGCATATGGTTTGTATGGTTCCATTGCAGCCGCCTTTATTTCATTTCCACCTGGTTCATGTTTAAAATTAAATCCTGTATGATTTTAATCTGCGTTTCCGTAAGGTTTGACACGTCAATAAGGAGGGAAGCGCCATCTTTGCGTGTCCGCCCTAAAATATAGTCAGTAGAGACATGATATATGTCAGCCAGGGCAATCAGCCGTTCTAAGCTGGGTTTCCTTTCGCTGTTCTCATATGCGCTGATGAGTGCAGGGGATACTTTCAATCTGCGCGCCACATCAGACTGGGACAGGTGGTTGTGTTCCCTTAAATTAGTAAGCCTTTCAGCCATAGTTGCATATTCCATAATCAGGACTCCTTTTTTCTATTATGATATATGCAAAATGGCAACTATTAGTGAAAAATAATTAACTAATAGTTGAAAATGTGAAAAATATGTGATAGAATATGGAAAGAATAGCGAAAGGGAAGATAAAAAGATTCAGGTAAGAAGTTATAGTATTATAAGCTGTTATTGGCTTAGGAAATACATATACAAAAATGATGGGTAAGGATGTGTATAAATGCTGAAAATATTTACATAGATTTTGCAGAATAAATTTAATAGGACAATCATGTGTCTGCTGTCTTTGTTATGATAATTGGGATAAAACGTTATGAATGAGTATACTGTCTGTCAAATGACTGGATTGACAGGGAAAATGATAAGAAGAAACTTTATGCTGCCATTATGTGGGAGTATGACTAAAGGAGGACAAAAGAATGAAGAACAAAATGAAGAGATTGACAACGGTTATTATTGCCGCAATGTTAGTATGTACGGCTGTGTTTGGACAGGGGATCAGCTGGAATACCGTATATTGGGCAGCTGAAAATGATTCGTCTGATTTTGTGATTGAAAATGGAGTATTATTAAAATATCTTGGCTCAGGCGGTGATGTGGTAATTCCAGAGAGTGTAACGAGCATAGGAGATAGGGCATTTGAGAATTGTAGCAGATTGACCAGCATAACAATTCCCGACAGTGTAACGAGTATAGGAGATAGTGCATTTTATGAGTGTAGCAGCTTGAGCAACATAACAATCCCCGAAAGTGTAACCTGTATAGGATCTGCTGCATTTTGGAGATGTAGCAGCTTGACCGATATAACAATTCCCGACAGTGTAACGAGTATAGGAGATAGTGCATTTTATGAGTGTAGCAGCTTGAGCAACATAACAATCCCCGAAAGTGTAACCTGTATAGGATATGAGGCATTTGATGGCTGTAGCAGCTTGACCGATATAACGATACCAGAGAGTGTAACGAGCATAGGATCTGCTGCATTTTGGAGATGTAGCAGCTTGACCGATATAACAATTCCAGAAGGAGTAACAAGCATAGGAGATCATGCATTTTTAGACTGTAGCAGCTTGACCGACATAGAAGTTTCGGAACAAAATAGAAATTTTGCTTCATATGATGGTTGTTTATATGATAAAAACTATGAAAAATTACTAATTTGTCCAAATGGAAAAAATGAAATAATTTTTTCAGAAAGAACAACTGGTATTGTAACAAGTGCATTTTTGGGGTGTAGCAGCTTGAGTAGCATAACGATACCCGAGGGAGTAACTATCATAGGAGATGGTGCATTTTCTAGGTGTAGCAGCTTGAGCAGCATAATAATCCCCGACAGTGTGACGAGTATTGGAGATTATGCATTTACTGAATGTAGAAGCTTGACCGATATAACGATTCCCGAGAGTGTGACAAGTATAGGATGGGATGCATTTACTGAATGTAGCAGCTTGAGTAGCATAACGATACCCGAAAGTGTAACGAGCATAGGATCTGGTGCATTTACTGAATGTAGAAGCTTGACTAACATAACCCTCCCAGAGAGTGTAACGAGCATAGGATCTGCTGCATTTCAGCTTTGTAGCGGATTGACCAGCATAACGATACCCGAGGGAGTAACTATCATAGAAGATAGTGCATTTTCTGGGTGTAGCAGCTTGAGTAGCATAACGATACCCGAGGGAGTAACTATCATAGGAGATGGTGCATTTTCTGGGTGTAGCAGCTTGAGCAGCATAACGATTCCCGAAAGTGTAACCAGTATTGGAAGTATCGCATTTTCTGACACAAAGTGGCTGGAAGAACAAAGAGAGGAAAATTTGTTTGTAATTGTAAATGGAATATTGATAGATGTAGAAGAGGGTTATAATGGGGAAGTTGCGATACCCGAAAGTGTAACGAGCATAGGAAATTATGCATTTTATGAGTGTAGCAGCTTGATCGATATAACAATCCCTGAAAGTGTAACGAGCATAGGAAATTATGCATTTTCTTGGTGTAGTAGCTTGACCAGCATAACGATTCCCGAGAGTGTGACAAGTATAGGATGGGGTGCATTTAAGTTTTGTAGCAGCTTGACCAGCATAACGATTCCCGAGAGTGTGACAAGTATAGGATGGGATGCATTTAAGTTTTGTAGCAGCTTGACCAATATAACGATACCCGACAGTGTAACGAGTATAGGAAATAGTGCATTTTCTGACACAAAGTGGCTGGAAGAACAAAGAGAGGAAAATTTGTTTGTAATTGTAAATGGAATATTGATAGATGTAGAAGAGGGTTATAATGGGGAAGTTGCGATACCCGA
>JAAVZI010000089.1 GCA_022791575.1 Lachnospiraceae bacterium
GGATTCTTGAACCCTAAAAGATGGCAGAAAAAAGGGCTAAACTGCCTGGAACATAAAAAATCACAAAAAAAAGTTTTTTGAAATCTATCGACAGTACCGACAGTGAGAACAAATCATACTGAAAAAACAGCGCAATCTTATTGTCGATAAGCGGGGTGAAACCGAATGTATAACGACAGTCCCATAGAAATCATCTTTGACATGATAGCGGACATGATAATCGAATCTGTCCATGAACAAAAAGAGCAGACTATAGAAGAAAATGAAACATGCAGTGACCTGAAATATATATTATTATCCTGAAGGAGGTATTAAAAGAATGACAGAAACAGGAAATGAAGAAAAGACCGTCGCCATCTACTGCCGCGTATCCACATCAGAACAGGCAGAAAAAGGCTACAGCATAACCGAACAGGAACGCCTGCTCCTAGAATACTGCGACCAGAACAACTATAAGGTATACAAAGTCTATGCAGACAAGGGGATCAGCGGCAAAGACATCCGGCACAGGCCACAGATGACGCTCCTGCTAGAAGAAGCAAACAAAAAGAAATTCAATTTAGTCATCACATGGAAAATCAACCGTTTAAGCAGAAAGCTCGCGGACGCTATCAAGATTGTCGAGCTGTTAGAGAAAAAAGGGATTACCTACCGCTCCTATTCCGAACCCTTTGAATCCAGCACGCCAAGCGGAAGAATGCAGTTCCAGATGATGGCGCTGGTTGCGGAATTTGAAAGGAGCACAATCGCTCAGAATGTAAAAATGGGGATGTGCGCCAAAGCAAGGTCAGGGGAATGGTGCGGCGGAATCGCCCCATTAGGCTATGACTGGGTCCCAATGGAAGAAGAGCGGCAGGGAAAACGAAAAAAGTCAAAACTGACCGTCAACGAAAAAGAAGCGGAAACAGTCAGAGAAATCTTCCGGCTCTACACAGAAGGGAACGGCTACAAAGCGATTGTAAACCACATTAACAAACAGGGGTTCCGAACCAAAAGAGGCAACTATTTCGGCGTCGCCCAGTTAAGGGATATCCTGACAAATCCAGTATACATAGGAAAAGTCCGCTATGATGTAAGGAGGGACTGGAATGACAAAAGGAGAAACAACAAAAACCCCCATCCCATCATAGAAGAAGGAATCCATGAAGCCATTATAGACCAGAAAACATGGGAGAAAGTGCAGTATCTAATCAGCCAGAAGCAGGGCAGGGCTTCCAGGCTCTATGACGGCGAATACCCACTGACAGGAATTTTGAGATGTCCCGAATGCGGGGCTGGAATGGTCATATCCAGAACCACAAACACCTTAAAAGACGGCTCCAAAAGAAGAATCGTCTACTATGCCTGCGGAGAATGGAAGAACAAAGGGACTGCAGCCTGCCACAGCAACATGATCCGCGTAGAAAAAGCCAACCATGA
>JAAVZI010000019.1 GCA_022791575.1 Lachnospiraceae bacterium
TGTCTTATAAAAAAGGGCGCGAAGCGCCGCATTTTTCGATGGATTTGTCAAGTGTTTTTGGCAAAAAAGTGGGGGATTTTAATAAAAAAGGAATCTGAAAGCCTGATATTTACTGGCTTAAAGATTCCGAGAGATTATTATAATTTAGCGGAGGTAAGTCATATGGGATTGTTTTCAAGAAAACCCAAGGAACTGGTTTATGATGCAAAGGAGTGCCAGAATAAGAAAACTCAGATGCGCCAGATGTTTAATGAGGCAGTGGAGGAGGGGGACGGATATGAGATTCTCCATGCGACGCAGACAAGTTCAAAATTTGAACACGGATTTATATTTGATACGAATACCACAACGTTTTATCATTATATACTTGGATGGCGTCAGAGTGGGGATAAAATTGTTTTGGTACAGATTGATCGCGATCTAACACAGCATAGTGAAGCATTTTTTGTAGATATGGAAGCGGTGACGGGAGTGCATTATAATCCTAAATACAGCCAGGCTTCACTGATATACAGGAAAGGCTATAGCAGTTATGGGGAGATTCTGGATATCGGTGATACTGGCAGTAAGACAATGTATGGGATTGCAAATACCGTTCAAAAAGAAGAGAGAGAAGCGTTTCTTGATTATCTTGAGGGGTTAAGAAGCCGGCTGGAACAGGCAGGTCATAAACAGGAGAAGTGGAAACGTGAATGATCGTAAGAAGCAGCGGGATTGGAACAGCTGGTAATACATAGCAATTTATTGGTTAATGTTTCGTGCAGTTTTTGTATAATGAAGATAAATAAATCAGGGATTTCTTATCGATCATTATTGAATATAATTTTGTTATGATATCTTAGTGATTTTATAACTTTGAAGTAGAAATGAAGAGAAATAAAGAATAGATTTCATATCAAAACTAAGCGCAGAGAATTCGAGAGCAGCTGCAGTCCACGTAATTGGAGCTGGTAGATATCATGGGAGGATTTGGCTGATTATACAGAGATATCCCTCAGTGTAGTTAGAAAATAAAAATTGGTTGTGCAGCTGGTATAATTTCTGTAATCATTATTATGCAAATGTAAACAAAACTGTGTCAGGGCATATGGAGTATTCTGTATGTCCTGTTTTTATGAAAATCCTATAATTTCAGGAGGCCAAACTCAATGAAAATCCTAATCATAGAAGACGAAAAGCCCATTGCCAAATTGATCGAAATGAACCTCGGCGCCGCCAACTACGAAACCCAGATCTACTACGACGGCGCCGAGGCTGCCGAGGCATTACAGCAAAACCACAGCTACGACCTAGCGCTCCTCGACGTCATGCTTCCCGGCATGGACGGCTTCGAACTGCTCGAAATCATGAAAGGCTACGAGATCCCGGTTATCTTCCTCACTGCCAAAGACGATTTATTCTCCAAAGTCCAGGGCTTAAAAGGCGGCGCCGAAGACTACATTGTCAAGCCCTTCGAGGTACTCGAACTTCTCGTGCGCATCGAAAAAGTCTTAGAACGCTCCAACCGCATGAGCAGCGTTGTCCGCGTGCTCAACATGGAAATCAATTTCGAAGAACACACTGTCCGTCAGGACGGCCGTGAGGTGCTTCTAAAGCCCATGGAATTCAATCTCCTGGCCGTCCTCGCCAAAAATAAAAACATCGCTATATCCAGAGAAAAACTGCTCAAGCTGGTATGGGGCGTCGACTTCGTAGGAGAGACCCGCACCGTAGACGTCCATATCGGCCAGCTGCGCAAAAAGCTCGGCCTAAGCGACCACATCAAAACCGTTTCGAAAATGGGATACCGTCTGGAGGAATAAGCATTGAACATCAGAACCCGAATCATATGGATCAGCTGTCTCGCCGTCCTGGCAGCCGCCCTCACCAGCGACCTGCTGCTCTGGCTCCTGTCCAGACAGAGCTTTCGCAGCGAAGCCTATCTCAAAGCCCTCCAGGAGACCTACACCATCACCAGCCAGATCGAACAAACATTCGGGCCTAATTGGTCCTTAGAAATGAAAGAACGCTACCTGGAATACTATTTCAAATCCCTGAAAAACGAACAATCCACCTCAGCAGACGAAAGCGTGATCGCAGATACTGCCTCTCAATACAGCTGGTTCTTCGGCAGCAGCGCACACAGCAGCTCAGTCGGCTACAACATCTGCTTCCGTACTGCCGGTGATCCCAGCACCAAGAGCCAGCCCCAGGAAATCTACAACCACACAAACATAACCGCCCGTGAGCTGGCAGCCCTGGACTACCAGTCCACACAATCCCCTCAGCAGCTCGCATATGCCTATCTGGACCATGGCCAGGGCCGTTATATCGTATTTAAAAAAGAACTCACCTCCAATCTGCTCTACTACCGCATTGCCGACATTTCCTATGTAAAAGCCAAAATGAACCGCCTTACGTTCTACATGGGTCTCATCACCCTGGTACTGGCTCTGCTCACCAGCGCCGCGCTCTTTCTAATCCTACGGCGTGTATTCCGTCCGTTACAGGAACTAGACGACACGGCCGGGCAGATGGCACAAGGCCGTTACGACCGCAGAGTCCATATCCGCGGAAAAGACGAGATCGCCCGTCTGGGAACAAGCTTTAACCACATGGCGGAGGCCGTAGAGGCAAGAACCCTTAGCCTGGAACAGTCCGAACAGAAAAAAACCCTTTTTATGGGAAATCTCACGCACGAGCTCAAAACGCCCATGACCGCTATTTCCGGCTATGCTCAGACCCTGCTTTCAACCAAGCTGCGTCCAGAGCAGCAGGAAGAAGCGCTGCTGTACATTTACGAAGAATGCACGCGCCTAGAACGCCTGTCACGCAAAATGATGAAGCTGCTGGAACTGGACCAGGAGACTAGTCTCGAACTGACGCCAACAAATGTAGACATCATATTTGAGGCTGCGGCCAAATCATGCGCAGCAATCCTGCAGCAAAAGCAAATCGAGCTGATCCGTATCTCCCACGGTGAAACCTTCCTCATGGACGCCGACTTAATGACAGACGCCCTAATCAATCTCGTGGACAACGCCGTCAAGGCCAGCCGCCCAGGCCAGAAAATCCAGCTCAGAGCCTACGACCACTGCATTGAGGTCACGGACGAGGGTCAGGGCATTCCACAAGAAGAGCAGGAAAAGATTTTAGAGCCATTTTACATGGTAGATAAATCCAGAAGCCGTCAAAATGGCGGCGCAGGGCTTGGCCTGGCCCTGACTGCCCTGATCGCCCGGCACCACAGCATTTCTATGAGCATAGAAAGCAGAGAAGGAAAAGGTACAAAAATTCTGCTGCAATTCCGATAAATGATTGACAATATTCAGTCAATACGGTATGCTAAATAACAAAGAACCGACAACGGAACGATATAAATCAACTAAATAAGGAGGAATTACCATGGCAAACATTCTAATCAGCCCTTCCAAATACGTACAGGGCGCAGGGGAACTGAAGAAATTAGGAACCTACGCAGCAGCCTACGGCAAACACGCGCTGATCCTAATCAGCGAAGGCGGCTACCGGCGCATCGGCGAACAAATCAAAGAAAGCTTCCAGGGAACCGACTGCAGCATTGACTTCGATTATTTTAACGGCGAATGCAGCAAAAATGAGATCAACCGCCTGACTGCCCAGATGGAAGAGAAGGGCTGCGATCTTGTAATCGGTATCGGAGGTGGAAAGATATTCGACACGGCCAAGGCCGCGGCCTACCACAAGGGAACACCAGTTCTAATCTGCCCAACCATCGCCTCCACAGATGCGCCCTGCAGCGCCCTCTCCGTCATCTACACAGACGAAGGTGTCTTCGAGGAATATCTGTTTCTGCCAGCCAACCCCAACTTGGTACTGATGGACTCCGAAATCATTGCCAAATCTCCGGTACGCCTGACCGTAGCAGGCATGGGAGACGCTCTGGCAACCTATTTCGAGGCCAGAGCCTGCCAGAGAAGTCAGGCCCAGTCCTGTGCGGGCGGCAGAACAACCGAAGCCGCCATGGCCCTGGCCGAGCTGTGCTACAACACCCTGATCAGCGAGGGCATAAAAGCCAAGGTAGCCTTAGAAGCCGGCGCCTGCACCGAGGCCGTTGAGAAAATCATTGAAGCTAACACACTGTTATCCGGCATCGGCTTCGAGAGCGCCGGACTGGCCGGCGCACATGCGATTCACAACGGCCTGACCGTACTCGAAGAATGCCACTCCATGTACCACGGCGAAAAAGTCGCATTTGGAACAATTGCACAGCTTGTCCTGGAAAATGTACCGTTAGAGGAGTTAGAAGAAGTCATATTCTTCTGCATTGAAGCTGGCCTTCCGGTAACTATGGAAGAGCTGGGCGTAGTCGAGCTAACCGATGAAAAAGTGCTGGCAGTAGCCAAAGCCGCCTGTGCCGAAAATGACACCTTACATAATATGCCGTTTGAAGTGACCGCCGAGACTGCGGCGGCAGCGATTAAAGCGGCCGACGCATACGGACATTATTATAAAGGAAAATAGCTCGCGCAACTGGGCGGATAAATCGCAAATAGAAAGGAGCCGCGCATGAAAAAATTCGACGAAAGCTACGTCCTGTTGGAAGAAATGGTTCATGATGCCTATTTTCCAGGATTTTTGGTGGAAAAAGTAAAAGATTTGATAAAGTCGGTCATCACCCTGTTAGAACAAGGGGAGACAAATCAAGATGTTATACAAGAAAAACTGGACGAAATGACGCTGGCCATCAACGATCTGCAGGAGGAATTTGAAGAAAACGACAGTGAAATTGAGACGGCAGCAAGAGACAGTATCGCGGTCACCATCGGGTATATCCTGGATTGGTTCGAGATTGACATTGATATGGAAACCGCGCTTCGGGAGCGGGATTGGTAAAAGATACTGGCAGTTCCATAGCTGCCGCGAAGAAGAGTCGCAAAAAATAATTGAAAAAATACAAAATAGTTCAAATAATACAAAGTAGTTTAAGTAATACAAAGTAATTCAAATAGTACAAAGTAGTTCAAATATCAAAGTAATTCATAATACAAAGTAGCTCAAATAATACAAAGTAATTCAAATAATACAAAGTAATTCAAATAATAAAAAATAATTCAATTTCAGCCGGCACACTGCAAAAAAAGCAATTTGCCGGCTGAAAAACTGCTAAAATACATTTCTTTTCCTACAACAAAAATACGCTGCCGCATTCCTTCCAAATCCGTTTAAACTGTATTCTAATAAAGACAGATTTGAATAGAATTTGGTAATATTTCATAATTCTCCATCAAAGCTATTTTCGTATATTTCTGTCCGATCGGTATATCACGTTCTGCATAAGAATGATGAAAATATAAACAATTTGCCGTATGTTTATTTTTTTGAAATGCTTCATAGGTAATAGGGAAGCTCACTCCAAATTGCAGAATGTTTTGTTCCATATCTGGTATAAGTTTATTATTAACAATTCCGCACGAAACCATCCCCATAAAATCAGTCGGTTTTGCACTGCCATCTTTGAACCTCCGCTTAATTCTAAATAAAGTAATCGTCTGCAAATCCCGATTGGATTTTCCCTTATGTTATTTTCTCCCCCTTACTGTTATAAACCCTGATGAGGGAAACTTTAAGGGAAAGAAAAACCTATAACACATTATAACACAAAACAATTAAGGCATGGGTAACCTTCCATAAAGAAGTTAAAACTAAAAGACTTTGTAATCAGCCAGAATGATTGAATTGTAGGTAAATTTAATTCATACGGAGGAATTACAAAATGAACGAATCATTATTTAAACAGTTAGGCGGTAGATATCACGAAGAAAATAGATATTTTATTCCAGATTTACGATTGCCCGCCGAAGAAGAACAACCGATAGGCATATGGGGACAGCGGCATCTGGATTATCTGAAGCAATATTGCAAAGTTACATACACCAATCTTCTTACAAGCGGCAAGCTAAATGCTTATCTTATCAGCATTGACAGACAGGCGCAAGAACGCTTTGAAAGGCTCATTGAGGACATGAAACAGGCACAAGGCATAACAGAACAGTTAAAGGCTGAAA
>JAAVZI010000090.1 GCA_022791575.1 Lachnospiraceae bacterium
TGAGTTTATCCAACGTGTACCTTGAAAACTGCATACCGAGAGAATCAAACAGCAGGAAACTGCTGATTTGAAAAGACATCAAAAGAAACCGAGAAAAGAAATAAAAAGAACCGCATGATGCAACGCTATGCATCATAAGCAGTTAATCCAGGATTAACTACAAGAGAGGTCAAGCAAGAAAGGGCACAGGGCGGATGCCTTGGCACTAAGAGCCGAAGAAAGACGTGACAAGCTGCGAAAAGCCGCGGGGAGGAGCAAATATCCATTGATCCGCGGATGTCTGAATGGGGAAACCCGGCAGAAGCGATTCTGTCATCCATGCGCCAATCCATAACGCATGGAAGGGAACCCGGCGAACTGAAACATCTAAGTAGCCGGAGGAAAAGAAAGAAACATCGATTCCGTAAGTAGCGGCGAGCGAACGCGGAGGAGCCCAAACCAGGGTGCGTGCACCCTGGGGTTGTGGACTGCCAAACGCAGTGGAACGGACAGCAGAATGGCTTTGGGAAAGCCAGCCAAAGAGGGTGAAAGCCCCGTAAGCGAAGTCCAGACCACGCAGGCAGGATCCAGAGTACCACGGGACACGAGAAACCCTGTGGGAAACAGGGGGGACCACCCCCCAAGGCTAAATACTCCTTAGTGACCGATAGAGCAGAGTACTGTGAAGGAAAGGTGAAAAGAACCCCGGGAGGGGAGTGAAAAAGAACCTGAAACCCAGTGTCTATAAGCTGTGGAAGCACCCTATGAGTGCAACCGCGTACTTTTTGTAGAACGGTCCGGCGAGTTGCGCTGTCTGGTAAGGTTAAGCACTAAAGGTGTGGAGCCGAAGGGAAACCAAGTCTTAATAGGGCGTGAAATCAGACAGGGCAGACCCGAAACCGGGTGATCTACCCATGTCCAGGTTGAAGCTGCCGTAAGAGGCAGTGGAGGACCGAACGCACATCCGTTGAAAAGGGTGGCGATGAGGTGTGGGTAGGGGAGAAATTCCAATCGAACCCGGAGATAGCTGGTTCTCCTCGAAATAGCTTTAGGGCTAGCCCCGTGTTAGTCTTGCGGAGGTAGAGCACTGAATTTCCTAGGGGGCGTCAAAGCCTACCGAAGAATATCAAACTCCGAATGCCGCGTAGATGATGGACGGGAGTCAGACCATATGAGATAAGTCGGATGGTCAAAAGGGAAAGAGCCCAGACCGCCAGCTAAGGCCCCTAAGTGTGTGTTAAGTGGAAAAGGATGTGGGATTTCAAAGACAGCTAGGATGTTGGCTCAGAAGCAGCCATACATTTAAAGAGTGCGTAACAGCTCACTAGCCGAGAGGTCCCGCGCCGAAAATGTCCGGGGCTAA
>JAAVZI010000088.1 GCA_022791575.1 Lachnospiraceae bacterium
TACAAAAAATCCAATCTGCCTCCCGTTGAGCGTGAGATCACAGTGGAGCAGGCAATCATCATAGCAAAGAATCAAGGTTATAAAATCAAGTCAGCAACTGCATAACCTTCACATTCTCTATATTCAATTTTTAAAGCAGCCACTGAAAGATGGCTTATTTGTTGTGCGATTAAGGGAATGGATACCCTCTACTTTTCATTTTCAATCTTTGCCTTGTAATGTTGTATGAATCAGCCAATTCAATTTGGTTAGATGGAATATTAGGATTTGCAATTGTCAAAAGTTTTGCTTTTTGTGTCGAAGGATGATTGAAATTTGGCAAATTAAAAAGTTTTTCATTTGCCACTGTGTACTGATTCCCATGATTACCACCTTGTATAAAACCATACCAATTATTCAAAAATTCGAAACATCTACCGAGTTTAACTGGATTAGTATTACCCAAAACCCTTTGGCGGAGATTAGATTTACAAATCAATCTTTTTATGATTAGCTCTGTTACTAATAAATTCTATAACTTCATTATTAGTTTGAACAGAATCTAAAAATTCCTTTGGAATTTCTTGCATAGAATCTAACAATAACCAAGAGATATTTCTGTCATTTTTATATTTATCCGGTGAATATCTTTCAAAATCATTTTGTGGCTTTATCAGCTCATTATTTTTATAAGCATAATCTGCAACATGACACCAATAACATACTGGACAATTCCCAAGTACTAAAATTACATAATCAGGTTTATTAGCGATAGCCTTATCCGTTGAATATGTTACTTTTCCATTCATATGAAAATAACCCAGATGAATTGATAAAATATCTTGAGCTGTTAATGAATCCTTTTCCCCTTTGTTATTTGATAATTTCAACAATCGTACATCCATTTTTATTCCACCCTTCATAATTTTCATTTTCTAAATACTAAAATAGCTTTATAAACTTTATTATACCATCCCATTCTTATATATGGAATACCCAATTTGAAAATTTTGTCAAATAATAATACTCCAACATACACTCTAATTTCCAGAACATCCCCGAACCCTAAATGCAATTTCTCCACAAACACCCCTCAACCCCTTTATTTATCGGCATTTCCAGTAAAATCTCACCTGCTGCCTCTTAAAATTTCCATCCTCTGGCTCCAGAACCCTATTCCCCAAAATATCAACAATTTTAGCCAGTCACAAATAAAATCCGCCGAATACCTTATCGAATCCTGCTATTCCTACTTATTCACTAGGAATTATTACTAATTTTATTGATATTTCAACAAACTCCCGAATTGCACAGAAATCGAATCATTTTCCGTCAATTTTCATCCACTATTTTGCTTGTTTTGTAGAAAATTCAATACTTTTTCGATTTCCACCGAACTACATTATTCACTCCACGAAAATAGCAGCCCCCTCATGAACATACACAAGAGGACTGCTCAGATTCCTTAAAATATTCTATTCCAACTGCTACACTTTACAAAATTTATTACAAGCAAAACCACCTATAAATCAAATTCACATGTGGTCCTATCAAGAAAACGCCTGATTTTCAATGGATTCCGGTACTTTTCAACAGAAAATATCCCACATTTCTGGCAGATTCGGTCACATTGATTCCTCAAATGAATAAAAAGAAAACACTGCCAAAAGATCACTTCCTCCTGACAGTGCTTCCCCATATTTTTAACATTTTTATTTTTCATCTAAACAAGTTGGACAACTTTTTAAAATGTTAAGTTTATTATATACTTACTATACCCTTCCGCTTTAATGCTCTGCGCCTTTCAATTTCCTGCTCCGCTTCCTTACCAGAATTATTGTAATACGATACCTTTTCATCTATTGTCATATCTTTTGTAATTTCGTAGTTCTGTTCCCGAATCTTATGAATATCATCAATTGTAAAATCAGGACTGATAACTAATGCTTCCATAATCATCCCTCACTTTCTAACAATGCAGATGGATTGATAATATCTATCCCTTTATAACCTTCCAGATTAGTAATTGCCCTTACACCCCTGATTGTCTTGATATTAACAATATGCTTAAAATTCCATGATATAATACAATCACAATTATTAACTACAGCGGCAGCTATATGCTGGCAATCATCAAAACTTTTAGGCCTTAGTATACCCATATCAATAATTTTCTTTGCTAATTCCACTATTTCCGCATTGATTTCTAATTTTGTGTAATCAATATCACTTAAATAGTCATATAATACACTTCTTTTAGGCTCTGAACATTTCCCAATTTCATCAATTGTCACCTGTGAAAGGTATATGTCATATTTACCATTTACAAAATCCTTCCATAACTCTAATGTATCCTTCATACGATCTGGGGTATCCTCCTGTAAAAGATAACTAATAACAGATGTATCTAAATATACCTATAATTTCCGCATTTTCCTCTCCTAATCTATGATAACTATTTTCCCTTTGTTACTTACTATTATTATACCCTACCTACATCCATATTTCAACGAAAAAATAAAGGGATAGAAATTCTCCATCCCCAACTGCTGCACTGCTTCAGCTATTTAGCCCCCTTCGTCTCCGCCATCTACTTTTACAAATTGATATCCCAACAGCTTGATTGCACGCGGTTTGTCTTTCCAGACTTCTATTTTTCCCATCATTTCCAGCCTGCGTAACCTACTCTTGACCGTATTCTTAGAACTTATACCAATTCCAGACGCTATTTCCCTGTAGGATGGTGGAAATCCATTTTTTTTACATAATTGACAAGAAACATATAAGTCTGATACTTCTTATCTGACATGGTTCCGCCCCTTTCTATCAGCTTTAACGCCATTATAAATATTCTTCATACCTGATCCGCACTGCCTCCAGCATATACGCCAGATACCCACAAGACATAATCTCCGTTACACTATACTCACTGCATTCATCTAATTGGGCATCCAGGTAATCAAAATCCATAACACTAGGTGTCCCATCTGTATACAGACTGAATGCAAGCCTGGTAATTTTTCTGTTGCTACTGGTCTGCCATGGCGCGTCTAATGAACCCGTTTTTATACATCCCGTAGAACAATCATAGATTTCATGCACATGGTTTCGTGTATTTCCATCCACTCCAAGGCAGTAAAATAGTGCTTTATAGTGGGAGTCCTGACTGCTGCACTTTGAAGTATAATATTCGTAAAATCCCTTATGCTCTTGATTGTGAAATATGTATTCTGTTGTTTTCATATAACCCCTTCCTTTATTATCTGATCGGTTCTCATATAGATTCTATCTTAGATATACGGCTTCATATATCCGCATGATCCCCTGCTGCCCTTCTGAATAAGAATGACAGCCTGTAATAATTTCTTGTACCTCTTCCATATACAAGAGCCCAAAATCATCCGCCAGTGTTTTCAGGTCTTTTCGTTCCTGTCTTGTAATAATTTTCTTAACTGGTTTCTTTACCGCCCCTAATGCTGGCCTGCCCCTTCTGCTTTTCATAAGAATCAACCTCCTTTAGCTTCTACCCAATATTTACCATTTCTATAGCGTTTATTTGCCTTATTTAAGGACTTAATGCAATGAGCCTAATTCCTTGTGTATATGTTTATTCAAGTCTTAAAACAACTTATATGCGCCTCTATTAACCCAATATAATAACTTTCTCATCATGGTTCACTGCTTCGCAATTCAAACACTTACTTCTATCACAATACCATAATTTATCATGTGTCCAAAAATTCCTTCAATTTACAGAATCCCCTTCTATCTGATCTAAAATATCTGGTATATCTCCATACTGGATATTTCGCAGACTAATCTTGATTGTATATCCGTTGTTTTCAATCTGTATAAAACTTTTCATAACTTTCCTTCTTTCATTTCTGTAAACCGTAGGTTATACCAATCTACACATACCAGTCAATTTCAGCAATGGGTTACTGGTAAATTTCTTTCTACACCCTACCTCTGTTCTTCTCTCCCGCTTCAGCTTTTCCATAATAGCAAGCTGATTATCCATTTCAATATATTCCACCATTTGAACAGGCGTAAGCGAATTATATGGAGTTTTTAGTGACGGATCAATGATCTGGTTCCCGTCTGGTGTATCAATAATTCTGAAATTAAACATTTTTATTTTCCATCCTTTCTGTTGTCTACTGACTGATTAGGGTATACCCTAAACAATCATTTCCGCTAAAACTTTCTTGATCCACTGCGCAAACGTATCAAAAACAAAATAGCTTTAAATTTCTCCTCCGCTTTATATAATTGCGCCACCATATTTTTTAATAAAACCCCCTATCCTTTCCTTATCCATATACATCACTTCATATGTTATATCATTAAGCTCATCGCTATTAAGCTCTTTCCCTGTAATGGGTGCAAGGTATAATGAAACCATATCCCATACACGGACATACAATTCACCAAGCAAACCATCTTCCGGGCTACTTTCATCACCATAGCCACCAAATATGTGATATATATCTCTGATCTTTATTGCTGCTTCATTTGCATTTTCAAGAAATGCCTGTTCAAGTCCAGTTTTTTTCATCCTAATTTTCCACCTTTCCGATTAAACTAATCCACACAAGCAATCTATTCTATATATTGGATTCCTTGCAAGTTTCTTTCTGATATATTATTAAACATAGTATTTTTTCAATTTGTGCAGCAATCAGAAAAGTATCCGACTGCCACATATTTTTTAATATGCTCAACTCGGCTCAAAATGATTGGCCCATTATTCCTGTATGTCCTAATCCGCTATGGGCTTCTTGCTTTTGAAACATCATATTTTAACCCCATGCCGCCACCAGCCTTCCGTAAATAGCATTCCCATAACGGTTACTACCTGTATGTTTCTGTTTTTCTCCAGTAATCCAGCAAAAATATTCTCTTAAATCAAACTTACATGACTGGCTTAGCAGATGGACAGTTTTTCCATCTTTCCGTACTGTAACCGCTACAAGCACAATCGTATTTGATAATGAAAGATTTTTACGGATCATGTTTTCTAACGACTGGCGCAAACCATCGTATGTAGTATCAACACGAAACTTCTTTCCCCTGTTTCCATCATTTACAAAATAAACAATCCGGTATGAAAATTTGTCTTCAACCATGTTATGGGCCATACAGCCACGGTCTATCTCTTTTAAAATATCTGTCAATGTGACCATGAAATTTCCCTTCCTTCCGTTACGGTGAGGCTATCACCCCACCGCCCATACCTATGTAATCATTTACTCAATTACGCAACTGTTTTCATTTCTATATATTTCTTCAAATCGTTACACATAAACTCAAAATTTTCCTTCTGGTCTGGAAGGTACGTTTCATTTCTTACAAAGAAATCCACGAACCAGCAATCCAGGTCAACATCATGCTCGAACGAATAGGCAACCATTGCTGCTAATGAGGGCTTGTTGTCTGGTTCTAACAGCTGCTTAGGCGGATTTTCCAGCTTCCCTATTAGTGACTGTAGCACTTCCAAATACTGTGATATGTCTTCGCCTGTCACATGCGGTGCTACATTTTCTCTGACAAAATCCAGTAAGGCAGAATTGTTTACCATACTATTTGAATCTATTTCCGGTACAGGGATATCCAGGAATTCATACAACATTGATTCCAATGTATCTAATTTTTGCCTTACTACAACTTTGTCTTTTGCAGAAGAACCCTTTTCAAAACCGCAAAGCCCATTGATGTCCGTCTGTTCCGCTATCCCCTTAAAATACGCCAGGAACCCCGCAAACTTACTGTCATCCAGATTTAGTTTGGAAAACTTATAAAATGTCGTGAACCATACACCAGAATCCCTGCTTGTAAAGATATTATATAAATCATCTGAAACAATGTTTTCTAAACGAATTATAAGATTTTCCAGAGTTTCAAACTCCTGCATGGAAGAATGTTCATTGATATAAGCCCCGATCTGACTTGGTTTTTTCCAGTCATCCATATGAAACATCGTCATGATAGTTTCTAAAATAAGCCGCTCTAAGCCTCCATTTTTGCGCTCTGCTTTTGTGTAACCTGTACATTCTATAAAGAATTTCCGCTTTAAGATTTCCCGGATTTTCCGCGCATAACGATCCACAAATGTGAACATTTTCTGGCTTACATTCATACTTTTGTGGAAGTTGTAGCGCCTTACCAGCTTTGAAATCTGCTGCATATCATAATTCTCATGAATGACGCTCTCGATTTGATACTCGTTGAAACACTTTTTCAGTTCTTCCGGTAAGTGGTCATAGGTTTTATGGCGGATGTCCATTTCTTTGACTTCCCAAATGATATCACCGTTGCCATCCATTTGTACTTCCCCATCCGCATCTATGCACTTTGCACGGTAAGAAATAAATGGTTCCTCAACGGAAGAGGTAATTTTATAGTTTCCATAGCGGAACTTCATAAGAACGGTACTACGTTGTAGCCCATCAATGATCCACATTTGAGAATTTTTTTCCTGCCCTAATATCACAGGCGGGACATATTCACCATTCAGGATACTTATAATCAATTCATTTGCCATAGCATTATTCCACTGATCCGATAATCTTTGCACATCTTGATCCGAACGGATGTCCAAATCTCGCATTTTGGCTAAATACATTTCCAGTGTATAAGTTTGTTTTCTTGGCTTGCTCATAATAGATACCTCCATCATTTATAATAAGACTTTGATTTTTTCAAAAGAACGAATAGTTTCTACTGCGTCCGCATATTCCTTCTTTGTCATATGCAGCTTTGTTTGTATTTCTGACGCTTTATAGCAGTATGACAGCAATTCCAGCACTTCCTTCTGGCGTTTCGTCAGCATAGCAAAATACCGTTCCAGCTTAATCGCAATGGCGTTGACCTTCCCAAACACTTCGTTTTCTAAGTCAAAACTATCCATAAGAAGATCCCCTACTGTACTGCCTCCATCCTCCCCAACTGGCATGTCCAAAGAAATACACATCCGATCGGCCTTGCGCTTTTCCCGATTCCTTCTTGTTATTTCCGACATGATCCGATTGGATAGGCATGAGTATAAGAATCGTGCGAAACGTTGCCGTATAAGGCAGGACTGATAAACCTGCCGAAAACGGCCAGCAAAAATCACTTAGAAATAAGAATGAATTGTTAGAACTTAAATCTTGAAATCAAGGGGGAAGTACCCTTGCCACACAGAATCAACGCTGATGACAGAATATCAAAACTGTAGGCGGTGTGCGGGATAATCCTTCACTATGCGAGGCGGCTGTATCCGCCCACGTATAA
>JAAVZI010000020.1 GCA_022791575.1 Lachnospiraceae bacterium
AATGTAGAACAGGCTCCGCCTGATGGCGATGGTGCAGAATACGACCGGGCATTGCGATTGAATCCATCTTCGGCTCTGTTGTCGGAATATTTGGAAACCTGCGAGACCCCAGAAAGCGATTAGCCCGTAACAGTAAATTCTGATTTGTAGAATTGCAGCCAGCTAAAAATTGAATAATCGCCGCTACATAGGACGGCACGCCAAGACAGAAAATCAAGAAAAGGGTTCCTGTATTGGCGTGCCCGTTTTTGGCATTTTCAAAAACTGTTGATATCATTTTTCTTCCAAATTCCTGTTAGTGCCATATATATTTTATTTCCAGACTGAACCGGAAGTCCTGCTAAACCATCTATGCTTCCCATTGTGAGATGCTGCTTGTACACTGGTTCAAAATCGCTGTCGTAATAGGTGAGTATAGTATGATTGGCATTGGATGTTGTATCGAATACTGCTAGAAGATATTCTTCCAGAAATGAGTGCAAAAACGGATTCAGCACTCTTCCTTTTAATATCCATTTGGAAACCAACAATAGTGCGACGACAGTTATAAGAACGATGATTCCTTTCTTCATAGATGTCCTCCTTTCTTATTGAGCTGAGAGGCTTTTCATTAATAATTATTTTCTACAATTGTAGCTTATGGTTTTATATTACTTTATAAATAATAATTGTCAATCATATTGGCACATTCTTAATAAAATTAAATTAAAATCTGCGTAATCAGACTATTTCAATCATATACTATCCTAAACGTAACTGGAGGAAGCAGCTATAATGACTGTCATTCGCTGTATTAATGAATTATTATGGGGATATCCCATTCTTGTGATTTTGATGGGAACTCACCTTTATTTTACGATCCGACTAAAATTTATTCAGAAAAAAGTATTTCATGGAATCCGGCTGTCCGTAGGAAAAGAGAAGAAAACTGAGCTTGGAGATTCCAGCAAAAAAGGCTTTAGCAGTTTCTCTGCTCTGATGACCACACTGGCAGCCACAATTGGTACTGGCAATATTGTCGGAATGTCTACAGCAGTTGCCCTGGGTGGACCAGGCGCTGTATTCTGGTGCTGGATGACAGGGATTCTTGGCATGTCCACCTCATACGCAGAATGCTGGCTATGCCACAGATACCGGTTTATGTTAAAAAATGGAACCATAACCGGCGGCCCTATGTATATATTTACAAATGCATTACATAAACCAGGACTGGGAATCCTTTATGGAACCGGAATTGTAGCCGTCTCTTTCTTTGTTGGCTGCACCATCCAATCCAACTCCATTGCACTGACCAGTAAATCCTCTTTTCATATATCCCCGGAAATAAGCGGCATTCTCTGTGTACTGATAACTGCCCTGGCACTGATTGGCGGCTGTCAGATTATAGGCCGTATTTGTTCGGTACTTGTGCCGTTTATGGGAATTTTTTACCTGATTTGCTGTTTCTTGCTGTTATATCTAATGCGAGACTCCATTGGCTCTGCCCTGCATCTGATTCTTGCCTCTGCATTTTCAAGAGAATCTCTGACTGGCGGCATTCTAGGCGGAGGTATTGCCAGTACCCTTCGTTATGGAATTGCAAGAGGGCTGTTCACTAATGAGGCTGGAATGGGATCTGCCGGTATTGCTGCCGCACATGCCAGTACAGAAGATTCGGACCGGCAGGCACTAGTCTCTATGACTGGAGTATTTTGGGATACCGTAGTTATGTGTGGCATAACCGGACTTGTTATTGTTGCCGGCTTTGTGGAAGCGCCAGAGAGAATTCTGGGCTGCTCAGCCGGCGAACTGACACTGTTAGCATTTTCCAGGCTGCCTTACGGCGGGCAGTTATTATCCCTTGCATTAATATTGTTTGCGTTATCAACCATCATTGGCTGGTTTTTCCTTGGTGAACAGGCGTTCACTTTTTTAAGTAAAAATGAGACGCACCTCATGATATATAAGTGCGCCTATCTGATTCTCCTCTTTTTGGGTGCCATTGCTTCCATTGAAGCCGTATGGGAGTTAACTGACTTTGTAAACCTTTTTTTACTGCTGCCTAATATCTATCTTCTCTGGCGGCTTCGTAAACAAATCCCATCTTAGTAGTTGAAGAATGCTTTCAATACTATGGTTCCAACAGGCTGTATTCCAGACATTCGTAATGCAGCCTGCTGCCTTCCCTAATTTCCGCCGGAAGCAGAGCCCTAGCTACCAGCTTCCGCGGTTCGTCAGGCTTGTCCACTCTCTGTAAATGTGCATAATCTCCGTCAATTAATTCCACTCTATAATCATAAGGTCCCATATCCATATTTCATTCTTTCCTTTCTTTTATGATTGTAAAAGCCCATCCACATTCTCATGCGGACAGGCTTCCACTTATATATGCTGATGCAGATATTTCTCTTTTGTTGCCATTCCACCACGAATATGACGTTCGGATTTGTTTACATCCAGAACCTTTCTTGCCCTGCTGGCCAGTGTGGGATTGATCTGAGTCAAACGCTCTGTTACATCTTTGTGAACCGTACTTTTACTGACTCCAAACGCCTTGGCAGTCTGCCGGACCGTAGCATTATTTTCTACTATGTATCCTGCAATCTCTACGGCTCTTTCTTCAATATACCCTTTCAACTTACTCCCTCATACATGCTTTTTTACAATGTATGCAGAAAGCTTTTAGAATATCACTTATCCATAAAAATGAGCCATATAATCAGATTCCTTTATTCATTCCGCTCGAAAGTTTCTCAGTTTCTACCGCTAAAGCACTTGCCTTATTATCCAGAAACTTATTAATATATTCTTTCCATAAATTAGCTAATAGCATAAATACATTCAACAGAATCGGCCCAAAAACCCCAAAATTCACAAGTAGGCTTCCGACCTGTTCACGTTCCTGTTTACTAAGCAAATCTTCAAGCAGATCCATTCTTATAGAGTTCGCTTTATGTAGCATAAAGTAAGCCGCAATATATAAGAACAGATTTATAATAATCCAAATCAAATATCTTTTATTCTCCCACTTTTGATATGCAGCCTTATTCATACTGCAGAAAATCTGAATTGCAAATATCGTTCCAATAAGAAGAAAAATTCCACCAATAAAACTCTTTTGCATACATTCCCTGCCTTCTTCATAAAACTCCTCTATTTCTTCCCATCTTTCAGTCTTCTTCTCATCCTCATCATTCTCGTTTTCCTGTTCATATTCTATTTCATAAGTTTCCATTACAAAATCATACATAGAAAGCTGAAAAGCGGAGCCTATTACTACATCTGAAGTCCTTTGCTGACTATTATCATCCTTTAATGCTGTTGTAAAATTCAAAAGCAGGCTAAGTCCAGCTATAGCCATCAAGATAAAATACAATAACTGGTTAATTACTGTTCTTTCTGCTATTTTCTTTTTTGATATCTGAATATGAACATGCATGACCCAATAAGCAATCAAATAAATCACAAGCACAGCACAAGCTAAAATGCATCCTACACCGATTCGACCAGTGGTTATCCCCGCTTGTATATTATACAACATTCCATGCTTTGTAGAATTATACAGAATAAGCCGCTCCCAATTCAGTGCAATAATCAGTGGAATTAATACAAACAAGCTTCTGCATAGCCTTCTTTGAATCTTATTAATATCTGCTCTTCTTCTCAGCAGATTAATCAATGTCATAATTAACATGGCGGATAAATAAAGAATCACCACAACGACCATCACAACAACCATGATGACCATAGCGATCGAATACCGAAAACCTACCAGCATACGTTCTTTAACTTCTGAAGCATACTGTATGTATTTTGTCAACAATGTGATTTCGTTTCCAAAGGAAACTGAATTCTCAAACTTTTCAATATGCCTGATATCTCTTTTAATCCTTTTATATTCCTGTTCTGCTCTTTGACGGTATTCTTCATCATCATAGCTGTCATCTGTATCTTCATCATTTGTATAACTATAGTAATCATGCTTTGAATCATACTCAAACTCATGATAGATCTGTTCATTTAATACTTCTCCAAAAATCTCCCCTATATTCTGCCCCTGAATCAATGGCAAAAATAAAACACTACCTAGCATTACAATCAGCACAACCAGTGCTAGCCAACCCATTATACTTTCATACTTTTTACTCACCATACACCAGCCGCTCCTTGCCCATATGTTCCAGAACTCCTTCATAAAATTTTCCAGCTACATATTTAGCCATCGGAAGGTTCATATCCAGATAATTTCCGCAGTCCCGGGCAGCCGCTCCAGGTACTTCTCCCTCGAAATCCCTGACGAATGCAAACAGCTCACGCAGCAGTTCCACAATCTCCTCTGATTCATAATCTCCGGCCAGAAGCAGATAAAAACCAGTCCGGCATCCCATGGGACCAAAGTAAATGGTCTTCTCTCCAAATTCCTTATGATTCCTTAAAAAAGTAGCTCCCAAATGTTCGATCGTATGTACCTCAGCTGTATTTAAAACCGGCTCAAAATTAGGTCTTGTCATACGAATATCAAAGGTTGTTATCGTCTCACTGCCTATATGATCCTTTCTGGATACATAAACTCCTGGCAAAAGGGTTAAATGATTCACTGTAAAACTTGCTATTTTCTCCATTAATATTTACCTGCCATTTCTATCATTAATTTTACGGAATGTTCTACGGCCTTTTCTTCAAATTCAGAATAATCCATCTTTGCACTGTCATCGGCCTTATCGGATATTGCCCGGATAATCAGAAACGGAACCTGATTCAAATAAGCAGTCTGCGCAATTGCCGCACCTTCCATCTCAGTACAAGATGCCTTAAAATTATCAATAATTCTTTGCTTTGTATCCTGATCTGAGATAAACTGATCCCCGCTTGCCACACGCCCAGTAAATACATGAACCTCTGGATTCACCCTTTCACAGCATTCCGTAGCCAGCTGACGAAGCTTCTCATCTGCTTCAAAACTAAATACATTCATCTGCGGAATCTGTCCTAGAGGATATCCAAAGCCAATTGCGTTCATATCATGATGCACAACATCACTAGACACAACCACATCGCCTATATCAATTGCTGCATCCAAAGAACCAGCAATTCCGGTATTGACTACTGCTGTCGCCCCCAACTCCCCAATCAGTATCTGTGTACAGACTGCTGCATTGACCTTGCCGACACCACTTCTTACAACAACAACCTTCTGGCCGCTTAGTTTCCCTTTATAGAATTCCATGGTTGCTTTCTTAATTATGGTTACATCCGTCATCTTTTCCTTAATTTTAGCAACTTCCACATCCATTGCCCCAATAATTCCTAACATCTTATGCCTCCTGTTCAACCGAATATACGTTCTTTATTTTCCTTCATAACGAATCAATGACACAATATCCTGGCCCGCCAGTCTGTCCCGGCCTTTTAAACCAGCTAATTCCATTACAAAGCTGATTTTTACTACTTCACCGCCCAGTTCCTCAATCATCTGAATAATTGCTTCGATCGTTCCGCCAGTGGCAATCAAATCATCAATAATAACAACCTTCTGCCCCGGTTTTATAGCGTCTTTATGCATTTCCACAATAGCGGTTCCATACTCCAGTGCATATTCCTTTTCAATCGTCTCACAGGGAAGCTTTCCCTTCTTCCTCACCGGGACAAAGGATTTATGCAGCTCATAGGCTACCGGCATTCCGAAAATAAATCCTCGGGATTCCGGACCTACCACAACATCAAAATCTACATCCTTTAATTGGTCAATCAATCCCTCTACTGCCATATGCAGTCCGTCTGCATCCTGCAGCACAGAAGTAATATCCCTGAAAATAATTCCTTCTTCCGGGAAATCAGGAATGCTTCTTACGTATTCTTCTAACTTTTTCATCTGATCCCAATCCTTTCTCATAAACGATATCATTCTATCGAATCTCACATTTACCGCCCATATACGGCCTTAATTTCTCAGGAATGCGCACCGATCCATCCTCGTTCAGATTATTTTCCAAAAATGCAATTAACATGCGCGGAGGTGCCGCAACCGTATTATTCAAGGTATGTGCAAAATATTTATTTCCATCTGGTGCCGTTACACGAATCTGCAGTCTTCTTGCCTGTGCGTCGCCTAAGTTAGAACAGCTTCCTACCTCAAAATATTTCTTCTGTCTTGGAGACCAGGCCTCCACATCTATCGACTTTACTTTCAGATCTGCCAAATCTCCTGAACAGCACTCCAGCGTACGTACCGGAATATCCAAGGAACGGAATAAATCCACCGTATTCTGCCACAACTTCTCAAACCACATGGGACTCTCTTCTGGTCTACAGACAACAATCATTTCTTGTTTCTCAAACTGATGAATACGGTATACCCCGCGCTCTTCAATGCCGTGTGCTCCCTTTTCCTTACGAAAACACGGTGAATAACTGGTCAGCGTGTAGGGCAGCTGCTCTTCCCTATGAATGGTGTCAATAAACTTGCCGATCATAGAGTGTTCGCTGGTTCCAATTAGATACAAATCCTCGCCTTCGATCTTATACATCATGGCATCCATTTCCTCAAAGCTCATAACGCCGGTAACTACGTCGCTTCGAATCATAAACGGAGGCACACAGTAGGTAAATCCCCGTTCAATCATAAAATCGCGTGCGTAAGTGATAACCGCAGAATGTAGTCTGGCTATATCCCCCATCAGGTAATAAAAACCATTTCCTGCAACCTTTCTTGCCGCATCCAAATCAATGCCTTGGAACTTCTCCATAATTTCCGTATGGTAGGGAATATCAAATTCTGGTATCAGCGGTTCTCCGTATTTTTGTACTTCGACATTTTCGCTGTCATCCTTTCCAATTGGAACGCTTGGGTCTATGATATTGGGAATCTGCATCATCCTCTTTTTAACTTCCTCACGCAGTTCATTTTCCTTGGCTGCAATTTTCTCCAGATCTTCTGCAAATGCATTGACCCTGGCCTTGACTTCTTCAGCTTCTTCCTTCTTGCCTTGGCCCATCAGCGCGCCAATTTGTTTAGACAGCTTCTTTCTCTCGGCACGCAGCTGGTCTGCTTCCTGCTGTGCCTTTCTGCATTGTGCATCCATCTCAATCACTTCATCCACTAGATGAAGCTTATGTTCCTGAAACTTATTTCGAATGTTCTGCTTGACTATCTCAGGGTTCTCGCGAACAAATTTCATATCTAGCATAACTTTTCCTCCTATCGTCTGCTGCGTTTAACACAGGCATATCTATTTACTATTTTAACCATATATTACGGAAATTACAAGGGGAAAATTATAGCTGGTCCTAAGACTTCTGTAGAATATGAAAAAGTGCAGCTAACCATGCTGCACTTTCTAAATTCTTATTCCTGACCGTCCGCCTATTGCAGAACAGAACGCATATTATTGATTTCTACTCTTACCTGCTCTGCAACGCCTTCTGCCGGTCGAAACAGAGAATCATATCGAAACATTGCCACCCCGCCGTAATTACTAAAACTCTTAGCAGTCGAAATCTGCCGCAGAAGCATGTCGCTGCTGTTTACCCATTCTTCCTGTCCACCGCTGCCGGCATAGCTGTCTATCGTACCGATCTTATACGGTGCAAGCCCAATTACTAATTTTACACTAGATCCCTGCAGCATACTGCTCCAGCGGGAAACAACTTCTGCATAGGGCATAGAGGCATTCGCAAAGCCAAAATAAACTTGTGGTAGGATATAGTCACAATACCCGCTTTCTGTGCACCACCTATTGACATCCGCATAAAGCTGCTGATAATTATTTTCCACACTGGCTTGAGGGGAAATACCAAATTCAATGCTGCTATTTGCTGAATGCACCGCCTCATAAAGCCTTCTGACCATATGATTGACATTTGAAATCCGCCAGCTGCTTAATGACATGCCCTGTCCCATAGCAGAATATGCACTGCTGTCAAAATCCGTACTGGTTGTCGGATAAAAATAGTCGTCAATTTGAATTCCATCTACAGCGTAATTAGCTGCTATTTCTGTTATACCTGCAGCAATCAGCTCTGTCACTTCATTATATGCAGGATTTAAGTACCATCTGCCGCCGGATTCTACCAGATAAGTTCCTCTGTGAGTACTGCTATTATACCATTGTTTTATTAGATAGGTATCATTCAGATTCTCAAGCTGAGCGGTTGTCATCAACCTCATGGGATTGACCCAGGCATGAACGGATAGATTACGTGCATGAGCACAATCAATCATAATCTGAAGCGCATCAAAATGATTCTCTGTTCCAATCGTCCCATTAAACTGCTCTCCTGATGGATAATAATTGGAAGGATAGTAGGCATCTCCAAACGCACGTACCTGTACATACACCGTATTAAAACCAAGAGAAGCTATATTATCAAAATACTGTTCTACAGAAGCCTTAAATGAACTTTGTGAACGATTCTTTAAGATAGAACCGTATTCCAGATATGTAATCCAGAAGCCTCTTTGCTCCCCATAGTTCAATGCCTGATAAGAATTTGATGGAGTCTCATCTACGACTGCCACTGGTGTTTCCGGTATTGCGATATTCGGTTCCTCTAGCACCTGCTCTTCTATTATAACTTTCTTAACAGGCGCCTGCGGTAAGGGTTCCTGCTCCTTAGCAGCTTCTGCGTTTTTTATAACCTCTTTCATCACTTCTTTATCAGCTGTGGCTGTTTCAATAGAGCCTTCCATACATTTTACGACATCCTTGGTATGTTTGACCAGGTCTGCATTGCCCACAATAGTTTTCACTGATGTTAAGTTCTTTTGGGCACAGTTTATAACTGTTGGTATCTTCTCTCCATTTTCTATTATTGTTTCTGCAGTATCAGCTCCATTAAACAGTAGTATGCCATCATATGAAGCTGTGGGCTGTTTGAGCACAAACTGCCAGAAAAAAAGACCGCACACAATCAGCAACATTGCTATCATTCCGAGGCGCACACGATATTTCATATCATTCTCCTTTGCAATAAATTGTCATTAGGTGATTGCGAAAGTCGTATTCTAGGCGACGAGTCTGAACAATATATACAAAAATTCCGCTCAAAGACGTTTTTAATTCGCTACATTTTTGTATATATTGCCCAAACTCTGGCATTGAATTAAGAGTTTTGCAAATGCCTAAAATTGTCATTATTTGTCAAGTTGATTATATAACAAGTCCGCCTCAAAGTCAATTTTTCCAGTTACTTAATCACTGCGAATTGCTCGGAACTATTCACATACTAGAAAAGCCGATTATACTTTTACATCAATTTTCTTTTCTAATTCTTCCTCCTTCTCCTCCCGCTCTTTCATCTTGGCAATCTCCACTGTCGTATCCGCCTTAATCTCGGAGCTTTCCTGCAGTGCCTGGCTGGCCTCGGCAAGCTCTTCCACCTGGCTGTTGCTGACCTTAGCAATCCGCTGTGTGAGATTGGATAATGCGTTCTGCTTCTTCTCCACATTCTGACCTCTCGCGGTATCAGTTTTTATCTCCGACTCCATCACGCGGGCCTGGCCCTGCATTTTTTTCTTCACTCTGGCCTGAACTTTGGCCAACTGCAAAGATGAATCGGCCGATAAAGCGGCCTCCATACCGGCGGTACTGATCTGTGCTGTGTCGCCGTCCTTGCTCGTCGCCTGATTGGGGGATTCCTGCTTAGCCTCAGCGGCTTCCTGCTGCTTTTCCTTGCGCAGCTCTGCCTCATGCTGCTTTAGCTGGTTCGTCAGGTCATTGATCCTCTGATTCAACTCCTGGCGCCGCTTCATCTTCTCTTCTCTGGGAATGTCCTGGTTTTGGGCAAGCTCCTGAAGCTGCTTCTGCGCCTCGGCGATCTGGCTTTGCAGATTGCGGCTGATCGAATCCCCGCCGCTCTGCGCAGGCATTTTAACTGGGGACGTTCCGCCTGCATTGTTTGCTCCATCTACTCGTATCATATCAAATTCTCCTTTTCATTTTTATTGGAATAGATAATTGCGAAAGTCGCATTTAAGGCGACGAGTTTGAACAAATTGTCCGCTCTGAATCAATCTTTCGTAATCACCTATTTTTACAAATACCTGTTTATTTCTGATACTATACATATCGGCCGACCACTGCCCGCACACAACCGTATTTGCCTCAAAGGCCCTTTTTCTGTTGTAAATGCAATTGATAACTATGCATTGCACGCAGACCATGTTAGTCTTCCCCCATCAGCATCACATTCAACGTAAATTCTCCCCCACCGTATTCGAACTCCAGTTCGCCCTGGTATCGACGGGCCACGGTGCGGATATTGGAAAGGCCCAGACCGTGGCCATGTACCTTGGTAGTCCGCAGCAGAGCGTGCTCATCGTCTCTGCGGATTTCACCGCAAAAGCTGTTGCAGACCTCAATCATATACATATGTTTTTTCTGAAAGCTGCGGATCTGGATATACTTTTTTTCACAGTCTGCGGCGGCGTCTATCGCATTTGCAAGGGCGTTGTGAAGAATAATGCTGATATCAAAGGCATTGATCTGCACATTCTGCGGATACCGAAACTGGTTCTGGAACAGGATTCCTTTTTCTTCGGCCTCTCGCTTTTTCTCTGCCAAGATCACATCGGTCACGGGATTGCCGGTCTGAATAGTTCTAGTCTGGGTAAGCAGCTCCTGCTTGAGATCCGCCAAATAATCTTCCGCCTCCTCGTGCTCCTGACCGGAAATGAGCGCCTCCAGCACCATAACATGATTGCCCATATCGTGTTTTAAACTGCGGATTTCCTGGTAAAGCTTTTCCGTTTCTCGGATATGGCGCTGCATATTGTCTAGTTCCCTCTGCAGAAATTCCTGGCGCCGTTCTTCCTCCTGCCGGCCTTTGAGATTCTGAAACAGCGCGATTACAGTCAGAATACTAAACGCCAAAAAGCCATAAAAGGCAAAAAGAATCAGCGTGTGCCTGCTATAGATATCAAAAATATCCCTGCCAGAAGCGCTGGTATATAAATCTTCATAATAATGGATCACCCGGTTGCCGAACATAGCTGCCAGGGAGGGAATGCTAAGCATCAGCGCTTCTTTACCGGAAATGTGTTCGCGCCGGTAAATGTAGGTTCGAGTAATTAACCGCACGCAAACGTATAAAAATGCAGCCAAAAGCAGCACATAGAACACAGAATTGACGGTAAAAAGGACAAACTGCAGGCTTTCGCTTTCCGCAAAATAAGGAATTTTCAGACTCTGGAAATAAAGAAACTGATAAATGCAGGTAACCATAGAAAACATCAGCCAGCGGAGCGCAAAAAAGGTAACGGTCAGAAAACATTTCTGCTCCCAATTTTCAGGTTCCGTTTTAATCAACAGCAGCAGCGCGGCCAGAAGAGCAAACAGATAAGCAGTAAAGCTTTCCATTAGAATAGGGATAAAACGGCAGCAGATGACAACGGCCAGATACATTCCGCCTGCCATCAGGCCGTGTAGTTTCTTCTTTAAAAATGGCCGCATCAGGCGGTACAGACAGAACGCGCTGACGATATCGACTGAGACGGCGTATATGCGCGATACCAATTCATACCAGATTTCCATGGAACCTCCTTATGTTGGCAAATCTCTTGTGCGTTTGTTATACTGCAGAAACTGCCGGACAAATTCCGGGTAGTTTTTCTTGGCCATAATGGCCTGTCCGCCGTATTCGAGATAGACGGAGGCTGCATCATATTTTTCTACATACTGGAAGTTCACCAGATACGAGCGATGGCAGCGGAAGAAATCCCTGCCCGCCTCAGCCTCCAGCTCTCCAAGCCTTCCGTAGTATTCGATCTCTTCGATCTGCGGGGAAATATTTGGGGTCGTGCCGTCTATTTTATCGAACAAATGTTTACTTTCCTGCAATTGTCCGCTCTTAATATGCAGAATCACTTTGCGATTGTAAATTTCTGCATAAATGATATCGGACAGCCGTACCCGAAAATGGGTGCCGCAGTGCTGAATCATCAAGCAGCGTTCTTCTGGCGGCGGCGTCCCATTTTGCTCTTCATAAGTTCTGATCGCTGCTGTAAATACTTCCCGAAATTTTTCTTCGGAAAATGGCTTGACAAGGTAATGGAACGCGCCCACGTCAAAGGCCTGGAATACGTACTGCTCCAGCGCCGTGATAAAGATCAATATTGTCTTGCTGCCCCGTCGCCTTAGCTGCTGAGCGGCCTGCATACCGCTGATTCCCGGCAGCTGGATATCCAAAAACAGCAGATCCGGTTCCTGGGCGTCCGCAAGCAGTTCTATGGCTGAGGCGCGGGTGATGATTTCGCCGGCCGGATACTGGGCGCGTGCCAGGCGGGCAATATAACTTCGTATGGATTCTTCGTCGTCGCAGATCACAATGCGCATGAAATCACTTCTTTCTGGTAAAATTGGTGGGGCGGTGATATGGCTGCAGTGGTATATTTCCGGGCACAATCCTCTCTTCTATTTTAGCAGATTTATCTAAATATGTTGATTCGTTCGTAATATACTGAATCTCCGGTTGCTTTGCCGTTCAATGTGCCAATTATGCCGGCTAGCTAGCAACTACTGCAATCTGTCTGCTCATTTTGCCAGCTGACAACTGATGTTAATCTGACTGCCGACTATAACATTTTTTATTAATTCATTTTATATTAATACCACATTTTACAATCATTATCTGCATTTTGGTGTCATATGCCGTTTTTTTGTTGTGAAATGTTTATTTCAATTGCCTATAACCTCCGCTACAAGGACTGCTTCTTCCTTCTTATTCTCAGGCAACCACGTATCAATGTAAATAGCGCAGTATATACAATATTTCCTGCACAAAAATGCAACCTCTTAAAATACCTAAACAAATAGTATAAGGACTATGTTCCCATAGTCCTTGCAAAATTGAAAATCCATCTCTTGCATGCTTTCATTATACAAAAAACGTCTCTTACTTCAAACCTCTTCACGAAATGTTAACTCCTTTTTATTCCAGCAAGTTCCCTCTGCATGATACAACACATTTACAATAAAAAACATATACTCCCACCAGATTCCCCTCCTGCGCGAAAAGATTCTCTTTATTTTCTAAAAAATCATTGTTATCCGCAAAGTTCAGACACGATCTGGTTAATTACCTTGCCATCCGCCTTGCCCTTTAAATCTCCCATCACGCATTTCATAATCTGTCCCTTATTCTTGGTTGCTGCTACATCCGCAAATTTCTCCAAGATATATACCTTGATCTCCTCTGCCGACATCATTGCCGGAGCATACTCTTTCATAATATCATATCTTGCCTGATATTCCGCTTTTAGTTCTTCACGGTCCGCTGGACAGGTGTCTACCTGCTCCTTTACAGTTTTCAATTCTTTCAAAATCACGCGGTTTACCAGTTCCTCCTTAATATCATCCCGGCAGCCCTCGTCGATGGCAGTCTTCTTAACGGCTGAAACCAGCGCGGAAATAGCCTCCTTTCTTACTTTGTCCTTTGCCTTCATGGCGGCTATCATATCGCTCTGCAGTGTCGAAATCTGCATGAAAATACCTCCTTTTTATCTATTATTTTCTATAGACATTTGCAAAACTCTTATTTCAATGTCAGAGTTTGGGCAATAGATACAAAAATGTAGCGAATTAAAAATGTCTTTGAGCGAAATTTTTGTATCTATTGTTCAAACTCGTCGCCTGGAATACGACTTTCGCAATTACCAATATTATTTTCTATTACCTGCTCTGCCCAAAAACGCCGCCCCATTACCACAACCGATAATGGAACGGCGTCTTCTTTCATTTACTGAAACAATCGCTCAGTCATTACATACCTTCATGGAAAGTACGGGAAATTACATCGTCCTGCTGTTCTTTTGTCAGTTTGATAAAGTTAACTGCATAACCGGAAACACGGATTGTCAGCTGAGGATATTTCTCAGGATGAGCCTGAGCATCCAATAATGTGTCTCTGTTCAATACGTTTACATTCAGATGATGTCCGCCTTTTTCAGCATAACCATCTAACATTGCTACTAAATTGTCTACCTGCGCATTACTTACTGCCATTTTCATTACCTCCTGAATTATTCATTATTATCATCCAGTCCTTCCATGAGAGTAGGAACTGCACACGCAGTCGCCCACTTTCCGGTTGAACATTCATTACACTGAGTTGTCTTTACCTGAACATGATCCTGCAGGGTATCTGCATCCACATTCATATGGCCTCCGCCATTTTCCATAAAATTATCTAATAAGGATACTAAATCGTCAATCTGTTTTTCGTTTTCCATGATGACCTCCTATCCTGTTTTCTGCAGATTTTACTGTAATGTAAGATCTCCAGCAATTACCTGATTTTCTTTACCAAGTGCACCCGGTATTACGGTAAATGTATTAGAAATACCATCCTGTGCATCGGAGAATGGAAGTTTCGCTACAGACGCTAGAGAAGCAACTGCACCATTTTCATCACGGCCATGCATAGGATTGGCTCCTGGTGCAAATGGCTGTCCTGCTACACGTCCATCTGGAGTAGAACCTGTATTCTTACCATAAGTTACATTTGATGTGATCGTTAAGATGGATGTGGTCGGAACACCATTTCTATAAGTCTCATGCTGTCTTACCATTGCCATGAATCTCTTAACAATTAAGGTTGCCAGTTCATCTACTCTGTCATCATCATTACCATATTTCGGGAAATCACCCTCAATTTCAAATCCGGTAACCACATTTTCAGCTTTACCAATAACCTTGATCTCAGCTTTCGCAGTCTGAGGATTTTTAACCTTCTTGGTAATATCAATATCTGATCTCTTAACCTTAACCTTTGCATACTTAATCGCAGAAAGGGAGTCTGCTACTACAGAAAGACCTGCAATTCCAGTTGCAAAATATCTCTTCACTTCTCTATCATGCAGTGCCATCTGAATTCTCTCATAGCAGTATTTATCATGCATATAGTGGATAATATTCAGAGTATTAACATATACCTCTGCCAGCCACTCCATCATCTTAGTATATTTATCCATAACATCGTCAAAGTCCAGATAATCACCGACAACTGGTCTGTACTTAGGTCCAACCTGTACACCAGTCATCTCATCCACACCACCGTTGATTGCGTATAACAGACATTTTGCAAGGTTAGCTCTTGCTCCGAAGAACTGCATTTCCTTACCTACTCTCATGGAAGATACACAGCATGCAATTGCATAATCATCTCCATGAGTTACACGCATCAAATCGTCATTCTCATACTGAATAGCAGAAGAAGTAATGGATGTCTTAGCACAGAACTTCTTGAAGTTCTCAGGTAATCTTGTTGACCAAAGAACTGTCATATTCGGTTCTGGTGCTGTTCCTAAGTTATTCAGAGTATTCAGATATCTAAAGGACATCTTCGTAACCATCGGACGTCCGTCAATTCCGATACCGCCGATAGACTCTGTTACCCATGTAGGATCGCCTGCAAAGAGCTGGTTGTACTCTGGTGTACGGGCAAATTTAACAAGTCTTAACTTCATTACGAAATGATCTACAAACTCCTGAATCTGCTCCTCTGTAAATACTCCGTTCTTCAAATCTCTCTCTGCATAAATGTCAAGGAAAGTAGAAGTACGTCCCAGAGACATAGCAGCACCATTCTGCTCTTTTACTGCTGCCAAATAGCCGAAGTATACTGCCTGCATTGCTTCCTGCACATTGGTAGCCGGTTTGGAAATATCACATCCATAGATCTCAGCCAGCTTCTTTAGTTCCTTTAATGCTTTAATCTGCTCGGATAATTCTTCTCTTTCGCGGATAACTGCATCGGTCATTGCCAGCTTAGTGGTAGCTTTCTGATTTTCCTTGTTCTGAATCAGGAAATCAACACCATACAAAGCCACACGACGGTAGTCACCGATAATACGTCCACGTCCATAAGCATCCGGAAGACCTGTGATGATATGGTTGGAACGGCACAGTCTCATCTCTGGTGTATAAGCATCAAATACACCTGCATTGTGTGTTTTTCTATGGGTAGTAAAAAATTCCTCAATCTCAGGATCGATCTGATAACCATTTGTTGTCATAGCTGCCTTTGCCATATTAATACCGCCGTAAGGCTGCATAGAACGTTTAAATGGCTTATCTGTCTGGAAACCAACAATTTTCTCCAGATCCTTATTCAGGTAACCGGCTCCATGGGAAGTGATCGTGGAAACCACCTTAGTATCCATATCCAGGACACCGCCTGCCTCACGTTCCTGCTTTGATAAATCCATTACCTGATCCCAAAGCTTCTTTGTTGCTTCTGTAGGTCCGCATAAAAATTCATCGGTTCCTTCATATAATGTGTAATTTGCCTGAATGAAGTCCCTTACATGAACACCTTTTTCCCAGCGGCCGCCTACAAATCCCTGCCATTCATCTCTCATTGAAACTGTCCTCCTAAATTTTATAAATAGTAACTCAATCAGCAACCTTCCAGCTGCTTTCATTGTTCCCTTTGTTCTTCTATATTATAAATTGAATACTGTATACACGTCAAGAGGTTCTTGTGTATTTTTTTAGATACAGACGCTATTTTGCGTATTTTTTTAGATACATTTCACAAACTAAATTTTAATAGCAAATAAAATCCAATTGACCTTGTATAAATAAACTGGTTGCAACTTTCTAAAAAGCATATTATAATACACTCGTACACATTTGGAATATTCTGGGTGGTATGTAATCCACAACGTTCCATAAAATTTATTCAAGGAGGTTATAGAAATGGCAAATGTTACGAAAGACATGATCATTGCTGATATTATTGCCGTTGACAGCAATCTGATTCCCATTCTGATGGAATCGGGTATGCACTGTATTGGTTGTCCTTCTGCTCAGGGAGAATCCTTAGAAGAAGCTGCTATGGTGCATGGTTTAGATGCGGACGAACTGACAGAAAAGCTCAATAACTATCTGTCTGCACAGGAACAATAGCAGTATTCGTCTTATAACGAAAAATGTCCTGCAGCCAGACAATGCAGGACATTTTTCATTATGTCAACCTCTGTTTCCTTTTAACATTTTACTCAGCGGATCGGAATCAGACAGAAAATTCTCGAATCTAGTATAAGCTGGTCTCCATACTAGCTTGTCTGTACCGACTGGACCATTTCTCTGCTTCGCAGTAATAATCTCTGCCACATTCTTTTCTTCTGAATCTTTGTTATAATAATCATCCCGGTATATGAACATTACCACATCTGCGTCCTGTTCAATTGCACCGGATTCACGAAGATCTGACAGCATGGGGCGTTTATCCGGGCGCTGTTCCACGGCACGGCTTAACTGAGACAATGCGATAACCGGTACATTCAGCTCTCTCGCTAAGGCTTTTAACGAGCGGGAAATCTCTGAGATCTCCTGCTGCCTGGATTCACTTTTTCCACCGCCGGACATTAGCTGCAGATAGTCAATCATAATAATTCCCAGATTATGTTCTAATTTATATTTTCGGCATTTGGAACGAAGCTCGCCTATGGAAATAGCAGGAGTATCATCAAGAATCAGATTTGACTGTCCAATGACGCCGGCACTCTCCACCAGCTTCTCCCAGTCAGTTTCCGTCAAATTTCCATTTCTAAGCACCTGGGCATCGACAAGACTTTCCAAAGAAAAAAGGCGGTTTACCAGCTGCTCTTTGGACATTTCCAAACTGAAAATAACCGTCGGCACCTGTTTGACAAAGGCTACATGCTGAGCAATATTCAGAACAAATGCCGTTTTTCCCATGGACGGCCTGGCGGCAATCAAAATCAAGTCTGAAGGCTGCAAACCAGAGAGACGTCTGTCAATATCCTTGAAACCGCTTTCAATTCCAGTCACTTCCCCTTTGGCCTTTGCCGCCATCTCAATCTTCTCCAGGGCGTTCATGACAATCTTACTGATTGGTATAAACTCGCCGCTGTTACGAAGCTGCAGAAGCTGAAACATCTGCTTCTCCGCATCTTCAAGAATATTCTCTACCTTATCATTATCCATATAACAGCTGTTGGCAATCTGCTCGTTGATCTTAATCATTTTGCGCAGTATCGATTTATCATATACAATCTTGGCATAATGCCGGGCATTGACTGAAGTCGGCACCGCATCGAAAAGACCTGCCAGAAATTCTACGCTGGTAAGTTCAGGCGGTGCTCCCAGTTCTTTCAGCTTAGCCTGCAAAGTTACGACATCTACCGGGCTGCTGTTATTGAACAATTCCAGAATTCCCTTAAACACCAGTCCATAATGCGGCTGATAAAAGTCTTCTTCTGTTATGATTTCCGAAGCCGCCATAATTGCATCCCGGTCCATCAGCATGGAACCTACTACTGATTTCTCTGCTTCCATACTATTAGGCATAATCCGCTTTAATACTGCCTCATCCATGCTGCCACCTATTCTTCAACAACTTTGACCCTTAGTGTAGCTGTTACCTTCGGATGAAGTTTAATTGCCACTTCATGAACTCCTAGGCTTTTCACTGGTTCTGCAAGCTGAATCTTCTTTTTGTCCAGCTCCAGTCCTAGCTGAGATTCGGCTGCTTTGGCAATTTCTTTAGACGATACCGCGCCGAAGGATCTGCCTCCCTCGCCGACCTTCATGGTAACGGTTACTGACTTTTCTTCCAGACTCTTGCCTAATTTTACCGCGTCGTCATATCTTTCCTGCGCAATTTTCTCTTCATTTTTCTTCTTTAATTTTAAATCATTCAGATTTTTGGCATTGGCTTCCAGACAGAGTTTCTTGTTAATCAAATTTCTTCCATAACCGTCACTGACTTTGACCTTTTCTCCCTTTTTTCCTAATGATTTCACATCTTCCAATAATATTACTTCCATCTTAAATGTCTCCTTCCTGCTTCATCTTTTCCAGAATGCCTTTGAGCCTGTCAACGGCCTCTCTGACCGAACAGTCCTCTAACTGAGCGCCTGCTACATTCTGATGACCGCCGCCGCCTAATTTCTCCATAATGATCTGTACATTTACCTCATCAATTGCGCGGGCGCTGATATAAATCCTAGACTGATACTCAGTGAATACAAATGCGGCTTTTATCCCCCGTACATCCAACAGGCTGTCTGCTGTCTGTGCTGCTAAGATTGTGGGACTGGCTTCACTTTCTATATGACTCGGCGATGTTGCCAATGCATAACAATCCATATACATCTCCATCGTTCGAATGATATCTGCCTTGGCCTTATATGCATTCATATCCTCCTGGAACAGCTTACGGACCCTTGTTACATCAGCTCCGCACCTCCGTAGAAAAGCTGCCGCCTCAAACGTTCGAACACCAGTTTTGTTCATAAAATTATTCGTATCTATCATCATTCCTGCATAGATACTGTCCGCTTCCAGTGCCCGGATCTTGATTCCATCTGCAAAATACTGCAGAATTTCAGCAACCATTTCACAGGTAGAGGACGCATAGGTCTCTATATAAGAAAGAACCGCATTATTAATAACTTCTTCTCCCTGGCGGTGATGATCCAGAACCACTATGGTCTTTGCCAGCCGCAGCAGCTCCTGACATTCGGTTATACTTGGCTTATTCACATCAACTACAACCACCACACTGCTGCCATCAAGCTGTTCAATGGCCTGTTCACTATTCAAAAACATATCTTCTGGATAGTCCCTGCTTTCATTAAAACGGTCAATTAACGGACGGACGGACGAACTAATCTCATTAATTACAACATGCGCTTTTTTATTCAGTACAGTTGCGGCACGGTAAATTCCTACTGCTGCCCCAAATGCATCATTATCTGCCAGTGTATGTCCCATAACAAACACCTTATCCTTAGTTTCCATGATTTCACGCAATGCTTCAGCCTTGACCCTAGCCTTAACTCTTGTATATTTTTCTACCTGTTTAGCTTTGCCGCCATAATAAGAGGTCTTTTTCTTAGTTTTAACTACGGTTTGGTCACCTCCGCGCCCTAGAGCTAAATCAATGGCATTTCTGGCATATTCATAACCCTTTACATAGCCGGAATTGTCAAAACCAATGCCTATACTTAGCGTAACCGCCATTTCATTTCCGATATTGACTTTCTTTACTTCTTCCAGAATCGAAAATTTATCCTCTTGCATTTTCTCCAGATATTTATGCTGAAGTACTATAAAATATTTATCCTTTTCTACCTTGCGCATCAAACCCTCAAAATCTGTAATATATTTGCTGACCTTTCGGTCAATTAAAGCTGTCAGCAGAGAACGGCGTACTTCCTCTACCGATTCCATGGCCTCTTCATAATTATCCATATAAATGAGTCCGGCTGCCGGCTGCTGGTCCAGATTCAACTGCTTATAACGGTTTAATTCCGTCACATCGAATAGATATACTGCTACCAGATAACCGTCATATTCACTGACCTCCAGCATCCCCTTGACTGATATATCCTTGAGCAGAACCTTTTTCATTTCTACATTATAATCTTTCTCACCATAACTAGCATGAATATTGACAATATCCTCATTTTCTGGTATCAGATTCCGAGTAATTCCCGGAAAGAAACTGGTTATGGACCTATTATAGATTCGTTCCTTATGAAAAATCTCTCCAAACTGTTCATTGATCCACAGAATCCTTCCATGCTCGTCCAGAAGTGCATAAGGAATTGACAGCTGATGCAAAAGCTGCTTTTGTACCTGACCGTATTCCGCTGCAAATGTAACCAGCTCATTCAACAGACGAACCTTGCTTCTAAAGAACAGAACGAGTGCCACTATGATATAAAAGATTGTACATACACTGGCAATCAGTGCTGCTTTTGTATTAATCGTGAACAGCCCCAGCGACATTACTACAAAAATCACTGCCATCAAGAGCGTCCATTGCAGATACATACGAAGCTGTCCTCTTAATTTAATCTTCTTATCCATTGACTCCTCCTGCAATTTACATAAATCACCTTAAAATTTCTGGCAATCGTAATATATATGCTTAAAAATTTAATAGATTTGTAACAGTATAACACAAACGATCGGATTAATCAAATTTTTTAACAGAGCACACCTGTTTCCCGGTAATTTCGAGAAAAATCAATAGAAATGGCATAGCGTTCAGATGAATATCTGTCACAACCCGAACATACTTTCCCAATCCAAACCCACCATTTTGATAAAGCAGTGCCAGTACAATTGTTAATACTAATACAGCCAATACTAGTATCTCTGACACTATGCCTATGTAATAGCCTGCACGCACTCCGGCCAGAATACATACCACATAGCTGCATTCCAACACTGCCAAAAACAGCAGTACCGCCAGAATCACCTGCTCGGCAAGCCCACACTCTCTTTGAAACACCTCCAATTCTTTGGACAACTCTTTCAGTGCTGCGGCGGCTCCTCTTAAATAGGAACCTCTAATCCAGATAGGGTTGCTGTAGGACTCTCCAATCTTAATCTCTCCTCCAAAGCCAGCTTCTCCCCAAGGCAGAAACAGACCTATGCAGACCAGAATAATCAAAAAAGCTGACAACCACTTTTTTCTCCTTTGAAACCAGTCCATAATGCCTCCTTTCTGTAAAGCCTTATTTCTTTTGTATGATCATACCATATTTATGAAATCTGCACAAGAAAAAGGATCATAGCGTTTCTCTAGGTTTATATCTGGAAACGCTGTGATCCTTTTCGTGAATTTTGTTTTCTAATTCTAATCCTCATGCTCCGAATCATATTTTATGATCTCGCCGCTTGCTGCATGAATCTCATATTCGTACTCCATTCCGTTCTTGTAAAACTCAATCTCATATACCATAACACCATCTTCTCTGTCAAGCTTTGCTTTGGAGAAAGTAACCTCTGAGACAGAAAGACCCGCATGTTTTACTGCAATAGACTTCGCCTGTTCTACCCCAATATCCGAATTCGTATTTTGTATATTGTTGGAATTCGGTTCTGCCGCTCCATTATGTGCTTCTGCCACTTTGCTGCGGATGGTATTGGTAAGAGCATTAATCTCATAGTCATATTCCTGTGCTGCTGTATAGAATTCAAGCTCATAAACAGGCACACCGTCCTCATAATCAAACTTTTCCTTAGTAAAAGTAACATCGGAAGCCGATAATCCAGCATCGGTTAAAGCTGTTTTCTTAGCTGACTCAAGATCAATCTGACCGCTGTCTCCCTGCTGTGTATCCCGTGGTTCTTGGCTTTTCTTATAGACAGCACCTGTATTTGCATGGATTTCATATTCATATTCGGTATTCCCTGCATAAAATTCAAGATCATATACCTCTGTCCCGTCTTCTATGTCTGTCTTTGTCTTTATAAATGTTACTTGTTCTTCCGTTAGTCCTGCCTCCTTTAACGCAGCCTGTTTTGCTTCTTCCAAAGTAATCTTGTTCTTGTTGGTATTCTCATCATTAATGGTAGTTTCGCGAGGACTGATCCGATCCATTTCTTTTTTTACCACTTTACCGTCCGAAGCTTTAATCTGGTATTCATATTCAGTATTTTCCGCAATAAATTCTACCTCGTATACGAACATTCCATCTTCAAAATCAAATTCTGTTCGTACCACAGCTGCTGAACGGGGATCAATTCCGGCATCTGCAAATGCAAAGTTTTGGGCATTTTCTTTCCCAATGGATGAATTTTCGGCAATTGCTGCAGCAGCAAACACACTTCCTGTACCCAGCACTGCCAGTGCTGCTGCTATACAGGCAATAGAAATTGCAGCTTTTTTAGGAGTTTCAAAGAATTGTTTGATTTTTTTCATACAACTATTCCTTTCTTATATCTTTCTTTCATTTTTCAATAGTATATCATGCAAACATTAAAGTATGATTAGAACTATATTTTTATTCGTATAATCGAAAAACAAAGGTGCTTCCTTGTCCCAGTGTACTTTCTACATCTATTTCACCTCCATGAATCTGCGCAATCTCGTATACCATAGACAAGCCAAGTCCAGTACCGCTATTCGAACGCGACTGGTCCGCCTGATAAAATCGACGAAAAATCTTCTGCTGTTCTTCTATGGCAATCCCGATTCCATCATCGGAAACAGCAAGCTCTATTTCCTTTTCTTTACGCCTCAATGTAACTTGAATATGCCCCTGTTCCTTTCCATATCGATATGCATTGCTGACCAAATTCGTCAACAGCCTGGTCAGCAAAACAGGATTTCCCTTGTATATGATATTTTCTTGTACTTCCCACCCTAATGTAATGCCTCGTTCCTGAATCAGTGCCATATCAGCGCAGACAGATGTTACCAGCTGCGTGAGATCTACCGCTTCCTGAATATAACTGTCTGCTCTGTTTTCCAATCTTGTAATGTCCAGCATATCGTTAATCAACCGCGACATCTTTCTGCCCTGCCTCTGGATTGTCTGCATCGCCTCTTCATATTCCTCATTGCTTCGTGTTCTCTCCAAGGTATATTCGCATTGTGCTGCAATCACCGAAACTGGTGTTCGAAGTTCGTGTGAAGCATCAAATGTAAACTGACGCTCTGTCTCAAAAGCCTCCTCCAGACGCTCAAACATTTCATTAAAACGATCTGCAAGCTGATGGAGTTCGTCTGTTCCCTCTCCAATAACAATGCGCTTTTTTAAATCTCCTCCTTTGCTGATCTGTGAAGCAGCGTCAGAAATTTTCCGAATTGGCCGCATCAGTCTTCCAGCAAGCAGATACCCTCCTATCACTGCCAGTAGAACCAATGCTGGCAGTAGAATCAAAGACAGACGTGTAATGGCCGACATCTGTATACTACCCTGATACTCTGATACAATTCCCCGCAGCCATAGTCCTTCTAATCCGTTCAAGGTCAGTTTCCGGTCAAATATATAATATAACGTGCCGTCAGCCATAATCTTCTGAATCAGAGAATCTGCAAATTCTTGTTCAGACGTTGCTTTAGGGATCGGATTCTCTCCATAAATCAAAGTTCTATCTTCACTATATAACCCGGTATAGACCTCATTGACTTCCTCCAAAAAATCATCATCTACTTCCAGGTATCCATCCTGAAATCTAATCGCATATTCTGTTTTTTGGTTGGAATCGATATTGCCATCCGTTGTATAAAACTCCAGTTCATCCACATGGTTTTCCACCGTTCTTATTAAATTATCCCGGATCGTCTTCTGTATCACCTGGCTATTTACTGACCAAACCACAAGATACGTAAAAAAAACAACGATGAGTAATACCAAAGTGAACCAAAGTGTGATTTTAAGACGTATTGACATTCCTTTCATTCGTACCCAGCCTCCCGCAGCACATACCCCCTGCCCCGAACAGTATGAATCAGTTTCTGGTCATGCCCATCATCAATTTTCTTACGCAGATAACTGATATATACGTCCACTACGTTCGTTCCACCCTCATAGTCAAAATTCCAAATATGATCTTCAATTTTCTCTCTGGACAATACTTTTCCTTGATTTAGCAGCAAATATTCCAGTAATGCATATTCTTTCGCCGACAAGGTAATTTCCCTTCCATCTCTTTTCACCGTATGTGCTGCGCAATCCATAGTAAGGTCAGATACAGACAAAATATTCTGGACAATGCCAAAGGACGTCCGTACCAGGGCACGAAGACGAGCAGATAATTCCTCAAAAGAAAATGGCTTAACCAGATAATCATTGGCTCCACTGTCCAGCCCCCTAACACGATCGGAAATCGCATCTCTTGCAGTCAGGAAAAGCACTGGTGTGGTCTTCTGCCTTTCACGCAGATCACGCAGAACGGCAAATCCATCTGCTTTGGGCATCATAATATCCAATATAATAACATCATAATCTGTGTATGATAGAATATCTATTGCTTCTTCTCCATCAAAACAGCTGTCTACACTATACCCATCTGCTTTTAGTTTTTGTGTCATAATCTTATTCAAATCTTTCTCATCTTCTGCTAATAAAATCCGCATAATTACCACCTCTGTATGACATTATACTTTATTATTATTAAAATTTCATTAATAACAGGCTCTGATACAAAAAATAATATAATAAAAATCGAGTAGGAGGAAATTTCTCTAATTGAGAAATTTCCGACCTCTCACACCACCGTGCGTACCGTTCGGTACACGGCGGTTCAATCAACTTAACATGTAACACATCTTGCGGTGTAATAGTCCAGCATAGAGATTAG
>JAAVZI010000021.1 GCA_022791575.1 Lachnospiraceae bacterium
GGAAATTATTACAAGATATAAGCTTATTATTATAACAATCTCTCTTGGCATACTTCTAGCAGCTGCTGCCGGAATCTTTCTGCTCACAAAAGAACAGACCGAATTTCGTGAAATATCGATCTTTGAAGCCAATGCAACTGCAACTGTTAAACGAGGAAGCGAAACCATTCATATCTATGAAGGTATGAAGTTAGAAAATGAAGACTATGTAACCGTGAAGGATGACGGCTATATCCGCCTACGCCTGGATGATGATAAATATATCACCCTAGAACCAGGAACTGAAATCCTCCTCCACGCAACAGGAAGTAGCAGCAACAGCCGTACAGAAATCGAACTGAAATCCGGTGCCATTTTAAATGAAATTAATAAAAAGCTTAGTGACGATTCGGATTACCGTCTCAGCACCCCAAATTCTGTCATGGCAATCCGCGGCACTATTTTCCGTGTTGCATTAACGCAAAAAGGAAATGAATGCACCGCTGACCTTGCAGTCATAGAAGGTAAAGTTGCCGCCAGCCTGATTCAGCCAGATGGAACTATAGGAAAAACAGAAACTCTGGTAACCGCCGGTAAATCTGCTGAATTCTACAATGATGAAACCGGAGCCCAGATCATCTATTCCGACAAAGACATAGATTACTCAACCTTTCCAGAGTTCATCCTTAAGCGCCTGCTGGAATTATCCGAAAATGGAAGACTGAAACATGCCCCTATAACAGAAGAGGAACTGTCCAAACTGTTAGATAAGACTAACCCATCTGCTGTACAGCCTCAAAATCCAGCAGAAACACCAATTACCAACACCACTCAGCCGGAATCCGAATCGCCTTCCACTGCCAGGCCAGCCAAAACTGCTGTCCCATCCCAAACTCCAGATGTTTCTTATCAGGTAACATTTCTAGATACAGACGGTAAGATATTCGCCACCCAGACCGTCCGCAAAGGCAGTACAATAAAAAAGCCAAGTCTTTCCCCACTCACCGGAACTGCATGGTATGATGAAAATGGAAATATATATGATTTCAATACACAAATAACAAAAGACTGCTCTCTATACTACCGCTGATTACATTTATGGGAAGCCTTTGTGCTTCTCATAATTTTCATCATTCCCTAACATTTAGAAAGGAAATTCTATGAAACGAAAAACCTATCTAACCCTCGTACTTCTGCTGCTGACCAGCTTCTTAGCAAGTATTTTGGGCATCTTTCATTCTGCCGACCGATTTATTATGGACAAACTGTACCAATCTCCTTCAAAGACTGACAATCGAATTCGAATCATTGCCATTGATGAAAAAACATTAGATCAATACGGTCCCTTTTCCTCCTGGTCTCGCGAGAAATGTGCTGCATTACTCGCACTACTTAACAGCTCTGAGAAAACCCGTCCTGCCGTGATCGGCTTTGATATTATGTTTATCGGCGAATCTGACCCGGAAATCGACGCCCTCTTAGCCAATGCCTGTAATGACAGCTGCGGCATTGTAACTGCCATCAATATCGTAAATGAAACCGTTCTGGAATCCAGTATCTCCTCTGGCCTCATTGAAAATAACCTGCATATTTCCTTTGTAGAAAAACCATATGCGGCGCTGGCAGCCAGAACACAGACCGGTTTCGCCAATACTTCTCCTGATGATGACAGTTATGTCAGGCGTTCCATTCTCTACCGCACCCATGAAAATAAAACCATCGACAGCTTCTCAAATGCTGTCTATAAACTCTACTGCCAAACAGCAAACCTCCGCCCCTATACCCCTGACCTAGGCTCCTTCAACGAATTTTCCTTTTCTTACTCTGGTAAACCCGGAAGCTACGAGGTAGTATCCTTGGCAGATGTACTGGACGGAATCATTGATCCCAAAACCTTCCGAGACTGCATTGTTCTTGTTGGTGCTTATGCTCCTGGCATGCAGGACGCCTATAATACGCCCATTGATCATTCCGAACAAATGTACGGCGTGGAGATTCATGCTAATATTATTCAGGCCCTAATGGAAGAACGCACCTATACACCCTTGCCTCCCATTTGGAACGCAGTATTCACTAGCCTTATTACGGTTCTTTTCTATCTGATCGTTAAGAAAATCCGTATTATTCCAGGCGCAATTCTCGGCCTCTTTCTTATTGCTGTGGAATTTCTCATCGGAATCCTGCTGTTTCAAAACGGATGGGAAATATCTTTGATTCCGCTGCCCGTTTTTCTCATCTTGACATACGGCGGCTGCCTGGTCAAAGGTTATCTGGATGAACGGCGGCAGCGCAAAAAGGTAGTAAGTGCATTTAAAAAATACGTAGCTCCCCAGATTGTAGACGAATTATCCAAGAAAGGCCAGTTTGATATTGCCCTTGGCGGTGAAAACCGCGATATTGCGGTTTTATTCGTAGATATCCGCGGTTTTACTCCATTATCCGAAAAACTGAAACCAGAACAGGTCGTCGAAATCCTCAATGAATACCTCACCCTGACCACCCACGCTATTTTCAAAAATGGAGGAACATTAGATAAATTTATTGGAGATGCCACAATGGCAGTATTTAATGCCCCTTTTGACCTGGAGGATTATATCTACAAAGCAGTCTTAACAGCCAGAGATATTACAAAAGGAGCTTTAGAATTAGAAAAAAGACTGTCCGCACAATTTGGCGAATCCATTAGCTTCGGAATCGGTATAAACTGTGGTCCAGCCGTTGTTGGAAATATCGGATGTGATTTTAGAATGGATTACACTGCCATCGGCGATACCGTCAATACAGCAGCCCGCCTAGAAAGCAATGCCAAAAGCGGCCAGATTCTCATAAGCCAGTTCGTATACGAACATTTAAGAAACCGTATTACGGTATCCGAATTAGGCACGGTTCCTTTAAAGGGAAAAAGCAATGGCATCCAAGTATACCAGCTGGAAGATATTCTATAACAGACCTGCAACCGTTCTTAGATTCTGTCTGGCATATCCTGCAAATAACTCCACCAGTTCCTGATCCAGCTTTCCACGTTCTGCCATGTCCCTCAGAATACGCAGTGCTTCCTCCAAAGGTACTGGCTCCTTATATGGCCGATCTTTCGCTGTCAATGCATCAAAAATATCTGCTAATGCCAGAATACGAATCTCCGCCGGCATCTGCTCCGCTGTCAGATGCATGGGATAACCGCTGCCATCCAACAGCTCATGATGAGAGCCTGCCCATAATGGTACATTTCGATAATGATAATTAAAATGAATATTATCCAGAATTCTGCTGGTCATAACTACATGGTCTTCCATTACTTTTCGTTCTTCATCTGTTAGGGTTCCGCGGTGAATCAGCAGACAATCCCTCTCATATTTCGAAAGATAGGGCAGCTCCTCCCCATCCTCTTTCTTGTATATATGAGAGGACAATTCTATCACTGATTCCTCCAGTTCCTTCGGCAGGATACTAAGCGTATTGACTTTCTGTACCAATACAGCGGCATTATCAAGATAAGAAAGCTTCTGCCGGCATTCTTCTCTACTGATACGATTCTCATAAAAGTCTATCTTTAAATAACTCCGAATCAACTCAAACCGGGTTAAAATCTCCTGCAAATGGCTGTCCAACCTTGTTGCCTTATTCATAACAGAGAGCGGAACCGTCATTTTCCCAATATCATGCAGACTGGCTGCAAGTACCAGCTGCTCCTTACGGTTGCTGTCAAAATACTCCCGATATCTTCCAGATCTGTGCTCCTGATTCAAATAATCCACAAACTCCGAAGCATACATTGCCACATTTCTTGTATGATTCGCATTATAAGGAGTCCTGCGGTCAACTACAGTTGCCATCGCCTCTACAAATGAATATAACAACCCTTTGATTTCCTGAATATAACGCATATTCGAAATGGAAATCGCCGCTTGGGAAGCCAGAGACAGCACAATCCGCTCAAACCCCGGATCAAAAGCTATAACATTTCCCTGCTCATCCATAGCATTAATCAGCTGCAGTACACCAATCAATTCATTTTCATGATTCTGCAAAGGAATTACCAAGATAGATTTTGTATGATATCCAGTCATCGAATCATAACTCTTAGGCCCTGAGAAATCAAATTCCTCATTATGATAGACATCCTGAATATTAATGGTTTGTCGATGAATCGCAGAATAGGCACATACATTTTCTTCCCTTAAAGGCACGGGCGGCAGACTGATGATCTCTCCATCGCTTCCTTCATAAACGTTCATAGATATTGTCCTCATAATCTTAAAAGCAAGAGAATCCTCCTGAGCTAGATACAAGGTTCCACCATCACAATTCGTGATCGTCATAGCATTTTCCAGAATCAGCCCGAATAAGTGGTTATGATTCTTCTCCACCGCAAGCATAATCCCAATTTCTAATATGTCTTTAAATTGCTTTTCTGTAAATTTAACCATCCTGTGCACTCCATTGTTATAAAATAGTCATTGCAAATCTGTTCATTTTCTATTATCATGATAGTATCTTAATTATAAGTGAGGTAAACCTATGCCAGCCCTGGAAATTATACCAATCAAAGCCCAAATTCAGGACTCCCTCGAACTTGCAGGGAAATATCATGCAGCATTTGAATATAACGATTTCTTCTCGCCAGACATTCTGGATCAGCCCGCTCTGATTGATGAACGAATTTCCTTTTACCTGAAGCTGAACCGGGACAGAAGCCAGGATACCCTTCACGGCGTCTTTCTGGACATAACTGTTCACAGCTCGGATTCCCTGATTCGGAAAATATCCTCAAAACGTATCCACCAGTCTATGGAAATTGCTTCCGCCCTGGGAGTCAAAGCTGTGATCTTTCATACGAATTTTATAGCTAATTTTCATGATCGTGTTTATATGGATAACTGGCTGACATCGAACAAAAGCTATTTTCAGTCATTGTCTTGCGAATATCCACAGCTGCAGATTTATATGGAAAATATGTTTGATCTAACACCAGAATTGTTTACTGCCTTTGGCCAGACCGTTCGGGACATTCCTAACCTCCATCTCTGTCTGGATGTTGCTCATGCTGCCCTGTCAAATGTATCTGTTAAAGACTGGATCACTTCATGCGCTCCTTATGTACGCCATCTTCACATAAACGATAATGACGGCGTTTCAGACCTTCACCATGCAGTCGGACAGGGAATTATCAATTGGTATGAATTTGACCAGACACTTCGCTTTAGTCAAATCGAACCGTCTGTGTTAGTTGAAACAAACTCCATTGAAAAACAGCGGCTTTCTTTGGAATTTATGAAAAAACAGCATATTTATCCATTTCCATAATGATATATGGTATTATTCCGGCAATTCCTGTTGAAAAGTAAAGCTGCCGTCACGATCTACCCTGAACTTTATTCCTTCTGCATATACACATGCATCGCCATTAACATCCGAAAGCCTGCTCTTAAGTGTATAGATGTTGCCTGCATTTAATAGATAAACACCTGCTTCTAATATATCCCGTGTTTCCTGATTCTGTAATTGTTCTGACGATTCCGGAGTCACGATAGTACTCTGCGGCAGTTTGGGTGATTCAGACACTTGTGACTGTGTAATTTGACCGTCGGCAGGGGATCGACTTGGTTTGGTCTCGGGTTTCACCGTTGCAGACGGATTGTGAGTCGTATCTGGCCTTTCCGTTACAGCTGGTGTATTGGTGGGTTTTGGTTTACTCGTTGGTACAGAATCTGGAGAGGCTGCCGGCGTCGGCTGATTTTCTTCCGGCTTTTGAGTGGATACAGGTTTCTTTGTCGGCACTGGCGTAGGCTCCTCATTTTCAGCGACATCCTTTAATACTCTCTTTAATCCCCAGGAAAATGAAAATGTAATCCACTGCGGCTCTTTAATGACTTCCCAGCAGTCAAACGCTTTTCCTTCTGGAATCTTTGTCTTTTCCAATATTTCACTATATGCAGGTATCATATAATCTTGTCCTGGCAGCGCAAACTTACTATCCATTTCTATCCCATTTTCATCATAAAACCAAACCGTCTGCCCTGCAAAATTGGGAAACCAAAACGGCAGTGAAAGACGATCTCCCTCTCCTACCCTGTCCCCTACTTTGACAACTCTTTCTGTCTGATTTAGTTCCACCGCAGAAACCATCCTGCATTCGCCTATAGATAATGCTGATACCGTCATTATACATATCGCTGCTGCAAGTCCAAATCTTGATTTTCTCATCTATATGTACCGCCTTTCATACATGAACTAAAATAATCCTTATAGTATATCGGATACAACGAACGTCCAATTAATAAATATAAATACAGATAATTATAAAATCTATCTGTATTTATATTTATTATATCAGATACTTTCCACATTTTCTATAAAATCCATGAAAAATTATCCACATTCTCCACTATTTAGTTTTCTTACCTATTAAATAGGTTCTGTTTCTTTCAGGTTCATAACTGCTGCAAGCCCGGCTGCAACTGCAGAGGCGCCAAGGCTGATAAAGGCAACCTTCAATGTGTCCATATCACTGACGCCGGAAACTGCCGCTACCAGTCCAGTTGTAAATGTACCTGCAAAGCTTTGAAGAAATGTTCTTGCTGCTCTTTTCATCCATACTTTTACTTTCATGACACTTCCTCCTTTCGTTTTATGATTTTCGCAGGATACTGCTGCATTTCGAATTTCCTGCTCTAATAAATGGAATCCACACCCTGTTCTGTCATAAAGTCCTTATGCTTATGTTTGATCTTCTCTGCATATTCAAGTGCTTTATGCATATCTCCATTGCATTTTGCATCCGGAATGCGCTCCATGGCCCTTGCTGTAGCTTCTCCTAATGCAATCGCTGCATTCACACCTTCAATTACGATAATTTCATTTTTTCGGCGTGCTTCATCCTTTTTATCCTCTTCCTCCTGCTTTTTGCTAATTTTCCGCTGCAGCATCCAAAAACAAAATCCTGTAAAAGCAGAAGGAATGCTCATCGCTGCAACAATCGCAGTCAGGTTCATAATCATCCTCCTCTCTATTGTTTATTATTCTGCCATTATGTGGCATTGGGTACATAGACTCTGACCATTGCCAGCATGGTATTTTTCCCGGCAATTCCATCCACGGCCAAACCATGCTTTGCCTGAAAGGCTTTTACTGCCTCTTTGGTTTTATTGCCAAATAGACCATCGGCATCCGTACCAATACGTTGCTGCAGCCATCGTGTCACATTCATACTGCTTCGTATGGTCTTAACTGAAAGCAATACTTTTTTTACGGCTGCCGATGTTCTGCTCCCCCAGATTCCATCCTCCTGTAAAGATTTTCCTTCCCAATCCTTGAATCCATCTGCATTTAGGGCCTGCTGCAACTCCTGGATATCCCTGTTATATAAGGGGCTTGTCTTATTTCCGGTATTGGAAGGCTGTATATTGGGACAAGCTGCTGCACCAGCCTGACCGGTCAGAGTCTTCTTCAGTTCATTCCATTTTGTATTATCAATATACATAAATGGACATTTTTTGTTCACCACATCCCAGTGTCTGACTACCATTTCGACTGGTATCTTATACTTATTCATAAGATACTGTACTAGATCAGCCGTATTATTAATGGTATCTGCTGCTACCGTAGAGGGGGTATCCTGGCACATTTCTATACCGATTGTATTGGAGTTTCTAAGTGTCGGATGCTTCTGAGTATAACATTTCGCTGTTCCGCAGTGCCAGGCCACATCCTTATCTTTTACTGACTGCCAGATTTCCTTCTGGTCACAGAAGTAGTGTGCGGAAGCACCCAAGTATTTGGAAGCATAATAATCTACATTATTTTTTGCTGATGATACAGCACCTACTGTATGTATTACGATTCCTTGTATGTTTCTTCCATTTGTTTCTTTTTTGTTATAAGCTGTTAATTTTGTTTGTATTGGTAACATAATATTCCTCCTTTTTGTTATAAAAAGAGACTGATCCCGAAACTTATGTAAAGTAGAATATTGAAAAAATTTTTTCTATATTTCTTCTTAATACATAATACGAAACGGGACAGTCTCTTTTATTATTTATGAATTTGATTGCTTTTCTTTAAAAATTTCTATTTCATCATGAAACAATTGTAATGCTTCTTCTTCATTCACCGCCTCATCATAAAATGTGACATTATCATACATAATCTGATCACTCTTTCCTTCTCCATTTAAAATGGTGAGCCCCAGATACAGATTCGTATCTTCATCACTAATAAAGTCCATCAACGTAGACATCCCGGCATTTCCTGGATTACCATTGCCTCCGTTAAAACGTTTTCCTCTATACACCATATCATAGTTTACCTTAACTCCATTGATATAAGTCTCGATGCCTTCGTTTGTAATGGAAAAAACAATGTATTCCCATCTTCTTCCCAAGCTTTTTCTATATGGTGGAATATTCTGCGAATACGTTGTTGCTGCCCCGTTAATTGTCTGTGCCAGAATATTCATGTATGCTTCCTGAAAATATACATCACCGCTTGCCTCAATCGTAAGAAATGGAGTTGTAATTGCATCGTTGCTGCTATTGGTTTCAACATTTGGGTCTGGGTGTTCATAATGCTTTAAATCACCTAGAAATGTTAATATGGCCGAATGGTTAACCAATGTAAAATAAGACGGAACCCGCATCCAGAATGCAATTGTAGCACCTTTTAGCTCTAGCCCTTTAAAAGGATTGGTAAGCATGCTGCGTACGCCTTCGCTCCATGTAAAGCACCACTGGGGAATGTTGTTCACACATTCGTCTGGATCATTGATTTTAGAAATCAATTCTGGTCTGTATGTGGGCCTTTGATAAGAGCAGTCATATAATGGATTTAAGATCACATTTCCTCTAATGGAATCCTCGTAAATGTTATGTAAAACCGTATCGGGTTCAATATTTCTATCTGCCAAGCTTTGTTTCGTAATTAAATCCGCTTTTGAACCACCAGCAGCTCTAACATCCGGTTCTGCTTCCTGCATTAGATTCTTGTCTAATGGCGCTGGAGAATTGTATAAATTTATTTCACTATCTCCCGCTGGTGATATATCTGCTTCGCAAAGTACCGCATGAATTTTCTCATCTTCCACTGTGTTCATACTTTCATTTGTTCTTTCGGACAACAGCATTGCAGTCTGTGCAGAACTAGTCCTTACTTTTTTCATACTATATGTGGATACATTAGCTGTTTGTTTAGAATCATCTCCATATCTGGTAATTGTGGAATCTTTATCCAAAATGGATTGTAATACTCGTAATGATTTCATATTTTCCTCCTTATCTTTTCATAATCCTTTTTATGATATTACCTTAAATACGCTTCCAGTAAACTGAATCTTATAGGTTCCAGTATTGATCCTATATGCATCTATTAACTCATATTGTGGAAGTTCTGCACCATTACATATATAGCACTCTTTACTGTTAAACCCCTCTAATGGTGGAAATTTAAATATTGCCATAAATATCTCATTCTTTTTAAAACAGTAAGTTTGATCTGCATCACAGTCACTCCACATATAACTACAAAATCCACCACGCTTATAAGCTGAACCTCTATCTCCAACCCAGCCACTACTATATGCAGCATATACATTACAAAAATAATATGTTTTTAATGAGGACACTCGTTTCCATACACCATTCACTTTTTCATATACATTTCGAACAGGTCTCCATTCTTGTGCTATATTTATATAATTTTTTGCCTGCAAATAATTTCCATCCACCTTAATCCATGTACTCTCATTTATATATCTTCCTGGACTACTAGGTGGACTTGCTATTGAACCATAGAAATTACTGGCAGTATATCCTGAATATGTTAATGCAGCATGATCAGCATATATATTTTTAAAATACTTCCTTGCATTAGAAAAATTTGGAATATAAGTTCTTCCAGAAAAATACAACGATCTAGGATTACCAACTTCCCACATTTTATAGTCCCATTTGTTCTCACTTATATGGCCCATATTTTTTAATATAAGATCACGATATTTATCTGGAAAACGTACCAGCGTATCTGGTAAACTATACTCAAAGGGCCCTTGCGGCGCGCATAAAGCTTCTAAATCAATTAATAAGATTCCATTTGGATTCCCTCCTGATACATCTTCTATTGAAAAATTATTTTTATCTCTGCTGATATAATAAGTTATAACAGCATTATCATAAGGATTAAGATATTCTGTGTGATCCTTACCAATAATTGCTGAAAAAGCCATCCTTATTCACCTGCTTTCTAAAGTATATATTGGAAATAAATATCACCATTATACCCAAGCGCTGATTGTGGTGGTGTTGTTCCGCTTCTAATTCCCATAGATAATAGTGTATGTGTATGATTTTCTGACGCATAATCATTACCATGATTATGAGCAATCGGTGCATAGGTCTCCTGATGATTATGATTGGCTGCCGCATAATTACTATGATTATGTGTGACTGCCGCATAGTTACTATGATTATGAGCGACTGCCGCATAATTACTATGATTATGTGTTCTTAGTGCGTATTCATCATTGTGATTATGTGTGACTGCCGCATAATTACTATGATTATGTGTTTTTAGCGCATAATCATCATTATGATTATGGCTGACTTCTGCGTATTCTTCATGCAAATGATATTTAGCCGCCGCTCCAATATTACCCGGAGTAAGATTCACATTCCCCGTCTTATATTCGACCTCTGCATTTCCTTTTACGCCAAGCACTGTATTCCTTTGCGCACCAGTTTCTATTGCTGCAAGTTTATCCTTCTCTTCATCGCTATAATTATTATCCGAAAGACTTTTTCCCTCTTCCTTATCCACCTTCGTCTGTTGATTTACTATTGTATTTTCATAAATCTGCTTTACTGGTATATTCAGTACATCCGCATGTGCCGGATCAGTTACTTCAAAAATATCTATCTCCTGTGTAAATTCTGGATTCTCCAGATTATTATATTTCTTCATGCTGCTTCTCCTTCCTAAAATGAATCTTCTAAATAGAATGTCATTTCCATATCGTCATCTTTTCCTTTGGCAGAAAATGTCTTAATTGCTACAATATCCCCATCTGCATCATATAATCCAATTTCACTGATCTTTTCTCCAGCTAGATCTTCATATCCCAGTACACACTTATATCTGCATTGTGTATCAGACAGCATAGTATAATCCAGTATGTCTTTTTCCAACAGTTTTGAGACAAGCTCTGTTTGATTTTCCTGCGGCGGTACAACATTGCCTTCTTCGTCCACTCCTCCATTTCCAAACACAAAACCTGTTATTTTGGGAAGCGTAATTTCCCCTGCTCTCGCCCGAAGCATTTTCTTTCTTGCTGTTAAAGTTACAATTGAATTTGCCATTTTATAAAACCTCCTCTATTATTTCTGCATCAATCTTTTTTTGGCCATCTAAAAGCCTGCTTCCATCCATAAACCAGAGATCTTTCTTAATAATAATATCTCCGCTTATATATTCATGATTTGATATTAAATATCCTTTTATAATGATATCTGAATTTTTCTCAAACGGTACGCGGACAGAATCCAGCATGTTGCTTCCGTCCAGTTTCCATAATCCATCCAACTGCTTCATATTCCAGTACCGAATTACCATATATAGTTCCATACTTGGAACTGATAGCTGTTCTAACTCTTGATTATCAAAAACAATAATCATCATATCATCAATGGTATATGCGGTATGTGACTGTTTTAACCGGTTCAGTATTTCTCTGGCCTTTTCTGCATCCAGACTGCCTTCTCCCATAAACATAACTCGGAACCTATTCGGATGGGTAAACGTCCAGCCATATTCTCCCACATCATGTATATCTGCAATATGTACTTCAAATCCAGTCGCATTTGCAAGATTCGTTTCCATCTGATCAGGTGTCATTGGGGGCCTGTCATCCCGTCTTTGATAAATCAACTTTCTTCTCTCTTCATATGACAGGTTTTTTCTGACTGGAAGGTGCCATTTGATTTCATGATATTTCAGCCCCCACGTAGCAGTCTCTGGAAACATCTGCAAGGGGAGTTCTTCTGCAAACTTATGTGCTTCATCATACTCAAGCCCCATAACCTGAAACAGCCACTTACCAACATATGCCCTATCATAAAAACCATTATTGGTAACATATCCAAGCATTTCTTTGGCACATTCGCTGGTTGGAAAATTCTCCAAATCTATTTTCCCCATCTAATCCCCCCTAACTAAAATCTAGTGTATCTGTTATTGGATATTCCCCTTGCTCCAAGACTACATTTACCATTCCATCATTTACAAGAAACTGATCAAAATCCTCTACACCATTGATACGATTGAGCAACGGCCGTACATCATTGTAGCGAAGCAGCTTTTCCTTTTTTGCTGTTTCATATATATCTTTTACCAGTTCAGAAAATTCTTTTTTAATCTGTTCAATATCCGTTAATGCTTCATTATACAATAAGCCTCTGCATATAAAACGTATGGGAGCACTCTCAGGTGCTTTACAAACTAATTTTGCACAAGCGGTGGGAAGCAGCCGCTTGCTTCTGTCTTCTGGTGATAAAATATGTTCTTCAACCTTATTAATCAAATCCCCATTAGCAGGCTGGCCATTTCGATCTGTCAACACAAGTTGTACAACTCCCGGATTTTCATTATCTGTAACAACAATACAGCCGCCTGCTCCTGCTTCTTTTGCCCAGCGGATATAATCACTGTCATTCCCAATAAATGTTTTATTACTTTCATATTCTGAAGCAATTCGATCGTAAAAATCACTATCACTTTCACGATCTGTTCCACCTATAATTGCCTCTGGATTATTTACCGTTGTAATACCTTTTATAGGTCTTTCCATAATCGTTACCGTGTTAGCCTTTATATTGGAAGCAGTCCCTGCTTCTACTGCCGTTACCTCAATTGTTGCGGTTCCCTCTTCCCCAATCTCATAATCTTGATCCGTAGAAAATCCAATTGCTGGGCCTGTCTTTGTTGCAGGTGTGCAAAATATTGTTCCCTTTTCAATTTTAGTTCCTGCACTACCTGACACGATCAGATTTCCTGCAGCCTTTACAGGCTCGTGTCTGGATAAATGCACCTGCTTTCCATGTAAATCCAGCCAATCATCCCACGCATACTGAGGAAATGCTGTCATTACGGCTCTTACTAGGTGATAATTAATAAATTCTGATTTTTCGATTGCCGCAGGCATAGTAAAATCATATGGAAATCCTGCTGGCATATTATCAATATCTTCAGGAAGATTGTTCATCATCCTTCGATGTATTTCTTCCGCCGAGCTATTTTCAATAAATTCCGGCATACTAAATTCTGGCTGCATTTCTTCACCTCCTATACTGTAACCTTGAATGTATCATCCCAGTTGATTCCCTTAACTGTGAAAGTACAACGCAGTACATCTGCTTCTCTGTTAAAATTAAAATCCCTGACATATTCTGTTCGTGGATTTACCATCAACGCATCGGTAATCGTTCTTTGTACCATAGACTCAACTGTTTTTTCATCATTTTCTGCCAGTGCATTCTCCATCTCTACTCCAATTGAGGAGGGATATGCAAGACAGGCATACCGTTCTGTCTGTACCACTTTGTAACACCAGGTCATAAATGCTTCTTTTCCATCGCATTCCACCATCCGGTTTGCACCATCTCTTTCAAAATCACCGGTTTCCACATTCCATTTCACACTTCTTTTATATTTCGTATCATACTGCTGACTTTCATTAATAAATTCCGGTACTTCAAACACCGGCAGCAGTGTTCCAGCCATATTAATTCCTCCTTTATGAACGCATTACGATATCTATCACTACTGCTTCATTCTGTACCCATGCAACCAGCACTCGATCACCGGCTGTTAAGCTGCGCATCTTTTGTGGTAATATTACACTATGCTGATGAGATGGAATGATTATAGCTTCTTCTGATTCTAATTCCACTGATTTCAATTCCAGCGGAATGTTTAATTCAGGTTCCTTTGTAGTCTCCGTAAAATAGCTATCAGCATCTCCTAATGTTAATTGTCTTAGGACTGAATAATCTCCTTTGGGAATAGGTGTTTGGAAGGTATTGGTTATCAGACTTCCGTTCGCCTGTATTTCGCCAAAATCCAATACTAATGGAGCATCCCTCTCCTTGCGCATTCTTCCTGCTAGTACATTGGCCAATCTGCTGGTTCCTGGATTACTGTCAAATGCCATCATCTCACCTCCTAATCAAATGTTCCATTATCCACCCAGCCATAGACATTGCTGCTGTTGTCTTCATGGATCAGGTGCCAAGGATGTGCTTTTCCAGAACCATTTTTCTTTGTAATCTTCGCTCTTCCTGCTCTGGCTTTATATCCTTTTGCATCCGGATAAGAGGTATAATAATGAATTCCTCCATGAAAATTCACAATATCTCCCACATTATAGTCTTGTTTCGGAGTTACTTTGTTCTCCTGTATCATTTCTGGAACTGCCAACTCTAATTCCATAGACATACTGCATGAATCTGCATTATGACTGATACTTTTTACGTAATAATAGGAAGCAGCTGTACCAACCATAACATATACCAGATCCCCTTTTCTGATAAAAGGAATATCCGGACTTTGTATGGACATTTTCCTTTCAATATTTCCTTTTTCATTTAAGATCTCCTGCGCCGCAGACTGAGCTGCTGCAAGATCCTGGTCGGTGCCTCTTGTATATATCCTCTGGCGAATTCCATATTGTGTCAGCCCATTTAATGTAGCTTCTACGCTGCTGTTCCCATCGTCGTCTGCCTTGCCTAATACTTTTACCCTTGTAACCAGATTGGCAACGCTGTGGCTTTCACTGACGGATTTTGTATTATCTTCCCGGAATACATAGACGGTAGAATTACTTCCTCTTGGAAGTATGCTTACCCGCCCTTCCTCGGCTCGGATCATGCATTTTCTTTCTCCTTTTTTTACCGCATCATCCAGCAGTTCCAGAATCATATCGGATAGATATTTATTATTAAATTTCTGTTTGGAATGTGCCACATCCGGCCCCTGATAAGCTGCCAAGGGAATTTCCCAGTTATTTAATATACCAATTATGGCAGATTGTGTACCAGTTCCCTCTGGAAAATAGATGTTATCTTGGCTTTTCTGTAATTTATACAAATCATCATAACAGGTACATTTCAGCTGATTGGAACCATTTTGCTGGGAAATATTCCAAGTCTCCACATATCCCCGTGCCACTTCTTTATTTAATGAACCTCCATCTGTTGCAAAGATTCCTGCCAAACAGCCGGGTTTGATGATGTTGGACAGATACCCTTTGGAGGTATTGTCATTTCTGGCGGTAAAAGATGAGCGAACTGCTATTTCATTTTCATTTTCCTCCCAACCGAGATTCTCAATATAATTGGTAATGTTATATTGTTTGTTGCCCTCACCCATGACGATTACGCGATAGGTGATTTTCGATAAGTCAATCATAGATCTACCTCCTATATTGCGGGTATCGTCAGAACGGTTCCCGGATAGATCCAGTGTCCATGGTCTGAATTGCGTTTTCTATATCTTTTTGCAGTTGCCTCAATTACTGCTGCATTGGCATCATAGATCGTTGGCCATTTCAAAGGATTTCCGTAATGCTGCTTCGCAATCCGCCAAAGCGTATCCCCTTTCTTTACGGTGTAATTTCCACCAGCACCAGAACCCAAACCAGCACCAGCTGAATCATTGCCCCCATTTCTGGGAATAGTTGGTACAAATGCAGCAATATTCATTTCTGTGGTATCATAGATTTCTAATGTTCGTCTCTGTTCCAAAGAAATGGAATATTTAATATTTCCCCATGCACCATAAGCGGTTGCCTGAAAGGAAGAAATCGTAACATCCTGATTGATAAAGGAATCGGATACAATCAGATTTAATACTGTTCCATTACTCATATAGTCTTTCAGAATCTTGACGCACTCAATAGGTTTTCTATAATGATCTGGCCTCACAATTGCCTCGTGTTGTTTTTTGTCACCAAAAAATTCGCCGTCCCATGAGATTTCTTCAATATCCATTCCCTTGGGAACCTTAACACTTCCAAGAGAAATTACGTCAAAACTTTGATATCGGGCTGTATTTCTTACACTGATTTGCTCCGGCAATGCCGGAAAAACAAATGAGGATGTATTGCCTGACGCAATTAATGTAATATCCATACTTTACGCCTCCTTTAACGGCATATTGGAAAATACCTGATCCAGCCTAGAAGCAATCTCTCCTCCAAGCTCATCTGCCATTTCTTTGATATGCCTTTTAACCACCTGCATAATATCTTCTTCGCTTTGTTCTTCAGAACCAGTAATATGGAATTCAGGTGTCATATTTACATTTACCTGAACTGGTGTTCTCTCTTGTCCGTTTCCGGTATGGTTAGGATTGGTACTACTGTAATAATCTTCGTTAGACTGGCTATGTTGTTCTGGTATCTCATGATTGTTATAATTACTTAAGGCTGGTATCAATCCTTCTCCTATCATTCCACCGGCTGCATTTGCGCCTACGCCAAGCATTTCTCCAGTTCTTTTATACAATTCTAATGCGCGTCCTCTTCTTCCTGGTACTAGTGGAATGATGGCTTCTGGTCCTTCCTCGCCAATCCAAGAGAGCTGTTTACCGTTAATGAAACCGCCGTTGGCTTTATGCTTTTCATCTTGCTTCTGATCAATAATATCCAAACCTACTTGTATCAATGCATTCGCCCCTTTTCCAATGTTATAGCTTAGATTTACCTTTGCGGCTACATCAATTGCAGAGTCAAATACAGATTGAACTAAACTTTCTGTCGATGACCGAAGTGTAGGAGCAGTACTTTTCACATTACTTTCTATGACATCTTTTACAGAATTAGGCATCGTTGCTGCTGTTGATTGTAAAAATTGTATAATTTTTTCTTGTACTGGACCATCAATACCTTCAAGATTGAAGCATTTAATAATATCTTCCTTATATTCTTGGCTTCCCCATTCGGAAATATCTGGCATAGACGCCATAGCATTTTCCATTGCCATTTTTAATTTTTCAGATGTAGATCCTTCAATCTCTGGAAAAATATTCTCTAATTCGTCTTTAAAGTTTTCACTGATGATATCCAAATCAAAATTCAATGTATTATCTTCTAGTTCTTTCATTCTTTCTTTATATTTATTTTGTAGTTCTTCCATATCCGCTTCATAATCTTCTTGTGTATATCCTTCATCGCGCTCAACTCTTAAAGCATTTGCCGCAAGTGTTTCATCAAGCGCTTTTTTGTAATTATCTGCTGCTTGTTCATTATTTATCTTTAACTCTTCCTGCATACTGTTAAAGGAATCCACATTCATATCTGAAGTATCATAGCGAATTTTCAAAGAATCCATCTGTGCTCTTCCTTGGGCTTGGCCAAGGGAATCCGTAATACCTGTAATTTGATTTTGAAGATTCTCGATTTCTGCTGCTTCGTCAACGGTTATTACACCATCTTCCAACGCTATTTTCACCTTTGCAGATAATTCACTACTTGCTGCATCCACTTCCTGTTGCAAAGATCCATATAAAGAATTCAATCCAGCGATCATATCTCCAGAATCTTCTCCGGCAAATAATAGATTTACACCACAAACCGTTTCATAATGACTGCTTTCTATATACTCTTTCGCTCCAGATATCATATCATCAATAGCAGACATATAGCCTTCTTTTTCGTTATCATCCAATTCCACTCCAAGACTTGCCTTCCAGTTCATTTTGTCTAACGTTTTTATGCTACCCTGAAATCCTTCATAGACTTGATCTAATTCCTGTGAAGCTTCTGAAAATTTATTCAGACTTTCTGTTTGCTCTCCAAATGAAATACTTGCTGCTATCTTCTTTATTTCCTTCAATGATAACGCAACATCACCAAAATGACTTTCTCCTGCTTCTTCCACAGCCTGTTGATACATCACTGCAAATTCTTCTGCAGAAACTTCTGAATCATTTAATGCTTTTTTTAAATCCTTATTTTTTATTACCAGATTTTCTACGGATACTCCAGTAGCTTTCATTGCTTTTTCGGCTTTAGCGGCTTCTTTTTGCTCATATTCTTCTACTTCTTTATTTCCATTAATCCATCCTATTACACCACCAATTCCACCACCTATTAGTGCACCTACACCAGTTCCAATACCCGGAACAATACTTCCAATCGTAGCTCCTACAGCTGCTCCGCCAGCTACTCCGCCAAATTTATGTGCTGCTGATTTTTGATAGGCTTTTTTCTCCTCTTTATTATTTGAGTGTCCTGCTTTATATAAATCAACTGCACCACTTGCCAGTGTTGCAGCTCCTACAGCACCTCCTACAATGCTGCCTGCTCCAGCAAGTACCATTCCTGTGCTTGTCGTGGCACCTGAACCTAGGGCCATTCCTGTTTTACCAATCGTTCCCATTAATCCAGAACCTTTGGCCATTCCAACACCTGCGATTTCATCTGCAAGTGAAAAGCTTCCTATTGCCTTTTTTGTTATATTCCCTATTGCATGTGCTCCTGTTTTTGCTCCTCCATACACATTTTGAACAACTGTTTTAATCTTACCACCAGGTTCGTTAAACTTTTTTATTACAGATTCACTAACTTTACCTACAGGTTCTTTTATTTTATCAAATGTAGATTTACCAAATGTTTTAATTTTACCGCCTAACTCCCAACCTCCTGAGTCTTTACCTCCAAATAACTTCGATCCTATATCTAAGGTTGCAGAAGCTATATCAAATAATGGAGCATGCTTATCCGCCCAATCTAATATTGTTGATCCTCCATCCTCAGATTGTATAGCCCCAACACTTGCTAATACATTAAAAATTACTTCCTCAAATTTTCCACCAATCGCATCAAAATCAATATTTTCCGCAACCCCTTCCGAAAATGCCTTTCCCAGTATTTCTCCTTCGCCCATAATCGTAGATTCGCTCATACCAAATCTTTTGGATTTTGTAGTTGGTCCAGTACTGCGATACATTTCCAGTCTCCCAGCTCCTTCAGAAACATTAGCTGCCTTAGAGCCAATTGATAAATGCTGCTGCACCTGAGCAGAAAAATTCTTCTGCAGCTCCATCAGTCGTGCAAGCGGAGAAGTAATCAAATCAACAGCTTTTAACGTCACCTTCCATGTTTTTCCTGAAACGCTTCTAATTCTGCCTTCCACATTCTGCAACACAGGTGTAATACATTCTCTTACATCCAGCAGTACTTCATATGTCTCATTGGCCCACTGAGAGAGATTCCTCTGGGTTCTTTCAACAGCTTTATCAAATCTGCTGATATATTCCTCTGCTTTTTTTGCTTTCTTTCCCGAATCTTCTATTTTATTGCCAAAGTCTTTTACCTTTTTTATGATGTTGGATAATCCTGGCTCTGTCCGATCCAAAACCCCAACTGATAGATCAATCCGAATAGCATTAGCCATCGTTATCCCCTCCTTTCAATGATTCCAGGGTTATCCGCATGGAGGCAAGCATAAATGCCTGTACCCCTCCTGGTTTCTGGTAGAATTCATCCGGGGTCATACCTGTCTTCTGGTAAATATGGTGCAGAAGGCAGGCTTTACCACCGGCTTCAATTAGTTTTTTGCCACTTCCTCCAGATTCGCTTCATAACCGCTGATTTTGTCGATACATTCTAAAACCTTATCTTTCTCACCGGCTTTTAACGTATATTCGATAACATCCAGACCATTCATAATCTGCAATCCTTTATCCCTGAGTGTTTCCCAGACTTTCCTGTTATCCCACAACCGTTCTCTATCTTCTTCTATGGTTGCCTGATAAATCAGCATATCTCTATATTTAACGCTATTTGTCTCTTCCGGCATCTTCATACCGAGACTCTTATTGCGGACGTATTTCGTATTTTTCTTTTTACATCTATCGTACTCTTCTTCAGACAATGGACGAATATGGAATCGGAAAAACAGCTTCCCTTCTCTTGCAATTTCAATCATTTGTCTCTCGTCCGTTGTATAACCGGCTGCCTCAATCAGTCCCTGAATAAAATCTTCTTCATGAAGCCGCATCTGATTCTTATTCTCTTCCTCTGTAAATTCCATAGTTTTTACTCTTTTCTCTGTATCCTTGCTTTCGCTGGCTGCATTTGTTAACATAACTCCTGGCTTTAATTCTTGATCCTTCATCATTGATTCCTCCTATAATCTGAATTTCTTTTCCACAGGAGAGGATTCCCCGCCTCTCCTGTGAAGCAATCTCATATTGTCTGATTATCTAGCTACTGAAAGCTGGCTTTCCAAATGAGGCGGCCGATTCACAAAGAAGTTCCAGGACCGCTTAATTACATCGCCTACCGCAATATTCTGTATATCCACCTGGCCAGACGGAATACACTCTCTGTAGACTACTCGTTCCTCGGACTCGTTTCTTCCAAGCAGAGAACCTTGGAAATCCCATACCGGCATAGTCTGTGATTCCATCGCATTCATTAACTCTACAATAAACTGATCATCCTCTACCACTACCTGAGACATCGTTAGTGTTACTGCAAATGTATTCGCTGTTTCATGCTCCTGTGCGTCGCCAAGAACCGAATACTTTGCATTTGTATAATTTACATTTGAAGTAAATGTCTCTACCGTTGCCAGCAAAGTACCGTCCTTGCTGTAAAATGCACCATCTTTACCGGTTCTTGCATGTCTTGTATCTTCTGCTGCTCTAACATTTCTCATTATTTATTCCCCCTATTCCTGATTTGTGCTGAACTGGAACTTGTATGTAAGGTAGATATGCTCCATGGAATCCTTGTCGATTACATCAATATCAAACCATGCATTATCTCCGTCCGCTTTATATGTATTACTCTCTGTTATCGTACATGATATCAGTTTAGACTCACTGATCATATCAATACCAACGCCCTGCATCTGGCTGATTACTGTTTTTCTTCCATTGTTGTCATTATCAATCCGGCCTGCCAGCTCATCGGTGATCGCATTGATTCTTCGAATTAATTCAAAACGTGTCTTTGTACGTCTAATCTTCTTCCATCCCTCATCATAATCATCTGTAGGTGTTACTAGAGTATTGATTGCATTATCAATCCATACCTGCTTCTTATTGTTGTAAGAGAATACCAGACAGCCTTTCTTCTCTGCCTCAATCATCTGTGCATTCGTCAACCTCTCCAGGATTTCGGAAAATCCAGGGATTACGGAATGTGTCAGAGATGAGTTGGAAGGCGCTGCTCCAATCATACCAGCAATTCGTGCAGCTGTCTGATAACCGTCAATCTCTTTTCCCTGTTCATTGATATATGCATTGAGCACATAGTGCATCTTATGGTCATTAAATGCAGCCGCATGAGCCATTCTCGTATTAAGGTTCTCCGTATGCTTCTCTGCTACAACTGCCATTGCCAGTGAACCTGTCTCAAAAATCCTGTTTACAAATGCAGCTAATAACAGATGTACGTTCGTATCCTCTGTATCAACGCAGATTGTATTAAATTCATAGGCTTCTACCTGCTGAAATGCATTAGAGTAATCTTCGTTTTCTACCGTTGGATTTGTTCCTTTGGTAAATGCTTTCTGGGATGTTTCTGCCAGAATTGCAGATTCCTTTCCAGATATAACCTGTACGCTAAAATTATTAGAAGCTGCCATGGCTGCTGCTAACGCTGTGGTCTCTGCCGCTCCTGCAGCAAATTCTACCCTTTCAAACTCTGCAGTTCCAGAATAGATAATACATTCCTTCTTCGTTTCATCTGTAAGCTTCTGACGAATGGTCGCTGTAAATGCTTTCTCTCCAGGATACTTCGCTGTAATCGTTACTGCGCTTTCACGATCTGTGTCCTCTACTTCCAATACTGCCTGAGTTCCGCCATTACCTACTCTGCATGCAATAATGGTCTTGGCACCGCCCATAATTGCTTCTTTGAGCGCATCGGTTGTCAATCCATTTCCATAAATAGATTCATAACCTTCTTCTGCGCTGATCTCAACAGCTGTATTCAGTGGTCCAAAATCCGCTTTAAATACAACCGCTGTTACTCCATTAATCGTACCACCTGCTAGATCTGTACCTTTTTTCTGAATTGTAAAATAGGCTCCCGGCCTTACCTTCTGTTCTCCTAAAATAAATGTTCCTGCCATTATTTGACCTCCTTTTTCATAAATTTCTGTACAACATCCTTGGCTTGGGAAATTGTACATGATGTAATATCAGCTGCTTTTAATGCAGCGATTACACATTCTTTTTTTACCTGGAAAATAGTTTCTGCACCTTCTGCGAATTCCTGAACAGAGTATTCTGATTCTGTCTGTTTTGAAACTTTACCTGCTTTTTCTTTTTTTGCTGCCATGCTTTACACCTCCTTATTAATATCTACATGATACTGACTGCAGGATATGGGGCTTTTCTCTATATCTTAACAGGCCATAGTGTACCGTCACGAGAATCTGCCCCTTCTTCAGATAATCAGACTGGTAATCTGCCTGCAGCTGTTTAATTGACATAGGAGATTGATCTAACATGATTATTTCTCCATCCAATGTCATTTGATTTGCAATTGCCGCCGCTGTTTTTAAACGCCTTGCGCTGTCTGTATCAAACAAATAAATCATAATTTTACTATCTACCCATGCGGCTGCATTCGTTTCTTCTGCCTTCTCCATAGAGACGAGCTGACAGAAAATAATGGTCTGGTTTTGAGATAACTCCGTAATCTCATCCATTTGATCCATTCCTATCACCAGGTATTGCGGATTCTGTTCTTTTATATACTGATTCATTGCCATTATTGGATCTGGATTCGTTGTTTCCTGGCATGCATATTCATGAATATCAAATGTTACCTGGCTTCCTATGATCTGTTTTCCATTTTCCTGTTCTTTGGTCACTGCTTCTGTGCCATACCACGTCAGGGAATAGAGATTTCCCTCTCCTGGATTTAACAACCGATATTCCAGACATTCTCGAAATGCCTGTTCCGTTTCTTTCACAACTGCAGTGTCTATCTCTCCATTACCTTCACCCTCATATAAAATGGTTACTGTGCATTTACCTGCACATTTTCTTTCTTCACTGACCTGCATATCAGTACGGTAGATAACCCGTGTATAATGGGAGGTCCCTTCCCAAGCAGCAGCTCTTTTTTCAATTAATTCCTTTAAATTCATAGTAATCCTCCCTTTCCTATTCATAACTTCTCGGAATCTTCAGCCTTGATTTTATAAGGCTTTCAGACCCCTATCTCAAAAAAATCACCCACTTTTTTGTAAAAACACTTGACAAATCGCTCAAAATTTGCGGCGAAGCCGATTGATTATATTTTATTTCAA
>JAAVZI010000022.1 GCA_022791575.1 Lachnospiraceae bacterium
ATGATCCGCGTAGAAAAAGCCAACCATGAGGTATATAAGCAGCTGGAAAAACTATTTACAAACGAAAGGTTTCTAAGGGAGGCTGTCAGGAGAGTCAATAAAAATATCTTAAAACAGTCGGATGAAGCGGAAAGCAGCATTGAGAAATACGACCGCGAATTAAAGAAGTTACAGGCACGCAAAGATAAGATATTTGAAGCCTATGAAGAAAACCTCATCACAAGCGAAGAACTGCTGGAGAGAAAAGAAACGCTCAATCAGGAAATCCAGCAAATTCAGGAACACAGGGAAAGATATTTAAGCATACTTGGACAAGGACGGTCAGAAATCCCTTATGAGTATGTCAGAAACGCGCTAAGCAACTTTGAACAGCTATATTCCAACAGCGCCAGCCGAGAACTAAAAAAGCAGCTGCTCCATATGATAATATCCAAAATTACCATCAACCAAGAAAGGGAAATAGAAAGCATAAAAGTCATACTGACAGAAGAAATGATACAGTTCCTAAACAACGGCGGAGATCCCCCAGAGAGTTCCCCGCCCTCTTTATATTCTAATGGAAGAGGGGCTTTATTAGAACTGGAATTAGTGATATAATTGATAGGAGATAGAGCGGTTTTATCACTTGGACATGTTATGGAGAACCATATCACAAGTAAAGGCGAAACGTAGGAAAATTCTGATAAATTCTATTATATCCGAAAATTTACAGAATAATTAGAATGTAGTTTGATGGCATATTGAAATACACCTGAATATCGTGTATAATATTAATAGAAAAAATTATATATGTGCGATTTATTAGATAAAAGCAAGAGATTGTGATAAGAGATAGTAAAGGGCTTTCTGATTAAAAAGAAATGTAATAGAACGCATTATTTGGAGGTGATTTATCATACACACGAAAGAAACTTTAAATGATTTGGAAATGGCGAAAAAGCGTGACCACAAGATTTTGATAACAGATGAAGCGATTGCAAAAGTGCCATATATAAAATATCAAGAAATTCCTGAAAAAGAATACCCTATTCTTCAAGGATTAGCAAAAGAAATCCTGACAATTTCAAAAGAACAGAATGATTCAAATGAAGTTGCATTGACTTATAGCCTTGAAAGTGAAAACCTAATTGCTAGTGGCCAGAATTATATAGGGATTTCTCTTGGAAATGAGCACTCGGTTGACCCATTGGCACACCCAACAGCCTATCATTTGGTAAATTCAACATCTGACTGCGTTGTTGTCTCCTTGCATAATCATCCGTCATTATCAAAAATATCCCTTGCAGATGTTCAATTTTTTCTGTTTTATGCCAGTGTAAAAATGATGGTTGTTGTGACAAATCTTGGAAATATATCATATATTGTCAAAAGCTCAAATTATAATAGAAAAGAAGCAGTAGAGATTGCAAAAGAGGCTTTAACAGTAGAGCGTAAAGCAGAGAATATAAAAGGATATCAGGAAGCAGCAAAATATTTCTTAAAAAACTGTTATAAAGCTGGTATTATATATGAAGACAGATAGGAGGTGGTTTGTATGACTTATAATCATCCCATACTAGGTGAGAATCTAGAAGTGTGTCAGGCTGCAGCTGAATGGATTTTGCAACAGGAGACAATAGAAGAAAAAAATGACAGGATCAGTAAGGAGCTAATGAAAAAATATACGCCATTGATTTTGAAAAAGCAGACAGAAGATATTTTGCAGGAAGCAGATGAATAACAAAAAGAGGGTGAACTAATGATTAGAAAAATCAGAGGTTCGCTCTTTTTCTTTTATTGTTTGGTAGGAGGATTGAAGATGACTGGGATTCGTTTTCAAAGCTGGGAGCGATTTTTAAATTATGTACAGAAAAAAGAGGGTATTGTGACAAAAGCAAACTATAACAGTATTAACGCAGAATGTTTAAAGGCGAATGTTTGGGAACATCTACAAAAGACACTGCCTACAGCTGATTATGACGAATTAACAAAGAATAAAAATAAGATAGAGATCAGGTCATTCTGCATACCAGAAAAAACAGGCCAGCTGATTTTCTATGCGGTAGGAAAAGAAGATGAAACCGGAACCTATTTTTGTATAGGCTATGGGATTGTAGATGAAACAGCCAGAAAAGAAAGCCGCTTTATACAAATGAAAGACGAATTAAGCAAAAGAAGAGCTTTCTATTGTATTGGAACAGTGCGGGATTATTGGGAAAATTATGCAGTCTTACAAATGGATTTGCCGGAACCAATATTAGAATATCTGCTTTCCCAAGCAGCTATATTGGACAACGTGTATGGAGCTGAAAGAAATATTGAAAGCGATTCAGGGGGATTCTGCGCGGTTATGCCAAAAGTGAATGAAGCCGCAAAGGAAGCTTATCAAAAGATGTTAAAGAAGTATCATATCCAGGAATCCAAGTATGAATGTCGTGACATTATCACAGTAGATGGCATAGACTGGATAAAAGCATTGTATTTGACTAACAACGACTATGGAATTATCATTGTCTGCCCCAAAGGAGCAGAGGGATGAAGAATGAGAATAAAATTTCTATACGCCAGTGTAATAACCAAAATTTAAACGATATATCATAAAAATGGACAGGCTCTATATAGACAGCAAAAGACAGCCACGTTAGGAGGATTTTCTCTTACAGCGGCTGTCTTTATTTTTGCCTATCTAACAGGGTTTGTCCTGTAATTCCATAAAAAATATAAGGAGGACAACGAAATGGAACAATTTTCAGAAATGGTCAAAAGCCATATGGAGCAACACTTTGGGGATGAATACCAAATCCAAGTGTGCAAGGTAAGGAAGAACAACGGCGTATGCAGGACAGGGTTAAATATCATAAAAAAAGATAAGGCTGCCGTCCCCACAGTTTACTTGGACTTCTATCTGGAGGAATACCAGCAAGGCAGGGAGTTAGAGAAAATTTATCAGGATATTATTTCTGTCTATGAACAGCATAAAGATGACGTCGCTTTTGACAGCAGTATTTTAACCGATTTTGAAAAAGTAAGGGAAAGAATCTGCCTAAAGCTTATCAACCTGGAGAAAAACCAAGCAATGCTGGAAGAAGCGCCCTATATTATATTCCAGGACCTTGCCATAGTTTTTTATGTCTCCTTTTTGGAGAATGAGGGAAGTTTTTCAATAGACGTCAATCATTCCATGCTGGAAGAATGGGGGCAGAAGCTGGATTTAGAAGAATTATATAACCTTGCCTTACAGAACACCCAGAGGATATTCAAAGAAGAGCTGATCCCTATGGAAGAACTGATAGCGGACTTATTGAAAGCAAAACCAGAAAGTGAACCAGTGATCCGCAGCATAGAAAATAAAGGGGAAGTTTCTATGTACGTAGCCTCGAATGCACTAAAAATCAATGGCGCGGCAGTCCTGCTCTATCCAGGATTCTTAAAAGCCTTTGCAGACAAGACAGGCGGGGATTTCTATATCCTCCCATCCTCTGTGCATGAAACCATTTTCGTTCCAGCTGATGGCAAAAATCAGATACAGGAACTTGCCCTTATGGTAAAAGAAGTGAATGAGACACAGGTTCTGCCAGAGGAAATCCTGAGTGACAATCTATACCTGTACAGCCGCCAGGACGACAATATAACCATATACAGCCAGCAAAAGTAGAGCGTCTGTTAAAATTGATAAGGTTGTATCATAACGACCATTCAATTAAAAAAAGAAAGGAAGTGACAGGATTTGCTGACAATAGAGAACAACCTACAGACTGAGGTAGTCGGTTCAGAAGATGG
>JAAVZI010000023.1 GCA_022791575.1 Lachnospiraceae bacterium
CATTCAGATATACCAATGATTGAAAAAAATCATGACTATTATATCATTTGGGACAATGAACAGGTTCCAATTATCAAATGTAAAGGGAATGATATTATTGAAAATTGGGATGATGTACTTGCTGTAGCATTTGATACCTGTTTTGTTGATTGCAGAACTGAACAAGTTTTTTTTATCAGAGAGTGAAATTCCATGTTACTGTAAAGTTGCTCATAAAGAAAAATTGGAGTTTACACAGAAGCCGGAGAATAGCGAACCCGGCTTCTTTTTCATATGCAGGCAAAAAGAAAACCCTTCCCCCGGAAAGAGAGAAGTGGTCAACGTCAGCAGCGTACGGCTGGCCGTCTGCCTGGCGGCTTCCTTGGCCAATGTGCTGTTCATAAAAAGCTGGAGCTTTAACGTCTGTAAATGTGTCCTGGCGGTCGGAACTTTTAGAAAGCAGTTGCAATTGAAGCAGGAAGTATTATGATAGAAGAAAGAGCTTGAGAGCCGAATCCATACCATTACAAAACAAGCGAATGTTACAAATTCTTTTGGTTTCAGGCAATTGTCACCAAAGCCTTAGAGGGCCGCCAAAGCATGACCTATGAAGAACTAATCAACGAAATGATTGCTGACGCCTGGTATATGGTCGTTGAATACCATCTGAATCTAGGACACAGAGATACGCTGGAATCTTTGGTGCACGACTTATAGCAGATTTCCCATTTAAAATCCTGCGAGAAAAAAGAAACCACCCTTGACGGATACGATATGCCCTTTGGCCAGTGATAGGGTGGTTTTCTGTATCCAAATATAAGGTCAGCTCTCCTTGTGAGGCGGTTGTTTCCTTATATAATCATCACAAATGTTATTCATGTCTGCAAGTTTTCACTAGTTCATAAAATTTTACCAACCATATCTTGCAGAACTGACATAGTACCTGCGCTGTACAACTGGGAAATACGTTTAAATCTTCCAAAACAATGTGGAAAATTATTTAAAATATTTTCAAAATCCCTTGTAATATTCCTCTAAAAATGTTGTCATATATAACAAAGAGCTCTTTCCCACCCAACACCAAGACTGGAGGTGAAGCCCATGCAGGACGAGGAAATCATAGAATTATATTTCAAGCGCAGCGAATCGGCCATCCGCGAAACCGAGCAAAAATACAGCGCATACTGTCACGCCATAGCAGATCACATTCTGCACAGCAAAGAAGACTCTGAAGAATGCGTCAACGATACCTGGCTGAAAGCCTGGAACACCATTCCGCCGGCTCGGCCGGCCCATTTAAAACTCTACCTTGCCAAAATCACCCGCAGTCTCTCCTTCAACCGTTACAAAGAAAAGCACGCCCAGAAGCGCGGCAGCGGTCAGCTGGCAGAGGTACTTGACGAACTGGGCGAATGCCTGCAGGGCAGCCAGGACGTGGAGGCCGAATATCTGGCGCAGGAACTGCGCGCCGCAATCAACGACTTTGTGCGCGCCCTGCCCCGCCAGGAACAGACTCTATTTATAAGAAGATACTTTTTCGTCGAATCCGTTTCCCAAATCGCCGCTTACTGCGGCCTGACTGAAAACAACGTCCGTGTCCGGCTGTACCGCAGCCGAAAGCGGCTGAAACAACGGTTAGAAAAGGAGGGCTATATTCTATGAATACAGAACAGTTATTTGAACAAATCGGAGAACTGGAGGACGAGCTGCTGCTGCAAAGTGAAACCCCGCCGCAGTCCAAACATTTTCCCTGGAAGCGAAAATTCAGCCGTTGGATTTGTCTGGCCGCCTGCGCAGCCGCCGTCGCAGCTATCATTGCTTACAGTTCATCCGCGGGCGGGAACTCCTTTTTGCCCCAGGAACAGGCAGATTCCAACAATTTTGAGGCCAAAAAGGTCCAGCCGCCAGAGGATGAAACCATTGGCTCATCAGAATCTCTGCTGGATCAAGACGGACAAATTTTCTGCGAAAAGGGCATCGGTATCCAGGAAACAATCCCCGTTGGTGCTTATCAGGCCGTTTACGAAGAAATTAAAACGGCTGACCAAGCCGCCCTTGAACAAAGCCTTGGAACCGAGGTTGCGGACCTGCAAAGCTGGCACCATATGTTAGGCCATTCGGATATGCAGTACCTGATTTCCAGTGAAAACGGAACCTGCACTTTATGGAAATTCTGCTATTTTAAAGAAGAAAACTATCCCTACAGCGACGTCCTCAAGCTTGTATACAACATTCATTCCGCCGACGGTATCCGAAGCTTGGTATCCCGCCCAGCCGTCCTTGATAACATTGGTGAGGGAAAGCGGTTACAGGATGAAATCGGTGAACTGCAGATTACAGACCGAAAGGAAATCGAAAACATTTACCAGATACTCACCTCCATGACCTGTCTCGGTGGCGAGAACTGGGGCGACGTCGACCTGGAAACCGACCTGGTGGACAACCAGGCAGATACTGTGCGCCGCGGCTGCGATCTCTCCATTATTGCTGCCGACGGCAATGTGATCGACGCCCTAAGATACACCACATTTTCCAATAGGTTCTATGAATATAGCGGCGTTGCTTATCGCAGCCTAAGTCCCCAGCAGGCCGATGAAATCAAACGAATCCTGCAGATTGAAAATTAGGTGGAACAGGTACTGGCCTCTGGCTGGAAGATAGAAGAGACGCCCGAAGAATGTGCAGTCGGCGACAGGGATGAATTTGTCCTAGAGCAGGAGAGTGAGATTTTGCAGGAAAACGTCTGTTTGGCCATGCGGAACCACGAACAGCCCTTTGTCCTAACTTATGTTACTAAACCAAAGTTTTACTGACCTGCGCCCATATCAGAGCACTCCATTGTTAGTTGTATCCTTGCGCCAAGCTCCGACATTGCAATAAGAGTTACCAAATACTTAAACCGATCCCATACAGAGAGGAGTCATCTATGAGAAAAACACAAATTATCCTGTTCATAGTCTGTCTGCTGTTGCTTTTGGCAGCAGCGGCATGTTCAACAAACAAAAAGCAACCCAGCGGCCAGACCGAAAACAATAACGAAAGACACATCCTGTCCTATGCCAAGACCGATTTTTACGCCACAGGTGAAGAGATCGAAGCCAGAGCCGAGGTAATTATAAAAGCAACACGAACCAGTAAAGAAGATAACGCTTGTAATCTTGCATCTGACCAGCAGCCCCCCCATTACGGATACACAACCTCCATGGTTCAGGTTGAAGAAATCAAGAAAAATACTTCCGGCCAGCCGATCAAGGCCGGAGATGAGCTGCGGATTTTAGAACGCCAGTTCTCCTATTTGGACGGTGATACTATAGTAATCTGTCACTTAAATCAATACAAAATGATGGAGCCCGGCAGAGAATACATTTTATACCTATACTATTCCCAAACCGACGATTGGTATGTAATGCCAGGCGCCATGCAGGGAAAAATCCCGGTATCACAAGAAGAGGATCTGCTGTTTCCCGCTTCCCAGGCCACAGGCGATGGAGATCTGCCAGAGCCGGAAGAAAATTCCCAAATCTATCAGGCAATGAAAAACATCCAGAAGTACACCCTGGAAAAATGGGAGATTATCCGCAAATGCATTGAAAGCTGGGATTAGGCAATCGAACTGGATGAAACCTGCCTCGACGCCCAATACTCCAAAGGCTTCTGTTATCAGGACTTAGGCCAATGGGAAAAGGCCTATGACATATGGCAGGACATCAATCAGAGCCTGCAGCAAAAAGGCTTTAATATCGAATTCGATTTACCTAAGCTGCTGGCGCAAAAATGCCGGGAAAAGCTTTCCTCAGAATAAAAATTACGCACAAAATCCCCCATTTTAATAACCGCGAGATAATTGCTCGAATACCTCGAAATATCCGTGGAAGGATTGCTCGAATACCTCCAAAGCAGACAGAGAACGTAACAAACTCTGCTTTAGGGGTATTTTTATGCACAAATAATAGAGCAGCTCTCAAAGAGGCTTATTGGATATGCAAAAAACAACTGTTCATCCAGGAATCATAGATAGTATTTGATAAGCAAATCAAAGTATGCTATACTGCAAATATAAGAAAAAATAAAGTATAAGACAATGATAAACAAATGATCCAACATACCAAAGTATGTATAGAGAGGAGCCCCATGCGAAAACCCTACATAGACAATCTGCGGAATTACACCATTCTGCTGTTATTCCCCGTTCACACCTTTATGATCTGGAACGATTTTGGCTTCAAATTCTATATATGGCAGGGCGAAAACAAACTCTTAAGCACGCTGATCGTCCTGGTCAACCCATGGTTTATGCCCTTGCTGTTCGTCCTGGCAGGCATAAGCGCCCGCTACGCCTTAGAAACACGCACCGCCCAGGAATTCTTGCGCCAGCGGTCTCAAAAACTGCTGCTTCCCTTTCTCAGCGGCCTGCTGCTGTACGTCCCCTTCCAGTCCCTGTATGCCAGAAAACATTTCTACAACTACAACGGCACGCTTGGCAGCCACTGGAAATATTTTTTCACCCATGTTACAGACCTGAGCGGCTACGACGGTGCATTTACCCCAGGACACCTGTGGTTTATCCTTTTCCTGTTCCTAATTTCCGCCGTCACTTTGCCGTTGTTTTGCCGTCTGCCCGCACACAAAGCAGCCCCCTCCGCCGCCAAAATGCCGTTTGCTGCCATTCTCAGTCTGTTTATCCCCCTATGGCTTTTCTATTATCTGGGAAATTTCGGTGGTTTCAGCCTGGGCAAAAACTTAGCCCTGTACCTGGCCGGCTACTATATACTAAGCAATGATGCCATCATGGACAAACTTGAACAAAATCGAAAATGGCTTGCCTGTTTTAGCTTCACCGGCACGGCTGCGCTTGTGGTCTTATATTACCAGTTCTCCTATTACGGCGATCTGTGGATCAATGCCGTGGGCTGGGTCAACATTTTGTTCCTGCTCATTTGCGCAAAAAAATATTGTAATCAGCAGACCGCATGTACCAATTATTTTAACAAAGCTTCCTATTCCATCTACCTATTGCACCAATCCATCTTAGTTGCGCTAGCCTATTATATCGTGCGGACCTTCACCAGTACGCCCATGCAGATACTTTTCATCGGCGGCGGAAGTTTTGTCCTGACCCTGCTGGCATACCATATCATCCGCCAGCTTCCATTTGTCCGAAAATTAATTGGACTCCAATAATATGCTCAATCGTTTAACCAGAAAAGGAACAAAAAGCAGCAAAAAATAAAAATCTATGCAGCAGAATAAGAAAAGCCCCCAGAAAGGAGAATCTTATGATAACAGATCAATTATACGAACTTGCATTTCTTTACAAAAAGACAAAATTATGGCAGAAGCTATGGGACACCCAATTGTTTGCGATCACACTAACAGAGGGAAGGACCGGTTATATCAGCATAATGGGTGCAGGCGGCGAGCACAATGCACTGGCCTTGTACATAGGACAAGAGGGGCTGGACAGTTACCGCAAAATGGTAACCCTGCACGAATCCGCAGTGGATCCTCTGGTCTTTAAAGAGCGGCTTATGAGTCAGAAATGTCTGCAATGCGCATTTGAGAGCAAAGACGAATTGTCAAAGGAGGAGCGCGAAGAGGCAAAATGTTATGCCAAGGCACACGGAATCCGGATCAGTGGCAAAAATGCCTATCCCCAGTTTGTAAAATATGAACCGTATTGCTATCCCTGGTTCCTGCAAAACGACCAGGATCAGCAGGATTTGTGCCAAGCGCTGTCCGCTGCCATCGCATTATCGCAGCTATTAGAAGAACAGCAGCCAGAAACTCTTGGTTTCTGCGATATACGGTCAGGAGTCATAGAGATTCCGCTGCTTGCTCAACAGGAAGATCACTATGCTATTGGCAGAACCGAAATTTTGCCAGAACAGGAAGAACAATATCCAATCCCCGTCATTTCCAATGATATGGCTATGGCCAAAGTAAAGAAACTGAAAAAAATGGGCGTCTGGGAGTGCCAAATCGTCCGTATCCCACAGGCGGTGCAGGACGAGCCAGGTCAGCCGCCGGTATTTCCTGTGATATTTCTGGCTGTGGAAAGAACCTCTAGTTTTTTGCTGCCGGTATCGCCGGTGAAGCAGTATGAAGAACACCCGGAGCAATTATTAGAGAATTTCCTGGAAGCCTGTCTGAAGCAGGAAACCTATCCCGCCAAAATGAGCGTACGCGACCAGAGAACCTATACATTTGCAGAAGAATTTTGTAAGAAATTAAAGATCCGGCTGCGGTTAGAAGAAGAACTGCCAGTCCTAGAGGATGTCAAAGCCGATTTCTTTCATCGTTTCGGCGGTATGAGTGAAGAGGAGGAACAAGAAGAACTGGTAGAAATGCTGGAAGTCATGCAGAATCTGAGTGAGGAGGAACTGGCAGAGCTGCCGCCTGAACTGCTTCAGAGGCTGGAGGAACTCTCTGCGGCAATGCAGATGCTGCAAGGGGCGGAAGAAGAGCAGGAACCGCCCGCCCATCAGTTAGAATTTGAGGGTTCCTATGTCATCAGCGTTTCATTGGGAACAGGCTGTTACCGGCATATTCGGATTTCTGCCGAAGCTACGCTGTTTCATCTGCATGCCGCCATTTTGGATGCGTTTGCATTTGACGACGACCACGCTCATGCATTTTTCATGGACAATCACATGTGGAGCCGAACTGCCGGCTATTATATGGAAGGTATGGATGATTCGGACCGTAGCACCATGGATTACCGGCTGGGGCAGTTTGGCCTGCAGAAGGGAAGCGCATTCAAATATGTCTTTGATTTTGGCGACGAATGGACGTTCCAGTGCAAGGTGTTGCAGGAACTGGAGGAAAGCACCCCCATCCCACGGATCATCCGGAAAAGGGGTCAGGCGCCACAGCAGTATGGCGGCTGGGAAGAGGATTAATTGATGATTTCCAAGAAAGAGAGAACGAACAAATAATGCCTAGAAAGAGAAAAACACTTCCCAAAGATTGGGAACAGATCATTGCCGCCGGCGACTTCGAACAGTTTAAACAAGTATTTGAGCTATGTGAAATCAAAGCTTACAGCGGCAGCAGGCACAACGCGCTCTATTTCCCCGGATTGACCGAAGAAATGGTGTGCTGGCTGTTAGAACAGGGCCTGAATATCAACACAAGAGACCGTGCAGGCCGTACCCCGCTGCATAGCCAGGCGGCTGACCCTCATGGAACCGTCACACTGTACTTAAAACTTGGCGCCGATCTCAACGCAGTCGACAACTACAAAGAAACGCCGCTTCACCGCGCAGCCGTTCATTATCATATAGACCATGTACGGACTCTGCTGGAGCATGGAGCAAATGCTCGTATCCGTGACAAAATTCGCAAAAACAATCCGTTAGAGGCCATGCTTTCCCAATGTTTGAACAACCAGATCCCGCAGGCTGCAGAAATCTCTGAATTGTTTCTGCACTGCGGCCTCTCCATTAGCGACCGGATGAAAGAGTCCGTAATGCGAATTGGAAAAACTTTTGAATTCTATCGAGAAGATTTCAACAAGGATTATTTAGAGGAGACTGATGCAGCTCTAAATCGGCTCTACCAGCTGTTCGGCGTGGAGCCAATCAAGCGCCGCCAGCAATATGACGGCCAATCCCCGATTACCGTGCAGGCCGCTTCCTGGCAGGCGCAGCATAACGAACTCTGGAACCTCCTAGTTCCCGGTGTTGGCAAGGCTCAGACCGTTCAGGGAGAACTGATTCGTATCACCGGAAAAATTTCTCATGAACTCATAGACAACGGCGGCCTAAATTGGAATCGCGGCTTTCGCAGTATGGCGGGTACAATCGCAGATTACGTGCGCCTTGGAACATCGCTTGAGGAAACAGCTCAGCAAGAAATTGCCTCTTTAACACGGCATCTTTGCGCAAACAGCGGCCGGGAGGAGCCGTTGCGTTTATGCGAACTGGCCGTGCAGTGGGTGCTTAAGAATCCCATGCCGATTCTGCTCGAAGAATATGCAGAAGATGAGGGCGGGAGGTGTAAGAAATGAAGGTTGGATTTATTGGGGCTGGGAAGGTAGGGACTTCTCTTGGAAAATATATGACAGAGCATCAAGTGCTCTTATCTGGTTATTATAGCCGAACCCTGGAACATGCTAGGTGGGCGGCAGCATTTACCGGAGCTGGCTGTTATTCAAATATCTCTGATCTGGTAGCAGACAGTGATATACTATTTCTAACAGTAGGAGATGATGCAATCCTAAAGGTGGTACAGGATTTGCAGCAGGAAGAAATTAGAGGAAAATATATCTGCCACTGCAGCGGAGCCGCGACTTCTGAAGTTTTATATCCATTGCAGAAGAAGGGTGCATATGCTGCTTCGCTTCATCCCCTCTGTGCGGTCAGCAGCCGGGAGCAGGGATGGCGGGATTTGGAGACAGCTTATTTTACGATAGAGGGGGATCAGGCAGGACAGGAACTGCTGCAGACGCTGTTTTTGGATTTTGGAACAGCAATTGAGGTGATTTCTCCCGAAGTGAAAGCAAAATATCATATGGCAGCGGTTTTTGCCAGCAATTTTGTAACAGCCTTATATGAAGAGGCTGTAGAGTTATTGGAAGGCTGCGGACTCAGCAGGGAATTTTCCTGTTCGGCTCTGGCACCACTTTTTCTGCAAAATGCACAAAATATCATCCAAAAGGGTACAAGACAGGCATTGACAGGACCCGTTGAGCGAGCAGACATTGGTACAGTTGAAAAGCATTTAAACGAAGCAGAAGGAGCACAGAGGCTGCTCTACCAGCTGTTGTCTCAGAAGCTGGCAGATCTGGCAGAAGAAAAGAATCCAAACAGAGATTATACAGAGTTAAGAAGACTGTTAGAGCCTGAAAAGGCCGAGTAAAAGGAACGCTCATCAACGATATAGATGAGCGTTCCTTTTGGAAATATGTGAAATTGATTTCAACAAAATAAACAAAAAATTTATATAATAATTGTAGAAAATGCCAATTTACAAATGCTAATTTTTGGAATATGATAAGCATGTTAGTGAAATCGATAACACAAAACTGTTTTGCAGATAAGGAGGACTATTATGATGCAGGAATATGTAAAATTCAACAATGTAGCACAGGTAACAAAATTTATTAGTGTCATTGATACGTTGGATGCGCATTTTGACCTGGGTTCCGGGCAGAGGGTGGTAGATGCAAAATCCCTTCTCGGTGTGTTGTCATTGGATTTTTCAAAGCCGTTATGCTTAAGATGCCATTCCGAAGACTCTACGATCTGGGAAAAAATCAAACCATTTATATACAAAAAAGCTGTCTAAGTTCGGGATGGTCAAAAAAGAGAGGAGATGCGTTGCATGAAAAAATACGATGTAGCAGCACTGGGAGAACTTTTAATTGATTTTACAGAAAATGGAACAAGCAGTCAGGGCAACCCGATTTTAGAAGCCAATCCTGGCGGTGCTCCATGCAATGTTTTAGCAATGCTGAGTCAACTGGGAAAGAAAACAGCATTTCTGGGCAAGGTGGGAAAGGATTCGTTCGGCAGCCAGCTTGAAGCAGCACTGCAGGAAGCCGGAATTAATACAAGCGGGCTGAAAAGAGATCAAAACGTTAATACAACATTGGCCTTTGTTCATACCAAAGAGGATGGTGACCGAGAGTTTTCGTTTTATCGGAATCCAGGCGCAGATATGATGTTAGAAGAGGCAGATTTGGAAACAGATCTGTTAAGACAGTGCAGAATTTTTCATTTCGGCTCTCTTTCTATGACTCACGAAAGGTGTCGTAAAGCAACCCAAAGGGCTGTTGCAGTTGCGGAAGAAAGCGGTGCACTTCTTTCCTTTGACCCGAATTTGAGGAGCGCATTGTGGGCAGATCTGGAAGAAGCGCGGGAACAGATCTGCTATGGGCTTGCGCATTGTCAGATTTTAAAAATATCCGATAATGAAATACAATGGCTGACCAATGAGGAAGATTTTGATAAAGGTATAGCCCAGATTCAGGAGAAGTATAAGATTCCGCTGATATTTCTGTCTATGGGAAAATCCGGCAGCCGGGCATACACCAGGAACTTAAGAGTGGAACAGCCTGCATTTGTACAGGAACATACCATTGAGACAACCGGTGCTGGGGATACCTTTATGGGAGCAGTTTTAAATGCAGTACTTGATTATGGGTGGAATGAGTATGAAGCCGTGCAGCTGGAAGAAATGCTTCGGTTTGCCAATGCCGCCGCCTCACTGGTGACAACTAGAAAAGGAGCGCTTCGCGTTATGCCGGAACGCCGGGAAATAGAAACCCTGATCCGAGGTGGAGGTAAGTGAATCGACGGATCATTTTTTTAGATATCGACGGGACCTTGACGGAACCGGGAACCAATCAGCCACCAGAATCTGCCGTATGGGCAGTGCAGCAAGCCAGGAACGAAGGACACCTGGTATTCTTATGTACGGGTAGGAATTACGGCATGCTTCGCCCGCTGCTCCAATATGGTTTTGATGGGGTAGTAGCAAGTTCAGGCGGTTATATCACATACAGGGAACAGATTATCCATGACTGTCCAATGACTGAGCAGCAGAGAAGCCAGGTTTTGAAACTATTAAAAGAACATGGCATATACCGCACAGTGGAATGTAAAGAAAGTTCGTATACCGACGAGGCATTTAAAGAGTATTTGCAAAGTCATATAACAGAAAAGGGGAACAGTGAACTTCTGCGCTGGCAGGAACAGATTGAAACATCTTTGCATATTCTCCCCATGAAGGAATATAGAGGGCAGCCAGTCTACAAAGTTGTGGTTATGAGTCCTTCCGTACAGCAGCTGGAAGTGCCAAGAGCAATGTTGGCGTCAGAGTTCAGATTTTGTATACAAGATGGAAACCAGGCAGGCTTTATCAACGGAGAAGTTGTCAATCGGAAGTTTGATAAGGGGAAAGCCGTAGAGCAGGTATGCCATGTGCTGAACGTTCCCCTTCAGAACTCAGTGGCAATTGGAGACAGTATGAATGATCGGGAGATGTTGGAAACGGCAGGTCTCAGCATTTGTATGAGCAATGGCAGCGAATGTCTGAAAAAACTGGTTGACGATATCTGTCCCTCCGTGTTGGAACACGGAATCCGTACAGCTTTTTTTAAACATCATTTAATTAACAGATAACTGTCCACTGGTTTGATAAATCAATTTACATCTATAGCCATATTTGTTATAATAATGACATTAATTGTTACCGATTTCATATATTTAAAAAGAGGGACGAATAGGCTATGGATTATACAAAATGTGCCAGAGAACTTTATAAAGCTCTGGGAGGAAAAGAGAACCTGATTAGTGCCGCGCACTGTGCAACCAGGCTTCGGCTGATGATTGTGGATCACAAGAACGTGGATAGGAAAAGGCTGGAACAGGTGGACGGAGTAAAGGGCATTTCTAGCAATCATGGAGAGCTTCAGCTGATTATTGGTCCGGGTGCGGTGAATAAAGTATACGAGGAATTTCTAAAGGTCAGTCAAATGACAGCGGCAACAAAGGAAGAAGTCAATGAAGCGGCGGCAGCAGAGCAGCCTTTCTGGAAGCGGCCGATTAAGGCACTGGGAGACGTATTTGTGCCAATCCTGCCTGCAATTGTAGCTTCTGGCCTGCTGATGGGATTCGTGGAGATTCTTAGCAAAGCCATTCCTTCCTTTACAGGAAGCGGCTGGTATGGCATGTTGGATTTGATCGCTAATACAGCGTTTACTTTTTTACCAGTATTGATTGCTATAAGTGAGGCAAGGACATTTGGTGGAAATATTTTTCTTGGGGCAGTCGTCGGAATGATTTTGATTCATCCGAGCCTAATTAACGCTTGGTCCATATCTACTATAGAAGTGTCAAATAATCCGGTCTGGGAACTGTTTGGCTTTTTGAGTATCCACCAGACAGGATATCAGGGGCATATCATTCCGGTCGTCATAGCGGTTTGGTTCATGTGCAGAATTGAAAAATGGCTGCACAGACATGTGCCGGAACTGTTGGATTTGTTTGTTACACCGCTTTGTACGGTGTTTGTCACAGCGCTTGTTACGTTGGGAATGATAGGTCCTTTGTTTTCTATGGCAGAAAACTATATGCTGGAATTTGCCAAATGGATTGTTACGGCAGGCTATGGAATTGGTGCGCTGGTAATGGGCGGCCTCTATCCGTTAACTGTAATATACGGGATACACCATATGTTTAATGTCATTGAGGCCGGTATGTTGTCTACAGCAGAAGGAATAAATACCTGGATGCCGATTGCTTCAGCAGCAAATGTTGCACAAGGGGCAGCCTGCCTAGCTGTTGGCTTAAAGGCAAAGAATTTAAAGACGAAATCTGCCGCACTCCCGTCGGCTCTGTCTGCCGCACTGGGGATTACGGAATCAGCAGTTTTCGGTATTAACCTGCGGTTTGTCAGACCACTGGTATGCGGTCTGGCAGGGGGTGCAGCAGGCGGGCTTCTGTCTTCTTTGCTGGGGGTTGGTGCCACATCGTATGGTCTCACTGGTCTGCCTGGCTTTCTGATTACAATGGATGATACTTGGCAATATGCGGTTGTACTTCTAGTATCCTTTGGGGTTTCTTTTGTATTAACCTGGATCTTTTGGAGAGAAGAGCCAGAAGTAAGCGGAAAGAATAGATGAGAAGAAGAGTGAACATATATAACCAACTGAGGATTTTAGTTATGAAATAATATTTAGGGAATTGCGAAAGTTACATTCATAGCGACGAGTTTGAACAATATATACAAAAATTACGCTCAAAGACGTTTTTAATTCGCTCTATTTTTGTATATATTGTCCAAACTCTGATAGTGAAATAAGAGTTTTACAAATGTCTAGAAATAATATTTAGGATAAGGAGGAAAAATTATGCAGGATTTTCTTAAGCGTCTGGAGCATCATCATGATGAGCTTCGCTGGCTTTATATGGAATTATATGGAAACGATTCCATGTTTGCAGAGCTTTGCGATAAAATGAAAACTTTTTATCTGGAACGGAACGCTGAATTAAAGAGCAGAGATAAAGAACGTGAAAGAAAGCCGGATTGGTACAAACAGAATGATCTGCTGGGAATGATGTTTTATATTGATAATTTTGCAGGAACGATCAAGGGTGTAGAATCCAGACTGGATTATATTGAAGAGTGCAGGGTCAATTACCTACACCTTATGCCATTTTTAGATACTCCGGAAGGCCGTTCTGACGGAGGGTATGCCGTATCGGATTTTCGAAAGGTGCAGGAGCGGCTTGGCTCTATGGAAGATCTGGATCAATTGACGAAAGCATGTCATAAAAGAGGAATCAATGTCTGTATGGATTTTGTGATGAACCATACTTCCGAAGATCACGAATGGGCAAGAAAGGCACGGCAGGGAGACGGTGAATATATGAGCCGTTACTTTTTCTTCAACAACGCCGAAGAGCCTGCAGAGTATGAGAAAACTGTACCGCAGGTATTTCCTACAACGGCTCCTGGTAATTTTACCTGGGTTGCGGAACTGGGACATTATGTGATGACCTCGTTCTATCCATATCAGTGGGACTTAAATTATAGAAATTCCAGGGTATTTAATGAAATGATTTACAATTTCCTTTTTCTGGCCAATCGTGGGATCGATATCATAAGAATTGATGCCGTGCCGTACATTTGGAAGGAATTACATACCAAATGCCGCAACCTTCCGCAAGTGCATACTATTGTACGCATGATGCGTATGATCAGCGAAATCGTCTGTCCTGGTATTCTTCTGCTTGGCGAGGTGGTGATGGAGCCAGAGAAAGTCGTTCCTTATTTTGGAACTACGGAAAAGCCGGAATGTCATATGCTTTATAATGTGACGACTATGGCAACCACCTGGCATACTGTGGCAACTAGGGATATTCGGTTATTGAAGCGGCAATTAGATATTGTAAACAGTCTGCCAAAGGATTATGTCTTTTTAAATTATCTGCGCTGTCATGATGATATTGGCTGGGGGTTGGATTATGAATCGCTGAGCTCGGAGGGAATCGGGGAAGTTTCCCACAAGCAATATCTGAATGATTATTTTCAAGGATATGCAGGACAGAGCAATAGCCGCGGTGAGCTCTATAATGCTGATCCGGTTACAGGCGATGCCCGTTTCTGTGGTACGACCGCTTCTATGTGTGGTGTGGAGAAGGCAGGGTTCGAGCAGGATCAGACAGCAATGGAGCGTGCGCTTCGTCTTGACATCATGCTCCATGCCTATATGTTTATGCAATCGGGGATTCCCGTTTTGTACAGTGGGGACGAGATTGGGCAGGTCAATGACTATTCTTATAAAAACAATCCGGCCAAAGCAGCAGATTCCCGCTATATTCACAGGGGAGCGATGAATTGGAAGCTGGCGCAGAGACGAAAAGAGAAAGATACGGTAGAAGGAGCTGTTTTTCAGGGACTGCATCAGCTGGAAGAAATCCGTCAATCGGAGAAAGCTTTTGTCTCTACAGCAGATACCTGGACGATTGACACAGGGGATGCTTCCGTTCTGTGTATAGGCAGATATTACGAAGGAGAGAAAATAATCGGCCTCTTTAATTTCAGCGAATTTGACAAAACGGCCTGGCTGAAGGAAGAGGGTGAATATATGGAATTGATTTCAGAAAAAAAGATGAAAGCGGTAAATGTAACTATTCCCGCCTATGGCTTTTATTACCTGAAAGAGATTTCCGTACAAAAGTAAGGAGTAGAGTGAATATGAATATTGCAGAGATTGCGGAAATGGCAGGCGTATCCAAAGCTGCCGTTTCCCGCTATTTTAACAATGGATATATTTCAGAGGAGAAACGAGAGGCAATTCGCAGGGTGGTTGAGGAAACCGGATACCGCCCTTCGATTCAGGCACAAACGCTTCGCACCAAGAAGACAAAGATGATTGGCGTCATTGTTCCTAAGGTGGCATCGGCGTCTGTTGGAAGAATTGTGGAGGGTATTCTTTCTGTTCTTAATGAGAGCGAATATCAGATGCTTCTGGCTGTGACACAGAATAATCCGAAAAAAGAACTGGAATATCTGCGGGCATTTCATGAAAAACAGGTGGATGGTGTTTTGCTTTTGGCAACAGTGCTGACTGCGGAGCATAAACGCATGTTAAAAAATTTGTCCGTTCCGGTTGTTCTTGTGGGGCAGCATCTAACTGGAGCCTGCTGTGTCTTTCACGACGATTATCACGCTACGTATGATTTAACAAGATTAATTTTAGAAAAAGGGAGAACGAAGCTGGGCTATATCAGTGCCATCCAACAGGATAAGGCTGTTGGCGTAGAACGTTTTCGGGGATATCGGGATGCGGTACAGGATTTTGGACTTGCAAATCTTGCCCAAAATGTGGTGACGGCTTCCTTTACGGTTAATTCGGGATATGAGAAAACCAAAGAACTGCTGGAAAAATGTGGAGAACTGGATGGGATTCTCTGTGCGACAGATTCCATGGCAGCAGGTGCTGTACAATATCTGCGTGAGCAGGAGATTGAGGTTCCTGAACAGATTCTGGTGGCAGGGCAGGGGGATTCTGAATTAGTAAAGGTTATGGTGCCGCCTTTGGTTACCGTGCATTATTCTTATGAGAAAAGCGGGAAGCTTGCTGTGCAGATGTTGCTGGAATTGCTGGGAAAGAGCGAAGCAGCACTAAAAGAAGTGAAACTAGGGTATGCTCTTGTCGATTATGATTAGGAATCATAATTGATTAATTAACAATAAATTTTTGTAATGCTATTTCACTCGTTTAGAATGAACTTGTTGTACTCAAAAGAACCTAATGAAAAATTCAAACAACAAAGGAGGAATTCCCATGCAATCTCTATGTGGAATTGACTGTTGCAGCAAATGCAGCCATAAAAATACTTGCGGCGGCTGCACACAAACAGACGGCCGCCCCTTTGGCGGCCGCGGACGGTGTATTGCTGCTGAATGCATTAAAAACCAAAGCCCAGAAGCATTTTCAGCCCTAAAACAAACGCTGATTGAAGAATTTAACGCACTCGGCCTTCCCGGCCTGCAAATCGGCGACCTAAACCTGTTAAATGGTTTTTACATCAATTTAGAATACCAGCTTCCCAATGGGCAGTCCGTCAAGCTGTTAGAGGACAAGAATACCTACCTTGGAAATCAGGTAGAAAAACCAGGAAGCGAACGCTGCTACGGCCTGGCGGCCGATGAGCACTATCTTCTTGTATGTGAATACGGCTGTAATGGAAGCAGCCCGGAAATCCTCATATATAAGAAAAGATAGTCCGCCGCTCGCGGCCTCCATACTACGTCCCTTTAACAACCCTGCGGTAAATCACCAACGAAATCCCGGCAGTCACCGCCTCCGCAATCCAAAAGGCATGCCAGACACCCTCCGGCCCCAGCACGCGGCTCAGCAAAAAAGCAGCCGGAAGCAGGAGTAAAAGATACCGGCATAAGGAAATCACAAACGAGGGAATTCCTTTTCCCAGCCCCTCCAGTGCGCCGGAGGAAGTGACTGAAACCGCCGAGACAACAAATCCCGCACTGATGATACGAAGCGCCGTCTCCCCAGCTGCAATAATCTCCGGCGACTGCGAAAACAGACGCATCAGCTGGCCAGGAAGCAGCAGGCAGATTCCCGTTCCCACAACCATAATCGCCCCAATTAGGCAGAGCACCGTTCGATAAAGCTGCCCCACCCGTTTCTGCTCTCCCGCGCCGTAATTATAACCAACCAGCGGCCGCATCCCCTGGATCATTCCATTCGCAGGCAGATAAAGAAAGGTCTGCAGCTTAAAATAAATCCCCAGCACAAAAATATACACTTCCGAATAAACCGATAAAACCGCATTTAGCGAAGAAATCAGAATGGACGGCAGCGCCAGATTCAAAGCCGCCGGAATTCCAACCGCATATAGCTTTCGAATCAGCGATTTATCCAGGATCAAGGAGGCTCGGCGAATCTGAACACAGATCGGACGGGCAAAATAAAAAATCAAATAAACCGCCAGCGTAAGTGTTTGCCCGATACCGGTTGCCAGTGCCGCGCCGTCAATTCCCATGCGCGGCACTGGCCCCAGTCCGAAGATCAGCACCGGATCTAACACAATATTAGCAACACAGCCGCAGATCATACTAAACATACTCACTTTCATATGTCCTGCGGCCTGAAAGATTTTCTCAAAGGTCACGCCCAAACTAACCATTAGAGAAAAAGCAAATGCCACCCTCGCATACCGCAGCCCCAGGCGCAGTACCGTTTCATCCGCAGTAAACAGACGCAAAAACACCGGCATAACCGCAATGCAGCCAACCGTTAAAACTATGCCGTGCACAAAGGCAAACAGCACCCCCAGCGCCGCCGCCTGATCGGCCTTAACCTGCTGATCCGCGCCCAGATAAAAGGCAATGACTGCGTTGATTCCAATTCCAAAGCCAATCCCCACCGCATTAATCAGATTCTGCACCGGAAAGACCAGGGACAGCGCCGTCATAGCATCTTCACTGATTTTGGCGACAAAATAACTATCAACAATATTATACAATGAATTGACCAGCATGGACAGCACCATTGGTATTGCCATAGATAACAGCAAAGGAAAGACCGGTTTCTCTTTCATAAAATGTTTTTCCATAGTTATATCCATTCCTTTCGCTTCGCTCAGGCACAAAACGTTATGAAAATGGTTGCCCAAGCTTATTTTTTCTTTATAATTCTTCTTATAGGGAACTCGGTATACTACAAATCACGGGGAGGTGAGTGGGCTGTCCGGCTTGC
>JAAVZI010000024.1 GCA_022791575.1 Lachnospiraceae bacterium
AATCAAGGTTATAAAATCAAGTCAGCAACTGCATAACCTTAACATTCTCTATATTCAATTTTTAAAGCAGCCACTGAAAGATGGCTTATTTGTTGTGCGATTAAGGGAATGGATACCCTCTACTTTTCATTTTCAATCTTTACTTATAATAATCCAACAGATCCTCATAGAGCTTTCTAGTTTGTTCTTCATCTCCCCACGACAAAGGGTCATCTGCATAGCATAACACAACAAACGGTTCTTGCTTCTGTATCGTTCCTGGCAGAGCTTTCCACAACCTATACATGCGATCCGCAAATTGCTTGATATCACAGCATGTTTCATAACACACCCGTAACTTATTGATAAATATTCTGCCAAACCGTTCATAGTCCAGCGCCCTATCAACCACATGGGTTTGAATATAAATCACTGCCTTTTTTACATCCGTCTCCCATTCCAAATACAGCAAATCCTCATCTTCCGGGGAAGCAAGAAATAATTCATCCAGCTTGTTGTGATACTCCTCTTCTGCTGCCAGTTCTTCCTGCAGCAAAAATGCAAACACCAGTAATTCCTCCATACGTCTGTATCCTTTCCTAACTTCGATTTCCCCAGGCGCCTGATTTTTCCAAAACCCGCTTATGCGTCCGCTTAAAATTCTTTCCTATTCATAATCCCCACGCTGATTCGATAAGAAATCAACAGCACCACCAGCCCGGCGCCGATTGCCAGCGCCGCCACCGTACCCGTGCTCATGCCCGGCAGATGGCGAAACATAGCGGCCAGATCCACATGCAGCAGCTGTCCCAGCTTCTGAATTCCCACACCCACCAGACAGACCAGCCCGATAGCCGCAATAATAGCGATTCTTCCCCGTTCGCCGCCAAATTTAAGCTGAAAGGGAAACATCAACGCCAGCAGACCGAACAACAGCGGGAAAATCAGAACTGCCGTCTCCATAAGCTCCGCAGGCCGGCTGCCGCCTACGGCCATAGCCGCCGTCACCGACAGCAGTGTGCCAAACAGCCAAAACCCGCTGCCGAGCAGCAGCCCGAACAAATATTTTTCCGCTACATAGTCCCTGCGGGAAATGGGCAGAGCAAACAGGAATGCATTGCCGTTATCCGCCTCGTCATAACTGATGGTGGAGAGGGCAAACAACGTCCCTACAAATGTCATATAAGCAATGGCAAATACTCGATTATCCGACTTGAACGTCATCAGCGACATCACCCCCACGATCACCAGCAGCGCATATTTCTGTATCATCACTAGTTTAAAATCTTTGATTAACAAGCCTTTCATAATGCAGCACCCCTTATCATCATCATAATCACTTCATCAATCGTTCCCTTTTCCAGAACCAGGCCGGGATAATTCTCCATAAAATACTGTTTCTGCTTTGTCAGACATTTATAACCATAATTTTCCCGGCAGCAGCGAAGAATACAGCTTTTGTCCAGCTGCTCATACTGCTCGGCGCTGGCCTTAATCACTGCATAATCGCTTAATAGAACATCTGTTTCCTCATGCAGAATTACAGTTCCCTCATGAATCATATACAGGTCGTCGCACAGATGTTCCAGATCATTGGAAATGTGGGAGCTGATTAAAATAGCATGTTCATCGTCCATTTCCATATATTCCCGCAACAGCTCCAGCAGCTCATCCCTTGCCACCACGTCGAGCCCGGCAGTCGGCTCGTCGAGGATCAATAGCTTAGAACCGTGACAGAGCGCCGACAGCAGCTTTAACTTCGCTTTCATACCGGTGGAAAATTCTTTGATTTTCTGATTCTGCGGCAATTCAAACCGTTCAACCTGCTGCAGAAAAAATGCGCGGTCAAACTTGTCATACAACTGACCCAGCACCGGCACATAATCACGGATAGACAGCTGGCCGTTAAAGCCAGAATCGGATAACACAATTCCTAACTTCTGTTTCTCCCGGCTGGTGCAGTTGCGAATGTCCTTACCCAATATGCGGATACTGCCGCCATCAATAGAGATCAGCCCCAGCGCGGCCTTGAATGCCGTAGTCTTGCCGGCGCCATTCTGGCCGATCAAACCTGTCACCTGTCCCGGCCGGACCTGCAGCGAGCAGTTTAATGTAAAACTGCCATATTCTTTTCGTACCTGTTCCATTTTTAACATGATCAACCCTCCAAAATCAATTCAAATAAGCTTCGGATATCCTCGTCGCTTATCCCGCATCGTCTGCCTTTCTGGATGGCCAGTTCCAAATCGGCTTCCAGTTCCTTCTTCTGCTCTTCTAACAAAAGCTCGGTGTTAATCGCCGCCACATAGGTCCCTTTTCCGTGGACGGTCACAGTGAATCCCTCGTTTTCCAGATGGTCATACGCTTTCTTTACTGTCAAGGCACTGATTTTCAGCTCCTTTGACAGGGCGCGGACCGAGGGCAGAATTTCGTGCTCCTTAAGCCCGCCGTTTCGAATCTGTGTCTTAATCTGGTCAACAATCTGCTCGTAAATAGGGACCATTGAGGAATTATTAATGATAATCTGCATGCTCTATCCTCCTCTGTTTACAAACAGTATATAACAGTTTCTAACTGTTGTCAAGTGTTATATACTGTTTATTTCAATTTCATTCTATTTCCCTCTCAGAGCTTGTGCAGAACGATAAATTTTGCGGTTTGTCAGTTTGTAGGAGGCCAACGGCTTACTGGATGTATGGAACGAAACACCGTGGGGGATTTTTGAGTTATTTTGGGTGTTTGCACTGATATTCACCTGCCGCAGCATTGGGAACCGGTTAACATTTTAGCTGTTGGCTACGCCAACGAAGCACCAGCCGACCCCCAGCGGCATTCCCAGACCCGAATCCCCCTAAATAAGCTTGTGTTCTATGAAACCGTATCAGACCTGTGAAAAAGGGCGCCGGATATCACCCGGCGCCCTTTTTTATCTTTATGCATGATACCGAATCCGGTCCACAATCGACTCTTTGCCCACGTTGCGGCTCAAGATCCACGACAGCACCACCTGCAGCAGCGCAATTGCCAGCGTCATCACTACCAGCTCCAGCATTGGCGGCCGATACGAAAACAGGCCGAACCAGCCGTTATCGCGGCACCAGACAAATGCTCCATAGCCCAGCAGATTGCCCAGCGACAGCGCCACCGCCAGCGTTCCCACAGTAAAGAGCAGCCCCTCCGCCTGCAGCATGCGCTTAAACTGCCGGTTGGACATACCGACGGCCTGCAGAATTCCAAATTCCCGCTTTCTGGTAATAATCGAAGTAATCATCGTATTGGCCATATTCATAAATCCAATCGCACCGAGAATCATCAAAAAGGCATAGCAGGCATTTCTCATAAATCCGACCATGAAATCATTTTGTTTCATCTTATCCGCATACGCTTCCATCGATACAAACTCCCTGCCGCCCAGCAGGTTCTCCAGCTTCTCCCGCACCCGCGGTTCGTCCTTTTCGCTGCAGTCTACAAAGACCACCGAAGTCAGATCGCCCTCAATCCCCAGCTTGCGGTACGTATCCTCGGTAATCGTAATGCTGGCGTCGTTGGAATGCCCGCAGCTTCCAAGGATTTTGGCTGAAAACGGCACTCTCCTGTCACCGTCCATAATTTCACATGCAAATGTATTGCCGATTTGGTAACCATAAGTTTCCATCCAATGGTCATACATATAAATGCAGCCCTGTTCTTTCACAGCTTTCTCGTAATCTACGACGCCGTTTACCCGCTCCCGCACCAGCCACTCGAATTCCTCTTCGTCCACAATGGCCAGCGAATCATAGCCTTCGCTGTCATCCTTTTCCGTTCGAACTTTTGTTCGAATGGAAGCAATTTTGCGGGTCCGTACGTCGGTCACGCCCGGAATCTCCTCGATTTCCTTGAGAAATGCTTCCCCAAAGGGCCGCTGTTTCTGAATCTGGTGAAACTCATTTTCTGGATATGTGGAATCATGCAGCCGTGCATTCAGCTCAATGCGGAATCGGCCATACTCCAGATCCTGGCGCACCTGGCGCTCGGCGTCCATATTGCTGACCACATTGGAGACAACGACAAACAGCACGCAGGAAAGCCCCATTGTCAGAATCGTCGTAATCGTCCGTTTTTTATTCATTGCCAGATTGGACAGGGTCAATGTCATCAGGGTCAGCTGCTTTTTGCCGGCGCGCTGGCTCTTTCCCCTCCTGCCGCTCTCATAGCGCATTGCCTCGACCGGGGAAATTCTGGCCGCCGTCTTCAGCGGCTTCTGTACTGAAATCATTACGCTTGCAAATGCCAGCGCCGCCACGCCGGCAGCGATCTGCCAGTGAGCCGTCGAAATGCGCAGCCCGGTAAACCAGTACAAAAAGGCTTTGACCAGACCCATTCCGGCAAGCAGCCCCACCGGTATAGCCGCAATACTCAGCAAAATCCCCTCGCGGCGCACGATCTGCTGAAGCTGCCTGCGGCTGGCGCCAATGGCTTTCAGCCGCCCGTATTCCTTGATTTTGCGCACAACGGCAACATGGAAAATGTTGTAAATCACCAGGACGGAAAAGAGAACAATCACCGCCATAATCGTTATACAGGCCGTCAATGTCTCGGTTCCGGGATCTAAGGAAAAGATTAAATACATCGAATTGATATTCAGCTGCCGCTCCTTGATACCTAGATCCTTGGCCAGCGATTCGATATACTCTTTCATCTGTGCTTCGTCCTTATGATCCTCATTTTTCACCTGGAAATAGACGGTCAGCGCACGCATTTCCTCGTCTGGAATGCACTGTTCCATAAATTTCTGGGAGACATAAGCCGGATAGGACTTAGAAAGCTCCGCCGCCTCCGTGGAAGCCGCAAAACCGCAGATGGTAAATGTTTTGGTGAGCACTTCTCCGCCGCCATTGATTCGGTAGGGAACCTGGATGGAATCGCCGAGCTTGGGATTCTCCAGCTCCAACGCCTGAAAAAATTCTTTGCAGGCTGCGATTTCCTGTTCTTCCACCGGCATGTGCCCCGACTGCAGGGAAAAATGCTGCAGCTTGCCGGCAATCGTATTCTGCCAGCACAGGGACAATTTGTATTTGGAATGGTTGACACTGCCAATGGTAACAAATTTTCCGATGTTGTAGAGCCGGGCGTGTAGCTCTACGTTACGCAGCTGTTCCTTGCTAAGGCCGGTAAAGGTTCCGTAATGCTCCCCGTAAGTATCTGCGGCCGACTGCTTATTATTCTGAAACAGGCCATATCCGCCGAAGCCAATGACCGCCAGCAGCATGGTTGTAAGTAAAATGGCAATTCCGGTCAGAATCGTTCCTGTCATATTCTTTTTCATGCCCGCTAAGGAAAGTCTGGTTGTGGTCTTCATTTAGCGCACCACCTTTCCGTCTTCAATCAGCAGAATCCGGTCGGCAGTCTGGGCGATTTCCTCGTCATGCGTAATCATCACCAGCGTCTGGCCGTATTTTTTCACGGAATTTTTCAGCAGGTTCAGCACTTCGCCGCTTGTGGCCGAATCCAGATTGCCGGTCGGTTCGTCAGCCAGAATGATATCGGGCTTTGCAGCTAACGCCCTGGCAATCGCCACACGCTGCTGCTGGCCGCCGGAGAGGGTATCGGGCATATTGCGGATTTTCTCCGTCAGGCCAAGGGTTCCTATAATGTCCTCCACATAAGTTTCGTCGGCCTTTCTGCCGTCAAGGCCGATGGGAAGCACGATATTTTCCCATACATTGATTGACGTTACTAAGTTGAAAGCCTGGAAAATAAAGCCGATTTTCCGTCGGCGGAATGCTGATAATTCGTCCTCTTTCAGGCTGAAAATGTCTTTGCCACCGATGATGACCTGGCCGGACGTCGGGTAATCGAGACCGCCCAGCAAGTGCAGCAGTGTGGACTTGCCGGAGCCAGATTTGCCGACAATGGCGACGAACTCGCCCTTTTCGACCGTGATTTTCGTATGATCAACGGCGCGGACTTCGTTCTCGTCTTTGCCGTAGTATTTGCATAGATTTCTTGTTTCTAAGATTGGCTGCATATTCATCCTCCTATCGGGTGTCTGAAGCTTCTATTTTGCATATTGAATGCATGCAGAAGCCAGACACGTTCAAACCTGTTTTTTTGTTGATACGGATATTGTACAGCGGTTATCTTTCATTTGGATTACAAAGGTGAGGAATTTTTCTTACAGAATTGTAAGAGTGGCAGCTGCACCACAAAGATACTCCCGCCCTCATGCCGGGCGCGGACCATTACGCTTCCGCCCTGCCGTTCTAAGATCTCTCTGGCCAGGTAGAGGCCGACGCCCGATCCCTCGACGTCCTGCACATCCCGGCCGCGGTAAAAGCGCTGGAAAATCCGGTGGTATTCGTCTTTGGGCACGCCGATTCCCTCGTCCTCAATCTCGATTTTCAGGTACATGGTGAGGAAACTTATGCGCAGGCGGATCTGGGACTGCGCGGGACTGTATTTCACGGCATTGTCCAATATATTGGACAGAGCTTCGCTCGTCCAGCGGGGATCGTGGCAGAGCATATAGGTGCTGATTTCGCCGCCATTTTCAAATTCAATGGTAATCCCTTTGTCCTCGGCCTTTTCCCAGACACGACTGACGGCGCTGCGGATCGTTGCCAGCAGGTCCGCCGTTTTCTTCTCAATGTGGATCATGCCTTTTTCCATACGGGAAATGTCGACCATGGAGGCCACAAGGCTGCTGAGGCTGTTCATCTGAGCGCTGGCTCTGGCCAGGAATTCGCGGTGCTCCTCTTCGGTCAGATCTTCTTCCTGCAGAATCTCCAGACTGTTTTGCAGCGCGGCCACCGGCGTTTTCATCTGATGGGAAATGTCGGTGACCAGCCGTTTGGTTCCCTCTTTTTCCTGCTCCATTCTCGCATTTTGCAGCTGCCACAGCTCCTTTAGGGAATCTAAGTTTTCCTGCACAATCTCTTCTTCCTCCCATGCACCAAGCAGCGCGGCTTTTGGGTGCAGCTTGTCTGCCGGTCTGGACTGCTCGTTCTCCTGCAGCCTGGACAGAACATGGGAAATGGTGTGAAGCTGCTTTTTGTAAGCGCTTACATAGAGATGGGAAATTCCCTGCCAAAGGAGGAAGAACAACGCCAGAATAAGAATGGAATACCCATATACGCGGTTGGTTATGCGTTTCTGCTGGCTTTTTTGCACGGTGGATATTTCGCTGTCATAGCCAAGGGCAGCCAGTTTTGTCCGGCCCTGTTCGATGGCTTCCTGGGAGGGCTGCTGTTTAAAATAGCGGGCATGCTCTATGGATTCCTCATCGCCGGCTGTGGCATAGAGCAGGTTTTCCTGCTGCTGATAGAGGCCGGAGATCCAGTGAATCAGAGCACGGTCTGCCGCAAATACCAAAAGGCACAGCAGAAGGGCGAAGATTATTTGGCCGGCGATTCTTATACGTTTACTTCTCTGTTCCATAGATACCCCATTCCACGCACATTTTTAATGTACGAATCCTTTTTGCCGTCCTCGGCGATTTTGTCGCGCAGGCGGCAGATATTGACTGCTACGGTATTTTCATCGACAAAATTGCCCTCCAGGTCAAAGATCTGCTCTAAAATCTGCTGTTTGGAGAGAATCTGTTTGGGATGGCTGAGAAAGAGCTGCAGAATCCGGCATTCATTTTTGGTCAGAGAAACCGGGGATTCCCCGTTTAGTGCCCGCATTTCGGCGGGGTAAAAGGTTAATTTCCCGGAGCGCAGACACTCGCTGCCGGATTCTTTCTGGTCCATGTCTGCTCGTTTCAACATGGCGTTTACTTTGGATAACAACACGGCCAGACTGAACGGCTTGGTCATATAGTCGTCTGCCCCGGCCTCGTAGCCCATGACGACGTCCATTTCCTGGTCTAAGGCGGTCAGAAACATAAAGCGGACCGTGCTTTTTAACTGCTGACGGATATACTGACAGAAGTCTAGGCCGCTGCCGTCGGTTAGTGTGATATCGCAGATGATTAACTGGATTTCCTGTTCCTGGAATAAGCGCTTTCCCTGAGAAATGGAATCTGCACAAAGCACGGTTCGGCCCTCTTTTTCCAGTTTGAAGCTGATACCGCGCCGTAAACTCTCTTCGTCTTCTAATAATAAAATGGTCTGTTTCAATTGGCTGTTCCTCTTTTATCTTTCTTCATTTTCGCTATAAATGCTGTCAATCAGCAATATTGTATCACAAACCTAAACATTTCGCAAAAGGAATATACCTAATTGTATGCTCTGTTCCTGATCTTGCGCTGTTTCCTGCACTCGAGAGCTTTGCTCTGTCCAAACCTGCTCTGATTTATGCCTGTCAGCACAGGACTATTATTCTTCTAGGTGTTGTCTGCGGCGGAACGCTTCTGGTCGTTGCGGTATAGAATACCAGCAGCACTTGATTTTCGGGCCGACAGCTGAAATTCTGGCCATTGGCTGTCTTGATGTCGGTATTTCTGTCGATATTCAGCTGCAAAGAGCGGTCCTGGGCCAGTAGGCTGCGGCCGAAGAAATTCAGCATGACCTGCTCATTTCGGCTTCTTACAGCAATGATCTGGGCGCGGTACTGCGGCGGGAAGATCAGCGGAACCGGCAGACTGCCGTCATAAAAAGCCGTAACCTCCATCCCCGGCCGCAGCTGCCGGTTGTCTACGATCATGGTCTGCGGGTCTACCATCATATTGACGATTCCATTTCCGGTGCGCAGTGCGATCATCTGGGTGCAGCAGTCGCTGCCGCTTGTGATATTGAAAATTGTGCCGTTTACCGGCACGAACGTTGAGTATGCCATACGATTGAACCTTTTTTCTTTAATTTATGTGAATTGGGCAGAATGGTTCCTGGTTCTTTCTCTATTGGTTGGCGGCGGAGCCCAAAAGCTTCTCTACTGCCTCTGAAACGCTGGGCTGAAAATAGATATCTTTTCCATGATTGCACTCATAGATAAAATCGTGTAAAGCTTTGCTTTATATAGCCTGAAAAATCACCGTATATTGCGATTCTTACACCATAGTTGATAAATTTCTGCAGGATTTCCCCTGCCAGGCAGGTGCTCAAATCAAAAACTTGTTCCTTAAAATCACAAAATCTGCACTGTTTGAATGGTTTAAAAAATTATTTTTATCGTATTCGCGGTAAATGTATTTTAACTCTTCTGCTGCCCCATACTTATTCTTCTGCTCTTCGAGCATCCGAGAAGTCTTATGATAGAGCTGTTCCTGTACGGAACACAATACTTCGCAAAAAAGCGCTTCTTTTGATTCAAAAAACAGATAAAACGCCCCTTGGAAATGCCTGCCCGCAAAGTTCATCTACGCTGGTTTTCTTATAGCCATTCTGCGTCCAGCTGCGCCTGCAGGCTTCCAATAAATTCTTTTTGATCGTTTCTTTCTCCCGCTCAGTACAACTTCTTGCCATAGATTTCTTCTCCTTTTGCGACTCATAATACTGAACCACTTGAATCACGACAATGTAATCCTGGTTTCTCTTTTTATCTTTATATCACTTAGCTACTTGCGAATGTCTTATTCAAAGCAGAGTGTTTGAACAAAGTAGCTCTCGATTTACCAGCCACTGCGGTCTATCACAGCTGAAACAATACAAAACGGTTGAAAAATCAAAGATAACAATCGCTTGCACCACTGTTCAGCGGTTTTGTCATCGATGATTTTTCAACCATTCCTAACAAAAAAGAGAGGTATTTTACGAAAAAACAAAATATATAGACAATGCTTCACAAACGGCCAAAGCCATTGGAAGATTGAATGAGATGTGCCTTAGCAGGTATGATTGTGGCTTTTGCTATGGTACACAGGAAGAAAAAATAGAATAAAATAAGGACTTTTTAGAGATTAAATAGTATAGAATATGATAAAGCTTTTCTTATACAATCAGGTAAGTTATAGACATTTGCCAAACTTTATTTTCACAGCCAAAGTTTGAGCAAAACATACAAAAATAAAACGAATGAAATGCTGACACCAGGACTCCTCCCAGCAAAGCTGGGCCCCTCCTCATGTCGTATCTCCTCATATCGTATTCCCGTCATATCCAATCAACATCGCTAAACGGAATCTTTGTATGTTTTGTTCAAACTCACTTCACTCCATCCATTTTTTCAGAAGCTCTACACATCCATCAATTCCCATTTTTCCACTGTTCAAAATGAGATCATACTCATTAAACTCTTTCCACTCTACAGAAGTATTGGCTTTATAATAATTGGCTCTTTTTTTATCAAATTTCTTCAAAACCCGTTCTGCCTCTGTCTGCGGAATACCATATTCACTGATTGCCCTCTTGATCCGGAAATCATGTTCTGCATGAATAAATACCCGTAACACATCTTTTCTATCTTTAAACGCCTGCGCCGCACAGTGTCCGATAAAAATACCCGGCCCAGCTGCTGCATAGTCATGAATCACTTTCTGTTCTTCCAGATAAATACTGGTCTCAGCAGAAGCCAGATTCGCTTGTCCGGTATCCATTCTGCTCATTAAATATACAGAATAAAGAAAACTGTTTGTTGCTTTTTCCTCATAATGATCCAGCTGTTCTATCGGCACATGGTACTTATTGGCAACTGTTTCCAGTATCTGTCTGCCATAACAAGGAATTCCCAATTCCTGTGACAACCGCTCACTAATCTGCGTCCCGCCGCTTCCATATTCACGCTCCATTACAAGATAATGATATCTCATTTTAATCGCCTCCTGATAATTTTTTAAGATATTTATTCCAACTGTTTGTTATATAAACTTGTATAAATCCTCCCCTTCTCATAAATGTTTCACAATTGCCGCTCTCCACAATATTTCTATCTTTCATCATCCCCTTACAATGACCCAAGCTTTTCATCCTCTCACCAAAAATATTCTGACCGTTTTATATAGTTCCCTTATAAAACCGTATGGTAAACCTAGCACCTGTCTGGCCATTTGCGCTCCGGGCAGACTGCCGGAATTCTACTGCCCGTCCCAGATTTTCTGCCTTCACAGTGCCCTTCTGCCCAACAATAATCATCCGTGCCAAAGCAAGTCCAATACCAAAGCTTTTCTCATCGGAATTCCTGCCTTTATAAAACCGTTCAAAGATATGCGGCAGATCTTCTTTGGCAATTCCCTTCCCATTATCCTCAATCCGAATCTCCGTAAAAAGGGCATTGCTTTCGGCATGAATGGAGATCGTACCTCCATCTCCTGTATGTTCCATACAATTCTTGATAATATTCAGTATCGCTTCACAGGTCCAGGCAATATCCCCGGTAAACTCGCCGTCTGCCTCGATTTCTAAGGTTTGTCCCCGAAGCTCCATCGGCACAAGAATAGGAGACGCTGCCCTTTGCAGCAACTCTTTTATTGGCAGAATCTCTTCCTTAAATACTACCGTTCCCGCATCCAACCTGGAAATCTTTAAAAGTGCCGTAATCAGCCAATCAATCCGTGAAAGCAGTTCGTATAATTCATGAATCAGCTCCTGCCTTCGTTCCCTAGATAAATGGGATTCCAAAAGCAATGACAATACCAAATTAATTGAAGTCAACGGCGTTCGAATCTGATGGGAAATATCCGCAATGGAATCCGCAAGATAGATCTTATCCTCCCTTAAACGCTGTTGCTGTTCACGCAGACGGACTGTCATTTTATAAATTTCGCATTGTAGAATTGCCAGCTCCCCTTCTGCATATTTCTTAAGGGAAATCCGGCTTTCCTCATGCAGAATCCGGTCAATGTCAGCAGAAAGCTCGGCGATTCTCCTATACCGCCTGTATGTAATCAGGAAAAACAGCAGCACAAAAAGCAGACAGACTGCAGACATCAACACTCCAAACCGCCTATTCCAGCTCCAGGCTGTCCCAGCCGCCAGAATGGATAAAACCAGATACAAAATCAGACTTCTTCTAATTTCGGAATTTCGTAAAAATTTCATTACACATCAACCTTATATCCCAGTCCGCGGACTGTTTTAATCACTGCAGGATTCTGCGGATCGTCTTCAATCTTTTCCCTCAGCCGCTTAATATACACAGTCAGGGTATTATCGTTCACATACTCCCCTGCGATATTCCAGATTGCTTCGAGCAGCTGTGTCCTTGAAAGTACCGCCCCACGGTTGTTAATGAATACCAGCAGCAGACGGTATTCCAATGCTGACAGAAATAGATCCTCTCCATTCTTTGTAGCAACGCCGCGGACCGTATCCACTAAGACATTTCCCAGCTGCAGCGTTGTTCCGGTATTCCCAGTTAGACGCAGTACATTTTTAATGCGGGAAACCAGCTCTCTTGGACGAAACGGCTTGGCAATGTAATCATCTGCTCCTAGATTAAAGCCAGTAACCGTGCTGTACTCATCTCCTGATGCCGTCAGAAAAATAACCGGAATCTGATAGTCCGCCTTAATTGCCGAACAGACTGCAAATCCATTTCCATCCGACAGAGAAATATCCAGAAGTACAAGATCAAAGGCTTCCTCGTCAACCATCTCCAACGCTGCCTTCTGCCCATTGGCATGTTGAACGCTGAACCCTTCTGTCCGTAAAAATTCAGTTAAATTCGCAATGATACTTTTATCATCTTCTACTAATAAAATCTTAGTCATCATCTTCTCCAGATCGCATCCATCACTCCCAGATGCTCAGTGCAGCCTCCCGGCTCTTGGTCTGCCGGAATTTCATTTCCGGTGTTTTGACAGTCACCCTGGTTCCCGCTGCAACCGATTCTGTAATAAATGCATTTCCACCAATTACCGAATCTCGGCCGATTACGGTCTCACCGCCAAGGATACTGGAACCAGAATAAATCGTTACATGATCTTCAATGGTTGGATGGCGCTTTACACCCGCCAGCTGCTGGCCGCTCCTTGTAGACAGGGCACCGAGTGTTACACCTTGATAGATTTTTACATGATTGCCGATCCTTGTTGTCTCACCAATTACTACGCCAGTTCCATGGTCAATAAAGAAATATTCGCCGATTCTGGCGCCGGAATTAATGTCAATACCAGTCTTGGCATGGGCATATTCGGTCATAATTCTAGGAATAAACGGCACTTTCTGCACATACAGCTCATGGGCAATCCGATAGACACAGATGGCAAATAGACCTGGATAGGAGAAAATAACATCTTCATGGCTTAATGCCGCCGGATCTCCTTCAAACGCCGCCTGTACATCTTTCAGCAGCATCTTTTGAATATAAGGCAGTTTTTCAAAAAAAGTATTGCAGATTTCTTCGGCCTGCTCATGGCAGGTTCCAAATTTTTCGCATTTATAGGAAAGCGCAGCTGACACCTGCTGATAGAGCGCCTCATAAATGCAGGTCAGAGAATTGCCGATAAAGTACTCTGGGTTGGAATCCGTAATATTTTCCTCTCCATAATAGCCAGGGAATAGCACGCGCCTAAGTTCATTTACCATATCTATAATTACTTTGCGGTTCGGCAGATGCTTCATATCCTGGTTTACAAACAGCGGCTCATCCGTGCACTGTCTGGTCAGTGCCAGAGCAGCACGGCTGACAGTCTCTTTCTTATCCATCTTTTTCAATAACCTCCTCGATTAAAGTATAGGCCTCTTCATATTCATATTCGTCTATGTAGTCAAATATTTCTTTGTATCGTTCTTTTAATGTATGTTCTTTGTAGGAATAGGTCTTTAACTCATTTGCAACCTTTTCAATCTCTGTAGTGATAGATATCTCTAATTTATCCTTTAATTTGCATAAAAGTTCAGACAAATTCTCCTGTTTAATCTCTTCCATTGTGTTTTTATGCAGCTTCTTACTGTTCTCGCCAATACTGACCTCCTCAAAATAATCACTTAATTCATCCAGAATTGCCTGATACTGAGCAAGGATACGCTCATGATTCTTCTGAATATATTCCAGCCGTTCTTTCTTAACTGCAGCTTCCATCATCTTAGCCTGCGTAGACATTTTTTCTGCACCAATATTTAACGAAGTACTTTTAAGAGCATGTACTAATATTCCATAAGTTTTCCAATCCTCCGCTTTCCTTGCACGGTCCAGATCTTCTACATTCTTCCTGCCGGTATTCAGATACTGTTTCATAATTCCTTGAAGCATTTCTGTGTTGTTATCCGTATAGACAAGTCCAGTACGCACATTGATGTGCTTAAATCCGGCCATATCTGCCCATTCCTCTCCGGTAATCTCAGAAATCTCGGCTTTCTGCAGCTGTACCAGCTCCTCCGGCAGATATTTCACAAGCATTTGTTCCAAACTCACGCTTTTTACCGGCTTTTTCAGATAATCATCAAATCCACTGGCCAGATAAGTCTCTCTTGCACCTGCAACTGCATTGGCAGTTAACGCAATGACTACTGCCTCCAAAGACCGGTTATTCTCCATGGTTTTCAGCATGTGCAATGTCTCTATTCCATCCATTTCCGGCATCATATGGTCCATTAGAATAATATGATATTTCTTTCTAGTTACCTTTTCCAGACATTCTGCACCGCTGTGCGCCACATCTACTTGCATCTTGGTACGCTTTAACAGCGCCTTAACCACTTCCAGATTCACATTGGTGTCATCTACAACCAGAATCTGTGCTTCCGGAGCATACAGGCTTCTAGCCTCCCTGCCAGATTCCAGCACAACAAGACTGTTATACCATTCATTAAAGTCCCCTACCAGTGTTTTATTTCTGACATGCTGAGGAATGGTAAAGGAAAATGCAGAACCTTTGCCATATTCACTTTCTACATCAACCTCTCCGCCCATAGCAGCCACAATATTTCTGGCAATGGTAAGTCCCAGCCCCAGTCCTGAGATAGAACGGTTTTCCTTCAGATTTACTCGGTCAAACGCCCGGAACATTTTGCTGTGGTCCTCTTTACGGATACCAATTCCGGTATCCTCCACTACTACCGTCAGATTAATTGTTTCCTCATCTTTGTATTCTCCCCACATACGAAGAATAATCCGGCCTTCTTTTGTGAACTTTTCTGCATTTGACAAGAAATTATTGATAATCTGGCGAATTCGAACCTCATCTCCCCACAGACAGTTCGGCAGTTCAGGATCGATGACGCATTCAAGCTCCAGATGCTTGTTCTTAATCCGTTCCTTGACCATTTCCATGATCTGACCAGTCATTTTTCGAATCTCATAATCTACGTTAAGCATTTCCAGCCGGCCGTCCTCCATCTTGGACATATCCAGAATATCATTTACCATATTAATCATGGAATTGGCTGCATCCTTAATGTTATCCGCATATTCCAGCATTCCTGGTTCCTTTGACTCTCTGAGTATCATCTCTCCCATTCCCAGAATGACATTCAGCGGTGTCCGAATCTCATGGGACATATTAGCAAGAAATTCCGACTTGGCCTGATTGGCAATTTCTGCTCGACTGCGGCTTTCTTCCAGTTTATGAAGCATAACATACTGTCTGGAAATATTGTTAACGGTCAAAATTGCATACACACAATCTCCATACTGGTCGTATACCACATTATATTTAATTCCACAGACAATCCGGTTTTTCTTACAAGTAACACTCACTTCATAGTGTTTCTTCCTCTTCTTCACTTCATCTTCAAAACGGGTTTTTAAAGAAAAGAAAGAATTGGCTACAATCTCATCTAAAAATTGTCCCAGAAGCTCTTCCATTTCCATTTCAAAAAACCGGCAGGCATATCGATTGGCCGCCTGGATTGTATGATCCCTTTGAATAATCAACACAGGCATCGGAACCGATTCATAGATATGTCTAGCTGCCATTTCCACATTAATGCTCATATCTTCGACTTCTTTTCGAACCCGGTAAAGCATCCCCATAACAACACTGACGGCAATGGCTGCTGCCGGGAAGGAATAACCGCCTGCGGCTGGGATTATAGCTTCTGTGAACAGTCCGGCAGTCAATAGAAACAACATGTGGGTTAACTGATTTAATAACCGCTTATCCCGCTTTAAAGACGTAGGTTTCCACTTTCTAAATATCAAACTGCCAAGCTGCAGCAACAGCATAATGGCACTGCATATGTATAGGATCAGCCATGGGTTATGGCTTCCGGTATATGCCATGCCATAAGGCGCACTCACATATTGCGGATGATACCGGTAAGTAAGACCTGCCATAGATAAGAGCATAAGTATGCAGGAAATGAAATAAAATCTCCTATCACTCTTCTTTATATTAGAAAGAAATACGGAATCCATCAGATAACTGGGAAATGTTAGGAACCACAACACATTTCCAATAAATCCTATCCGCAGCAAACCTGATGCATAATCCGCTTCTTTCATAATCCCCATATATCCGGAACAGAACACCCAAACAGACGCAAATAAATACAGCCACATGGCTCTGCGGTTCAGTTTGATCTCCCTGTTCATGCGGTAAATCCGATATCCCATATAAACCATGGCTGACCCGCATCCATTTAATAATACAAAAAGCGCTATTTGCCAGAAATAATCCACTTCAACATGATTTAACATTTCGCCGACCCCTTAATTTTCAAAATATGTGGTAGTGATAATAGTTTAACATAAAATTCTCGACTTTTCCATCTTTTTATATTATACTTTAATTATTGTCATAGATAATTGCGAAAGTCACATTCAAAGCGACGAGTTTGAACAATAGATACAAAAATTCCGCTCAAAAACGTTTTTGATTCGCTGCATTTTTGTATCTATTGCCCAAACTCTGACTGTAAAATGAGAGTTTTGCAAATGCCTAATTTATTGTCGATTCGAAAGGAGAATTGTAATGAGTTTTGATTTTATGAAAAAACTTCCGACACCGGAAGAGATTCGAGCTGCTTATCCCATGTCGGAGCAGGCAAAAGCTGTGAAAAGCGAACGCGATCGTATGATTCGGGAAATTATTACCGGAGAATCTGATAAATTCCTAGTTATTATCGGCCCCTGCTCTGCCGATAATGAAGATGCCGTCTGTGATTATATCAACCGTCTGGCAGATATACAGAAGACAGTCAGCGATAAACTGGTACTGGTTCCCCGCATTTATACCAATAAGCCACGGACTACCGGAGAAGGCTATAAAGGAATTCTCCATCAGCCTGATCCAGAAAAAGCGCCGGATCTTCTCAATGGTCTGATTGCAATCCGTAAAATGCATATGCGTGCCATCAATGAAACCGGCCTAACGGCTGCTGATGAAATGCTTTATCCTGAAAACTGGCGTTATTTGTCGGACATCCTCTCTTATGTAGCTGTCGGTGCACGTTCTGTTGAAAACCAGCAGCACCGTCTGACGATCAGCGGTATTGATGTTCCGGCTGGTATGAAGAATCCAACGAGCGGGGATTTCTCTGTAATGCTGAACTCTGTTGTCGCAGCGCAGGGCGGACACCACTTTATTTACCGCAACTGGGAAGTGAAAACAGATGGCAATCCGCTGACCCACGTGATTCTTCGCGGCGCTGTCAACAAACATGGCAACAGCATTCCCAATTATCACTATGAAGATCTGCAGCGTCTTCTGGAAATGTATTCTGCCCGGAATCTGGAGAATCCGGCTGCTCTAGTGGATGCGAATCATTCCAATTCTGGCAAACAGCATATGGAACAAATTCGCATTGTGAAAGAAGTACTTCACAGCAGAAAGGCTTCTCATGATATTCATAAACTGGTGAAAGGAGTTATGATTGAAAGTTATATTGAAGGCGGCTGCCAGAAAGTGGGCGAGCATGTTTACGGAAAATCCATTACCGATCCCTGTCTGGGGTGGGAGGATTCTGTTGAATTAATGAAAATGATTGCCGACTTGTGTTAGAACATATGTTTTTTATGATGTTGCTGTTTTGTGCAATGAGATTGGGAGAACCCAGCAAAAATAGAACTATTTTGTTGGGTTCTCCCAATCTCTGACTTTGAAACGTATTTACAATGATATGATTGAGATGATTATCGATCTATAAAGGTATTGCACCATTTCCCGTTGTCTGCAGTTGCAATAGATTCGGGAATGCCCGGAAGTCTATTTTTAAATTAAATACTTAATCACTAGCTATATCTGTTTCTTAATACGAAGAATATTCTGCCCTTCCTTATATTCATAAGTAATTTCATCCATACTTTTTTTTACTAGATAAATTCCAAGTCCTCCAATCTCCCGTTCCTCCGTGGAAAGAGTTATATCAGGGTCCTCTTTAGCAAGCGGATCATAGGGCATTCCGTTATCAATAAATGATATGACAACAGAAAGCGGATTCTGCAATATCTCCACACGAACAGTTGCAGGTCCGGTTTGAGGATTGTACGCATAATTGGCTATATTACCAAACAATTCATCAATTGCGATGTCAATCTGCATCTGCGCCTTCAATGGGCAGGCAAGCGCTTCTAACTGCTCGTCTACAAAGGCAGTTACACGGCTAATATTTTCAACAGTTGCATCAATGGTTAATTCTTTCATAATTCCTCCTGTTCTGCCGCAGAGTCGATCGGTTTTTCTTTCATCCGTTCCTTGTATTCCATACACAGCATGGTAATGTCGTCGAATTGCGGCGCCTCTCCTACAAATGCATCAATATCCGCCTTCACAGCCGGAAGCAGTTCAGACGGTGCTGCCTGCACATTTCGATTCAAAATCATTTCCAGCCGTTCCATGCCGTAAAGCTCTTTCTCTCCATTGGTTGCCTCAGTGACACCATCCGTATACTGAAACAATCTATCACCAGGTTCTAACTGTATGGTTCCACATTTATAACACATTCCCTCCATACCTGCTAATACAAAAGCTGCACGAATTTTGTAAAGTTCATAATTCTTGCCTGCTTTACAGATATATGGAGGTTCATGTCCTGCATTGACGAACGTCAGTTCTCCTGTAACCAAATCCAGAACTCCTTCAAATGCCGTAATAAACAGTCCCTCACTGTTGGATTCGCACAAAAGTTCATTGACCTCTGTAAATACTTCACCCAAATCACGGTCCGGTCTGGTATGATCTTTTATCAGCGTTTTCCCGATCACCATAAACAGGGCAGCAGGAACTCCCTTACCTGATACGTCTGCCATTACAATTGCCAGATGGCGTTCATCTACCATAAAGAAATCATAGAAATCACCGCCGACTTCCTTAGCCGGGTCCATGGTCGCATAGATGTCGAACTCCTGCCGGTCAGGAAATGCCGGGAAAATACAAGGCAGCATGGAGGCTTGAATATTTCTGGCAATATCCAGTTCCGTTCCAATCCGTTCTTTTTCTGCTGTTACCTGTGACAGATTCTGAATATATTCTTTCAGACTTTCCGTCATATGGTTAAATGCCTCGCCAAGCAGTGCCGTTTCATCGTCGGAATCTACTTGAATACGGTAATCCAGATTGCCGCTGCTAATCGTCTCTGCTCCCTCAGTCAGAGTATAGATTGGCCTGGTCAGCCGTTTGGCAAACTGATTAGACAAGAGAATCACCAATAGCGTAATTACCAAAGCGACGCCAATAAACATTCCTGCAATCAGCATCATTTTACTATTTATATCCTCAATAGTCAGCTGCGTAATGGTATTGATATGATCCTGCAGATCCTCAATCGGAGTTACAATCGAAGCATCGTCTAAGCCAATCACAGTTACCATAACCCAATCGGTAACACTTAGGGGCGACCAGGCAAGATAAGATTCCTTTCCATCCAATGTTACTTGAGAAATACCTGAGCCACTGTTAGAAATCTGTTCTATAATATCAGTCAATTCTTTGTTTCTGCTCTGCAGCAAATTATCATGAAATCGGTTAATTTCACTATTTCCATCCGAATTGGCATTAGCAATTACATTCATACCGTCAGTATTAATTAAAAACGCATATCCGCTCTCTCCAATCGTAGTACTCTGTACCATCTTCTTAATATTTTCAATCAGGCCGCCGCTTCCGGCCACTCCTGCCAGATGTCCATCCACATAAACCGGCATAGCGCAGATTAACGCATCACCCCGTCCGGAACTGTCCTGTATAGGATTGGTCCAGTATACCTCTCCTTCTTTTTTCTTAGATGCCTGCTGATACCAAGCAGACTCACGAGCGTCATATTCTACCATAGAAGTAGTCAGTGTATCAGCCAATACATCAATACCTGAAGACTGTATACAGAAATAAGTGGCGCCAATACCGCTGTAAGTGCCATCTCCATTATCGAAATTACGGATTCCTCCCAGCGCTCCTTCCAAATAAAAGGCAAGATATAAATCCCTTCTCATCTCTTCTGTCAAAGATTTTTCATCTAATTGCGCTTCCACAATCACGCCATTTTCTTCTATAATAGAAGCTGGGTCCATAACTGCACGTGGTGCACGCAGATGATAGGAAAAGGTTCCCAAAGTTTCTTTTGGATAATTGCAGGAAAAATCAAAGGTATTGATCGGCAGGCTTTGGACGGAACGATTCTGAATATATTTTTCTGGGTTTGCATAGATATCATGTGCCGTCATTGCCACCAGTCTTGTCTGGTTTAGGATCAAGTTCAGACTGATATCTGCCAGACTGCTTTTATTTTCTGCCAGTGCTTTTAATTCCTCCTGTTTTTGTATACGCAGAGCATCCGTGGCATCTTTCACTGTCTGGTCATTCAGACCTTGTAGACTGTCAGTGGTATTTTTACGAATGCTTTGAATATTCAGCCCCGAAACCAGACCCAAAAGCAATATAGAAGCCAGAGATATCGTTAAGATCAGCCGCACCACTTTGTTTTTAATTGTTTTCAATTCGAACCGTCTCCTTTCTGAAACTGATAATATTGGTGACTGCGAAAGTCATATCCAAACTCTGATAAGAAAAAGGATTCATAGATAAGATATATGTTCCTTAATATAAGATAAAAGCCAAATACCGCTCTCCTGTAAATGGATATCTTCATAACGTATCTTTTGTTTGCCGATATAAGCCAGCAGCATATATTCTTCCAAGGTCTGCAGCGGTTTTAATCCCGTAAAGAAAAATCCTGCCTGCTGCAGTAATTCATAGGCATATAAAGCGGCAGGATCTTTTATATTCAGGTAGCAAAGGATTGTGGCATCTTTTTGGCGGCTGATTATATCCATTTTCTGATGCAGCAGACTTGGAAAATCAGTACCTATTTTCTGCACTGTTACTATGTGCGAATGATGTATTTTTTCAATCTTCCATGTTAGAATCGTTTGGACTGTATCTGGTGTGTTTCCCTTTGTCTGAATCTTACATTCTACTCCAAGCTGCTGATAGATGCTGCGAACAGCCTCTTTGTGTTCCGACGGACAATAAATCAGACCTGTCTTTTGTACCTCCTGGCGGCGGCACATCAGTGCCTGGCTCATTTTACCTTCTTTTGCAAGGGGCAGCCGCGGAACCATAATGGAATTGCGATAGAGCATTAGACGTATACCACAGTATACAAAGCCCCTGCGGACCAGACTGCCCTGACTGACGGTATTGTGGGTCATCACATCCGCATAAAACGAAGAAAGGCCGCCCTGCTTTTCCAGGAATTCGAACAAATGTTCTTCTTGCATTCTGCCGATTCCCATTCCTCGATACTGTTCTTTTACGACGCGCAGCAGCAAAAGTCCGCTTCCTGTAAATTCTTCATCAAAGCGAACCGCCGAAGTGCTTACGATTTCTCCTTGCGGGGTCAGACCACACAGCACAAGCATCTGTCCGCTTTGACATTTTTCCAGAAGAAACGACTCTTCCAAATATTCCTTATAAGGATAGCCATCGCCATAAAAGTCTTGGATACAGCGGCAGAATTCCGCTCCATCTCCTTTGCAGAATGGGCGGAATGTAATTTCTGCGCAGCGATTTGACTCGTGATGTTTAAATTTCAAATATATCCCTCCATTCGGCGTAATAGGATTCAAAATTGAATCAGCAGGTTATTGGTTCCGAAGGTTTCATGAAACTCTATTTTATCTGCCGTCCCTGCAATCATCTTAATTCCCAATAAACAATCCATCATCTCCTCATTATCCCGATTTTCCTCATAAAAACGCAGTGGGTCAAAGATTTTACCGGAATTACGGATACGCAGAAGAACATGTTCTCCAATCTTTTTGATACGTATATCAATAAACTGTTCTTTTTTACGTTCCATACAGTAAGTAATGATAACAGTCAGCATTTCCTCCAATGCCAAACTGACACGCATAGTTAGTTTAGGCGCAATTTCTGAGGACTCACAGAAATCCGTAATCTTATTGGACGCAAACATAACAGATTCCAGCGTATTTTTTACGGAAAATGAAATCTCTCCCTCTCCTTCACCTGACGTATCTAAAAGATAAAAGTCTAGGGATGGTACACGGCGGCGTAGTCTGTAAATGACAGCGAGAATGGTTAAAAAAGCTGCAAAATCCGCGACAGCAAGTCCCAGCCAGATTCCGTTGATTCCTATATAGCTGCCAAGCAGAAGTACGGCTGGACCCAGATAGAGGCACAGACGCAGTACTAATATCAAATTAGACAGCATGGAACGCCGAATCGTATTAAAATACCCAGAGAACATCAAGTTGGGAAATGCAAATAAAAAGCTGACTGAAAGACAAAGCAATGCGCTCTGGCTTCCCTGTTTGGCCGCTGCTTCTGTTATATTAAAAAGGAAACAGAGCAGATCCGGAAATAAAGCAATACATGCTGAAAAAATTAAAGTCAGGATTGCACCGGTCTGCAGTGCCCTTCGACATACCCCTCGTATGCTTTCGTTATCCATTTCTCCCAGAAATACTCCAACAATCGGCATCAAGGCTGAGGCTGCTCCGATGATTACTCCAGTCAGTAGATCGGAAACACTTTTTATCAAGGAGAATACAGGAAGATATGCCTCGGCGCCGATCCGCAGAATCACCGCATTGATCATGAGTATTTTTAGAGCGTTCAGCAGATTATTACAGCCATTTGGACTTCCGCAGATCACGATTTCTCCTAACTGTTTCCAATTAAAACAATTTTTCACCAATCGTGTATTCTTGGTTCTATTAAACATCAGATAGAAACCCAGAAGCGCTGTAATAGTCATAGAAAGCCCGGTTGCAATACTTGCACCCTTCATTCCCATTTGAAACAACGGTGACATAAAAAGCCAGGTCAGCAGCACATTCAGCGCACCGGACAGCAGAAACAGCATAGAAGAAGCCTGCGGTTTTCCTTCTATTTTCAAGAAGTTCAGCGGCAGATAAATAAATAAAGTCCCACTGCCGCCAATAATATACCAGTATAGATAATCTTCTGTATATGCCTTTACTGTTCCGGTTCCACCTAACAGGGAAAGCAGCGGTTCAAACAATAACAGTGCCAGAACGGTTGTAACAATACTGACCAAAACTAACAGCCAGAAAGACAGCGTGAATAGTTTTCGGTAACCGTCATAATCGCCTTTTCCAATAGAAAGATTGGCTGCAATGGAACCACCCATACCAATCACTGCGCCGATTGTATAATAGAACAAACTGACAGGACTTACCAGCGACATTGCCGAAAGCCCTGTCTCACCGAGATACCGTCCCACAATCACGGTATCAATCATTCCGCCCATACTAGCTGCCAGCATAGACAAAATGGAGGCAATCACATATTTACTGTATATGGTTTTTAAGAAAAAATTATTGCGGTGAAGTTCCTGTTCCATTGTTAATTCTCAATCGTCAAAATATCCGCAAACCCTGTAACTTCAAAGATCTCCATAATCGTCTCATTGACATGCACCACTTTCATGCTCCCCTGCTTCTTCATAGTCTTCTGCGCACCCAGCAGAATCCGCAGTCCAGCCGAAGACAGATACTCCAGCTCCGCCATATCGAACACCAGTTCCTCCACGCCGTCTAAGCTGCTCTGCAGAACCTTTTCCAGCTCCGGTGCTGTTGTCGTATCCAGACGTCCCTCCAGTGCCAGTCCCAATTGATTTCCATTCACATTTTTTGTAATCTTCATAATTTTACCTCATTTCCTTTCATTCTTTCAATATATCCCCCAGTACATCCTATTCACCTCTACAACCCATCACATCCCCCCTCTGTGCTTCTTACCATGCAGCCGCTCCAGATCCAGCATGCCGAGTGAGCCGGACGAATCCACCAGCTCCGCCTGCAGACAAAACAAATTTACAGCCGTAGCGGGGAATTCCAGAATCACATTCAGGGCAACGGTCAGCGCAATCGCCTCCGTAGGGATGCCCAGCTGCATAAAGAGAATCGTAAAGCAGGTCAGGCCTCCCCCCGCAACCGGGGGCGCGGCAATCGAAAGCACCACAGTGGTCAGCCAGGCCAAAAACAGCCAGGCGGGCGTTACCGGCACGCCGTAAAGACCCGCCATGCAGATACCCGCGCTTAGAAACAGCACGGCAGCCCCTGGCTTAAATACCACCTGCCCCAGGGGGATGCCAAAGCTGACAATACTGTGGTCAATCCCCAGCTCTTTCTCACATGTTTCTACATTTGTAGAAAAAGCTGCTGATGATGAATCCGTTGTAAGGCCGATCAAAAACACCGGCAGCAGTTTCTTAATCAGCGTCAAGGGGGGCGTTTTCCTACGGATACAGACCAGCCCCGTATAAGCCGCCAGCAGCACGATCGATCCAATCAGCTGCAGCAGCAGCCACTGATAAGCGTTCAGCAGCATCGATAAACGGCTGCTGACCAGCATATTAAACAGACTGCAGAAGATAAAAAATGGCACCAGAACGCCAACGCCTTCCATCACCAATTGAATCAGCGCATTGGCCTGTTCCATAACAGAAGCCACTACAGCCACACGGTTTCCTAACACAAGCAGCGCCATACCAAATATAATCGCCAAAAAGACAATCTGCATAGGATTGCCTTGCAAAAACGGCGACAGCATATTATCCGGCACAATGTCCAGAATCATTTCCTGCAGCCCTGACAGCTCCAGCGAACCGCCCCCTCCAGAGACCGTCCGAAAAAACGGCAAAAGCGCCACCAATACCAGTAATGTCCATACAAACGGCAGCAGCAAAAAACGCAGGATCATCCGTTTTCCAACCCTGCCCAGAGTAGCCAAGTCTCCCAGGCCATAGATTCCGCAGATAACAGAAAGGAAAATCATCGGTCCGGCGACTGCCGACAAAAAGCCCATTGCAGTGTCAAACAACGGCGTCACCAGCTGTTTTGAGAAAAAAAGCCCAGTAGAGTCCGGCAGCAGCTGGCACATCCCGCCGCAGAATAGAGCCAGCACAATAGCCGCCGCCAGAGGAAATATCTGCAGCTTCTTCCTTTTCCTCGGTGTAAATACAACCACATTTTTCCCATTCTTATACTGCCACGTAGGAAGCACACCCATACCAGCGAGAATGCCCCGCAGAATCTCACTGTCCGGCTGCCCGCCGGCCTCAATAACATCCAGCCCCTCACCCGGAATCGACAGTTCCAGGCGCAGACGGGTAAGGCGTTTCAGGCAGCGCAGGGAAAAGACGGCCTCCGTGCCAAAAACTTCCTGGTATTTCAGCAGCGTTTCCTCCACAGCCAGCTTCATACGCACAAGCTCTGCCGACTCCAGCCCCTCCTGATAGAGAAATTCCTCTACCCTATAGCTGGCCTGATCAATATGACCATTAGTCAGTTTGATATCTTTCATCATTCATTACTCCACAAATTCCAGGTTTGCCGCTGCTTCTTCTACCAAGACAGAATCCAGATGAAGCACCTGTTTGATCTCGGAAGCAACGTCTGCTGCCTCATCTTTACTAATCTGCAGCATCGTATACACCAGCGTATCATTTTTCCTGACAGCCCCATCCTCCGTATAGGCGCCGAAAGCACAATACTCGGTAAAACCAAAGCCTTCTCTCGTAATAATGTCCTGTATCTTCCCGCGCGCGTCCTCCAAGGACACTTCCTGCTGGCCCGAATCGGCATCGTTCAGACCGACATAGACGCGGTAATAGAATTCCTGCTGACTTTCCGGCTGCTGAGTGCCGCAGGCAGTAAACAGCAGCATTAACAGGGTCAGAACTACAACCCGTAGGGATACTTGTGACAGTCTTTTAAGTTTTTGATTCATTGTATTGATTCCTTTCTTTTTATTAATTGTTCGGCATTTGTGAAACATTGATTGCCTATCAGCGTTTACACAATAAACACTTCGGCAAATTTCATCGTTCAGACATGCTCCAGCCTCCCCCGCAGCTCTTTCAGCGCCCGGCTGTGCAGAAATTTAGCATAACTATAAGAAATTCCCATCCGCTGCGCTGCAGCTTTCAGTGTATGGCCGCTGTAATAATGCAGAATAACCAGATCCCGCTCTTTCGGCGCAAGCTTCAGCAGGGCATCGGCCAACTCGTCTAATTGTTCGCTGCCAAGCAGCCGTTCTTCCACCTGCTCCCCAGATACCAGCTCCTCCGGCAGTTCATAGTGCTGCCGGGCCGTGCGGAAATAGTCGATCAGCGTATTCCTTGCAATCGTATAAATCCATGTAGAAATAGACGCTTTGCGCGCATCAAAGTCCGGCAGGGCCGAAAAAACTTTTACAAACACGCTCGAGACCAAATCCTCTGCCTCCTGCGGATTGGCGATTTTACCGGAAATGTAACGGCTGACCTTTTCCTTATATTCCAGATACAGCTGTTCCTGCCTGTTCCTTAAATTACTATCAATCATCCTGGTGATCCTCCAGTCTTACAGGAATCGGCAGTTCCCCGGCGGCATTCACCCGCTCCAGCTCTTCCTCCGACAGCTCCGGTATCTCCCTGTCTTTGTTATGCAAGCCAGCACTTATGCCTGCCCCTTTTTCTTCTGCCTTTGCAGCACGGTTTCCTGTGGACTTCTGCGAAACCATCTGTCCATACCGCTTCTCCGTATCTACAATCAGTGCTGACAGACGCAGATTCGGCTGAAACCGCTGATAATCAAATAAGTATTTCAGCAAATGTTCCATAATCATTTACCTGGTTCTCTTTCTCCACCTAAATCTTCTCTTCGCTCCACTCATTCCCACCGCCATCTTACGCTGCCCCTCAGACCAAATACCTTAGAAATGTTGCCATTTCCCCTAACACATAATGAATGATACACAGCCCCCAGATATTTCCCTGCTTATGGTACAAAATTCCCAGCACGCCCAAAAGCAGAGAAGCGCCGACCATATACGGCAGCCCGTAGGCAATATGCAGCACCCCGAACACCAGTGCGGACACAAGAATCGAAACCGCAGCCGCGTGACGGCCAATAAATATCCGGTTCAGGCTCTCCTGCATAACACCGCGTGCCAGAAATTCCTGCAGCACAACGGTCAGCGGGTAAATCAGATCCGCCGGTGTAGCAACGCTCCAATCCCAAAATGGTGCATTTTCCGGAAAAAATCCTGGCACCAACTGCAAAAGAATCCATTTCCCGACAACCAGAGCCGCTCCGACAGTCACCGTAATCCAGACCGCAGGCACAAATGTTGCCCTAGCGTTGGCAATGCGCAGACCGATATCGCGGATCGAAAAGCTCGTCATTTTCAAAATAATCACGAACATCAGTACCGACATCCCCTCAATCATCAGGCTCATCACCCAAGGCTCAGGCTCCGCCGACAGCATACGCAAAAAACTCCAGAGAAACAGATACGCACAGACGCAGATCATCAGCACAGCAAATATTACAGAAGACTCCCGCCGCTGCATATTCAGCCGCTCCAGTTCCGTAATATCCGAAAATACCACCACAATGCCAATTGACTGCTTTCCATGCTCATCCCGCAGAAAAGAAGACGTTAAGCGAAACCGGTGCTTCTGCCCCTCCGGCCCCTCATAAGAAGCCTCGCCGCTGTGGGTGCTCTCCTTATCATAGACCGCATCCAGCACAAACTGGTGAAACCGGTCATTGGCGCCGCCCGCAGAATCTGTCAGAAAAGCGGACGCGTACGTTTTGCCCGCCTCCGGCTGGATACCCAGCAGCGCCCGTCCCCGGTCATTAATAAACAAAATATGCCCATGTGTATCCAGCACCAAAACCCCATCTTCCATATCCCGCAGAATCCGCGGAACCATCTGAGATTCCATTACTTTCATCTGAATCCTCTCCTATCCATTATTTTACGATTATCGGCCCCCGAAACAGACGCTGCCAGTCTCTTCGATACAGTTCCTCACAACCTCCTCCAGCCGTTTACCATATCCGCCGCGAAAGATCAGGCACGCCGCACGATCCGGCGCCATAATATCGCCCGAATCAAAACAAAGTGCACTTGCCCGGCAGCCGCCGGCGCAGATTTTGGCATATGCACAGGCTCCACATTCCTTGGTATGCGCCAGAAATTCCTCTACGCGCGTATCAATCAATTTCATATAGGCCGAATCCGTCAGCCCCTTTTGCAGCCCCACCTGCGTAATCAGCGGATACTGCTGCTGAATATCATAAGCAGAAAGCGACATGCAGGGAAGCATACGCCCCTCCGGCGACAGATACATCACCTGCCGGGCATGCCCGCAGACAGTTTGGTTGAGACAGCCGTCCCCGCCGTTATATTTCTTCAGCGGAATCCACCAATGGATGGTTCCGTCTGCCGCCCGCTTCCCGCTGCAGGAAAAGAACCCGCCCAGCATAAGCGCCAGCGGCATCCCGTCTGCAAAATAAGCCGGCAGGTAGTCAAGATAGGTTTCCAATGCCTCTTCCATAGAAATGGAATAATCTTCCCCACCCAGCCGCTCCCACAGCTCTGTCTCCGCTACCGGATTCACCTTTACATGTGTGCAGTGATGCTCGGCCAATGTGCCAATGCTTTCGCGCAGCAGATGTTTATTTCCCTGATGGATACAAAGCTCCGCGCCAGTTGGAAATCCATGCTGGTAACAGAGGTCAAAGGCCCGCAGCACGGCCTCCCCGGCGCCGGGAATCCCACGCAGCCAGTCATGCCAGCCCTCATCCCCGTCATAACTCATGTTAAATTCCGGCCGCAAGCCCCGTTCCATAAGCCCGCCAAGCAGTGTCTCATTAACTAGAAATCCATTGGAATAAATGGTCTCAATCGCGATATGGCGCCTGACCAGGGCGTCTACAATCTCCCACCAGTCCCGGCGGATCAGCGGCTCGCCACCGGTCAGGGTGACCGAGAGCACGCCGCAGGCTTCCAGCTGATCGATAATCTCCATTATGGTTTCATGGGAAAGCTCCCCCAGCTTCGCCTCTGGTGCAGACATATAGCAATGCCTGCATTTACAGTTACATTTCCCCGTAATGGACCAGTGGGCCGTGCGTATAAACCGATTGGCATAGACGCGGTATTCCTGGTCGGGCGTCAGCCCCTGGCCATAACTGCAGGGCTCGGCAACTCCTTTCTCCACCGCCATCTTAATCAGCTTCCTCGTGCGCTCCGGCACCAGCCGAAGATCGCAGTCACATTTCCCATTACAGAGACTTAACGCCTCAAACAGTTCCCGGCTAAGGAATTCTATACTGTTTTCCGGACGGTGCACCAATGCCCATGGCAGCCGTTCCCATCCACGCAGAACATATGTTTTCTTTAATCGATAGTATCCCATAGCCGTTACTAGTTAAGTTTGGAAAACATCGGATAAGAGCCATCACCGCCTCCCGCTACCACACAGACACAGCGCGTATCGCCGCTTGTATATTTTCCGCCGCCGCCCAATACACAGACGCAGACCTCATCATACCCCACAGCTTTGCCGACACCACCGCCGCCGCCGATTCCACAAATACATTCTTCTCCGCCGGCCACAGCGTTAAGCTCGTCGTCCGACAGTTCCCCCTGGCCGCAGGCCGGCTTAAAATCCTCCTCGGTCAACTCAATGCCGTATTCCGCCGCCACCTTAATATAGTCCTGCGGCTTGCTGGAAGCATTGTTGTCCAATTCCTCTATTTTGGCCTTTAACTCTGGGTTTTGTTCGATTTGCTCTAATAATTTCTTCATAATTCTCACATTTCCTTTCTACACAAGCATTGATGTTGCCGACCCGGCCCGCCTCCGCCAGAGACACAGCCCTGACCTAAAATCCTAAATTCCCTCCCATACTTCCTATCTATACGTTCTAAAATATTCCGTAATCCCACACCTCCTTTCTTCTTAACGGTTATAGGTAATTGCGTAAGTCAAATTCAAGGCGACGGATTTGAACAATCAATACAAAAATTCCGCTCAAAGACGTTGATTGGACATAAGGAAATACGACATGAGGAGGGACCCATGAAGTGGGAGGAGTCCTGGTGTCAGTACTTGATTCGCTACATTTTTGTATTGATTGCCCAAACCCTGACGATGAAATGAGGTTTTGGCAAATGTCTATAACGGTTATAACCGTCATTTATACCCCGCCTCCATTACAGCTGCCTGCAAATAGCGTAAACCGAGCGGCACTACCCGCCCTGATTCAGCAGCTCCTCTGTTCCCTGATGTTTCATATGCAACCTCTCATTCACCCTGTCTTGGTATGCTTAAGACAAACGCATTCCACACTCCTTTCCCCGTTCATACCTTTATACGAACCACTTCCAAAAAGGACTGATAAAATATAACATTTTCTACCCCCTCATTATGTAAACCAGCCAAACCACCCCCAACACACAAACGCCCGCACCCTGCCCTACCCGTAACGGCTTATTGCGAAATGCCTGTCACTGCCAGAGTTTGGGCAAATGGTGTTACCTAAGAAGCGAATCAAAAACGTCTTTGAGCTTATTAGGTAACACCATTTGCCCAAACTCGTCCCCTCCACCACTCCCGCAATCCCCAGCTTACTCTACCTTCTGTCTTTCCACCAGCTCCGCAAAATACCCTCCTTTCTCCATCAGCTCCCCATACGTCCCATCCTCTACAATCCGTCCCCGGTCCAACACCAGAATCCGGTCACACTGCTGAATCGTAGACAGCCGGTGCGCAATTACAATTCTCGTACATTTCAGCCCAGCCAGCGATTCCGAGACCTTTTTCTGCGTCAGGTTATCCAGTGCCGACGTCGCCTCGTCAAACATAAGAATCTTCGGCTTCGGCGCAATGGCACGAGCAATCATCAGCCGCTGCCGCTGCCCGCCGGAAACGCCGCCCGCCCCCTCGGATATCATTGTATACATACCCATAGGCATGCGGCGGATATCGTCGGCAATGCCCGCCAGCTCCGCTGCCTCCCACGCCTCATCCAGCGTCAGCCAGGGCGCAGAAATAATAATATTAGAAAAAATATCCCCCGAAAATAATTTCCCATCCTGCATTACGACCCCAATGCGCCGCCGCAGAGATTTCAAATCCATACTGGTCAAATCCCTGCCGTCATAATACACCGCGCCTTTCTGTGGCGTCTCAAACCCCAGCATCAGGCGCATCAGCGTCGACTTCCCGCAGCCCGTTGCGCCCACCAGCGCCACATACTGCCCCGGACGGATTTTCAGCGACAATTGATCCACAACAAGCGGCATATCCTCCCGATAGCGAAACGAAATCTGATTCAGCTCTATTCCCCCCAAAAGACTGGTAACTACCTGCTTGCCCTCGGAAATCTCCGGCGCGGCCTCCAACACCGGCCGCACCATATGCAGCATTGGCTGAATCTGCGCCACCGTCAGCGCGATCGTAGCCAGCGAGAAAAACGCCCCCGACACCATACCGTACGCCGTATGAAATGCATAATAATCCGCTACCGGCACCTGCGACCGCACCGCCGCAAAATACATCACCCAAGTTCCCAGCAGCGAAATCCCGGTAGAAATGACCGTAATAATTTTCAAAAATACCGGCGGATTATAGATGAGCTTTGCCTGCTTCGCATACAGCGAGCCCCACCTGGCAAACGCCCGCTTCTCCGCGCCTGCCAGCTTAATCTTCTGCACGCCCGAAATCAGCGCATAACTCATGCCGCTCTCTTTCGAAGCCAGCTCCATCTGCCGTCTGCTGACCCTCATCTGCACCAACGCCGAAACCACCGAAAATAAAACCGTTGCCCCAATCACCAGCATCGCCGGAACCACCAGCGCCGGTGCATAGGCAAAAATCTGCGTTATGTAAACCAAAGAACAGATCGACGTCAGTCCCGTAGACAACACCGCTGACACAATCTGATTACAAAGCGTATTCATATACTGAACGCGCGACGACAGCTCCCCCGAACTGTAGTTCTTAAAAAATTTCGCCGGCAGCGAAAGCACCCGCGCCATAGACGCCGCCTGCACCGCAATACTCATCTTCGTATTAATCTTCGCCTGCAACAGCGTTTGCACCGCCTTAAGCAAAATCGTACTCACGGCCGCACTGACCAAACATACCGCAATCGCCAGCAGCAGCCGCATACTCCCCGCCGGCACAACGTTTGAAAACACCAGATAATTCAGTTTCGGCGCCAACATCCCCACCAGCGTCACGCCCAGCGTCGCCAGTACCAACGCGGCCAGATCCGCACCCGAAAGCATTTCCCAAAGATAACGCCAAAGATCGCGTATACCCAGTTTTTTCAGCGGTAGCGGCTTATAAAAAGCCAGCGCCTCATCCTCAAATAATTCCTGATTCTTCCTATTAACATGCACCCATTTTCCACTTTCCAAATCCAGAAAACGATACCCAGAAACCCTGCCCGGAATCAGCGCTACAATCGTACCATCACTTTTCCTGATCCCCAGCATCGCGCCCACCGCATCCTTATACCACCCATTCGCCAGCCGCACGCTTCTGCGCATAATCCCATACGGCCGCAGCACATATTCCAACCTCTCATTTCGGTCCTGAATCTCCTCCGGCACCTCCCGCCCTTTCACATGATAATACTTTAAAATCTCCCCCACCGCATCTCTTGCAATCTCCCTCTGACTCTTCAGCGCCGCACTGACTTTCGCCCCCATCACCGAACCCGCAATCTGAATCAGCGACTCCTCAAACACCTCATGATCCTTCTGCCTGCGCTGCTTAATCTGCTCATCAAACCAACCCATAGTTCCTCCTTATGCAATCAACCAATTATCGCAAACTGCTATTCTCCATCGACGAAATTGAAGATAATATGCGGCATTTATCAATTCCCAACCACTTCCCGCAATCCACACTCTCCGCCTAAACATCCTGCCATACACACGAAGCACCGCGAAAACCGATTTCCGCCCACGAACCACACCGTCTACTCACTGGCGATCAGCTTCGCATACTCCCCACCCTTCTGATAGAGTTCTTCATGTGTCCCGCGCTCAACGACCTTGCCGTGGTCGAGCACGATTATCTCGTCGCAGTCGCGGATCGTAGACAGCCGGTGCGCAACGACAATGCAGGTAATCCCGCGTTCCTGAATCGCCTTGACAACCTGGTATTCGGTCTTGGCGTCAAGGGCGGAAGTAGCCTCGTCCATAATTATAATGGTCGGGTCCTGTGCCAGCACGCGGGCAATCTCCATGCGCTGGCGCTGTCCGCCGGAGAAATCCCGGCCACCCTCGGTGATTTTATACTGATAGCCGCCGCAGCGCTGCATAATGTCCTCATGAAGCTGGGCGTCGCGCGCCGCCATAATCATTTCAAAGTCCTCAATGGAGTGGTCCCACATTTTAATATTGTTGGCGATCGTATCCTCGAATAAAATAATATCTTGGTCGACAACAGCCAGGGAACCAGTAAATATGCTGCGGTCGATGTCTTTTATGGGCTTTCCGTCAAAGAGGATTTCACCGCTCCAGGGCTGATAAAGGCCAGAAATCAGCTTGGAAATCGTGGATTTTCCGCAGCCCGATGCGCCGATTAAGGCAACGCGGCTGCCCGTCTTCAAGGAAAGGTTAAAATTTTCAATCAACGGCTCGCCCAGGCGGGAATAGCCAAATGTAACTTGTTTCATTTCCAAATTTCCCGATAACTTATCGAACGTTTGTTCTTCTTTGGTCATTTCCTTTTCATAGCTGACGTCAGCCGGATATTGCATGACGTCCTCTACGCGCTCCATCTGTGTGCGCATTTCCTGCAGCTTCTGCCCAGAGGTAATCAGGGTGTTGGCCGGAGCCGTAAAGGAGGAAAGAAATCCCTGAAACGCCATAATCATCCCGACGGTAAATTCACCTTTGATAGCCAGATAGACACCGAGCAGAAAGACGGTGGTGCTGGCCAGGGAGGAAACAAGGCTGGGAATCATGCCCAGTGCCTGGTTGAGCTTAGTATAACGGACCTGCTGTGTGTTGACGCTGGCCTGATAACCCGCCCACTGTTCGAAAAATCCATTTTCAGCGCCGCTCGCCTTAATTGTCTCAATCATCTCGATTCCGGCCACAGTTGCACCAGCCAGCTTGCCCGCATCGCGCATCTGCACCCGCGTAATATTGACCCGCTTTTGGGAAATGCGGTTTGAGACAAAGACATTGATTCCAATAGAAGTTAATCCTACAAGTGTAAGATTCACGTTGTAGCGGAGCATAATTACAAGATAAAAGAGCGCCATTGCTGTATTCAGCGCCAGAGGCGCCAGCGTGTCCACAAGGCTCTGGGCGATGGATGCATTCATAATCTGCCGCTGCTGGATATCCCCGGCCATCCGCTGGGAGAAGAATTCCAGCGGCATGTGCAGAACCTGCCAGAGAAAACTGGTGCTGCCGACAATGGAGAGTTTGCCGTTTATGCGCAGGGAATAGATAGCCTGAATCCAGGCAGCGGCCAGCTGCAGCACCCCCATTCCCGCCAGTGCAAGGAAAAACGGCCAGAACCAGTCAGGGTTATTGCCGGTCAGCAGCCGGTCCATAAAGATTCTGGAAAATGCGGGATTAATCAGGGCTATGATGGATGTAATTAACGTGATTACAACAACAAAGGCAACGGCCGGACCTGCGCCGCGAAGCCGCTTTCTGGCAAAATTGAGCACGCTTTTGGGCTTTCCGCCGGGCTCGAACTGTGGGGTGGGTTCGAACATCAGGCAGATTCCGGTAAAGGAATGGTCAAAATCTGCCATGGGGACAGAGAAACTGCCTTTAGCCGGATCGTTTAAATAGGCTTTATTGCCCTTGAAGCCATTGAGCACCAGAAAATGGTTGAAATTCCAGTGGACTATGCAGGGAAATGTTCCGTATTTTTTTAGTTCTTCCGGCTCGTAGCGGTAGCCTTTGGCCGTCAGGCCGTAGCTTCTTGCCGCCTTTAAGATATTTTTGGCGTTGGAGCCGTCGCGCGATACGCCGCAGTCGGCGCGCACCTGTTCTAGGGGAATCCATTTTTCATAGTAAGCCAGAACCATCGTCAGAGAAGCGGCGCCGCACTCTAGGGCTTCCAGCTGCATGACTACCGGGACTTTGGCCACGCCGCTTGTCAGCGGCTGTTTGATTTTCTGGTTTTTGTTCATGTATGTACCCTCAATTGAACAGGAAAGACATGGGGGCCACGCTTTCCGTTGTGATTTCTGCTTCGTAGATTCCGTCTGCCAGCCCAGTTTCCACCGTCACTGCGCAGACCCATTCGCCCTCCTGCAGTCCTGAAAGATGGCGCAGGTAGGAATCCATTTCCTCGGTAACGGGCATGGGGCTCTGATCGATCCGTGAAATGGTACTGTCACAGCCCTTTATGGTAACGGGCATACCCTCTTTGACAGAGGACAGATCGTCTTCGCGCACGTAGCAGGTAAAGGTTCCGCCGCTGCTGATACCGGCTGTATGTACCGTAGTGTCCAGCCGGCCGAATACGCCCCAGACGCCGATACCGGCAAGCAGTATGAGAATGGCCGCCAGTACCAGCCAGACGCCGGGGCTGGCCACGCGGACGTAGTCGTTTAACTGTTCCGGTGAGGAAATGCGGTCTATACTTGATTTTCGAAATAGCTGCTGGCTCATAGTAGTCCTCCTGTTGATCGATTGTTTTTAGGCAGCTGCCAAACTCTGATTGTATGGTCAGGGTTTGAGCGGATTTTTGTGTTGATTGTTCAAACCTGTCACGTTTAATACAATCTTCGCAATCACAGATTTTGTTTTGGTAAATGAGTTTCTATATGGCGGCATTAGTTGCTGTAATCCATGGATACGCGCACCATAACATCCAGCACAAAGGTTCCATTTTCTGTGTAACAGAACATTTCCCCGGACAGACGCCGGGCGGCTTCCTGTATGGTCTGTATGCCGAAGCCGTGGCCTGCTCCTGGCTTGTCGGTTGCGGGGATGGTTCCTTTTTCAATCTGACGGCTGGGGCGGCAGCGGTTTTTTAGGCGCAGAATCAGGTAATCGTGGCTGTATTTCATCTGCACAGAGGCTTCTTTGGGCTCTTCTGTTAGTTCTTTCATTTCATCGTAAGCATTTTCCAGACCATTGGAGAGGATCTGGCATAGGTCCATATAGGGCAGTTCCTCCTCACCAACCCGGATATCAAGCGTTAAGCGCATGCCTGCCTCCTCGAATCGCTGGCAGTAGTGGCCGAATACGGCCTGCAGATAGGGGTTGGCGCACAGTTCTTCTTGGGCCGCCTCCATCTGGTTTACCATCCGGCGCAGATAGTGGATGGCCTGTTCATTTTCCCCCTGGGCCAGGAGGCCGCTGAGTGTGATGGTATGGGCTTTCATATCGTGTTTTAGCCGGTGTATGTTCTTCTGGTTTTCCAGCTGCGCCTCTAAGGAACGCCTCTGCTCTAGGAGGCTGCGCTCGTTCTGCTGCCAGCGGTAGGATTGATACTGTCCGTAGAGAGCGGCAAAAATTGTGCCGTAGTTGAAGAGCATCAGCAGCAGAAGCAGGAATACGACGAGCATATCTTCGGGGCGCTGCAGAAGATTGACTGGGTAGTTCATCATCAGGGCCAACAGCAGGTAATAGAGCAGCGTCATGCCAGTAAAAATGCCCCAGCCCTTGGCGACGGAGGCCTGCAGCTCCATATACGGTTTCCTTAGGTAACGATAGGCTGTATATTCCAGCACTGGCAGAAGGATCAGCCGGCCAATCAGCATTACCAGCATACGGCCGCCGCCCAGATAATAATCCAGCAAAAGCGTTACGCCAATCACCCACATCACCGCAGTATCTGCTAGGCAGAATGTAAATACAAATCGTATCCTGCGATCCTCCGAGAGGAACCAGAAGAAGAGGAAACTCGGCACCGAGCAGGTCAGCAGAAACCACTGCCCCACCGCATCCGCTCCAAACGCCAAGACTGCCGCTAAGTTGCCCGCCATCAGCAGCGCCATACCGATGCCGGATATCAGAAGTGTCTTTTTCTTCGGATAACGGGAGCGGAATAGCATTAAAAATAATACAATTACATGAACCATACTCCAGACAATAGAAATATTTCTATAGATTTCCAGCCGCATCAATCCACCTCCTCAAAGAGGATTTCCTGATAGCGCAGCTTCGCCTGGGAATAATAGCGCCTGGAAACCGGAATCCTGTGGCCGTCAGCCACAAATTCATTCCCCTCCATCCGGTCCATTTGGCAGAGGTTGACCAGGAAGCTCTGGTGGCAGCGAAAAAATATCCTCCCATCCAGCTTCTTTCCCAGTTCATCTAATTTCCCCTTGCATTCCTGCACGACCCCATTCCGACAGACAATGGACAGGGTGTGTTCGCGGCTGCTGATATAGAGGATCTCCCGGTAGGGAATCCGCCCCGCCTGGCCGCGCTGCTTGAACGTCAGTACCTGTTCGCGTTCCTTAGCGGCTCTCTGCGCCACCCGTTCCAGCAGCTCCTGCATCTGCGGCTGCCGGACAGGCTTGATCAGATACTGTATCGCATAGAGGTCGTAAGCTTCACGGTAGAACGCATCGCTTGTGGAAACGAAACAAAATACCGCCTGCGCGTCCCATTCCCGCAGACACCGAGCCAGCTCGATACCGTCCATGTCGTCTTCTATGAAAATGTCGAGGAGGTAGAGGTCGAAGCGAAGCTGGTTTTGCTGAATATCGGCCAATAACTGCGCGGAACTTGGATAAATTCTGATATCATGTCCTTTAAGAAAGCCGGAAAGGCGCAAAGCGTCTTCCCGGCAGTCGTCACATATCGCGATCTTCATGGGAATGTATCCTTTCTGGGATATCGTGGTTTCATATGGAAATGCTTCCATAGCTTTTGTTTTATTATACCAAACTATATAGGTGACATCATTGTCAAAATTGGTGCGAAACAGGTCATTTTTGGTGTAAACTTATCAAAATATTGAATCCTCATAATCGCTGACAACAAAAACACAATGATTACAAAAAAGGTGTAAAGCCTACTTCATTAATAAAGACTTTACACCTTGTATTATTGCTGCTATATAATTGCCAATCTTATTCTATACGATTTATTACTTTTCGCATTTTCATTTGCAGTTCCTTTTTCTGCAAACCATAAACTTATTATGTCATCATACTTTTATGCCTTTTTGCATCAATTATATTTTTCTAGGCTCTTTTTTCTAACTTCTTGCATAACTCTCAGCAGTTCAGGGTCTTCTTCCGCTTTTGGCTGATTTTCATAATAAGTAATTTGGGAAACCGGGAACAGCAGATCCTCTTCTTCTGATACCGGAACTTTTCCTTGCAGTGCACCAAGAATACCATACCCTTCTTTTTCTTGAGAAGAGCGCAGATATAAAATATATTCATGACCTGCTTCCATCATTTTATATCGTTCCAAATGATAAGTTACCTTTGTATCACCATCCATTTCAGTGAACTGATTTTCTAGGATTTGTATCTCATCTCCTATGTCAATCTTCTGTACAGAGGTATTTTTCATAATCTGCTCTACTTCAACCATTGATTTTGTATACCCAAAGAATATATCTGGCCTTTCTTTCTCCGGATGCTCTACTACATTTTCTTCTTTCTCTGTTTTCTTTACTCTTACAATCACATTTGCTTCTGCTTCTAATTCTTCTTCAGATTCATAAACTATAATTTTGGCAGATGAAATAGTGTCTATCTCTTTAGTAACTTTCACCGCTTCTCCCGACGTTTCCTCTGTCTTTGTAACATCTTCCTTAGTTTCTTTGGTTCCTTCTTCAATTCCACAACCTGCCGCTCCCAAACAGAATGCCAAGAATCCTAATACAAAATATGTATATTTTTTCATATACAACACTACTCCTTCCTAGTTTTCTGTAGACATAACCAAAAGTTCTTTCTCCTTTATCTGATACTGCCTGTAAGCCTCTTCTATTAATCGGTATTCATCATTTGTATTCTTCGGATATTCATACATCCCCCTGCTTCTTCATTGGCAGTTCCCTCTCTTTGCAAACCATATACTTATTATATCATAATATTTTTATGTCCTTTTGCATCAATTATATTTTTCCAAACTGCTTTTTCGGATATCCTTCATAAACTCCTGCATTTCTATATCTTCTTCCCTTTGAGTCTGTCCCTCATAAAATGTAATGCTGGAAATGGGGAATAAAATATCCTCATCCTCCGCTACTGGAATTTTCCCCTGTAATACACCTAAAATACCATACCATTGTTCCTTCTCAGAATAGTCTAAATATAATATGTATTCATGATCCACTTCCATCATTTTATATTGTTCCACATGATAAGTTACTTTTGTATCTTCGTCTATATTGGTAAACTGATTTTCCAGAACTTGTATTTCATCTCCTATGGCTATTTGTTGACCGGAAGTATTTTTCATAATCTGCTCTACCTTCACCATAGATTTTGTATATCCATAGCAAATCTCCTGTCTCTCTGGCTCTGGATGCACTACTATGTTCTCTTCCTTCTCCGTCTTCCTAACCCTTACGATCACATTTGCCGAAGATTCCAATTCTTCGAAAGATTCATAATATCTAATTTTCGCAGATGAAATGCTATCTATCTCTTTTGTAATGTTAACTGCTTCCTCAGTGCTCCCTTCTGCTTCCACAACTCTATTTTGTGTTTTTTCATTGCCCGTCTTGGCTCCACATCCTGTCGTTCCCAACAAAGGCAACAACATCCCCAACACTAGACACATATGTTTTTTATTCATTCATACTACTCCTTTCTGACTCGCTTACTATTAATACTAATTATTTATAAAGCGCTTTGATTCCAGCTCTATCATCCGCAAGCGGATATGCACTTTGGTAAAATCCCTTCGCTCTCATTACCGAGATACTATTATCGCATCCATATTCAGCGCTACTAACAAAAAGCCGACAGACCTTGAATTAGAAAAACGAAAATTTCAAAAGTTATAAGCAAATGAATTTTTTCCACAAATTAAAATTATCATGGCTGCTGACATCCAAAAGCAATTACTTCTATTTCAAATTTCTTTTCACTCTCTTTTCTTCCTTCCCAAGAACTGTATGCAAATAATTTAACAAACTTACCATAGGAATGTATTACCTGTGTACCTTTCAATACCTGGCCGATCGCTGTCAGGGTCTGCCTGTTCATCATCTCCCCACCCACATTGCAATACCTCAGAGATATATGGCTCTTCTGTTTTCCCATAACCCTGCACAAATAATGAAAAACAGTCGGCGTCCCAGAATACACCGTAATCTGCTTCCTTATTATTTCCTCTGCCAGCTGATGGGGTTGGAACCCTCCTGCATAGCAGCAGATCTCCACACCCCGAATCAGGCTCATAAGCAATTCTCCAGTCAATGACGAACAATGGAAAAATCCCCGGCCCGCCAGAATTTTATCACCAGGCTCTGACAGAAAGAACGTATCACTATCCCTAAGATTCTGCAATATCGCTTCTCCAGACAGCAGCACCCCTTTCGGCTGCCCTGTCGTACCGGAAGTAGGCAAGAGCCATGTGATACCCTCCAGCTCTTTCCTTATTTCAGAATGGACAGCCCCACAATTCCGAACCTTAATCTTTCCTCCTTCTTCAACCAGCAGATACGATAACCGCATACTCTTTATCAATTTCTTATTATAAAGTTCCCCATATCGGTTTGATAAAGGGACTGCCGTTACCCCTGCCGCCATACAGGCCAACAGAGCTTCTGCATTCAATACATCCGAACTGCATAATATGCCATATTTCTGTCTGCAAAGCCTTTTGGCTAATTCTTCTGTTTCCTCCACCAAGCGAATATACGTTCTACTTCTTCTGTCATCGGATATCCTCTGCATTGGATATTTCAGCATCCGTTCTTTTATGTAATTCCACACCATCTATGCCCTTGCCCTCATATATCCAGCAGCCATACGGCATACATCCCCTACTTTCCGAAACTTATCCGGCGCCAGATCCTCCACCTGGAATTCAAAATGGAACTGTTCTTCAATATCACAGATTAGCTGTGTACGGTTCAGGCTGTCCATTCCCAGATCCAGTTCCAAGTCCATACCCTCTTCAAGGCGGCCGCCTGCAGCCGCATACTTCTCTAATATTCTGTAAACAGCCTCCTCAACACCTTCTGTTTGTTTACCAGCTAAGGCAATTCCGGTTTTCTTCTCTACCGCCCTCTTAATCTGTTCAAAACACTCTTCTTTGGGAAGAATAGAGGAAATCACAATCCCTCCCACATCATCTGCAATCGCCAGATATTCATCACGAAGCCGGTACTGCAGCTCCATATCTATATAACGTTCTTGTTCCTCTGGCCTCTGCCGTACCCTCTCTACCGCTTGTTCTACCGGAATATCCAAGAAAAAGCTGACGTCTGGTTCTATCATATAGCTTCCAATCTCATAAATCCACTGATCTTCGGTATACCCTCTTGCTCGCAGATTCGCCAGACAGGAGTAAAAATACCTATCACTAACAACTACCATCCCCTGCTCTAACTCAGGCACAATGACCTTATTGGTATGCTGGATTCTATCAGAAGCTGCCATCAAAGATAATGCCCTGTATTCATAAGAAGAATGATTATCCTCATCCATATAGTTCCGAAAAATACCTGACTTTCGCACCGCACTGGTTGGCTGCTTTGTCAGATAGGGCTCCCTTCCTGTCTGTCTAAGCTGCTCCGCCAGCCATCGGATCATACTGGTTTTCCCACTTCCATCCAGTCCACAAAATGTAATTAAATGTCCTTTTTCCTCATTTTTCTTTAATATTAACCTTCTCACTCGTTTTCACCCTCTAAATCCCTTTCTCTTCTGCTGTCAAACAGACGCTGTAAAAACTCCATCTTGTATCGGTAATACCGTTTACATACCGGATCATATACCCTGTCCAGGCTATCTATATATTCCTGCCGGTTTCCTATATTTTCTAACAGGGGCAGAAATAACTCTTTGTCAAATATTTCCCCCGTATAATAAAATGCATAATAACATTCCAGTTCCTTGCCACAGGCTTGGATTCTATCTGCCAGAGCCTGTTCCCCTTCTTGTTGTTTTATGAATTTTCTATAATACAGCCAGATATCCAGAAATTTATAGATAGACAAATCCCTTCCCATCTCTACCCATTGATATACTGCTGCCTCTTTATACAGGTGCGTACAAAGATGAATCAGAAAATCTTCTCTATCCAGTGTATAGAGCCGTTCTCCCCGATCTGTCGCAAAACCGCTTCTTCTCTCAAGCATCTGCGCAATCACCGAAGTATCTTCAGACGATTTTTCATCTAAGGAAATATTAATATCCACTTCCAAAAATTCCAATCCCTGCCATCGTACTTCTTTTACAAAAGGAATGATTTCCCCGCGGTTTAACTGTGCATTGACAATCTCCTGCCTTTTGGCCTCAACAATCCTCTCATTTCTGATAAAACCCTGTACAAAGCCGTGATTCCTGAAAAGTTCAATAATCCTGGGGAGATCCTTCCTTAATACAAGCAAGTCAATGTCATTAGAGGTTCTGACTCCTGGCGGATACAAATAAGCTAAAAATCCCCCCTTTAAGATTGTATAAGGAAAATCTACGTTCTCCAGCAGATACACCAGCTCATCTAATGCTTTTTTATAGGAAGCTACCTTATACTGGTTATACTGATAAACCGCTTTCAAACTGCTGCGAAATTCCCGGTTCACCTTTCCCAGCAGTTCAGTTTTCTGTAACACATAATAAGCTGCTGCTGCCATACGGTGCATATGCAGCTGACCTAATACATAAGCATAATCCAGCCACTTGTTCAAGGCCAATTCGACGTTCTCCTTATTGTATCCTTCAATTCTGCATAATTCTAATACCAGTTTCTGTTCTGTATTCATATTTCATCCCCCTTGTAGTTCCATTTCACTTTCTATTGTAAATGTATATATTTATATTATTGTAAAAAAATACATTTGTCAATACTTCTGTGTAAATGGCTCCTCTAATGACACCATTTCTTGTCTGTTATCCACTTTTTATAGGTAGTGTCATACAGTCTTTTATATTTCACGCCATTTTCTGTCTTGATATACCACACATATCGGGTAGTTCCGGTTCTGCTCGGTCTCTTCTCCCTATCCTGAAACACAACCATATGTGCCCCTTTCTGTTTGGCCATCTTCATCCTTACCATTTCCTTAGTCATTACCACTCCATAAACGGTACTCACAGCTAGTATCACAACCGCAATTCTCTGAATCCATCCCTTCTTACTCATCTTCCCCTGCCTCCTGACATATTATCATACAACTCTACATGATCATAAATGCTGAAGCCAATAAATGGTTGAATATCATGTGTTGTATAGAGATATTCTCCGTCTACATACACATCATACTGGCTGCCATTCCTAATAAGAAATGTCGTCTCTCCCGACATATCTTCAATTATGCCCCCTCCTTCCTCCAATTCTTTTATACTATATGGCTCAAAAATAACCGCTGTAGATGCAAGCAGCAGTACAAAAACCACTACACTTAACATAACCTGCAGCCAATGACTGAATCTATCCTCATCCCTAAGAAGCTGCATCCTCCTTAGCAGGGCTCTAAAGTCACTTCCACTGAATCCAATGCTAAATGCGGTGTCCTGTCCTAACAACTGCAGGGCAGCATTTTGTAGACATTCCATATAGCAGATTCTTTCCTCTTCCGATAACCCCGCCGCGATCTGCATATCATTGCGCATCTCAACCAGCTGAAACAGTTCTTTCCTCAAATACCTCAATACCGGATTCCACCAGAATATAGTGCAAAGTAAATCAATAATGGCTTTCCATATAAGATCTTTCTTACGTATATGCATAATTTCATGTAATATCATATAGTGCAGCAGATCCTCCCGCACTTCTGCCTTTGGTAAAATTAGACAAGGATTTCTAATACCAATCAAACAAGGCATGCGCTGCTGCTGGCTAAAAATCACCCTAACATTTGCTGTATCCCGATACTCCTCCTTGTCCAAGTGAAACGCCTCATAATGATTGCCCAGCAAATCTTCCGGCGCCAATGAAATTATTCGGACAGCCTTCCTGTAATTGTATATTTTATATAAGAAAGAAACTATCACTCCAGCCACCCACAGGATCATTAACAGATGTCCAACCGTGATTTCCAAAGGCTTCTCTATCGGCACATGTATCAAAAACATAAGCAATGGTGTCAGCGCCTCTTCAATATATACACTACATGTATACACAAATTCAAATGGAAAGCACATCCTTACAACAACTGCCAGAAGCAGTACGAGCATACATTCAGGCCCAATCCTCTTCATGACCGCCCTGCGTTTAAACAGGAAACACAACAGCAGTATTAATATAGAATTTACTAGGCACATTGTTAAAACTGAAGAAATTGTAATTCTCATATGCCTCTCCCCTTTCCTCTCTACTGTACTTTACTGATCCGCCTTTTTTCGTATATTCCTCTTTTCTTCAACCATCTTCCGCAGCTCTCCTGCTTTTTGAAGTGTCATCTTCTTATCATTGCTGTTGCACAGAAAGTTAGCCATCATACCTGCCAAACTCTTCTTCTTTCTGCCCAATACAGTCATCTGCAAACGTTCTAATTCCGCTTCCAAGAATTCCTCCCGGCTGTAAGCCGGCCGAAACGCCCTTGCATACACATTTCCTGCCGGCACATTTTCCACTACTGTCACTGCCCTTTTATCCATCAGCCGTTTTATTACCTGCGTAATGGACTGAACGCTTATCCCCTCGCTCTCTAACTCTTTTGTCATCTGTTTAATCGTCAAGTGTTCCTCCTGTTCCCATAATACTCTCATAATCCTAATTTCCAGTTCCGACAATTTTTCAATCTTATTCATTTTGTATACATTCACTTTCTTTAAAAATATAATGCTTGGTATTAATATATAATACCCTATTATAAATGTCAACATTTATCTCTATAGAAGGTTCCTGTCCTACATCTATTTTTTCTTGACAAATTTCCAGGTATCATCTATACTATAACTGTATTAAGACATTTAATACAGATTGCATTCCTATATTACGGGACTCTTAAGTTACCATTAATACACTTGACAACTACTACTCATTATTTTATTCTGTATGAAAGCATTCATACAATTCATCGAAACAAGAAAGAAGGTTACAACATGTCAAAGAAAAAGAAAACGCTTCTGATTATCAGTATCATTATTATCATACTGATAATTCTCATCACTGCAGCTGTCAAAATGCTCGGCAAAGCAGCCACTAATGCAGTCAGCACACTCCATGACGGCATTCCAGTTCAAGAGCTCTCCATGCAGGATCTCTCTTCCGTGATCTATGCCAATGGAATAGTGGAAAGCCAGAACAAGGTATCCATCACCACCGAACTAACCGGACAAATCAAAGAATTATATGTCCAGCTGGGCGATTATGTAGAAGCCGGCGCCCCGTTGTTAGTCATGGATGACAGCGAAATCCGCAAGAAAATTACCGAATTGGAAAAACAGCTTTCCGACCAGGAGATCTTAGATGCCAAACAGCAGGAAATCAACAAACGCAGCTTAGAATATGCCAAGCAGGAGCAGGCACAAACTCTTTCCGAAGCGCAGTCAGCTATCGATCAAGCCCGAAATCAGCTGAATCAAGCAAATGCAGCTATGGAAAAAGCACAAGAGACCTACAACACCTACGCCAGTTCTGAATATCCCGAAACAGAGATCCTGCAGGAACTAAAAGCCGCTTTTACCGAAAGCCAGATCGCCGTTACTACTGCCCAGACTACCTTGTCTGAAGCAGAAAATGCTTACAACACAGCCGTACGCTCTACCAGTCAGTCCGTTCAGACAGCTCAGGATGCCATTGATACCCAAAACATTGGCTCTGGAAAAGACAACACTGCCTCCAGCACTCTGGCTGAACTTTACAATCAGCTGGAAAAAGTTACTATTACTGCACCTCAAGCAGGTATTATCACCTCTCTGAACGTATCGGTCGGCTCTATGGTGACAACCGGAGACCTGATGGTTATAGAAGATAACAAAAACTTAAAGATCTCTGTTACCATTCCCGAAAATGATATTTTAAAAATCTCCACTGGTATGCATGCTGTTATTAAAGCCAACGCTTTAGAAGATGTAGAAATGAGCGGAACCATTAGTAAAGTGATTAACTTTGCCTCTTCCGGTTCTAACACTACTCCCAATATGGAAGGAATGTCTAATGGAAGTTCCGGCGGCTCCTATTCCGCTGAAATCACCATTGACGGAGAGACAAAACTGCTTCTTGGTATGAACGCCAAGGCTGAGATCATCCTTGCCGAGAAAAAGAATGCCCTTAGCATTGCCTATGACAGTATTCTTACAGAAGACAACGGCAAAACCTATGTTTATCTCGCCCAAGAAAATAATGGAGAATATACGGTAAAAAAAGTACCCATAACCATTGGAGAAGAAGGCGACTATTACACAGAAATCAGTTCTGAACAGTTAAAAGAAGGAGATTATATCGTCAGCTATCCAGATATGGTAAACGAAGGGGAAACCATCAAAATAGATCTTGGAACAAGTGCAGAATAGAGGAATATATGAACACATTAATAATTGAAATGAAACAAATTATCAAGAAATATTACATAGGACAGCCCAATGAACTCCAGATTTTAAACGGCATTGACTTAAATGTCAGTGAAGGAGAATTCATTTCCATAGTCGGAGAATCCGGCTCTGGTAAAAGCACACTAATGAATCTAATCGGCGCCTTGGACCGCCCGACTTCCGGCCGTTACCTTCTCGAAGGTCAGGACATTTCCCAGATGAGGGATAAACAGCTGAGCGAAGTACGCAACCAGCGCATTGGTTTTGTATTCCAGAACTTTTGCCTAGTACCGCGGACTAATGCCCTTAGAAATGTAGAAATTCCCTTGATGTATGCCGGCATGAGCCGTAAAGCCCGCAGGGAACGTGCCGAAGAATTACTGGAAATGGTTGGTATGAAAGACCGCATGAAGCATAAGCCCAACGAGCTGTCCGGCGGACAAAATCAACGAGTTGCTATTGCTAGGGCTATGAGCAATGACCCAGCAATTATTCTGGCAGACGAACCCACTGGAGCCCTAGACTCCAAGACCGGACGCCTGGTTATGGATCTGTTCCACAAACTGCATAAAGAAAAGAATAAAACGATTGTCCTCATTACCCATAGTCCGGAACTTGCCAGAGAGACACAGCGGATTGTTACCATCAGTGATGGTTCCATTTTTGCAGACTCTGGTATCCTTCCACATACAGAACAAGAGAAAGGAAGTGGAAAATAATGGGGTTTTTAGAATGTATCCGTCTGTCCTTCGGAAATATCCGAGTAAATAAACTGCGTTCCTTTCTCACAATGTTAGGAATTATCATTGGAATCAGTTCTGTTATTACCATTACCACCATTGGAAATTCCATGAAATTGACGATCTCCAATACCATGAATGACTTAGGCGGAGCCAATATGATCTACGGCTACTTGGATGCTTCATACCCAGAAGATGAGAAGGACTGGGAGACCTGGGTCTATCCGGAACTTACAGAACAAGACCGGATCAGCGATGAAATGATTGAACAGTATAAAGAATCCTTCTCTGACGAAGTCAGTCATGTCATTGTCTCTGAACCTATGGAGAGTGGAAAAGCCGTTCATGGAGAGAATTATGCCAACGTGGATATGAGTGGAATCTCCGCTGGCTATCTGGACTCAGCGAAAATTGAGATTCTCCAAGGAAGGAATATTACAGAACAGGACTGCCAGTTAAAAAAACATGCCTGCGTTGTATCCGACTTATTTGTAAAATACTATTTCCAAGGCCAAGAAATCAATCCCATTGGCCAGGAAATTCTGATTGATACTGACTCTGGCACCTCGTTCCACGGTGTAATCGCTGGTGTATATAAATACGATGCTGCCCGTTTCGGGGGAAATTTCGGCAGTAAAACGGCAGAAAAAGACCGTTCCACTACAGTTTTTTTACCAGTCAGTACAGCCAAACAGTTTAACCAGTCCCAACAAGGCTACGAAACTATCCAGATTATGGCCTCTCCAGGAACCGATGCTTCTGATCTTTCCAGTCGTACCATTGAATACTTTAACGATCTGTATAGCAATAACCCAAACTGGAACTTCCAGTGTCAGGATATGGCTTCGGAGCTCAATGTAATTTCCCAGGTATTAGACGTCATTACCATTGCTATTGCAGTCATAGCCGCAATTTCCCTGCTGGTAGGCGGAATCGGAGTTATGAATATCATGCTAGTCAGTATTATCGAGCGTACCAAGGAAATCGGTATCCGCAAGGCTCTCGGCGCCAAGAACAGCAGCATCCGCACCCAATTTTTAACAGAGGCCATTGTCATCTGCCTAATCGGCGGTACCATCGGCATTTTGATTGGAATTGCCAACGGATTTCTTATTGCAAAAGCAGCTGTTGCGCTAGGCTCCCAAATGGCAGCAGATTATATGGATATCTTAACCATTACTGTCCAGCCATCTATGACTGCTATTCTTGTCTCCGTATTTTTCTCTATGCTGATAGGCATTTTATTTGGATATTACCCGGCAAACCGGGCTGCAAAAATGTCACCAATTGATGCGCTGAGATATGAATAATCGAAACGAGCGTGCTTGAATATTCAAACACGCTCCAAATATCTTATTTTTTACTCCACAGATAACAATAAGCCTGCGTCCTCGCGGCAAACGGCTCTCTCTTTAACAAAGCCCGGACTTCTTCTTTTGTATACCAACCCGCCTGGATCTCCTCTACAACCGAAGTACTGGGCTTAAATTCTCCGCCGGCCTTTCCCACAATGCAGACATTTTTTTCATTAGAAAATCCTACTGCGCTATAACTTTCTCCAATAACATCATAGATGCCAAGGATCTCCAGACCCGTCTCCTCTTTTAATTCCCTTCTTGCACTCTCATCCGGCGTTTCCCCCGGATCAATCAAACCAGCCGGAAAATTATAGACATACCGCCCAGTTGCCATCCGAAATTCCTTATTCAGCAGAATATGCTCACCAGACTCATCTTCCATAATCAATACCACTGCATCAACTGGATGCGATACCAGATCCCCTCTTGTCTTCATATTACTGTCTCGGCTAATCATCTCATAGACTTTCTTTCCACCGTCTGCAGTCTCATAGGTAAGATTATAACGAGAAATATAAGTACCATGTTGCATTTTTACAATATTTTTTAATTTCATAACTTTTTCTCCTTTCATGCCAAATTTGATAGGTAATTGCGTAAGTTGTATTCAATGCGACGAGCTTGAACAATATATACAAAAATTCCGCTCAAAGACGTTGATTGGACATGAGGAGGGACCCACGAAGTGGGAGGAGTCCTGGTGTCAGCATTGGATTCGCTACATTTTTGTATATATTGCCCAAACTCTGACAGTGAAATCAGAGTTTCGCAAATACCTAAGAATTTGATAGATTCTTGCGAAAGTCAGTATTCATAACCAGATTTTGGTAACTGTGAAAGTTTAATCATATAAATGATCAATCTCCTCAAAATAATTCTCAAATGTCTTTCCGCAGCACTGCGGATTCTGAATTACAATTCCCTCCTGACGCAGACCAATCAGAGTGAATGCCATAGCCACCCGGTGATCTTCATAGGTTTCTATTACCGCCGGTTTTACGGGCGAAGGAATGATTTCAATGCCATCGATTTCCTCTACTTCCCTGCATGTTACACCCAGACGGTTTAATTCCGTCACAATCACTTGAATTCGGTCAGATTCCTGCATACGAATATGGCCGATATGTGTAATGCGGGTAGGCGAATCCGCAAATACCGCCACTGCTGCCATAGTCAGTGCCTGATCCGAAAAGTCTTTCATATTCACAGTAATTCCAGGATAATGCGCAACACCCGTCACAGTGATTCCTTCTGGCAGAACCTCCCATTCGCATCCCAACATAGAGAGAAGTTCCAAGAATTTCTTATCTCCCTGCAGGGAATCCGCCTTGGTTCCTTTAACCGTTACCCTGCGGTTTAGTATAGCTGCCATGGCAAAAAAATAACAGGCCGCCGACATATCCGGCTCAATCTCATATATGCTCAGTCCATACATCTGCCCTTTAGAAATCGTACAGTCTGACCCTTCGCGTACTACTCGAACACCGAACTGTTCTAACATAGCCAGTGTCATCTGGATATAAGCTCCGCTGCTGCGCTCTCCTGCCATATGTATAGTCAGCCCTTCTGGAAGCAGCACAGCCGCCATTAAAAGTGCACTTGCAAACTGACTGCTGATACTGGTATCAATCGTCACTTCCTGAACTTCTACCCTTTCTGATTCTATTATAAATGGAAAATGTCCCTCCTGCTCCAAACAGGTAATGCTCACTCCAGCTTTCCGAAGCTCTGTCAGCAACGGCTCCATAGGCCGTTTTTTCATCTGTTCGGAAGAATGCAGGGTATAATGTCCTCCGGCAAATGCCAGCAGAACCGTTAAAAATCTGGCCGCTGTCCCGGCACTCCGCACATTAATAGCTGCATTCCGATTAGGAATCTTTCCACCCAAGCCCTGGATTCTAACCTCCTTTTGCTCTTCCTTGATATCTACCTGAAATCCCAGCTCCAAAAGACAGCTTAAAAATGCACGGGAATCATCACTGAACAATACATTCTTTAAGACACATTCCTTATTGCCGAGAGCTGCCAGCATCAGCGCCCGGTTGGTAATGCTCTTAGAGCCTGGTACTTCTGCTATGATTGGTTTCTCTCCTTCTAACACCCTGACTTTGTATGTTTCCATTATAACATCCTTTCAATTAATTCTCCGCCATTTTCTTTCAACCATTTTCTCCATTGTGCATAGTCCGGCATCACTTCCTCCACCTTCTGCCAAAAACGTTCAGAATGGTTCATTTCCTTTCTATGGCATAATTCATGCACCACTACATAATCCTGCACTTCCTTGGGCGTCAGCATCAACAGGCAATTGAAGTTCAGATTCCCCTTACTGCTGCAGCTGCCCCAACGGGTTTTCTGATTCCGTATCGTAATCCGTCCATAAGTAACACCCAAAAGTTTCGCATAATATGCGGCACGACTGGTAAGAACTTCCAGCGCTTGGTCTGCCAATGCTTCAAGCTGCTCCTTGGTAAAAGGTTCTTTCTGACTCCGTTCAGCCTGCTTGATCCTGGCCTCCTTCAATTGTTTGTCAATCCAGTCCGATTTTTCTCTGACAAAATACTCTATCTCAGATAACGGCGCCCAGCGCGGCGCCCGCACAAGCACTCTGGCATCTTTAGTAATTTCAATAGCAATACTTCTTCGATTGCTTCGTTTAATATCAATCTCCATCATTTTCCATTCTTCACTATCTCTTCCATTATAAATTTCCTTCTATATTAGTATACTACAGAATCTATTGAAATGAAATATTCAATCCTGCTAAATTTAAAATATATCTAGTTTTATTTGCAACATGCCTCTTTTCAGATTTGTATACCCACTGAAAATATTTTTGTAAATATGTAACATTGACAACAAAAACTTTTTTATTATTAAGTATATAAATCGTTTTTTATTCAATTAACAAGAGGAGAACGGAATGGATAAAGCAGCAAATATTGTATAGATACCATAGGATTAACCACTATTAGGAACACGAAAGGAAAAGGGTTAAGTTAATGTTTCGCTATTGTTAAGAATAAGTGTGCTGAAGAGGAAAAGCACATCCTGACCATCAAATTCAATAAATTTGTCCAGAAAATCTACTCTCAAATATCTGATATCGACCAGCGTAATCTTTGAATATCCTTCAACTAAAAGCGGAGTTATACTGCTTCCAAAGGAATCCCTGAAAATGATAAGTTCACGTTCGTCTTCATAATTGGGATTTTCTATGGTGATGAGAGAACGTGAGCCTGATAGAAATATTTCATATGGGTCCTTACCAACTGCCCGATCCATATCATAAATCCCACCGACCGTACCATCCTCATAATTTGTTACCTTACAGCTGTCAAGAATGTCGTTTGTAAGGTAATATATCGTCTCAGCAGGCAGAGGAAGAGATACCTGCCCGTAATAGACTCCGTAAAAAGGAAACTCAAGTGCATTTTGGGTATATTCACCCGATAGAGTAACACCCATTTCTGCAGCAATCTTTGCAGCCGTATCATTTAATTTTTCCTGACGCCAATGCGTATCGGTCTTGTAATAATCAGTAATATCTAGGGTTGTGGTAATGTCAATATAATTAGCATAGCTCATTTTATCCTGCATGATAGCGAATAGCTTTTCATAATCCATACGAAGATAACCATTCTGTTCTGCCAGAAAATAGCTCTTATCTGGAACAATTGATAGATAGATATTCCGATTTTTATCCGCAAGGAATTTGTTATAAATATACTCAAATCTATCCGCAGCATGATGGACAGAATCCTCATTCAGCGGATATTCAAGCTTTGCGGCATAACCGTCTTTCATATATATATCGTTATTGTCGAGCTGACCTAACATATAGTAAGCAAAAACAGCCTTAATCGTGCGAAAAGCGTCACGAAGCGGAAACTGATCCTGTGTATAATTCTCAAATTTTGTCATAAAACTGCCATCCTTTATAGAAGCATAAGAAAGTTCCGGAAACTGTGCAAGTTTACGCCTCTCACTTTCGGAGGATTCCTTTTGGGATACAATCCAAGCAGTAAAAGTCATACTGGCAAAAATAAGACCAACAATGGCAACAAAAATCCTATCTTTATATTTTTTCATTCTTAGCTCCTCCTCAAAATCTAAAATAAAGAAAAGGGTTATAGGAACCATCTATCAGATATGCAGTACACACCACAAGCAATGCTGAAATTGCCAAAGGCTCCACTAAAATCATAACATTTCCACCGACAGAAGTTGCGCTCACACGATTCCAGAGCTTTTGGGGCAGCGGCGTTGCTCCAATCATAGCCAAAATAAGCACAACCCCATAGCTACGTAAATAGTATAAGAATTCTGCCGAAATCAAGGAATAGCCACCGGCACCAAACATGGCTTTTATATAGGAGAACGCTTGTCCCATACTTACCGCATCAAAAATGACAAAACTAATAATAACCAGAGTCATAACATACACATGACTCAGTATGCGGCTCTTTTTCAAATAATGAAACAGCCAAAGCTTTTCTATAATAAGCAAAATCGCAAAGTAAAGTCCCCAAACAATGAAATTCCAAGCAGCTCCATGCCAGAAACCAGTGAGCATCCAAACCAAAAAAATATTAAATAAATGACGAAAAGCACTGACACGATTACCACCAAGCGGAATATATATATAATCGCGAAACCATGAGCCCAGTGATATATGCCAACGCCGCCAGAATTCAGTGATGCTTGCAGAGATATAAGGATAATGGAAGTTTTCAAGAAAATTGAAACCAAAAATCTTGCCAAGACCAATCGCCATATCACTATAGCCCGAAAAATCAAAATAAATATGGAGTGAATACGCCACAGCGTAAAGCCAGAAAAAAAGCACAGATTTATTATCAGATTCACGGAAAATATTGCAAAGCTCACCCAACAGGTTGGCAATCATGATCTTTTTGCCAAGTCCTATGATAAAACGACGCATTCCAAGCGCAGTCTTTTTAAAAGAATGCGTTCGTTTCTTAAGCTGATTCGCAATATCGGAATAACGGACAATTGGTCCAGCAATAAGCTGAGGAAAAAGTGCAACATAAGTCGCAAGATCAATAGGATTCTTCTGTACCACAACATCACCACGATAAACATCAATGGTATAGCTGAGGATCTGAAAAGTGTAGAAGCTGATTCCGATAGGCAGTGTTATCTGTAACAAGGGAACGGAAAGTCCCGTCATTGCATTAAAATTGCCTATAAAGAAATCAACGTATTTGAAATATCCAAGCATAGCAAGACTGCTTGAAATGGATAATACAAGCAAAATTTTTGATATCGTAGGCTCCTTGCGAAAACGATCCATAAGCCGCCCAAACATATATCCCATTATGATGGCAAGTACCATCCACACAACATATCTTGGTTCCCCCCACCCATAGAAGAACAAACTGGAAAGAAGCAAAACAGCATTTTTCAATTTATTAGATACGATAAAATATAGAATAAGTACACTTGGCAAAAACCAAAATAAAAATGGCGTGCTTGAAAACAGCATTTTCATGCCATCTCCTTTCCTTGTGCAGAATTTCCCAATCTATCCCGACTGCTTAACGACATAATTATAGGGGGTCAAGTACAACGACCCCCAGATATTTAAAATCCCGAAAATTATTCAACCATTGCCGGAGCGTCAACAAGCACTGTTGATTGTGCTTCCACCGCAGAACAAGCAGCAACAAGGTTATCAATATTAACTTCAAGACCATATGCCATAACCACATAATCACCTACAGAGATCACAACTACCTTATCAGGGAAACCACACATCCATTGCTGTCCCTGAATAGCGGTCTTGTATGCCTCAGCAAACTCAGAGGCTTTCGTAGGGTCCTTCAGCTTAACGACAGCCGAACTAAAAGTATTTGTGTTCATCATATGCTGAAGCGTAGCAGCATCGTTCTCTAACATATCATACAGTTCGTCTGTAACGTGAATCAGCTCCTTGAAGCTATTGGCATTGTCTTCCGTCAATAAAAACTGACCAGGACCCTCCGCGATATGGTCCATATCACCACCTGCACAGGAGAATTTGTTGTCTTCACCAAATGCAGCCCAGACTTCCGTATAAAAAGCCAGAGCAGACTCAATAGTAGTTTTGGACTCATTGGCGTCGTCAGTGTTGCTGGTATCATTGGTACTGTTTTTTGCATTGCTGCAGCCTGTAATAACCAGCGTGGAAAAACACATAATCATTACCAGTAGAATGGAAATTGTTTTTTTCATTTTATTTGTCCTTTCAATACATTTAGTTTTGAGGTTCTCATATATCCCGTCAGCCAATTGGAGGAATGATCGGCATATTTTCGCAAGTATAATGCTTATATACTATCATGTTTTTCATATTTTTGCAACTTTTGCAAGCACTTTTTTGAGATTTCTTTCCTCGACATTCGCAGAGGAAAATGTTATTATTGGTTTGCGAAGACAACTAGTGAATATTCGCAATTTAAATATAGATAATTACGAAACTCAGGATTGAACACCAGATTTTAGGCAAATCTTGTTCTTTCAGCTGCCAATAAAAAAGCTGAATTATTTACTAGAAGATTCATTGCATGAAACTAAAATTGCTCCAAAATAATAATGTTTGAGATTGATTTACCATATACAATGGAAAAAGACATTCATGTTGTCATAATAGTAAGAAACTAAAAATAAATTATTTTATAAATACAGGAGGTGCCTATGCAGATTCTTCTTCTACTTCTAATCATTTTACTACTACTGACTGCGGCGTATCTGTTCTGTCTGAAGCCAAATACAAAACGGCCGCAGCAAATGGCTCCCTTTGCCAAAACATACATTGCACACCGGGGCTTTTTTGACAATACTTCCAACCGGCCGGAAAATTCTCTGGCCGCTTTTCAGAAAGCAGCAGAACTTGGATACGGAATTGAACTGGATGTACAGCTGACCAAAGACGGAAAGCTGGTAGTCTTTCATGACCCGTCTTTAGAACGAATGTGCGGCATCAACCAGTCCTTATCTGACTTTACCTTTCAGGAACTGCAGAAATTCACGCTCGCCGATTCTTCTCAAACTATCCCACTTTTATCCGATGTATTGATTCTGGTAAATGGAAGAGTTCCGTTAGTAATCGAAATCAAGCCGGAAGGAAATTGTATAGAAACAGCTCGACAGCTTTCCAGCCTTATGGAACACTATCGCGGAGTATACTGTATAGAATCCTTTCACCCTTTTGTCGTTGCATGGTTTAGAAAACATCAGCCGCACGTATTGCGCGGACAGCTTTCTACCGATTATAAGAAAAATCACCTAAAACAGACACCCATTATTCGTTTTCTCTTAACTAACCTGTTATTGAACTGGTATGGCCGGCCTGATTTTATCGCCTATAACCATCGATACGCCAGCCAGCCTTCTTATCGTGTCTGCCGCCGCCTTTATCCGGTTGTCAACGCAGCATGGACGATCCGCAGCCAAGCAGAATTAGATAAGGCAAAATCGATATTTACCATATTTATTTTTGATAGTTTTCAGCCATAAGAACCGGCGGCCGAAAAATCCCTAGATCAGGAGGCTGATAGGTAAACCCGATAAAAAGCCCCAGCATGACCAGCCAAACTCCTATCCACAAAGCCGAATGACACCCCGTCTTCTTTTTCTTGGCCATTTGATAAGAATAGATGCTGACCAGAAGCGCTGATACATAAAAGGAACCAATATCCAGCCAAGCATAGTTCGTTCCCAGAATTCCAGAATACGTATAAAAGAACACCACAATAAATGCTAGGCCGATCAGTACTGCCCTTGCTTTTATACTCCATAGGCAGGGCACTTCTTTTCTTAAGAACAAATACTGCAGAACTGTATAGAAAAGCACCGGATAGAACAATAATTTTAAATGTTCCCAGGTGCTTTCATTTACTGCTGAAAACGCTGCCACCACCTGTTGTTTTCCAGTCCATTCATATACAAAATGCAGCAGCGTCCCCAAAACCGAAATAAATATAAACTCTCCGATTTCCCAGTTTCGAATTCTTCTTCGTTCCATTTCTCCTCCTATCCTGAAAAGCGGACACCTCTATATAAAATAAGAAGTGTCCGCTTTTTCTGCTTCTATATTTTTATAAAATTCCAAAAACTTTACATCCCCAATAAATCAATCCCAGCACCCAGCTAGTAAAAATACCATACAAAATTACTGGGCCGGCAATTGTAAAAATCTTACAGCCAATCCCGAAAACCTGCCCCTCTTTCTTGAATTCAATTGCGGAAGCTGCAACACCGTTCGCAAAACCTGTAATCGGTACCAGTGCACCGGCGCCGCCGAATTTGGCAAGAGACGGAAAAATATTCAACGCTGTTAGGACTACACTCAGTAGAATCAACAAAAGACTGGTCCAGGAACCGGACATATCCTTATCAACTCCAATACTCATGCAGTAATTCATAATCCCCTGCCCAATGCAGCAGATTATACCACCGACCACAAAGGCCTTTGCCATATTAGGTAACAAACTATGCTTCGGGGTTACTTGCTCAACATATTTATTATATTCTTGTTTTTGAAAATCATCTGCTTGTGCCATGTGAATCACCTCAATTTTTCTTTTTGAACTTATGATTTCTGAACAACATCTAAATCGTTCTGATTGTTACTAGTTTCTCCTGCTGTTTCTATTTTATACGGAGGTTTCTCCTTTTCCTGTTTTGAACAGTCTTATGTTCTCTGTCGTTCTAACTTCCCCAGTTAAAAAAGAAATACAAAAATGCTCCGGCTGCTTTTCCCAATGCCATACATAAAAGAATCGTACCAGCGCCTTTTTTAATATTGGTTCTGCGCATGAGCACAGGTATTGCATGCAGCGCTTCCGCCAGCGCCATATAAAAACATCCAATATAAATACCAAAGAAAATTCCTAGTATCACTTGTCCTACAATGCCAACCGGCAGCGGAAAATTAAATAATGTTACAAGATTCCCAGCTGTCCCGCCAAGCAGAATACAGTTTTCGTATATTTTCATATCATTAGTGGTCTTAGTCCAGGCAGCCAGCCGCGGCAGAATTCCCAATTTTACAATCAATGCAAAGATCGCACTGGCAATAGCCGTACCGCTGGCTAGCCCCAGAATTGCCAGCGCACATTCTCTAATCCACATCAATCTCATACTCCTTCCGGGTATTGGTCTCTAAGAGCATGGTATTGACATCGTCCTCATATAAACGCATTTCCACTTCCAACGGCGTCGGATCTGCTGTCAGTTTGCGTCCAAAGAAATGGTTAAAGAATACAATAATTCCCAATGCCAGACCGATGCAGTAAGACACTTCCAGAGTCGTAATGCCGCTTGCTTTTTTATCCATCAGCCGCTCATATATATTATTAAATAAATCCGTCACTCCTACGTCATTATTAAAAGTCATAATGGTAAATGCCGAACCGAAAAATGAAATCAGACAGACCAAAAATACTTTGAAAAAATTCAGTACTCCCTGTTTCTTTAATTTTTTATAAGTCAATACAAATTCAGACTCTCCAATATTGTTGACTTCCAAATTGGGATAGATTTCATGAATCTTCTCAATTACAGCCAATACGGAAACTGTATATTTAGCAAACTCCGGCTCTTTCACTTTCACAAGTTTTACGGTACTTAACCGACTGACAACTGTCTCATCTGCACAGGTCATCTTGCCGATATCCCCGAGTGTGATATCCTGTTCATGTACTTCCACATTCTGGTCAATTTTCAAATAAAGGGTTTCCATAGGTTCTTCCTTTCCATTCCATGATTTGAAATATTTTTCCAGAATAGTATTTGCATAATAAACCGCTTTATGCAAACATTTTACAAAATATCACTCAACCCAGAACGGCCTGACGCATACGGATCAAGATCTTCTTTTCCAAACGGCTGACTTGTACCTGGCTGATTCCAAGTTCCTTTGCCACTTCCATCTGAGTCTTGTCCTGAAAATAACGAAGGATAATCAGTTTCCGATCCTTTTCCTCCAGATTATCAAGCAGCTGCATTAAAAGCATATGGTTTAACACTTCCTCCTTATCGTCCTTATGCATGCTTAATTTGTCTACCAGCATAATCTCGCTGCCGTCTCCCTGGTATACTGTTTTATAGATGGAATCGACTTCTACAGAAGCTTCCATGGCCAGTACAATTTCTTCTGAACTTAAAGCAGTCTCCTGTACTAATTCTTCCATTGTCGCTTCCCGCCCCTGCTTCTTGGCAATCCGGTCTGCCGCCTTTTTTACACGCCAGCCATTTTCCTTAATCGAACGGCTGACCTTAATGATACCATCATCTCGTAAAAACCGTTTGATTTCTCCCATAATCATCGGAATGAATATAGGAAGTAGAGAATATAGTTAAAAAGTAATAAAGTATATGTCTAAATCATCATCGGTAATAATGATTTTCTCAATACACTCTTTTAAAACCTTATTTTTTTCCCTGCCAGAAAGACTGTCCCATACATCA
>JAAVZI010000025.1 GCA_022791575.1 Lachnospiraceae bacterium
AAATAAGGAAATTTTTTATTTAATTGTGTTTAAGAAGTGGCAAACTCGGGAAGAAACCTGCGAAATCCATCTAAATCCGTCTAAATACTGAAAATCCATGAGGATTGCGAACTTGTTTTGCAATTACCAATATGCTATAATAAGATCATTGCAAAAAGACAGAAAGGAGTCCCATCATGTGGAATGCAGAAAGTTATAACCGTTTCGGCAAAGAGCGTATGCAGCCGTCCATCGACCTGGTATCCCGACTGCGGGGCCGCAGTTTCAAAAGAATCTTAGACGCAGGCTGCGGAACCGGAATGAGCACCGCGGCGCTCTGCGACGCCTGGCAACACGCAGAAATCATCGGGGCAGATCTGTCCTTAGAAATGTTAGAAGAGGCCAGAAAGCGGCTAAACACCGTTACTTTTCTACAAAAAGACTGTGGCAGAGACCTATCCAGTTTAGGAACTTTCGACCTAATCTTTTCCAACGCATTTTTGCAGTGGCTGCCCGACCAGAAACAATTTATCGCCGATGCCTTTGCCATGCTCCGCGAACACGGCGTATTCGCCGCGCAGATCCCCCTGTTTGCAGAAATGCCGGCGCATGCCTGCGTAGAGCGGGCCGAACGGCTGCTGGCCGAACCGCTCCAGGGCATAGAGGCAGAGAAATACGTCCTCCACGCCGCACCGGATTATTATAATATGCTCGCTGCACATACCAGCCGCATAGAAATGTGGATCACCGAATACTGCCATGAAATGGACAGTCCCGAAAGTATCCTCCGCTTTATCCAAAGCACCGCACTGCGCCCGCACAGCGAGCGGCTGAATGCCGAGGAAATGCAGCTTCTGTTGACGGAAGTGCTTCATGGCCTTGAGCAGGCCTATCCCCGGCAGAAGAACGGCAACGTGCTGTTTCCATTTAAGCGGTTGTTCTTGATTGGGGAGAAATAAGGGGGGGGCGGTTTTGAACAAAATGCGCAAATGCGAACGAAGGAATTAAGGCAACGTTTTTGACAAAACATACAAAAATTTTGCTAAAAGACGTTGATTGAACATGAGGAAGGACCCACGAAGTAGGAGGAGTCCTGGTGTCAGTACTTAATTCGCTCTATTTTTGTATGTTTTGCCTAAAATCCGGTTAGGAATATAAAGTTACAATTAATGATTGGAATTTACCGATACTGGAAAGACGATATTTTAGTTTCACAAATGCCTAATATATAATTTGGGGTAAATGCGAAAGTCGCATTCAAGGCAACGAGTTTGAACAAACGATACAAAAATGTAGCGAATTAAAAACGTCTTTGAGCGAAATTTTTGTATATATTGTTCAAACTCGTCGCCTGGAATACGACTTTCGCAATCACCTAATAGATAATTTGCAGGAAAGGAGCAACAATCATGGAATGCACAATCAGAAAATGGAACCTGTCGGATGCGAACGACCTAGCCTCTATGCTGAACAATACAAAGATTCTGAATAACCTGCGCGATGGCTTGCCGTATCCCTATACAGTCGAGAATGCCCGCCAGTTTATTACCGAAATGCTTGCAGCCGACCCTCAGCAGACCTTTGCCTTCGCCATCGCCTGTGAGAACCGGGTGATTGGCAGCATTGGCGTATTCCGCTGCGCAAACATTCATTTCCGAACCGCTGAGATGGGCTATTATATCGGCGAACCCTACTGGGGAAAAGGGCTGATGACCAGTGCCGTACGCCAGACCTGCCAATACATATTTGAACACACCGACATCCTGCGCATTTTCGCAGAACCTTTTGCCCGCAACACCGCCTCCTGCCGCGTCCTGGAAAAGGCAGGTTTTCAGTTCGAGGGGCTGCTGCGCCAAAATGCCATCAAAAATGGCCAGATCCTGGATATGAAATTATATGCCCGGATCAAAGAAACGAAAGAAATCAGAGAAACCGACGTAACGAACGAAGCACAATCATCCGAAGAAGCCAAATCATAGAAAACATCAAAAAATGAAAGATAAAAAAGAGACCCGAACAATAAAATCAGTGAAAAAATGAAAGCTTGGATGCATAAACTAAAAACCAGAGCCAAACAATTGAAAACCGATATTCCCGCAATCATTCTGGCGCTAAAGGATCCCCAGACCCCATGGTATGCCAAAGTCCTTGCCGCCATTACCGCAGCCTACGCCTTATCCCCGATCGACCTGATTCCCGACTTTATCCCAGTCCTCGGCTATCTCGACGATCTCGTGCTGCTGCCCATCCTGATTGCCCTCACCATAACATGCATTCCCCAAGAAACCTTTGCCCAATACCGCCTCCAGGCACAGGGCATGTGGGAACAGGGCCGCCCGAAAAAATGGTATTTCGCCATACCGACCGTCGGTATCTGGATTGCGATTCTTTCTCTGATTTTATACGTTTTGATATGGTAAGAACCATTACTTTCACAGCCAGAGTTTGTATCAATTGTCCAAATTCGTTGCCAGAAACAACGTTCCTCAATGACAACCGCAATCAATCGAAAACAGAAGAAGAGGAGATGCGTGCCGCAGCGGCGCATTTGTAAAAACAAAGCATATGAAAGGGACGCTGTTTGGGAAAATGAAACAGTTTCCGCTGGCGTTTTTTGACCGGCACCAGCACGGCGAGCTGATGAGCCGCCTAACCAATGATGTGGACCAGATCAGCACGACCATTTCCAATTCCCTGACCATGCTGCTGACGTATGGCTTTACGGTACTGGGCATTTTGGGGATTATGTTTTCTTTAAGCCCATTCCTGACGCTGGTGGCATGTCGGGCGTGGGGCTGATTTTTCTGTTGATGATGAATGTGATAAATAACCTGCTGTATGTGCTGCTGTCGGTGCTGTGCGGAATTTTTTGGATTTACGGCAGGATTGGCGATATCGGGCTGGTTACAAGCTTTCTGCTCTATGTGCGCTAGTTTACCAGACCGTTTGTGGAGATTGCCAATATTTACAATCATTTTCAAACGGCTGTGGCTGGTACGGAACGTGCGTTCGATATTCTGGATGAGCAGCCGGAGCCTTCCGACTGTGAGGGTGCTGTGCATTTGCAGCGGCCGGTTCTGAAAGATCTTTCGATACGGATTCCAGCGGGCACGAAAGCGGCGGTTGTGGGTGCGACGGGTTCCGGCAAAACGACGCTGATTCAGCTTCTGACGAGGTTTTACGACGTTTCGCAGGGGAGCGTTCTGCTGGACGGGCGTGATCTGCGGGAGTACCGCATGGAGGACCTGCGCCGGGCCTTCGGGGGTGGTGCTGCAGGATACGGCGCTGTTAGCGGTTTCGGTGCGGGAAAATATCTGCTACGGCAATTCCTGGGCTGCTCTGGAACAGGTGCGTTCGGCCGTACAGATGGCCGGTGCCGACAGCTTTATTGAGCGGCTGCCAAACGGCTATGATACGGTGCTGGAACATGGAGGGCAGGAGCTGTCTCAGGGGGAGCGGCAGCTTTTAACGATTGCGCGGGCAATGCTGGCCGATGCGCCGATTTTGATTCTGGATGAGGTGACCAGCTCGGTGGATACGGTAACGGAGCAGAAGCTTCGGCGGGCTTTATGCGCAGATGTACTGGGCGCAGGCAAGGAGAGAAGCCGAATAAGGAAAAAATTAAGAAAAATGTATTGTCACAGACAAAGAGAAGCCGAATAAGGAGGAAACAGTTATGAAGTTTGTATTGCCGGAGGACAGCTATGAAGAGAAAGCAAAGGAATACCTGCGGGAATTTCGAGAGTATCAGTCGGATCTGGTTGGCTGCGGCGGTCTGGAGCAATACCTGGATAGTGATTCCTTTGCAGCCTGGACGCAGAAAGTTATGGAAGATTTGGACCTATCCGGAATTGTACCGGGACATATTCCGACATATACATATTTCTATGTAAGAGAAGAGGATGAGAGGCTGGTTGGCATGGTAAATATACGCCTCGCTTTAACGGATTTTATGGAAAAGGAAGGGGGACATATCGGCTACAGCATCCGTCCTAGTGAGCGCGGCAGACATTATGGAACCAGACTGCTCAAAGAGGCGCTGGAATTCTGCCGCATGCTCGGCCTGGACGAGGTCATTCTAAGCTGCAGCAAAGACAATGCCGCTTCGGCAAAAGTCATAAAAAACTGCGGCGGGCAGTTGGAAGCGGAATTTTACAGCGATACGTTTCGGGATACCATACAAAGATATCGAATTTTACAGAAAAATATAGAACATATAGAAAACGATCAAATATAAACAGAACACCCTACTAGATTTAAATACAAAACTACTTTATATAGACAGAAAAAACTAGAGCGTGTTTGAATTTTCATTCACGCTCTAAATTTAAACATAAAAATAGGCTAGATTTTCTGCTAACAAACCTCATACTCTGTTCTGACACTTAAGCACAGTGCCCTACTGTGGCGATTGTGCCGCAGGATACTGTCTAATCGCTACAGTAGGGATAACTGTGCGGGTGACGCAGAACATTGTGGTGTAAATGGCTATAAAACTCAACCTTGGGGCAGCCCCAAAGCAAATAGACCAGAAAATCTAACCCTTTCTTTAGATTATAACATATTGAAAAAAAAAGTCAACTAAAATTTTTCTGCCATAAGCAAAAATTTAGAAAATGTTTGAACAACCAAGCATATCAAAGTGAGAATGGTAATGGTTAATCCTTTCATTCGAGGATATTACTAGGTAATTGCAAAAGTTATATTCAAGGTGACGAGTTTGGGCAATAGATACAAAAATTCCGCTCAAAGACGTTGATTGGACATGAGGAGGGACCCACGAAGTGGGAGGAGTCCTGGTGTCAGTACTTAATTCACTCCATTTTTGTATCTATTGTCCAAATTCTGACAGCGAAATAAGAGTTTCACATGCCAATAGTATAGGTGCAAGGAGAAGGTGAGGCAAGGAAATGTTTTGTATTTGGTCTAAATAAGAGATGGAATTATATGTAGTGGTGTGGTATACTGTGAATGTTATAGTAAGAGACAAACAGAAGTATACGAGGAGAATGGGTATGGAAAATCCAGTAGAACAAATAAACAATATAGCTAATATGGATGATTTCTTAAATTTTGTTGTTCAGTTAGCTATGGATGCAAAAGAACATCCTGAGAAATGGGCAAATACAACTATTACGGATTATTTGGGGCAAATGGCAAGCTGGTTGGATGACTATGCTGGTTTTGAGGATACAATTGACTGGGAAAAAGTAGACTATAAAACATTTGCAAAACTATTGTATATGGGGAAGATTTACGAATAAATCAATGGAAATTGTGAGTTGGTCTATTGGTTTAGATACTAAGTTTTGATTGCCGACGCAACGCCTGAATTTCGCTAAAGAGATTGCCCAAAAGAAAATGCTATAAAATAATGCTGCTTATGGGAACTTAAAAAGAACGTACATTGGATTTTTACAGAAAAGCAGGATACAATAGTGAAGACAAAACAGCATGAATTCAATGGATAGGAACCAAGTTAGGAGATGAAAAAATGCGTACACTCTATGTGTCTGACTTAGATGGAACATTATTGAGAAGTAATGAAAAAACATCTGAATATACAAATAATGTAATAAATAGTTTGTCTGAAAAGGGAATGATTTTTTCTTATGCTACTGCTCGTTCGTTGATAACCGCCAAAAAAGTAACAAGCGGTATAATCGCAAAAATCCCTCTAATCACATACAATGGTGCTTTTGTAATAGATAATCAAACAGAGGATATTTTGCTCGAAAATTATTTTGATGACAGCGTAGATTTTGTGCTGGATGATTTGTTTGCAAATAAAGTATATCCTATTGTTTATGCGTACATAGAAAATAAGGAGAAATTTTCATATGTTCCCGAATTATGCTCAGATGGAATGAATAAGTTTCTTGACAGCAGAAAGGGAGATATTCGTACCAATGCGGTGAGAACAATAAATGATTTGAAGTCAGGAAAGATTTTCTATATCACTTGTATAGATGAGCCACAGAAGCTTGAACCATTATACAAGAAATACAAGGACTCCTATCACTGCGTTTATCAGATGGATATTTATACAAAGGAACAATGGCTCGAAATTATGCCTTTAAATGCTTCAAAGGCAAAGGCAATAAAGCAGCTACAGTCACTTTTGAAATGCGAGAAGTTAGTTGTGTTTGGTGATGGGAAAAATGATATAGACATGTTTGAACTGGCAGATGAAAGCTATGCTGTCCAAAATGCACATGAAGATCTCAAAAGAATTGCAACCTCAATTATTTCTTCAAATGATGAGGATGGTGTTGCAAAATGGCTTGCTGAAAATTTTGTGGTATAATGTCAATAATTCCAAAAGAATAGAGTATTGAGAAAAACAACAGCGAGTGCCTATGAGAAAACGAAATGCAGTTGTGATTGAAGATGGATTCTACCCAAAAGAATACTTAATATAATTTAATAAAATTGCAATTCATCAGATGTCTATACTTAGAGGAGCAAAATACAAATGTCTTTAAAGGATGCAATTCCCCAAAATTCGGGGGAATTACATTACCATAGTTCAAGCGGTCTTCTGCATTCTCCCACACTTATTTGACATATGTCCAACAAGAAAATCAATTAACTCCTCCAGACTTTGATAAACGAATGTTCCATCTGTATAGCACCATTTACAATATTCTTTATTGAATGTACCGTTGTTCTTTACGGATAGAAGAATCATTCAGCGGCATGCCACAGCATTGACAAATCCGTTTTCTTGGCGAACCAAGAATTGTATTGATCGAAACATCAAACAGTTTCGACAGCCGTTTTTAGAGTTTCTATATTTGGTACAGTTTCACCGGTTTCCCACTGGGATACGGCTTGACGAGTAACATAAAGTTTTTCTGCCAGCTCATCTTGGGATAAGCCATGTTTAGTCCGTAGATCAAATATCATATTTTTTGTTTCCATACATTTATCACCTCCTATCAAGATTCCATCATGCGTGCTTCAGAAAGCAAAGCAACTGACCATTGCGTTCGAATCATCCCAAAAAGAAAATACCATCTAACATTTTTACCCAAACAACTGGAGAAATGTCTTGTAAAATTATGGAATATGCGCTATAATATGCTTAATCAATGTAAGAAATAAGTCCTCTTGCCAATGGTCGGCAGACAGAGGGTAAGTCCGGCGGACAGCAGCAGAAAGGAAATGATTTACGACAATGAGAGAGTTAACATTCGAGGAGAAGCAGAGGCTATGGAAACTAGATACGCCCCCAATCCGCAAATTAATGCTTTGGGGCCGTGACAGCCGAAAGAATCCATGTCTGCTTATTTTGTATGGAGAACAGGAAATAGAAGAAGAAATCAAATCTTCTCCCAGAGCCTACTATGCGGAGGCGTATTTGTTAAAACCTTCCGTGGTCTATACGAAATACGCAGTGTTTCATGGAATGAACGGGCATCTGCCGTCGATCCCCAATACCTATTATTACAAGGAGAAGGATCTGATTTGTTATACGGCAGGCTATAAAACGGCAAAAGGATACTGGGATTATGATGAGCATGGTTATGAATGGATTGTGGAGATTGAACCAAAGTATATCATTAAAAGCTATGATATGGGGGAAAGAGCCGCATTTCGCTATTATGGCGAACAGTCATACTCAGAATATGTGTCTTATCTAAAGGATAAGAATATCCGCTTTCAAGATTGCGAGCTGATTGAACATCCGGGTGATTTGTTTGGCTTTGAGCCGGATCATCCATATATGCAGGCGATTATTCCTATGTGTTCGAAGGAGCGTCTGTATACAAGAAGAAAATATTTAAAACAGTTTATGGACATGCAGCCGTCCGTGGAGGATTATGATCGGCTTTTGCAGGTGGCAAGTGTGGAGCTGGCATGCGGGATCTTCCAGGAGCTGACGGAGAAGCGCAGCCCGATTCTCTTAGAGACAGCGAAGCGGATCAGCGAAAGCGGGGAGCTGTGGGACAAGGCAGGGTATCATAGCGGCTTAACGCGCTGTATCAGGCAGTATCTTCATCTGTTTGATGAGAAGCGTATGGAAGAGCAGAAAACGTATATTTATGAGACGCTACCGGAAATGGATTTACATATTAAGAAGCTGTGTTTACGTCATAAAGTGTTAGAGGGCAGGGCATTAGAGGAATATTTAAGCAGGCCGCATGCATATCAGAAGATTCCTTATTATGATTACGATTATAATGGGTCCGGCCAGGTGTTCGGCGGTCAAAAGCTTTACGAAAAGAGTACCTATACCGATGGAACCAATTTGTATAATACGAAGTTTAAAGATACGATTCAGATGGCAAAAGCGTATGGGATGGCGGACGCAATCGGTAAGATCGCCTATTATCTTGATGCGCCCAGAACGCCGGCTTATTTGAAGGGAAGCGGCAGGAGCGGTGCGTTCCATTATTACCAGCGCTATCTTAGACGGACGCTGGACGAGTACCGGGCGTCGGATGAGCAGAAGTTTATTACAGCAGCACGGGAAATGCTGACGAGCTATACGGATCTGGACGACCAGTCGTTGGAGGATGAGCCGTATTTTGAGATGAATTACTTTTTCCGCACCTATTTCCAGGAAGTGATTTTGGATCAGGAGGCGGCAGAGCAGTCGATCTGGAACCGCTACCGGGAGGACGTGGTGTATATTGCGAGACATGCCAAGGCTCAGCCGGTGCATGAATTTTGTTATGCTTTGTTAAAACGGGCGTATGACCAGCAGACGCTGGAAGCCTGTGAGATGAAGGAACTGATTATGCTGGCAGACATTCCATATGAAAAAACTGCCGGTTTATTTAAAAATCTGCTGTTTGCGAAGTTAGAAGCGCTGCAGGAATTTGACGGAGATGTTATGGTTGCTCTAATGAACACACGTTCGGAGGAACTGTGGCAGGCAGCGCAGAGTTATTTTAAGCGGACAAATGGAAAATTTCAGCCACAGCATTTGGTTGAGTTTCTCTTTATGGATACCATTGAGGCTTGGTATGGAATCTTGGAGGAGAATATCAAACATTTTACAGCAGAGGAATGCAGCGCTTTTCTGAAGTCGCTGGCGGCGAAGCGGGAGGAGTTTTTAGAGAGACAGATCAAGCTTTCCGAGGAGACGGCGCAGCTGCTGCAGGAGCCGGTAGCTAAGCTGGAAGCGGTAACGGCAATGGAGCAGAAAGAACTGTTTCTTTGTTATGGATCACTGGTGCTGCAGGGAACAAACATGCCTGACTTTTTATTTGGCGTTGCGGAGGCAGTGCTGTTCGGTCTGCCGTATAAGGAGTTAAAGAACATTTTAGAGGAAATGGATTTGGGGCATGGCAGACTTGCGCAGAGGGCTTACGATGTGATTGCATTGTTGGAGTCTCTCCGTACAGATCGGCTGCCGAAAGACAGCGTGCTTTTGTCAGTCTTGGAGACGGGTTCGTCAAGGCTGGTTAAGACACTGACGCAAATCGCCGGGCAGCTGCGGGAACAGCTTACCGTGCGGACGGCGGCGCTGATGATTTTCTTTGAGTGTAATGTCTATCATTTGAACCAGATTGCGCAGTCGGTGTTTGAGGGCATGCCTGATGCCAAGCGGGAACAGCTGCATATGCTGCTGCTGGATTCGCCGCTGGAGCAGGCTTACCGCTATGGGATTAAGAAGCTGGACGACTGGTATGGAAATAAGGTGCCGAAGTCGTTTATCGTGCGTATGATGGAGCACCCGTGCGTGGAGGTAAAGGCGTATCTTTCTAAGAAGATGGAGCAGGCGTTTGCGGATTTGAAGGACGTGGACCCAGATTTGTACCTCTACTATGTGAAAACGCTGCTGTATTTACCGAATCAGGTTTCCAAAAGCAAGGAGGAGATCTATCATACGATTCCGGTGTTTTTATATTATTATCCGCAGCGGCAGCCGGAAATAGAAGCGCTGCTCTTGGATATCGGAAGTACCAATAGTAAAATAAATTCGGAACGGGCCTTGGTAGCCTTGGCCGGGATTCGGATGGGAATCAGGCCGGCAGAGGAGAAGCAGACGGCGCATAAGGGCGCGCAGCAGCGGAACTTGGAGAAGGAGGTAGGCACGAAATGAGAGTAAATTATAAGTATGCAGGCCCTTCCAGATGTACGCAGACCCAGGACAAGACTACGCTGGGGCTGAGTCCTGATTTGTCCCGTGACGAAAAGGTTTCGTTCTGCGGCAAACTGAAACATCCGTTGCTGTTCCGCGATGCAATGCTGATGCTGCGGGAAATTGTCATTTCGGACCAAAGTAAGAAGACGAAAGAGCGCACGGAATATTTTACCTGGCTGGAGCAGGAGATTGAGCGCCGGATCAGGGCGCATAAGGAATATGCGCCGCAGATCAGGAAAGCGTTGAAACAGGAAATGGACGGTTATGATTTGGAGCTGGCGCAGAAGAATGAGGAGATTCGCAAGCTGCTGGATCTGCAGCGGAATTTGAAGCGGCAGATTGACCAGTATGATGCATGGAAAGATTATTATAAGATTGAGAGGGATTTCTGGAAATTTATCAGGGACAGGGATTATGATTTATGGTTTGTGCTGGACCCTGTAATTACGGTACATAAGGATCAGGTTTCATTTGAGGCCTTTTCCCTTGACGAGTCGGTTTACGGCTGTTTATCGGTTGCTATGGAGGAGTTTGATTTATTGCAGGAGCCGCAGTTAGGAACGACGAACATTGATTTTTCGGCGAAGCTGGAAAAGGAAATGCAGAGGTTCCGAAGCTATACCGATGTGACATTGTCAGTTAATCCAGAGGGCTTTACGATTGACCATGAGGTAATGCCGGAATATGTGGAGAAGAAGATTGACCTGCCGGAGACCTGGATTAAGGGCTTTAACCAGGTGTCCTCGGCGGCGGCGCTGAGCGGCCTGGAACTTGCGCTTTCGCCGTCGGATCTATTTGATATCTGTGCATTTTTAAGGAAGCATAAGGAGAAGAAGAGCCCGCGTTATATGAAGTGGATTTTGGAACCCCAGAAGCGGGTGCAGATTGTATTTGAGCCGTTTGGGACGGTTCTGACCCTGAATGCGGTTTATCAGGGCGCCCAGAAGCGGGAGGAAAAGATCTGGGGCAGGCGGCGCTGGCTGGTGGCGGAGCGGCTGATTCCTTTGGCAAAGGCTTTTTATGTGCGTCTGCTGGGATTTGGTATGCCGCAGTTTATCCGTGCGGATATGGGGACCATGCAAATGACAATTGGTTTTTCTTCCTGGTCTTCAAATGACTGGGTTAAGGGAACGGCCTTTAACCTGATGGCTGGTTTCAGCGGTGAGGGCTGCTATGAGGACGTGTACCCGCTGCTGAAGAAGGAACGAAGCCTGTCGCTGGAGGAGATTTACGATACGCTTGCTGAGACGAAGAACGATCGGATAAAAGCCGGCGTCGGCATGCTGTTTCGGCGAGGCGAGGGATATTTTGATCTGGTCAGCAACCAGGTGCGTTTCCGCCGGCTGTGCAATACGCCGTTGCCAAAAGAGCTTTATGAGGTTTCGGAGCTGGAGACGCAGGTGGAGGCGTACAGCAAACTTACGTTCGATAATATGACGGTCAAATATACCCGGCAAAAGGAATTTATATTCTCTACCACGTATCGGGAGCCGGATTCGTCGAATCATACGGAGCTTGTCATTGACGAGGATGGGCAGATTACGAAGTTGGACTGCAGCTGCCGGAAGTTCCGCAGGGGTGAGAAGAATCTGTCGGAGCCATGCGCGCATATCCTTGCGCTCTATGTGGCGTCCTACAAGCTTTTAAAGCTGAAACATTTGGAATACGAGAAGGAATATAAAATCAATGATATTATGGAGATGTTGCTATAATGGATACGAGGGCTGAATATAGAAATCAAGTAAATGAAATGGGTAAGAAGGAATTTACCTTTTTGAAAATGCAGGAATATGGGTTTTGGCCGGCACATCTGCCGACTCCGTACGAGCGACAGCAAAATGAGACTGAAGAGGATTTTAAGGAGCGGACAAGGCTGCTTGCTGAATTTCAAAAGTTATCGGAACAGATTGCCGGAGCCTGTCAGGGGCGGCAGGAGATTGAGAAGAAGCTTGTTTCGCTGAGGAAAGAATACGAGGAAACTTGGGATTATGAGAAGGTACGCGCGGTGGTTTCGCAGGAGATTATGAAGGAATCGATTGCCAGGCGTGCGCAGAGAAAGGAAGAGCGGGAGAGGCTAAAGCAGGAGAAGACCGAGGCGTGGAAGAAGCGTAAGGCGGAGAGCATTTTATTTATCGGCAAGGGCTATTCCGGCCTGTTAGGGAAAAAGGAGACCGATCTGCAGAAGCTGAAGGCACAGCAGATGCCGGTTGTGGAGACGGACCGGGAGCTGGCGGATCTGCTGGAGGTGGATTATAAGACGCTGCGTTTTCTGGCGTACCATAGGGACGTTGTGACCTTTGACAATTATTATCGTTTTGAGATTCCCAAGAAGGACGGCAGAATGCGCCAGATTGCTGCGCCTAAGACGCAGCTGAAGACGGCGCAGCGGGCGGTGCTGGATCAGATACTGCAAAAGGCGGAGGTTTCGGAGCAGTCGCATGGCTTTCTTAAGTCGAGATCGGTGCTTACCAGTGCAAAATCGCACGAGGCGGGCCCGGAGCTGCTGATTAATATGGATTTGGAGAATTTTTTCCCGACTATTACGTTTGAGCGGGTGCGGGGATTGTTCCAATCGTTTGGGTATTCTGGGTATATTGCTTCCCTGCTGGCGATGATTTGTACATATTGTGAGCGTATGCCGCTGGAAATCAAAGGGGAGACGAAGTATGTGAAGACGACTGACCGCATACTGCCTCAGGGGTCTCCGGCGAGCCCGATGATTACGAATATTATCTGCAGGAGACTGGATCAGCGTCTGCAGGGTTTGAGCCAGAAGCTGGGGCTGACTTATACAAGGTATGCGGATGATATGAGCTTTAGTTATACGGGGGAGGCGCAGCAGTTTGCTATCGGCAGTTTTCTGAGTAGTGTGCGTAAGATTGTTGAGGATGAGGGCTTTTGTATTAAGGAGCAGAAGACGCATGTGTTAAGGAAAAGCAATCGGCAGTATATTACAGGGATTGTGATTAATAATGAGGAGATCGGCGTTCCCAGGAAATGGGTGAAGGTGTTGAAGGCGTCAATACATAATGCGCGGAAGCTGTATGAGACGGGCGGATGTGTAACGAATCAAACCAGGAATGAGATTGCAGGGAAAATTGCGTGGCTGCGAAGCGTGAATGAAGAGAGGTATCAGAAGCTGATTCGGCAGGGGACGGAGCTTTTGAATGATTTGGATCGTTCGTAAGGGCGGCCGGGAAAACGTTGGGGGAGCGGAGTTAGAGAAGTTTTGGGAGTGTGGAATGTGTGAGTAACCCCGCGGTGGAGACTGGGCATGTGAGTGTCGGTCTTTGCCGCGGGGGTTTTTGTATTAATAACTGTATAGTTCCTCAAAATACAATAGTGTTAAATGTGATTATGAATAGTAATAAAATTTGAAAAATATTAATAAAAAGTATTGACAATTTTATGATAGTGCGATATAATACAGATATAAACAAGAACAAAGCAAAAAAGTATAAAAATAGGAGGAGATTCCAATGGGAAAGTAAAAAGGCAAAATAAAAAGAAAGATGAGATGTAGGCCGATGTACATTTAATAATACAAATAAAATAGAAATCATATATGTAAGAGTGAGAGATATGAGAATAAGCCGGAATAACGATATAAAAGTCGAAGAATTGGTAAGGCAATTTATTCTAAATAATCCATTAATATAGATATATTATTTGAGATAATCATATAGATGATTTCACATAGATTGCAATAAGAAGCAAAATTTAAAGGAAAGGAAGGTACGGACCACCAAAAACGCTGGTTTAAAAAGGACATATGAAAAATGAATCTTAGAGAAGGGTATCTGAAATAGATAGGTCAGATATCCTTCTCATTTTGTGTACTTTTGCGCGTGTTTCCAACGAGTGAAGTCCAAAAGCAGCAATAGTTCAAAGTGATCAAGCTGAGATATTACCAATAAGTACTTGACAAAATCTGCTGAAAAAGATAATTTGATACGATGACTACAGTTGTAGAATATAGAAATAAAAATAGAATGAAGGTCATCTATGAAAAATCACCTGAATTTGAATTGGAAATTATGCTGCGGATTTCGAATGCGGATAAGCTGATCTGCTGTTTTGAACTAGAAGGGGAACAGAAGGAGATTAATTGGGCAACAACAATTTTGACTCTGCTTTCCCGTTTGGAGAAAAAGGGATTTATCCATTCCAAGAAGCAGGGAAAAGTCAAATGTTATACACCAGTTGTCAATGTGGATGAATACGCGGCCAGAGAAAGTAAAGGGATATTGGATCGTTTTTTGGCAAGTCTTTGAAAAAATTTGTAGTATGTATGGCTATACAGGAGAATTTTACAGAAGGGTACAATAACTATGTTAGAGATGTTAATGGGATATAAGAACGTTCGGCAAGGGAGGATTGGACATGAGGAGGAAATAATTTGCGGAAGAAGTCTTGATGCCACTTGACTCGTTTTTCGGAAGAGCAAGGATAACAGCTCTTAAGTCGCTTCATTTTTGTATGGACTGTTATAGGTTTATGATGTAATAAAATTTACAAATGTAATTTGAATTTTTGAAAGGAAAGACTAAACATAAAATATCAGAAAATAATATGTAATACATTAAAAAAACGAAAAAATATTTATAAATATGATAAGATATAAAAAATTTAAAAATATTTTAAAAATATATTGACAAAAGAAAAATAATCATATATAATACAGATATAAACAAGGACGGAACAAAAAAGAAAGAAAAGCAGTCAGGAGGAGATTCCAATGGGAACGTAATATAAGCCAATGAATTTAGCAAAAGCGAGGTACGGGCCAATGGGAACATAATTTTTCAAAAGAGATAACACAATGGCTTACAATTTAAAGTAAGAACAACGAGCAATAAATTTAAGAGAAGCGAGGTACAATCCAATGTACACATAAATGTATTCTTAAAAAGAAATAAAAGCGGAGGTACAGACCGATGTACACATAAATGTATTCTTAAAAAGAAATGAAAAGCGGAGGTACAGACCGATGTACACATAAATGTATTCTAAAAAGAAATGAAAAGCGGAGGTACAGACCAATGTACACATAAGAATATTTTAAAAAAAATAAAAAACGGGGGTACAAACCGATGTACACATAAATATATTTTTAACAGCAAGTAAAAAGTGGAGGTACAGACCAATGTACATTATAATAAACTAATAATAGATTATGATATAGAAATTGATGTATTGGTAAATATTATAATTTATTAAGAAAAGTTGAGAAAAGCAGGGAATAGACCAATGTACACATAAATATAATCCGTAAAAGAATTGATCAAAGGACGGGGTACAGGCCGATAAATACAAAAATCATATATCAAGAATAATTGAAGAATGAGAGGTACAGGCCAATGGTTATTATCAATCAATTTTAATCAAATAAATCAAAAATGATTTTATATAAATTGTTGTAGACTGCTAAAATAATAAGAAAGTGAGGTACGGACCACCAGACAAGTTGGTTTTATAAAAAGAATGAATAGTGAATGCTAAAAGAGTATCTGGATGATTAAAAAACAGATACTCTTTTTTACATGAAGAAACATCACTTATTTTAGAAAATTTGATTGTATACATGTACAATTCTGCCAGAATATGTTATACTATTGCATAATACGAAATACTGTATCATACCGTACAACCAATACTTGTTATAGTCTGTATTACAAATTACTTCAGGCTGACTGTGTGTATACAATATGAAAAATGGAGGTTATTATGAGCAGTGTAAAGAGAGTTTATGTAGAAAAAAAAGAGCCGTTTGCGGTAAAGGCAAGGGAGCTAGAAGATGAAATCAGCAGTTTTCTCGGTATCGACACCGTGAACCATGTAAGAGTTCTGATCCGTTATGATATTGAGAATATTTCTGAAGAAACCTATCAGCGCGCCTTGGGAACTGTATTCAGTGAACCGCCGGTAGATATATTGTTTGAAGAAAATTTTGACCTGAAAGGGGCCAGAACATTCAGTGTGGAATACCTTCCGGGACAATTTGACCAAAGAGCAGATTCTGCTGTTCAATGTATTCGATTCCTTAAGGAAGAGGAGGAGCCGATCATCCATACAGCAGTTACTTATGTAATTGAAGGCAGAATTTCTGATAAAGAGTTTGAGAAGATTAAGAGTTATTGTATTAATCCAGTAGATTCCAGAGAGACCGATTTAGAGAAGCCAGAGACATTAACAGCGGATTTTGAAGAGCCGGAAGATGTTAAAATTCTTGATGGCTTTACCCAGATGGAAGAGGGAACACTAAAGGAATTGTATGATTCCTTCCATCTGGCTATGACTTTTAAAGATTTTCTTCATATTCAGAATTATTATCAAAAAGAAGAAAATCGGGATCCTTCTATGACGGAAATTCGTGTATTAGATACTTATTGGTCTGACCACTGCCGTCATACAACATTTTCAACAGAATTCAAAGATGTAGAATTTGAAGAGGGCTTTTATCAGGAGCCGCTTGTAAAGACCTATGAAGAATATGTAAAAGATCATAAAGAGATCTTTCAAGGCAGAGAGGATAAGTATATCTGCCTGATGGATCTTGCCTTGATGGCTATGCGCCGTCTGAAAAAAGAAGGAAAACTGGAGGATCTGGAAGAATCGGATGAAATTAATGCCTGCAGCATCGTAGTTCCGGTAGAAATTGACGGAAAGGAAGAAGAGTGGCTGGTTAGCTTTAAAAATGAGACCCATAACCATCCAACGGAAATAGAACCGTTTGGTGGTGCGGCGACCTGCCTGGGAGGAGCGATTCGAGATCCTCTGTCTGGGCGTTCCTATGTATATCAGGCTATGAGGGTAACGGGTGCAGCCGATCCCACTAACTCTCTGGAACATACGTTAAAGGGCAAGCTGCCCCAGAAGAAATTAGTCCGTGGTGCTGCCCATGGTTACAGTTCTTATGGCAATCAGATCGGTCTTGCTACTGGACTGGTAAAAGAGATCTACCATCCTAATTATGTGGCCAAGCGTATGGAAATTGGAGCCGTTATGGGTGCTGCACCAAGAAAGAATGTAATTCGGGAATCGTCTGATCCGGGAGATGTAATTATCCTTCTTGGCGGAAGAACCGGACGTGACGGCTGCGGCGGTGCTACAGGTTCTTCTAAGGTGCATACCGAACAGTCCATTGAGACCTGCGGCGCAGAAGTACAGAAGGGAAATGCACCGACAGAGCGCAAGATCCAGCGTTTATTTAGAAGAGAAGAAGTAAGCCGTCTGATTAAGAAATGTAACGATTTTGGGGCTGGCGGTGTGTCTGTAGCAATTGGTGAATTGGCAGATGGATTGATTATTAACTTAGATAAAGTACCGAAAAAATATGCAGGACTGGATGGAACGGAAATTGCTATATCAGAATCTCAGGAGCGTATGGCGGTTGTAGTTGACCCGAAAGATGTAAAACAGTTCTTAAGCTATGCGGCTGAGGAGAACTTAGAGGCGGTAGAAGTTGCTTCAGTAACAGAAGAAAAACGCCTGGTTATGTCCTGGAGAGGAAAAGAAATTGTAAATATATCAAGAGCATTTTTAGATACCAACGGCGCGAAACAGGAAACAAGTGTAAAAGTAGAAATGCCATCCGAAGAACAGAGATTTTTCCAGACGGAGGACGTAAAGGATGTGAAGAAGAAATGGCTTTCTGTTTTAAGTGATCTGAACGTATGTTCACAGAAAGGCCTGGTTGAGATGTTTGATTCTTCCATTGGAGCAGGTTCCGTCTTGATGCCATATGGCGGTAAATATCAGATGACAGAAACACAGTGTATGGCGGCCAAGCTTCCTGTATTGGAAGGGAAAACAGATACCATTACTATGATGAGTTATGGATTTGATCCATATTTATCCAGCTGGAGTCCATATCACGGTGCTGTATATGCAGTGGTGGAATCTGTGGCTAAGATTGTAGCTTCTGGTGGAGATTATAAGAAAATTCGTTTTACCTTCCAAGAATACTTTAGACGAATGACGGAAGATCCGGCCAGATGGAGTCAGCCGGTAGCAGCGTTGCTGGGTGCTTATCAGGCACAGCTTGGGTTTGGACTGCCTTCGATTGGCGGCAAGGACAGTATGTCAGGTACATTTAATGAAATTGATGTACCGCCAACATTAGTTTCCTTTGCAGTAGATCTAGCAAAACATCAGGATATTGTTACACCTGAATTCAAAAAAGCAGGCAGTAAGATTGTGAAATTTACTATTGAGAAAGATCAGTATGACCTGCCTGTATATGAACATGTGATGCAGATATATGACGGAATTCATCAAGCAATGCAGGATGGAGTGATACTGGCTGCATATGCTTTGGATGCCCATGGTGTGGCTGCTGCAGTAAGCAAAATGGCATTTGGCAATGGATTGGGTATTCGAATAGACGATTCCATTAGAGAAGAAGAGCTGTTTGCAAAAGAAATTGGTAATATTGTTGCAGAAGTTCCAGCAGATCAGCTGAATTCCCTTCCGGCAGGATATCAGGTAATCGGTGAGGTTACGGATGATGCAAAATTTACTTATAAAAATATGGTAATTACATTGGAAGAAGCCGGATTCTATTGGACCGATACATTAGAAAAGGTATTTCCAACCCGTTCCTATGGTTTGGGAGCTGAGATTAATACAGAAGTTTATCATGCAGGAAAGGTGCATATTTGCAAACATAAAGTAGCAAAACCGACTGTATTCATACCAGTATTTCCGGGAACAAACTGTGAATACGATTCTGCTAGGGCATTTCAACGGGCAGGAGCAGATGTGATTACCAGAGTATTTTGTAATCAAAATGCACAGGATATCCGTTCTTCCGTTGACGAGTTTGTAAAATGTATGGAGAATGCACAGATTATCATGTTCCCAGGCGGATTCAGCGCTGGTGATGAACCGGACGGTTCAGCTAAGTTTTTTGCAACGGCTTTCAGGAATGCAAAGATTGAAGAGGCAGTTACAAAGCTTCTGCAGGAACGGGACGGTCTGGCTCTGGGAATCTGTAACGGTTTCCAGGCACTGATTAAATTAGGTCTTGTACCTCATGGCAGAATTACCGGACAGCAGGCAGATTCACCGACATTAACCTTTAATACCATCAACCGTCATGTATCCAAGATGGTATATACCAAGGTAGTGACCAACAAATCACCTTGGCTTCAGCAGGCCGTAACCGGCGGTGTCTATGTGAATCCTGCTTCTCATGGTGAAGGCCGTTTTGTAGCAGACGAAGCATGGATTCAGAAGCTGTTTGAGAATGGACAGGTGGCAACACAGTATGTAGATGAACAGGGCAATCCAACCATGGACGAAGAATGGAACGTTAATGGTTCCTATTATGCAATCGAGGGAATTACCAGTCCGGATGGCCGGGTATTGGGTAAAATGGCCCATTCAGAGCGCCGTGGTGAGGCAGTAGCCATGAATATTTATGGAGAACAGGATATGAAGCTGTTCGAATCTGGAGTGTCATATTTTAAATAAAGGCTATAGGTTTATAGCTGTCAGGATATCTGATTGACCCATTGTCAGGAGATTTTGTCTGGCAGAGATGAAACGTTATAGAAACGAGAGGAGGAATGGTATTGAAAATTAAAACACAGAAAGTTACCGAATGGTTTCGTGACAATGGGCAGAAGGATATCTATACATTTGCATGGAATAACCAGCGTGGTTATACCTGGTATTCCAATGAAACAAACGATCAATTTTTAAATTTATTTAAAGAAGAAAATGGAGTAGCAAATGCTATTGCAGATGGCTTTATAGAAGAAAGCCTTCGGTTTCGACTAAATGAGCTGGTAGAGAGCAGGCAGCACGGAGTGCGGAGTATGGAATATGTGCTGCCCTTTCAGGAGAAAGACCGAAAATGTTGGCGAAAAATATCAATTAATAATTGTTTTGATGAAGAAGGCAATTGCTCGGATTATCTGGTTCATATTGTAGATTTCAGTGAAATGACCGATGTGCTCCGGGAAATGGTATATCAGATGGATTATGACGGATTGACTGGAATCTATAATTCAGAGAAGTTTTACCAAGAAGTCAGCCGTCTGGTAACGGAATATCCCGAACAGGAGTTTGCGATTATTCAACTTGATTTTGACCGATTTAAGGTGGTCAATGATTTGTTTGGTACAGAGGTAGGAGATGCCATTCTTCGTTATGTAGGCAGGATTTTGGGGAATGTGGAAAGCCAGAAACTGTGTTATGGCAGGGTGATTGCAGATGTTTTTGCACTCTGTCTGCCCTATCAAAAAGAAGAAGAGATTATTGAACTGATTCAGAATATAGATCAACAGATTCGGGAGTATCCGATTGACTGCCGTTTGGTGCCAGCCTTTGGAGTATATAAGGTAATAGACCGGAGTATGCCGGTCAGCATTATGCTGGATCACGCAAAACTTGCCTGTCATTCTGTCAAAGGAAATATTATTAATAATTATGCATTTTATGCAGAAGAACTGCGTGAACAGGTGATGCAGGAAGTAGAAATCGAGAAAGATATGGAACGGGCGCTGGCAGAGAGACAGTTTCAGTTATATCTGCAGCCGAAGTATGACATTTCCACGGGACAGATCATCGGTGCAGAGGCTTTGTGCCGCTGGGAGCATCCAGAGAAAGGGCTGCTGCCGCCGACCTTGTTTATTCCGTTGTTTGAAAGAAATGGTTTTATTGTCAAACTGGATTGCTATATGTGGGAGGAGACCTGCAGGATAATCAGAGAGTGGCTGGATCAGGGACAGGAGGTAAAGCCGATCAGTCTGAATGTGTCCAGAATGCATGCATATAATCATTTGTTTGAAGAAGAAATTTTAAATTTGGTGGAGAAATATCAGATTCCGCCTCGGCTTTTAGAATTAGAATTGACTGAGAGTGCTTATCTGACTGAGAAAGAGGGAATGTACAACGCAATGGTCCGTCTGAAAGAAAAGGGACTTTTATTTTCAGTAGATGATTTTGGCACGGGTTATTCTTCACTCAATATGCTGAAAAATATTCCTGTAGATATTGTGAAGCTGGATCGGGAATTTTTAAATGAAGTAACCAGCAGTACCAAGGGTCGTGCAATTATCCGCAATATGATTGCTATGGCGAATGAGCTTAATATCCGTGTGATTGCAGAGGGTGTTGAAAGCGTGGATCAGGCAGCTTTTTTATTGGAAATGGGATGTGAACTGGCACAGGGATATTATTATTCCAGACCTCTTTCGGTTAGTGATTTTGAACAGAGGGCATTTTGGGATAAGACGGTAACTGAGTTGGGAAGCCAGATCCAGGAGGTTCTTGGTGAGAAGAAGCGGTTGTTGGAAGAATTGCCATTTTTACAAGGAAGTACAAGCCGGAGAGGAAAAGAAATTATTAATAATCCTAAGCGGCTGCAGCAGAATCTGATTGCACGTATTAAGAATTATCGAAAGGTCATTTTGGGGCTGGGAAGTGTCTTATACGAGTTTGATATTGTGAATCGGAAATCATTAGTGTACTTTAAAGAAAAGAGTATGGAACCTTGGCTTTGTATGGGTGATTATGAAAGCTTTCTAGTGAAAACACTGCAGGATGCACAGGAGGAATACATACCTCTTATTAGAGAGACTATCAGTTTAGAAGCGTTGCAAAAGGCGCTACAAAATGGCAGGGATAGAATAGAGATCAGTTATAGAGCTAGAAATGTATTGGAGAAAAAAAGTACTATGGTTCATAATGTGCTGATTTTGTCTGGCAGCGAGGACGGCGAACTACAAGAAGTGTTTTTGTGCATTTTAAAGAATGATAATAAGGAAGAGGATGAATAGAGAATGGAAGTATCACAATGGATTAATGGAATTTCTCATCTTGGTATCCCAGTTACAAATATAGACAAGGCTGTGGCATTTTATGTAAATAAACTGGGCTTTCGGCTGATTCATAGGAAAACGGTGATGGATACTCTGGGAACCGCTTTAGAAGCCGCGTTTGTGCAGTTGGGAGATCTGCTGATTGAGCTATATAAGCCTACAGGGAGCGAAGTGCAGACAGCCGGCAGATCAGGTGGAACGATTGATCATTATGCCATTGATGCGCCGGACTTTGAAACTTGTGCAGATATGGGATTTGCCAGAGGGCTTATGCTGCATAACTCTACCAAAGACGGAAGCGTTTTCTATCAGCACATTGGCCCCAAAGGGGTTCAGGGCGTGAATTTTACAGGACCGAATAGGGAAGTAATCGAGTTCTGTCATGATTGTGCCAAAGATTATGGAAGAAAAATGGGACTGCAGGGTTGGTCTCATCTGGCATTAAAGGTAAAGGATCTGAACCGTTCGCTTGAATTTTATGAAAAATTGGGATTTCATAAATGTGCAGATGGCTATCTGGATACGCCGGAAGGAAGGCTTGTAATTGGATTTGTACAATTGAAGGGATTTCAGCTGGAGATCATACAGGTATGTCCGTCACAGCGGAATGGCTTAGAGAAGAGAGAAGCCGGGCCAATTGATCATTTTGCACTGGATGTCCGTGATGTCAGACAGGCGTTTTATGCATGCAGACAGTCCGGTTTTTCCATGGCGACAACAGTAGTAAAAGAATTGTCACTGTTTGAGCATGGGATTAAGTATTTTATCATAGAAGGGCCGGACGGAGAGCGGATTGAGTTTAATCAGAAGTTGGTATGGTAAAGCGGCAGGTAAATAGTAACTATGGATTATCAGATTACATCTTATATTCAGCATTTTATAAAAGAACACGTAAGGGAAGGCAGTAACTGTATTGATGCGACTGCCGGAAATGGGCATGATACGTTGCTCTTATGTCAGCTTGCAGGAGAAAATGGGCATGTGATGGCCTTTGATATTCAAAAATGTGCACTGGAACATACGCAGGTGCTGCTGGAGCGGCATCATTGCCATGCGCAGCTGATTTTGGATTCGCATGCAGCAATGAGGAACTATGCGAAAGATCGTACAGTTGACTGTATTACCTTTAATTTTGGATATTTGCCAGGAGGTGACCATAGTCTGGCAACAAAGAAGGAGAGCAGCATTATTGCTATAGAAGCGGGGCTGGCGTTGTTAAAGCCAGAAGGAATTATGACCTTATGTATCTATAGCGGCGGGGATAGCGGAGCGGAAGAAAAAGAGGCTCTGCTGACTTATTTAAAACAGCTGGATTATAAGAAATATCTTGTAATTACCAGTTTTTATTATAATCGGCCCAATCATCCGCCGATACCGGTTGTGATTCACAAATTAAGGTAGTAGACATTTGCGAAATCCTTATTTCAATGTCAGAGTTTGGGCAATATATACAAAAATGTAGCGAATTAAAAACGTCTTTGAGCGGAATTTTTGTATATATTGTTTAAACTCGTCGCCTTGAATACAACTTTCGCAATTGCCTAAATTAAGGTAGAGTAAAAAGGAGAAATGAATTATGCATATGGCAGACGCACTTCTTACGCCGGCAGTGGCGGGAACTATGTATGTATGTTCTGGCGTAGCAGCTGGTTTTTCTATTAAAAAGATAAGAGCAGAAGAGGATGAGAAAAAGATTCCGGTTATGGGCGTAATGGGGGCTTTTGTATTTGCAGCCCAGATGATTAATTTTACAATACCGGGAACCGGATCATCCGGTCATCTATGTGGAGGTATGCTTTTATCAGCAGTTTTGGGACCAGAAGCAGGATTTCTTACTATGATAGGGGTGCTTTTGGTGCAATGCCTGCTTTTTGCAGATGGCGGTCTGCTGGCATTAGGAGCTAATGTATGGAATATGGCGTTTTATGGCTGTTTTGTCGGTGGACTGTTGGTTTTTCGTTATATTATGCGTAAGGGAATGACAAGAAGAAGGATTATTGCAGCTTCGGTTCTGGGTTCATTGCTGGCGCTTCAGCTGGGTGCTTTTTCTGTGACATTAGAGACATTAGCTTCTGGTATTACAGAGCTTCCATTTCCTGTTTTTCTTGCAGCGATGCAGCCCATTCATTTGGCGATTGGTCTTGCAGAGGGGCTGATTACGGCAGCAGTGCTGGTATTTATTTATGAAGTCAGGCCAGAGCTGTTATGGTGTTGTACCAATGAAACAAAAGAAAATAAACAGAACCGGTTGTCTTATAAGGTAACCATCGCCGTACTGGCAGCAACGGCAGCAGTAACAGGAGGCCTTTTGTCTCTGGCGGCTTCTTCGAATCCGGATGGTTTGGAATGGTCGATGGAACAAGTGATGGGAACCGCTGAACTCGAAGCGGGCAGCAGTATTCATGCCGCGGCGGAAAGCATACAGTCAGCAGCGGCTCTTCTGCCGGATTATACGTGGAAAAACAGCGAAGCTTCCAGCGGAACTATATTTTCGGGAATCGTCGGAGGAATGATTGTGATTGCCTTGTGTGTATCGGTCTGCTATTTATTCCGATTTTTTCGTAAAAAGAAGGATGCGCTGAGATGACAAAGACAGAACAAGCGGTGAAGAATATTCATATTACCGACGATGCTGGTGCCGGGAAAGGCGGAATACATCCGCTTTCCCGGCTTTTGGTTACATTTTTCTATATTCTGGCAGTCGTATCTTATCAGAATGATCATCTGACTGGTTTGCTGGGGATGGTGTTATATCTAGTGATTCAGTGTACCTGGTATGCTATCCCAGTAAAGGTTGTGATTAAGCGGATCTGGCCAGTATTGCTTTTGGTTTCTATGGTAGGAATCGCTAATCCACTGCTGGATCAGAGAGAATATATGATGGTGGCTAATATAAGAATCACTTATGGAATGATATCTATGCTGACGCTTATGCTCAAAGGCATATTTTGTGTGATGGCGTCGTGTATCTTGATTATGAAAACAGGTATGGTACAGATCTGCTGTGCATTGAGGATTCTGCGTGTACCCAAAGAGCTGGTTACATTATTGCTGCTGATGCATCGCTATATGATTGTATTAGTACAAGAGATTGAGAGAATGCAGCAGGCATATAAGCTGAGAGCTCCCGGACAAAGAGGGCTGCATATCCGATCCTGGGGATCCTTTGCTGGGCTTTTGCTTTTACGGAGTATGGACCGTGCTCAGGAAGTGTATGAAAGTATGAAGCTAAGAGGATTTCAGGGTAATCTGCAGGTTTTTTCAGCAGAATGCAGCAAAACAGCCAGTATATTATATGGTTTCATATGGGGGACAGGGATCTTGCTGTTTCGTATATTTCCGGTGTTTCCGATAGTAGGACATGTTCTGGCGTTCTGATAGACAGAATAGAAAATAGGTGAAAAGATGACAGAAATTGAATTACAAGGAGTTTCTTTTTCTTATCAGAAGGAGAAAAAAGTATTGGATGAAATTTATTTGTCCATTGCCCATGGTGAGTCAGTCGGCCTGATTGGAGCAAATGGAGCCGGCAAGTCAACACTGCTGAAGCTGCTGGTAGGGCTTCTTACAGATTATGAAGGAGAAATTCGTATAGAGAATCAGACGGTAAATAAAAAAAATATTGCAGAAATTCGAAAAAAAGCAGGATATGTATTTCAGGATTCAGACAATCAGCTGTTTATGTCTACTGTTTATGAAGACGTAGCGTTTGGACCAAGGAATTATGGCCTATCCGAGCAGGAGGTAGAACAAAAGGTAATGACAGCATTACAAAAAGTTCACATTGAGGACTTAAAAGACAGGCAGGTGTACCGTATGTCGGGCGGGCAGAAGAAACTGGCTTCTATTGCTACGATTCTTTCTATGGAGCCGCAGATCATTCTTCTGGATGAGCCGTCAATTGCATTAGATCCCAAAAACAGAAGAAATCTAATACAGATTCTAAATGAGATACCAGAAACAAAGATCATTGCCAGTCATGACCTGGATCTGATCTGGGATACCTGCCCAAGGACAGTTTTACTGGCAGATGGAAAAGTTGCAGCTCAGGGTGATACACAAAAGATTTTGCAGAATCAGGAATTATTGGAAACCTATGGGCTGGAATTACCTTTATGTATGCAGAGAAAGGAGTGCAAATATGGCAGAGCATAACGTTTCATTGATGCAGGATAAGCAAAAGCGGCTTCGGCAGTATGTAAAAGAATTAAAAACTGTAGCAGTGGCGTTTTCAGGAGGAATCGATTCTGTATTTTTATTAAAGACCGCTCATGAGGTACTTGGAGATGGAGTGATGGCCATCACAGCTGTTTTTCACTCTTTTCCGCAAAAAGAATTGGAGGAGGCAGAAAGCTTCTGTAAAAAAGAGGGGATTCGGCAGCGGATCTGCAGAGTGAATGAACTGGAGCTGGAGAATTTCTGTCAGAATCCTCCGAATCGCTGTTATATATGCAAAAAGGCATTTCTTCAGAAAATAAAGGAAATGGCGGCGGAAGAAGGAATTGTCAATGTTGCGGAAGGCTCTAATATGGATGACTGCCAGGATTACCGGCCTGGAATGGCAGCGGTGTCCGAGCTGAAAATTCTGAGTCCTCTGCGGGAGTTGGGATTATATAAGTCCGAAATCAGACAATTATCAAAACAGATGGGTCTTTCTGCTTGGGAGAAGCCGTCTTCTGCCTGCCTTGCCTCCAGATTTGCCTATGGAGAGCAGATTACAGAAGAAAAGCTCAGGATGGTGGAACAGGCGGAACAGCTGCTTAGCCGAAAAGGATTCGGACAGTTTAGAGTCCGTATTCATGGCAGAATAGCACGGATTGAAGTACTGCCAGAAGAATTTGCTAAATTATTCGAAGAAGAGCTGAGGCAGGAGTTGGTGGATCAGCTGAAATCTTATGGATTTACTTATGTAAGTATGGATTTGGAAGGCTACCGGACAGGAAGTATGAATGAGGCATTATCCAAAGGGCAGGAGGAGTGAAAGATGACAGTATTCTGGCTTAAGAAGAGGGAAATCAGCTTTCCAGACCCAGAGTTAGCCAATGAGGATGGGTTTTTGGCTGCTGGTGGGGATCTGAGAGTGGAACGTCTTTTACTGGCTTATAAGAATGGGATTTTTCCATGGTATAATCCAGGTGAAGTTATTCAGTGGTGGTGCCCTAAGGAGCGGTATCTGCTTTTTCCTGGTAAGATACATGTATCCCGCAGCATGAAAAAGTATATGAAGAAGCATGAGCTTAAGCTGACAGTGAATCGGGATTTTCGGGATACCATGCATCGCTGCCGAATGAAGAGGGAAGAAGAAGGGACCTGGATTGGAAATGATATGGAGCAGGCGTATTATGCTCTTCATAAAGCAGGATATGCAGTCAGTGCAGAAGTCTGGGAAGATGGAGAATTGGCTGGAGGGTTATATGGGGTATCGATTGGAGCCTGCTTTTTTGGTGAAAGTATGTATTCAGAAAAGGAAAATGGGTCAAAAGCAGCGCTGATTTTATTTTCCGAACAGCTGCTGGAGCAGGGAGTTCTATTTATAGATTGTCAGTTTCATACCAATCATTTGGAACGTATGGGCGGGCAATATGTGTCTTGGGAAGAATATAAAAGGCTGCTGCAGAGCGGATTAAAAAATAATTAAAATAATACTTGACAAGCTTTGGTAATTATTGTATTATAATAAAGCAAGTCAGGAATGGCATGTATGATATGGGATCTTAGCTCAGCTGGGAGAGCATCTGCCTTACAAGCAGAGGGTCATAGGTTCGAGCCCTATAGGTCCCATTGATTTTGTCTAATTGCTTTTTCTATCGAGGGCAAAGTAAATGAATATGGCGGAATAGCTCAGTTGGCTAGAGCACACGGTTCATACCCGTGGTGTCATGGGTTCAAATCCCTTTTCCGCTACTACAACAGAGGACAGCGGGATAGGTGCTGTCCTTTTTGGCAATGATAAGGAGAGTAGCTATGAGAGTCGGAATCGGTTATGATGTTCACAGATTGGTGGAAGGGCGCAGGCTGATCTTGGGTGGTGTGGATATTCCCTATGAAAAGGGACTTCTTGGACATTCGGATGCAGATGTGCTGCTTCATGCGATTATGGATGCACTTTTAGGAGCTGCAGCGCTGGGAGATATCGGAAAGCATTTTCCAGATACAGATCCGCAGTATGAAGGTATTTCCAGCTTGGAGCTTTTAAAGAAAACAGGAGAATTGCTGGAAGATAAGCTCTATATTATCGAAAATATTGATGCGACTATTATAGCACAGAAACCAAGAATGGCAGGCTATATGACAGAGATGACGAAAAATGTGGCGCGGGTTCTTGGTCTCCATGAGAATCAGGTTAATATAAAAGCAACAACAGAAGAAGGTCTTGGATTTACCGGAGCTATGGAAGGAATCTCTGCGCAGGCGGTTTGTTCTTTGAATACAGCAGTGAATTATTCATATGATGTCATGGCTCAAGAGCGTGAATGCGAAGGATGTCAGGGCTGCAGCAAACGGAATCAGGAAGATTAAAAACGGAGTATCTATGGAGAAAGAATGGCATGAGTATTTAAAGCAGCAGTTTATACTAGAAGACAAGGATTTGCGGACCTATTCGCCGTTGACACTAGCCTATATTGGAGATGGAATCTATGAATTGTTGGTTCGTACAGTGTTAATCAGCCGCGGGAACGCACCGGTAGCGAAACTGCATCGGAAAGCATCGGCTGTTGTAAAAGCAGGTGCGCAGGCAGCTGTAATTGAATTTCTGGTAGAACAGGAGCTGCTGACGGAAGAAGAATATACCATTTACAAAAGAGGAAGAAATGCATATTCTCCAACCAGGGCGAAGAATGCCAGCATGTCCGAATACCGGAAAGCCACGGGATTTGAAGCATTAGCAGGATATCTATATCTCAAAGGGGATATGCAGAGGCTGATTGATCTTGTAAAAATGGGACTGGAAGGGACAGGAAGGTACATATGAGATATGAAGAAATGAAAATAGAAGGAAGAAATGCTGTGATAGAAGCATTTCGGGCAGGAAAGTCGATAGATAAGCTGTTTGTTTTAGATGGCTGCCAGGATGGTCCAATCCGGACGATTGTCAGAGAAGCGAAAAAGCATGATACAATTCTGAACTTTGTATCCAGAGAACGACTGGATCAGTTGTCAGAGACTGGAAAGCATCAGGGTGTGATTGCTTATGCAGCGGCCTATTCCTATGCTTCTATAGAGGATATGTTGGAAGAGGCCAGTGAGAAAGGAGAACCGCCGTTTTTATTTCTGCTGGATAATATAGAAGATCCTCATAATCTGGGGGCGATTATCCGTACAGCTCATCAGGCAGGAGCGCATGGGGTTATTATACCCAAACGGCGTGCAGTAGGGCTGACAGCAACTGTTGCCCGCACATCTGCCGGAGCCGTCAGTCATATACCGGTTGCCCGAGTGAATAATCTGGGAAATACAATAGAAGAGCTTAAGGACAAGGGCCTTTGGTTTGTATGTGCAGATATGGATGGAGAAGTTATGTATCATCTGGATTTAAAGGGTCCCATAGGTCTTGTAATTGGAAGTGAAGGAGAAGGTGTGGGCAGGCTGGTCCGAGAGAAATGTGATTTCAGGGCGTCTATACCAATGAAAGGAAAAATAGATTCACTGAATGCCTCTGTGGCAGCAGGGGTGCTGGCATATGAGGTAGTGCGCCAAAGAATGGGGTAGAGGGTATGGAAAAATACAAAAATACAACAGATGAACAGCTGCTGGAACGCTTTCACAATGGAGAGCAGGAAATTATGGATTATATTCTTAATAAGTATAAGAATCTGGTCAGAAAACGAGCAAAGGATATGTATCTGATCGGAGGAGAGGGCGAGGATCTGATTCAGGAAGGGATGATCGGTCTATTTAAGGCTGTCCAGAATTATCGCTTGGATAAAGAAGCTTCTTTTTTTACTTTTGCAGATTTATGTATTTCCAGGCAGATTTATTCAGCCATTCAGGCCTCGAATCGTATGAAGCACAGACCTTTGAATACTTATATTTCTCTTTATGCTGACGACGCGGGACAGGATGAGGAACAAGATCGGCCTCTGATTGAGCAGCTTCGCAGCCTGCATGCAGAGAGTCCAGAGACTCTGTTGATTAGTCAGGAAAATGTCAGTGATCTACAGCAGACGATGAAAAAGCATTTAAGTAAATTTGAGCAGGAGGTTATGCTATTATATCTTGCTGGTAATGACTATGGGCAGATTGCAGAATTAGTAGAAAAGCCATTAAAATCAGTAGATAATGCTCTGCAGCGGGCAAGAGGGAAGCTGGCACAATGGATGGAAAAGCAGAAAATGTAAAAAAATGAAAAAAATAATAAAAAGTACTTGCTTTTTTCAACAGAATGTTGTATAGTAGATTATGGTTTTGCTGGCGTGGCACAGTCGGTAGCGCACTTCATTGGTAGTGAAGAGGTCACGGGTTCGATTCCCGTCGCTAGCTTTGGATAGATGTTATTATATATGAGTTTGATATAACTGATATATAATAGCATTTTTTTGTACATTAATAGAAATGGAGGAGCATATAATATAACCATTTATTTGGAAAAATATTGTAGTAATTCAGTAAAAAATTTCCTTTTTTTTTTTCGGTATCTGTGGTATACTGGATAAGTATATAGAAAATTTAAGTAAAGATTAAGTCACCCTTTTAAGCATTGGTGGACGGAGATTAAATCATTTACATATATCCTCTAAGTATTTTATTATGGAGGTTATGCAAGGAGGAACTATTTCATGGATAGCAGTGAAGTGATATCAAAGAATTTTATAGAACAGGAGATAGAGAAAGATTTGGAAGACGGTGTGTATGAGGAAGTGCATACAAGATTTCCACCAGAACCCAACGGATATCTGCATATTGGACACGTGAAGGCCATATTAATAAATTATGGACTTGCAAAGAAATATCATGGCAAGTTTAATATGCGTTTTGATGATACGAATCCGACCAAAGAGCGGACTGAATTTGTAGATTCTATGATAGAAGATATCAAATGGTTAGGAGTGGATTGGGAAGACCGTCTTTTTTATGCATCCAGCTATTTTGAGCAAATGTATGAAGCAGCGGTAAAACTGATTAAAAAGGGCAAGGCTTATGTCTGTGATCTGACTCCGGAGGAGATCCGTGAGTATCGGGGAACTTTAAAAGAGCCGGGAAAGAACAGTCCATATCGAGATCGATCTATAGAAGAAAATCTGCAGCTTTTTGAAGAAATGAAGCAGGGGAAATATGCGGATGGTTCTAAAGTATTAAGAGCGCATATTGATATGCAGTCTTCTAATATCAATATGCGTGACCCAGTTATTTATCGCGTGTCACGAATGCATCATCACAATACAGGGGATGACTGGTGTATTTATCCGATGTATGATTTTGCCCATCCGATTGAGGATGCCATTGAGGGAATTACCCATTCTCTGTGTACGCTGGAGTTTGAAGACCATCGTCCATTATATGAATGGGTGGTACAGGAATTGGAGTATGAGAAGCCGCCAAGGCAGATCGAATTTGCGAAGCTGTATCTGACGAACGTCATTACAGGAAAGCGCTATATAAAGAAACTAGTAGAAGACGGTATTGTAGATGACTGGGATGATCCTAGGCTGGTATCGATTGCAGCATTGAGAAGGCGCGGTTTTACTCCGGAATCATTAAAAATGTTTATAGAACTCTGCGGCGTATCTAAGGGCAATAGTTCGGTAGATTATGCAATGCTGGAGTATTGTATCCGGGAAGATTTAAAATTAAAGCGTCCGCGTATGATGGCTGTATTGGACCCAATTAAATTAATTATCGATAATTATCCGGAAGGACAGGTGGAATATCTGGAAGTAGCAAATAATCTGGAAAATGAAGAACTGGGTACAAGAAAAGTTCCGTTTTGCCGGGAATTATATATCGAAAGAGAAGATTTTATGGAAGAGCCGCCAAAGAAGTATTTTCGGCTGTTTCCAGGTAACGAAGTACGTTTAATGAATGCTTATTTTGTAAAGTGTGAAAGCTTTGTCAAGGATGAGAACGGAAATGTAACAGAGGTGCATGGTACCTATGATCCTGAGACAAAGTGCGGCACAGGTTTTACTGGAAGAAAGGTGAAAGGAACTATTCATTGGGTTCCAGTACCATATGCGAAAAAGGCGGAAGTACGTCTATATGAGAATCTGGTCATGGATAATGAAGATGGAAAAATAATGGATGAAGAGGGCAGACTGAATTTAAATCCCAACTCCTTAACCGTATTGAAGGATTGTTATATAGAACCGGAACTTGCTGATGGCAGACCAGGAGATAGTTACCAGTTTGTCAGGCAGGGATTTTTCTGTGTAGATTCCAGAGATTCTACAGAAGAAGCGCCGGTATTTAACCGTATTGTATCACTAAAAAGTTCATTTAAATTAAATAAGTAAATACGATTAAGATACGTCCCCCTCCCAAGGGTCGGCGGACGGAATGGAGGTTATTGTAATGGGATTGTTGTCAGGATTGGAAAAATTCGGTTTTAAATCACTTGATAAAGTAGATCTATACGAAGAAGAAAAGAAAGAAACAGAGAAAAGTACTACAGCCAGAAGAGTTCAGAACAATACTGCGAATAAAACGCTGGCAGAGTTGACGGAGCCGGAGATGCTCTTTGAGAAGTCTTATACCTGTCCGGTCTGTGAACAGGAACTAAAGGTAAAAACTATGAGACAGGGGAAGGCCAAACTGCTGGGAACCGAAGTCGATATGCGGCCAACGTATCAAAATATTGATTCCGTCAAATACGGCGCGATTCTCTGTACTAACTGCGGTTATGCAGCCTTAACTAGTTATTTTGGCCAGTTATCAGATTCCCAGATTCGTCTGATTGAGGAAAATATTACAAGTAAATATTCCAAATCCCACAAATTAGACGGAGATCAGTATTCTTATGAAGAAGCTTTGGAAATTCATAAAATGGCTTTGCTGAATGCCGTTGTAAAAAGAGGAAAAAGTAGTGAAAAAGCATTTATCTGTCTAAAACTTGCCTGGCTGTTAAGAGGAAAAGCAGAATTCATGGAGCAGGAAGGAAAAACCGGTGAAGAAGAGCTTGCCAAGATAAAGGAAGAAGAGAAGGAATATCTGTCAGAGGCTTATAAAGGGTTTATCACTGCAATTCAAACAGAATCTTCGGCAAAGATCTGTGGTATGGACAGTGCAACGATTACTTATCTTTGCGCAGCGCTGGCTTATGAAATCGGGGAATATGAGGAATCCCAGAGAATGGTATCCAGAATATATGCCATGCCTAATGCTACCAAGCGTTTAAAGGATAAGTGTATTGATTTAAAGGAAATGATACAGGAAAAAACCAAAAACAGCTGACAATCACACAATTCGTGATTAAATATAAGAATTAAGGAAATAATAATTATTTCAAACTTATAAATACTATTATAAACTACGAAAGGGGATTTTATTATGAAAAAATTATTTAAAGTAGCAGCGGCAGTAGCAGCAATTGGGGCAATGGTTGGAGGTATTGTATATTTTGTCAAAAAAAGAGCATTAGAAGAGGATATGGAGGATTTGGAAGACTTCGACGATTTTGATGATTTTGACGAATTAGAAGACTTGGATGAAGAAGAGGACAGCACAGAGCGTGCCTACACTTCTATCAATGTAGAAACAGAAGCAGTTAGTGAGGAAAAGAAAGTAGATCAGGAAGAAAAAGAGGATAAAAAAGAAGCAACTGAGGAAAAATAAATGGAGTCTGTTATTCTGGCTTCGGCCTCACCAAGGCGGAAGGAATTATTGGAACAGATAGGGATTTCGTTTCGGTGTCATCCAGCCAAAGGGGAAGAAAAAGCGGATGGTACAACACCTGAAGAGATAGTAAAGAGACTTGCTCAGCAGAAGGCAGAAGAAGTGGCCTCGCATTATCAGGAAGGGATTGTCCTAGGAGCAGATACCATTGTCTGCTGTGAACATGAAATTCTGGGCAAACCAGAGAATCGCAGGCAGGCAGCAGAGATGATAACCCGGCTGCAGGGCAGGGTTCATGAAGTGTATACAGGCGTATGTCTCCTGCATATGCATAGTGGCATATGCGGGAGAGAGCTTATATTTGCAGAAAAAACAGAGGTAGAATTTTATCCCATGGATCAGGAGGAAATCGAACACTATATCCGATCTGGAGAAGGAGACGATAAAGCCGGTGCTTATGGAATTCAGGGAGGATGCGCAAAATATATTAAAGGAATTCGGGGAGACTATTATAATGTAGTTGGTCTGCCTATTTCCAGAGTATATCAAAGTCTGAAACAGATGAAAGCGGAGAGTCATGATACGATTAATTGCAAGTGATATTGATGGGACTTTGGTGAAAGATGGTTCTGATCATATCAATCCAAGATTATTTGAAATAATTACAGAATTAAAGAAAAAGAATATCCTGTTTGCGGCGGCCAGCGGACGTCAGTTTCCAAGTATGCGCAGGCTTTTTGCACCAGTACAGGACAATGTGATTTTTATTGCAGAAAACGGTGCTTACGTGGTATGCCGGGATAGTGAGATGTCCTACACGCCTATGGACAGAGAGACGGTTGAGGCAATTGTTATGCAGATGCGGAATTGTCCTAACTGTTGTCTAACAGCTTCGGGAAAGGAAGCTACTTATATTGAGAGCCAGGATGAAGATTTTATAGATCTGCTTGTAAATGGTTATCATAATACCATTCAGATAGTAGAGGATGTATTAAAGGCAGATACTACATTTATTAAGCTTGCTTTATATAATAAAACAGGGATACACCAGCAGGCAGAGCAGCTGATTAAACAATGGAACAAGAGGGTCAAAGTCGTTGTAGCAGGAAAGCAATGGCTGGATTTTATGGATTTATCTGTAGATAAGGGACAGGCACTGGCAAGAATACAGCAAATTACCGGAATCAGCAGAGAAGAGACGATCTGCTTTGGAGACAACAGCAATGATATTGGAATGTTTCATCAGGCAGGACGAAGTTATGCAGTTGCAACAGCAAATCCAGAAGTACAAAGGGAAGCGGACCAGGTAATAGGTACATATGAGACAGATGGTGTACTGAAGGAACTGGAGAAACTGTTGTAATTACGAAGGAGGTTCGTAGATGGGTGAGTATAGCAAGGAATGTATAAAAGTATTCTTAGAACAGCAGAAAAAAATGTTTGACGAAATTGTGGCAGAAACAGTCAGGGAGGCGAAAGAAGTTCTGACCGAAAATATGGCAGTAGAAGTGAATTCATTAGAGGAAGTGAAGGAATTTCTTGATGAAAATGGTATGGATATTGCTGGAATGTCAGATGAAGAAATTCTTTCCCAAAGCGAAGTGTTTTCAATGCCAAGCGGAAGATTTCTAGTATTGGCTGGATAACGGTCTGACAGATTTTCGCATCATGGAAAAAACGCACAGGAGAACTAGGATGTTAGAAATACATTGTAAAAGAGATGGAATCCCTAGCTGCAAAAGACAGAAGTTCTGGTTTATGGGCACTTTGGTGGTTGGCTGCGTATGGCTGCTGCTTACTGCATGCGGAGCAGTACCTGGCATAGGGTTTAAGGAAAATCAGGTATTGAAAACAGGAAATCACTATGCGACAAAAGAGCAGGCCTGTATACTACTTAGCGGACTGCGGAAAAAATATGAGAGCATGTTTGGAAATGAAGCCTGGACCAAAAAGTTCGGGGACAGTACCTTGGAGCAATATATACAGGAACAGGTCAAGACACAGCTGGTACAGTTGTCCAGTATGAATCTGATGGCAGAAGAAAGAAACATTACCTTGGATACAAAGGAAAAACGAAGGGCAGAGAAAGCAGCAAAGGAATTCAGCGGTCGTTTTACCAAAGATCAAATGAAGAAAATCGGGTTTGATAAAGTAGATGTAGAGAACCTGTATCAGCAATATGCATTGGCTGAAAAGGTCTATCATACAGTGACTGAGGATGTTGATGCGGAGATCAGTGACGATCAGGCCAGAATGATTGATGTGCAGGTAATTCTTTTAAAAACAGTTTCAGGTGACGATGGACAGGAGCTAAGTCAGGAAGAGCGGAATACGATTAATCTCAGGGCATATCAGATATGGGAAAAAGCCAATGCAGGGGAGAGCTTTGAAGCGCTGGCATCCCAGTATAATGAAGGCAGTCAGCTAGAATATCATATAGGACGTGGTGAGATGGATTCCGCTTTTGATGAGGCTGCATTTAATCTTGCCAGCGGCCAGATCAGCGGTCTGGTGGAAGGAGAGGATGGACTATATATCATCAAATGTATTTCTAATTATAACCAGGCAGAAACCGATGCGAATAAAGTACGGATTTATGAAGAACAATGTGCAGAGCGATTTAATCAGGAATATGATAAGTTTATGAAGAATACAGAGGTGAAGTTAAACGACCAGGCATGGAAAGAAGTTAAACTTGCCAAAGTAGAATTGCCAGAGGCCGATTTTGTACAAATTTATAAGAACACAGAATAAAAACCAGAGCATATAACACTCTGGTTTTTATTCTGTATATTTATTTAGTAAGCAGCATCATAATCTCATTACTACGTGCAACAAACTTTGTCATGGCTTCTGGTGCCAGAGGGGCATGACTGATCATAGCAAGGTCATACAGCTGTTCACAGAACATGGGTACATGTTCGGAATCTTTGTGATTGAAAATATATTGAACCAGCTGATTGTTAGCATTTAAGATCAGGGTTTCATTGCTTGGCATCATATTCGGGTCCATACCATACATATTGTACATCCGCATCATATCCTGCATACGTCTGGTATCTTCGGATAGAGTGACCATAGAAGAGATATTCTCATTCTTTAACTTCTCAACCTTAACTTCCAAAGAATCCTTGCCCAGTGCCTTACGGAACAGCTTAGTCAGCGTATCCGTCGTAGCTTTTAATTCTTCGTCGTCATCAGCAGTTTCTTCCTTCAAGGAATCAGTCAGGTCTGCATCGATCCTTTGGAAGCGGATGCCCTCGTTTTTCTGTTCCAAATGGGAAATAAACGCTTGGTCAATGTTGTGGGTCAGAATAACCGCATCCATGCCTTCTTCTTTAAACATATTGATATATTGGCTCTGCTGCTGAACATCAGTTACATAATAGATGATTTTCTTTGGCGCTTCCTCTTCACCATCGTCTTCTGATTTGGTATCCTCATCGACTACTTCCACATCTACCTCATCCTTCTGCTCGGTCTCTTCCTTTTCAGGCGTTTCTAAACATTCCGGCAGTGTCAGATACTTGTCATCTAAGTTTTTAAAGAGGATGAAATTTGTCATTTTCTCGCAGAATTTCTCATCTTTTAAGCAGCCGAATTTGATAAAGGGACTGATATCATCCCAGTATTTCTCATAGGATTCCTTATCGGTTTTGCACATGCCTGACAGCTTGTCCGCAACTTTCTTAGAAATGTAATCGGAAATTTTCTTGACAAATCCATCATTCTGCAGTGCGCTTCTGGAAACATTCAACGGCAGGTCCGGACAATCAATCACTCCCTTTAACAACATAAGGAATTCTGGAATGACTTCTTTAATATTGTCGGCAATAAATACCTGGTTGTTATATAATTTAATCGTACCCTCAATAGAATCATATTCGGTATTGATCTTCGGGAAATAGAGGATTCCCTTTAAGTTAAATGGATAGTCCATATTTAGGTGAATCCAGAACAGAGGCTCTTTAAAATCCTGGAATACATCCCGGTAGAATTTCTTATAATCCTCATCGGAACAGTCGTTCGGATGCTTGGTCCAAAGAGGATGTGTTTCATTTAATGGAACAGGACGTTTTAAGATTTTTAATTTCTCTGTCCGTGGGGAGATTTCTACAATCTCCTTTTCCCCATTCTCATTTTCCTTTTCTTCTGTCTTGGCTTCTTCAATGATAGTCTCAATGACAGTATCCTTATCTGTTTTTTCTTCCGGAAGAATGGTTTCATATTCCGGTTCGGCATTGGCCTTTTCCAGATAAATGTTGGTTGGCATAAAGGAACAGTATTTCTTAATGACTTCTCTTGCCCGGTATTCATTGGCAAATTCTAGGCAGTCCTCATTTAGGAACAGCGTAATCTCTGTACCAACTGTTTCTTTATCGCCTTCCTTCATATCGTATTCCGTGCCGCCGTCACATTCCCAGTGAACTGCGGCTGCTCCTTCCTTATAGGAAAGGGAATCAATATGCACTTCGTCAGCCACCATAAAAGCAGAATAGAAGCCCAGACCAAAATGTCCGATAATTTGATCTTCATTGGTCTTGTCCTTATATTTCTCCAGGAAATCGGTTGCGCCGGAGAAAGCGATCTGATTAATATATTCTTCCACTTCATCGGCTGTCATACCAAGGCCATTATCGATAATCTTCAGTGTCTTTTCTTCTGGATTTACAATAATCTGAATTTTGCTTTCAAAATCGTCGGGAAATGTATATTCTCCCATGATCTCCAGTTTCTTTAATTTGGTAATGGCATCGCACCCGTTAGAAATCAGCTCCCTCATGAAAATATCATGATCAGAATAAAGCCATTTCTTAATAATCGGGAAAATGTTTTCGCTGTTAATAGAAAGATTTCCGTGTTTCTGGCTCATGTTTGTCACTCCTTTAAATTTTACAAAATTACGTTATGTATCTATAGTAATACGTAATCCATCAAATGTCAAGAAGAAATTAGCACTCATTTAAGTTGAGTGCTAGCAATTTGGTTCTTTTTTAAGAATTTTTCTGCAAGGGAATCCCATTCCTGTTCCAGCCGTTTGTCCATAGTAAAGATATTTAAAGAAGTTCCGGTAATGCAGGTTACTTTTTTTCCATCATATTTTAGATTTAACAGCAAACCTTTGACTTGCTCTGGAGTGAACTCTAGTCCCGAAGAGAGCAGGACATTCGCTATATTGTTTGGAGAGAGGGAGAGGGTGATGCGGAAATTCAGGGGTGTGCGTTTTCCCTTAACCAGCTGTAGGCAGAAGGGACGAATTTTTTCCCAGTAGCTATAAGGCGGCAATTCCTCTAATTCTTCTGAAGAATAATAGTCCCGATTGATTCGACCGTCGATTTCTACGGTCTGGAAGGTAGCAATGGAAGCTTCGATCAGACAGAAATGGTCAAATGTGGGGGTGAGTAGAAGTTTATTCATAAAATCTTTGGTGTCTAATATTTCTAAAGCAGTCATGATGGGTCCTTTCTGTAGTTAAATTTGTTTCGTTGGCGGCGGAAGTTTGCTTAAATCATCATCAAAGTATCGTTTGCTTTTAATCTTCCATTTCTGTCCGCCGGTCATAGGGAGAGGGGACTTACCTTTAACTTTGATTTTGTAAAAACAACAATTCAACTTAAAATGCCAATGAATATCGCAAATCACTCCTATTATATCGGGGTGGTTATAGGGAGAAACCCACTCTCCATAGATATATTTGGGCGGTACTGATAATTCTCGGATATGTTTCCTATTTGGTTTCGTAGTAGTTTTAGGTAATGTAATTACCACTTCATCATTCTCATCTATTCTGTATTGTATCACTTTTTGAAAAAGTCCCTCTTGCATCGTATCGCTATCAAGGCATATTCCCCACATATAGTTCTCCTCCTGAATATAAAATCAATTTTACTAGTTTGGCAATTAATACTCTTTCGTCAAGGATTTTTTATCCATATCAAACTGTTGGTAATATACTGGAATCTTATATCTGCTTCGCATCCCTATCAGGTATTGTATATCCTGTTGAGTAATTTCCAAAGATGTTACAATTATAAGTTTGTCAGCATTGTTTTTATTTGGATAATGATTATATTCCAATAGCTGCCCTAATGCTTGTCTTATAGACAGCTTTACAGTATCTGCCGTTTTCAATTCAAAATATATCTTTTTGCCTTGTGGGTCTATCGCCTGAATATCAACAAACTCTTTATCTGTTACAACATCAGTATAACCTTTACGTTTCAAAACCTTTACCATTTCATTCGATAAATGGTTATGTTTTAATGTCATTGTATATTCAGCTTTGATAGCCTCTATATCTCCTGTTTTCTTCTGTATCAGAATATCTGCAACATGGTCTAAATATCCAGGGAGCTTTTTAACATATTTGTTATCAATCTTTTCATCAGCTAATGGTATGCCGCTTTCAGGGTGTGCAAGCAGGTATTTATCAATCATGGGCTTTTCATGCTTAACAAAATCCTCCAAAGTTTCAATGTAATTCATATTAGAAGGATAATACCATTTCCATTTATTTATATTTGCCGAAAATTTATCAAATTTCTTTCCAGTTGCTTCTATCATGTTTTTAATTGCAACAATATGAGGTAATTTCTCTGGGTCGTTCCGACAACACAAGGTAATAGATACTTCTCCAGATGTATTGCAGTCCCAGTTAATCAAATAAATCTTGTCGACCGGGTCTGACTTATCCCAGAACGTAAGCACAATATAGTCATCACTACCACGAAAATACATACCTTTATCAAGTCTGCCATTGTTATTTCTTTTTCTTGGCACAAAATAAAAATCTTCATGCTCAAGCTGCCATTTCAAAAGAAATTCAAAGCAATTTTTGTTCATTTTAATTATATCTAATTTACTCCTCATCTCTCTACTCCTTTACTATAATTTAACATTTCTTAATCTGAAAATCAATATTTTTTGAAATCCAGCGGATGATACCATCTGCAAGATAAAAAAAGATATAAACAACAGATTATCCAATTGAAAATAGAGCAATCCGTTGTAGTAAAGGATTTGCCCATAAAACAGTTGCCTGAAAAGGGAATAAATTAGTTAAGGTGATTGCGAAAGAAGGGTATGTGTGTTATACGTATCGTATGATAACAGTATATATGGATATTCTAAGGAAATCAATTACATTTTTGAAGTTTTAATTTAGATTTTTATTAAGTGGATTTCATAAATTTAGTATTGATTTCTACAAATCAGTCGTTTAAACTATATTTATTAGGAAGCGATAGGAGAGGAACTTATGGATAAATCAAATTGTGAATCATGTGTATATTATGAATATGATGAAGAATACGAAAGTTATGCCTGTACTATGGACTTAGATGAAGATGAAATGGCACATGTTATGATGGATCGGCATTATCAATGTCCTTATTATAAGTTTGGAGATGAATATGTAATTGTCCGCAAGCAAATGTAAATTGTTCATCTATAGTATTTTAGCAGGCATTTGTATATTGTATTATAGCAGAGTTTAGGATGGAGGCATTGCCTATCGATCCAAGTCTGCGATCATAGAACGATCACAAGTGGGAGGGAATGAACATGTCAGATACAAAAGAGAATTTGATAGGGTCTGCGGAAACTATTAGAGAACATTTGTTCTCTATGGCGGATCAGAAATATCAAGAATTTCAAAGTGGTCTTGTTCCTGGGAATGACCTTATTATAGGGGTTCGGATTCCGGTCTTGCGCAAATATGCAAAGGAGCTGTTGAAAAGCTGCAGAGCGGCAGAGCTTCTGCAGATTATTGCAGATGTTTATTATGAGGAAGTTTTGCTGCAGGGAATGGTGATTGGATTGCAGCCTAAGCCGGAATGGGAAGTGGTAGTGAAGCAGATTCAGGGATTTGTACCGAAGATTGATAACTGGGCAGTTTGTGATATTTTTTGCGGTGGACTGAAAATTACCAAACAATATAAAGAAGAAATGTTTGCGGTGTTGGAACCTTATGTTTCATCAGAGGCTGAATTTGAAAGAAGATTCGGGATTGTAATGCTATTAAGTTATTACATTGAGGAGGAATGGCTGGACAAGTTGTTTTTCATCTTTGAGCGGGTTAGTCTGGAAGGGTATTATGTACAGATGGCAGTAGCGTGGGCAATATCTATTTGTTTGGTGAAATTTTATCAACGAACCCTAGTGTACCTTTCGGGCTGCGGGTTGGATGATTTTACTTATAATAAAGCGCTGCAGAAAGCGACGGAATCTTATCGCATAACGAAGGAACAAAAGGAGCATTTAAGAAGTTTGAAACGTGTAAAGAAAAGGAAGGAGTAAAGATGGATCAGAAGTATTTTGAACGGTTTTTTCAATATTTAAAGAGAGGGACGTCCCCATTTCATGTTGTGATAGAATCAGTGGAAATGTTGGAACAGGCGGGATTTCAGCCATTGGAATTGAAGCAGGCGTGGAGTGTAGAACCTGGCGGGAAATATTATATGGTACATCATGGTTCTGCGTTGATTGCTTTTACTGTTGGGAAGAAAGTTTATTATCGGCAGCCTCTTCGTATTGCGGCCTCTCATGGAGATTTTCCGGGTCTGCGGATTAAGACGCATCCGGAGATGACAGAGGAGGGATATCAGAAGTTAAATGTGGAGATGTACGGCGGAGCTATTCGTAATACTTGGCTGGACCGTCCGTTATCGGTATCTGGCCGGGTGGCTTTGAGAAGCAAAGATGTTTTGAAACCAGAGATTCGATATGTAGATTATCAACGTCCGGTTTTGACCATTCCTAATTTGGCTGTTCATATTAATCGGGAGATTAATAAAGGGATAGAACTGGATCTTCAGACGGATATGCTGCCGATTTTTGGCATTGATTTGAAAGAGAACGAGGAGCAGCATAAGAATCAGGACTGTGAAAAGAAAAAATCGGAATTTTTTATGGAAAGTCTTGCGCAATTGCTGCAGGTAGAAAAAGAGGACATACTAGATTTTGAATTAAGTATTTATAATATGGATGAACCGATGTTTGTAGGGTATGGAAAGGAATTTATTTCTGCGCCAAGGCTGGATAACCTGACTTCTTCCTATGCAATTTTGCAGTCTGTGATATCGCAGGAACGACTGAAAGGGATTAATATGGCAGTGATTTTTGATCATGAGGAGGTGGGAAGCAGTACAAAGCAGGGGGCTGGTTCGGTTCTGCTTCCGATGGTATTGGAAAAAATCTATGATTCATTGGGGATCAGCCGTACGGTTTTTCTGGAAAGTTTGTCAGAGGCATTGTTGTTATCGGTGGATGTTGCTCATGGATTCCATCCTAATTATGGCGGGAAGTATGATGTAACCAATAAGCCAGTTCTTGGAAAGGGTGTATGTATCAAAGAGGCATGTTCGCAGTCTTATGCTACGGACTGTGAAGCAATTGCCATTGTGCAGCAGATGTGTGAAAAGGGCGGTGCGGCCTATCAGAAGTCGGTAAATCGTTCTGGCGGAGGCGGAGGAAGTACGCTTGGCGCTATAGCAGGGGCGTTAATTCCAACGAATATTATTGATTTAGGAGTACCACTGCTGGCGATGCATTCTGCCCGGGAACTGATGGGGAGTGCGGACCAGCTGGCAGTCCAGAAGCTGATGGATGTCTTTTTTTCTATATGATTTATTTTTATTTGACAGAGTAGGAATGTTTGAGCTGGGTTTATTGGAAATGATTCATAGCTGAAGAGCTGCTTTCTTTCTGCTCATGTTACGGAATTCGTGTAACGAAGTATAGAAGCAGATTTGCTGGACAAAATAAAAAGATAAATGGATGGTAAAAGATTGCCCCCCTATCTTAAGATTGGTGGACAGTCAAGGTAAGTGTTCTTCCCTAAGGTCGGCGGAAAAAAGAACTGTAAAAAGTACTTTTCAAATATATGGATGTATGATAGAATATTACTATAATAAAAAGTAGTAATCAAAACTATATGCAAAAATAGTTATCAAACATAATAAAGTCTTAATAGAACAGAATCTGGTTTAGATGCTGCCAAACTGGAGGGTAAAAATGATGAAGTATCGAATTATAGTAGACAGCTGTGGAGATTTTACAAAAGAAATGAAACAGAATGAAGTATTTCAGTCAGTACCGCTGGAGTTACAAATAGATGATAAAATTATCGTAGATGATGAGACCTTTGATCAGGCTCAGTTTCTGGAACTGGTGAGAAATAGTGATAATTGTCCGAAATCGGCCTGTCCGTCGCCGGAGCAGTATAAGCAGGCCATGGAATGTGGCGCAGAGCATATCTATGTGGTAACCTTATCTGAACAGCTCAGCGGATCTTATAATAGTGCCAGGCTGGGAAAGGAATTATTTCTGGAGGAACATAAAGGTGCAAACGTTCATGTATTTAATTCCCGTTCTGCTTCTGCAGGAGAGACACTGGCAGCGTTACAGATTCAGAAATTAGAGGAGGAGGGCTGTTCTTTTGAAGATGTTGTAAAGAAAGTAGAGGCATTTCTTAAAGAGCACCAGACCTACTTTGTATTAGAGACTCTTGATACGTTACGTAAAAATGGACGTTTAACCGGACTGAAAGCGATTCTCGCTATGGCGTTGAATATTAAACCGATTATGCAGGGAACCAGAGAGGGGACGATTGCCCAGTTGGATCAGTGCAGGGGAATGGAGAAGGCTGTAGGTAAAATGTTGGAATATGCAATGGCTGAAGGCCGGAAAAGCGGACGAAAGTGGCTTGCACTGTCTCATTGCAACTGCCACGAGCGCGCTATGAGGGCTAAAAAGAAACTAGAGGAAAGCGGAATTTTCGAAAAGATTTTTATTATGGATACGGCGGGAATCAGCACAATGTACGCCAATGACGGCGGAATTATTATCTCAGTGTAAGCCGTGAACGGACTGATCTGCTTTTTTCTTGACTCTGGCCTCTATCTTGTTGTATACTAGATTATACCAAAAGGATGTGAACGGATATTTGTAGCGCTATGGCTGTTATGAATGTCTGTAAGAATAAGGAAAGAGGATCAGATACACATGAGTCAGAAGAAATTAAACAGAAGACAGCAGGAAGAACTGCTGAAAAAGAAAAAACAGCAGAAGAGAACAGCGATCCTAATGATTGTCCTGGTTATTGCAGCCTGTGCAGGCGGTATCGGCTGGATGGTATATGACAAGGCACAGCAGGAGAGGGCCGCTGAAGAAGCTGAAGCAAAAAAGCAAGAGGAAATCGAACGTTCCCGTCAGAATACCGACGGCAGTACGGTCAATGTAGATCCAATATTGGAATATTTATCAGGATTAGATGTAGAACTGCTTAACGAAGAGATTGCGCCGGATGGGAGTACAGTTACTGGTGGGGCAGTATCTTCAGAAGGAGCATCAGCACCATAGAACGGAAATCTATGATTTATAGAAGTGTAAAGTCTGTGAAAGGGATATGATAGAAGGCTTTACACTTTTTGATTTCGGAAATGTGGTTATGAAACTCCACTTTGGAAGAGTCATAATAAGCTTTCGCTTTTACAAAATACTTGTAAAATACGGAGAACATACTTATGAATCAGACACAAAAAATAATAGAAGAATTGTCCAGACTAGGAGTAGATTTGTTATCTTCTCCATATAAAGAGATCCAGGAATCAGAAGCAGATAGAAGAGATTATTATTTAAGCGAGCTTTATCACTTCTTAAAGAGCTATGATTTTATGAGATTTGGCCAGGCAGTTAACCGTGGCCAATGGGAAGCTGCATACATGATCCTGCGGCGGATGGAGCAAAGATCCGCAGAACTGGGATTTCATTGGGGACGAAGTATGACAGGGCTAAAGCATGCGGTACGACAGAAAAATGCACAAGAAGCAAAACAGATTCTAACTACCATGATAGCAAAGAGAGTCCAGTTCATGACACTCCTTCAAAGTTATGCAGAAATTCTGGACTAATCATCTATTCGTTATTGACAAAGAAAGGATGCCCCAATATGTCGCAGAAACCAAACTATGAAATAGATATGTGCCATGGTCCCATTTTGGGAAAAATGCTGAAATTCGCACTGCCACTTATGTGTTCGTCTATCCTGCAGCTGCTCTTTAACGCTGCGGATATCGTAGTAGTCGGCAGATATGCAGGAGATAATTCCCTTGCGGCAGTCGGCTCGAACACTTCGCTGATTAATTTGCTGACCAATTTTTTTATGGGACTTTCTATTGGGGCGAATGTGCTGGTAGCCCGTTATTATGGCGCAAAGCAAAACCGGGATTTAAAGGAAACGGTACATACGGCAATGACGTTAAGCCTTTTTAGTGGCATTTTTTTAACTATGATTGGCTGCGCAGGAGCCAGACAGATTTTAATCTGGATGCAGACACCGGAGGATGTGCGGAATCTGGCAGTAGTCTATCTAAGAATTTATTTTCTGGGAATGACCGCTACTATGATCTATAATTTCGGAAGTGCAATATTGCGGGCAGTGGGAGATACTAGAAGGCCGTTATACTATTTGTTTTCAGCAGGCGTTGTCAATGTAATTTTAAATTTGATTTTTGTTATTTTATTTCATATGGATGTAGCGGGTGTCGGCCTTGCAACTGTCATATCTCAATGCATTTCAGCGGTTTTGATTATCCGTTGTATGAGAAGAGAAGAAGGCGGTATTCATCTGGAATTAAGAAAGCTGAAAGTGAATCGGAATAAATTCTGTAAGATTGTGCAGATTGGGCTTCCGGCCAGTTTTCAGGGGATACTGTTTTCTCTGTCCAATGTCATTATCCAGTCGTCTGTGAATTCCTTTGGCTCAATTACTGTGGCTGGGAATTCAGCAGCTGCCAATATCGAAGGTTTTGTATATGTATCTATGAACGCTTTTCACCAATCGGCGATCTCCTTTACCAGCCAGAATATGGGAGCCGGCAAAACGGAGAGAATTAACCGAATTCTATATACAGCAGAATGTTGTGTAATTGTAGTGGGCCTTGTACTTGGAAATGCGGCGGTTCTATGCGGAACACCTTTGTTGGGAATTTATACCAAGAGTAGTGCAGTTGCAGCGGCAGGCATGAAGCGGCTGCAGGTGATCTGCCGGACTTATGCTCTGTGTGGTATGATGGATACCATAGTGGGTTCTCTGCGGGGGCTGGGACATTCGGTCGTACCTATGCTGGTATCTTTGGTGGGAGCCTGTGGATTGCGGCTAATATGGATTTTTACATTTTTTAGAATGGAGACGTTTCATTCAGTAACTTCTTTGTATCTGACCTATCCGGCCAGCTGGATTCTGACTTTTGCAGCACATTTGATTTGTTTTGCAATCATCCGCAAGAGGATGGGCAGCAGAGCATCTCTTTCAGCTCCTGGGCAGCAGCACTGAGGGGATAATTCTGATTTTCAATAAAACAGATCTGCCGGCTGGGAATGGATTCCTTTAATTGGATTTGGCATATTTCGGATTTTTCCAGAGCTTCCTTGGCGAATATTTCTGGTAAAAAACCGATACCTAGATCGTTTCTTATCATGGGCAGGATCTGGTCTGTCGTTGCTGCTTCTAGTTCTGGCTTCAAGGAAAGTCCCTGACGGCTGTAGAAATCATGGTAAAATCGATAGGTCATGGTGTGCTCTCCCAGACAGACCAGCGGGCAGGCCGATAAATCCTTTAGGGAAACAGGTACTTTGGCTAAGTGACTGTAGGAAGGGCCGCCGATTAAAATATCCTGAAAGGAAAGAACCGGAATCTGGTGAAGCGGCGGACGGATATCTGCCGGAGTTGCAACTACGGCAAAGTCTACGTCTCCGTTGGTTAGTGCCTGGACAGCCTGACCGATCAGATGATTGGAAATGCGGATTTTAATTCCTGGATATTTTTTCTTATATTGATTAAGAATCGGTAGCAGGAGCATATGCATGGCAGTTTCGCTGGTGCCGATTGCTACGATACCATCTTCAAGCTTTTGCAGCTTTTGCAATTCTTTTTCTGCAGTCTGTAAGTGTTCTACAGCGATCGAAACATGGGCAAATAGTTTTTCTCCTTCTGGAGTCAGACGGATTCCGCGATTTGAACGGATTAGTAAGGAAATGCCCAACTGGTTTTCCAAAAGCTTTAGAGTCCTGGAAAGATTGGGCTGGCTGTTGCCTAGAAGCTGGGCTGCCTGGGTCAGGTTCTGGCATTTTGCAGCGTAATAAAAGATTTTATAATATTCATAATTAATGTGAAACATAGGGATCGTTCCTCTTGCGTTCTTGTAATCTAGTTGGTTTTAACCGAAGGTGTGATATATAAAAATAATTTGTAATGAGAAATAATTATATCATATTTATATAGTTATGAAGGGAATTATACTTAAGATTGGGGAGAATGTCAATGCTTATAGAGATAAATCTAAAGAAATCTTTATAGTTTTTACAGAGGCTGCTTTATAAATAGAATCTATAATCTCATTGAAACAAAGCAATAAGAATTGCATAAAAAGGAGATTATTGATATGATTGATTTTGCTGCTGCCCGTTGTATTGTGGAATTCGGACCGGGAACGGGGTCTTTTACCAAAGAATTGATAAAGAGAAAGAAGAGAGAAACACTGCTGTTTTTGATCGAACAGAACGCAGAATTCTGTCGGCAGCTGCGGGAACAGTATGGGAAGAAAATTAATGTGCATGTGATTCAGGGCAGTGCAGAACATGTAGAAACGTTTCTTAAGAAATTTGGCTTAACTCATGCGGATTATATTGTATCTGGTCTTCCTTTTACCACATTGCCCAAAGAGGTCAGCACAAAGATCTTTATTAGTACTCAGCAGGTTCTGGGAAAGAAAGGTTCCTTTATTACTTTTCAATACAGTATGGTGAAACAGAAATTATTTAAAAAGTATTTTGAACTAGTGGGCTGCCAGAGAGAATTACGCAATATTCCGCCGGCCTATGTTCTGGTAATGAAGTCAGAGGCTGCGAAAATACAGGAAAGCAGGGGATTAGATGGAGGATTATATTCTAATTGTGGATGATGATAAGGATATCCGCAATATGATAGGGATTTATCTGGGAAATGAAGGATATCGGTTTTTGAAATGTAGTAGCGCCGTTTCCGCTTTGGAATTATTAAAGGATTACCGGATTTCTCTGATTCTGCTGGATGTGATGATGCCAGGGATGGATGGAATAGAGGCTTGTATGAAAATCAGAGAAAGTACTAGGATACCGATTATTTTTATGTCTGCAAAGGCAGAAGATATGGATATCGTACAGGGGTTGATGGCTGGCGGAGATGACTATATTACCAAGCCATTTCATCCTGTTCAGCTGGTAACCCGTATTAAGGCACAGCTTCGCCGTTATTATCAATATGGCGGCAGCCAGTCTGAATCCAGTATGCTTTCACATAAAGAACTGCAGTTGGATACGCGGAAACGGCAGGTGTGGGTCAATGGAAAAGAGGTTTCTCTGACAGCAAAGGAATATGAGATTCTGGAGTATTTGATGTATAATAAGGGAAATGTCTTGTCCATGACCCAGATCTATGAACATGTTTGGAAAGAGCCATTTTACCATGCTGAAAATACAGTTATGATGCATATATCCAATCTTAGAAATAAGCTGCGGGAAACAGAACATGAGAATGCAGAGTATATTCAAACCGTCTGGGGCAGAGGGTATAAGGTATGAAAGAAAGACGCATTTTAAACTGGGGCAGTGGTTGTATTGCAGGGCTGTTGGCTGGAATGTTTTTAATCACAGAAGGAAGTTTTATCAGTAACTATATTCTTATAGATGCTTCCCTTTGGGTTGGCCGAATTGTGCATGGTTTGTTTTATCTGCTGGCCATACTGGTGTTCGTTTTGATTGTTAGGTGGTTCTGGAAAGACCGGAAACGCAGCCTGACTTCTTATTATCTGAAAGCAGTACTGGTTTCTTCTATGGCAGTGCTTTTGGTTATATATGCAATATTCTGGGCACTTGGATATATACTGAGCATAACTGATTTAAACAGTTTTTTTGACACCGTGCCAGGATTATTTGTACAATATCATGCGGTTTATCTGTTATTGGCAGTTCTGGTGTTGGTATTCGCAGTAGTCTTTTCTTGTATTACCAAGAAGAAAATTAAATATATTCAGCTTTTATCCAAAGAAATGAAAAAGATAGAACAGGAAGGTTTTGGGAGAACTTTAGAAGTATATGGAGAAGATGAATTGGCGGATCTTTGTATCAGTATGAATCATATGTCGGAAAAACTGTATAAGAAAGAGCAGCGGGAAAAGCAGATTGAGAAGCAAAAAAGAGAATTGATTACCAACGTTTCCCATGATCTGCGTAGTCCGCTGACTTCTGTCATTGGATATGTAGAGCTGCTAAAACAGGGATCAGAACAAAATCCGCAGGTATATCAGGAATATATGAGTGTGGTAGAGCGTAGGCTGCAGGGACTGAACCAATTAATCAATGAATTGTTTGAACTGACGAAGTTAGACAGTGAAGATGTCATTCTAAGACGGGAACCGGTGGATTTATCTTCTCTACTTTGGCATATGGCAGAAGAGTATTCGGTATTATATCAAACAATAGGACTTTCAGTCCAGAAAAACCTTGCGGATACGCCGTACTTTCTAAAAGCAGATATCGAACGATTAGCACGTGCGATACAGAATCTGTTAGATAATGCTAGGAAATATACAAAGAGTGGTGGTAGAGTAGAAATTAATTCTCAGATTCAGCAATCGCAAGACATACAACGTTTTTGCTTGACCATTTCAAATGAGATAGAAGAAGCGCTGGATATCGAAATCGAAAATTTGTTTGAACGATGTTATAAAGGGGACCATTCCCGAAGCGACAGTGGAAGTTCTGGCCTTGGCCTTGCTATTTCCAGAAGAATTGTGGAACTGCATGATGGAACTTTGACAGCCTGGAGGGAAGGAAACAAGATTATATTTGAAATGATTCTTTAAAATGATTTACTTACAATTCCTTAGAGGTATCTGACTTTATTATATTAAAATGATATGGTAGAAATATCAACTATCTATTTTACTTATTACAAAAAAGAAATTATAATAAGATCAGATAAAAAAGAAAAGGATGAAGAATATGAATAAGGATTTGACGGTAGGAAAACCAGAAACTGTGCTGTGGAAGTTTTGTCTGCCATTGTTTGGCAGTATTCTATTTCAGCAGCTTTATAATATTGCGGACAGTCTGGTAGCAGGCAAATGTATTGGTGAGAATGCACTGGCTGCTGTAGGCAACAGCTATGAAATTACACTGATATTTATTGCTTTTGCCTTTGGCTGTAATATTGGCTGTTCGGTCATTGTTTCGCAGTTTTTTGGTGCAAAGAATTACAGGGATATGAAAAGCTCTGTCTACACTACCATGAGTGCCAGTGCTGTTCTCTGTGCTATATTGATGTTATTTGGTATTTTAGGAAGTTCACAGATGCTTTCTTGGATTCATACTCCAGAAGATATTTTTCAGGATTCCCAGCTCTATTTGGACATTTATATATGGGGACTTCCCTTTTTGTTCTTTTATAATATTGCCACTGGTATTTTCTCTGCCTTGGGAGATTCGAAAACTCCATTTTATTTTCTAGCGTTTTCCTCGACCTCCAATATATTGGTGGACATTCTGTTTGTATCTCTGTTTGATATGGGCGTATCGGGTGTGGCTTGGGCAACGTTCTTGTGTCAGGGGATCAGCTGTGTGCTGGCAATTACCGTAGTCATGAAACGGCTTTCCGCTATACAGACAGAAGGTGCGGTGTTTTTCTCCTGGCGGCTTCTGGGAAAGATTGCCAGAATTGCTGTTCCTAGTATTCTGCAGCAGAGTTTTATTTCGGTGGGAAATATTATGATTCAGGGAGTCATTAATGGCTTTGGTGCGCCAGTCATTGCCGGATATGCAGCGGCCGTTAAGCTGAATAATCTGGTCATTACTTCCTTTACCACATTGGGAAATGGAATCTCCAATTATACCGCACAAAATATCGGTGCTGGAATTCTGCCCAGAATTCGGGCTGGTTTCCGAGCTGGTGTAAAGATGGTATGGGTCATCTGTGTGCCGATTATTCTGATTTACCTGCTCTTTGGCCGTATTCTGGTGGGTTTCTTTATGAATCAGCCTTCCGAAGCTGCACTTTCTTCTGGAACCGCATTTCTCTGGATTGTAGCGCCCTTTTATCTGATTATATCGGTAAAGCTGACAGCGGATGGCATTCTAAGGGGTGCAGGATTGATGAAAGCCTTTATGACGGCTACTTTTACGGATTTAATTCTAAGAGTTATGTTGGCATTGATATTGGCGAAAGAATTCGGCAGTACCGGAATCTGGTGTGCCTGGCCAATTGGATGGACAACGGCTACGGTGCTGTCCTTATATTTCTACCGGAACGGACCGTGGAAAGGCAGCCACCAGAAAATCATTTAAGAATTAGAAACAAGAAAATCCCCAAAGCACGACGATATAGTACGGGCAATGGGGATTTTATAGGGGAGGATAAGTATTTATCTTATCTTTCGTCTTCGAAAATAGTATTGCCCATAAAAATCAGAATATACCAATAAATAAAAAATTTTTCATTGACAACCAGTCAATAGTGAGCTATAATTGTGGCAACGTAATTGGAATTCCAAATAATATTGAAAATACGTTGATGAGAAGAGTAAGATGCGGAAAGCTTCAGAGAGAGGCATATATGCTGGAAGTGCCTTAGCGGGAACCATCTGAAAACTACCTCGGAGTGGCCCCAATCCGGTCCGGCGGCACCGTTACAGCCAATAAAGTGGTTTTGCGATTGAAAGCAAAGAAGCAGGGTGGAACCGCGGGTAAAATGAGCACTCGTCCCTTTCTTGTATGGATATACAAGAGAGGGACTATTTGTTGTTAAAATATAGCTGATACAGCGTTGCATATGTTCGAACATTAATTCAGTGCTGTAAAAGTATGAAACGATAGACATTTGCGTAACCCATATTTCAAACTCGTCGCCTTGAATACAACTTTCTCAATTGCCTAAAAAGTATGAAACGATAGATATTTGCGAAACTCATGATTCGTAACCAGATTTTAGGCAAAACATACAAAAACAGAGCGAATCAAAAACGTCTTTGAGCGGCGTTTTTGTATGTTTTGTCTAAAATCGTCGCTTTCAATATGACTTTTGCAATTACCTAAAGTATGAAACGAAAAGAAAAGGAGAACCTAACTATGATTATTACATTAAAAGACGGTAGTCAAAAAGAATATGCACAGCCCATGTCAGTCATTGATATTGCTAAAGATATCAGCGAAGGACTGGCAAGAATGGCGTGTGCCGGTGAAATCAACGGAGAAGCCGTAGACCTGCGAACCATGGTAGAGGAAGACGTGCAGCTGAATATCCTGACTGCGAAGGAGCAGGAAGGATTGGCAGCTCTTCGTCATACCACATCGCACATTTTGGCAGAAGCTGTCAAGCGTTTGTATCCAGAAGCCAAGCTGGCGATTGGTCCGTCCATTGACACCGGTTTTTACTATGATTTTGAATGTCAGTCATTTACCAGAGAAGATTTGGATCAGATTGAAAAAGAAATGAAAAAAATCATCAAGGAAGGTGCTGAGCTAAAACGATTTACTCTGCCAAGAGAAGAAGCTATTCAGTTTATGAAGGACCGAAATGAGCCTTATAAGGTAGAATTAATACAGGATCTTCCAGAGGATGTCGAGATCTCTTTCTATAGTCAAGGGGAATTTACCGATCTGTGCGCTGGTCCGCATTTGATGAGTACCAAGGGAATCAAAGCATTTAAGCTGATATCGTCCTCTGGTGCTTACTGGCGCGGAAGCGAGAAAAACCAGATGCTGACCCGGATTTATGGTACGGCATTTACCAAAAAAGAAGAATTAAATGAATATCTGGAATATCTGGAAAATATTAAGAAGCGGGATCATAACAAGCTGGGCCGGGAGATGGAGTTGTTTACGACTGTTGATGTCATTGGCCAGGGTCTTCCGCTGCTGATGCCTAAAGGAGCCAAGATCATTCAGACGATGCAGCGCTGGATTGAAGATCTGGAGGATAATGAATGGGGCTATGTCAGGACAAAGACTCCTTTAATGGCCAAAAGCGATCTATATAAGATTTCCGGCCACTGGGACCACTATACAGATGGGATGTTTATTATGGGCGATGAGGAAAAGGATAAGGAAGTATTTGCCCTGCGTCCTATGACCTGTCCATTCCAGTATTATATTTATAAAGCAAGTCAGAAATCCTATCGGGATCTGCCTCTGCGCTATGGAGAGACATCAACCTTATTCCGAAATGAAGAGTCTGGTGAAATGCATGGATTGACCCGGGTCCGTCAGTTTACCATATCCGAAGGCCATCTGATTGTAACACCCGAACAAATGTACGATGAGTTTAAAGGCTGCCTGGCACTGGCCAGCTATTGTTTAAGGACGCTTGGCGTAGAAGAAGATGTTACGTACCGTCTGTCCAAATGGGACCCAGAAAATAAGGAGAAATACATTGGTGAGCCAGAGGTTTGGGAGGAGACTCAGAACAATATTCGTCAGATTCTAACGGAATTGAAGATTCCATTTGAAGAAGCCGTCGGAGAAGCGGCATTTTATGGACCTAAAGTAGATATTCAGGCTAAGAACGTATATGGCAAAGAGGATACCATGATTACAATTCAATGGGACGCTCTGCTGGCAGAACAGTTTGATATGTATTTCGTGGATAAAGACGGTGAAAAGAAACGTCCTTATATTATACACAGAACCTCTATGGGCTGCTATGAGAGAACGCTTGCTTGGTTAATTGAGAAATACGAAGGAATGTTTCCGACCTGGCTTTGTCCAGAACAGGTACGTATTCTTCCTATTTCCGAAAAATATCAGGATTATGCCAAAGCAGTAGAAAAAGAATGTAAGAAAAACGGCATTTTAGTCACAGTAGATAACCGTAGCGAAAAAATCGGTTATAAAATCCGTGAAGCAAGAACCAATCGGATTCCCTATATGCTGGTTGTGGGCCAGAAGGAAGAGGAGGAAGGCGTAGTATCCGTACGCAGCAGATTCCTCGGCGATGAAGGACAAAAGCCGCTTTCTGAATTTATTGCTGCAATCTGCCAAGAAATCCGCACAAAAGAAATTCGTAAAATTGAAGTCGATGAGAATAAATAAATTAGATTCGGACACAATAGTTCTGAAGAAATTGTACAGGAGGTATTGTGATGACTAATTTAGATTGTTCTGTATGTAATTGTACCTATAATAAGGAAAATTCCTGCTGCAGGGACAACATTCATGTAGAAGGTTCGACTGCCAGGATGACAGAGGATACCTGCTGCAAGAGCTTTGCAGAGCAGAAGGGTGAGGCGGGAATCAGTTCTATGGAATCCGCTGTTAAGCCAACCAATATAGCCTGCGATGTGGCGAACTGTATATATAATGAAGATTGCCGCTGTGATGCAGAGCATATCGGGATTGCAGGAAGAGATGCATGCAACTGTTCTCAGACAGAATGTGCAAGCTTCCGCTGTAAATAATTCGTATTTCAGTAATGACGACAGGAAGAATTCCCAATACGGAAGTTCTTCCTGTCGTTTTTTATAAAACCTGTTTATTTTAGTTGCAAAATAATAGATGAAAGTTTATACTATATAATCAATAGCAGCTGCATCTTACCTTAGAAAGCAGAAGTAAAAAGAGAAGTTTATTAAGAAGAAAACAGGAGGATACATAATATGAAAAAAGCAGTAGTATTTCTGGCAGATGGATGTGAGATGGTGGAAGCGCTGACACCAGTAGATTTATTAAGGCGCGCAGGTATTGAGGTTCTGACAGTATCTATTAATGGAAGAGAACATATTATCAGTTCCCATAAAGTTGAGATCAAAGCAGATCGTATGTTCGATGAACATGTAGCAGATCACGCGGATATGGTAATACTTCCTGGAGGAATGCCTGGAATGTTGCATTTAGGAGAGCATAAAGGGGTTACTGATATTGTTAAACGTTTTCATAAGGAAGGAAAATATGTAACTGCCATCTGCGCAGCACCTTCTGTTCTGGCTGCACAGGGAATTTTAGAGGGAAAAAAGGCGATTGCATATCCTAGTTTTGAAGAGAAGCTGACAGGTGCAGAAGTGGTCAGGGAGGAAGTCGTTAGAGATGGAAATGTCATCACCAGCCGCGGAATGGGAACCGCAATTCCCTTTGCTTTGGCTTTGATTGAAGCCTTAATGGGTCATGAATGCGCTGAAAAAGTCAAACAGGATATTATATACAGAGATGGAGAATAAGCACATATGAAGAAATGGATCATCGGAGTCGGAACAGTCTTGATTCTGGCTGCAGCTATATTCGTAGGATATCAGCTGCTATCCTTTCCGGCCGAGGAATATGCAGAAGCTGCTTTGGATGCCATGTATAAAGAAGAGTTTGAAGATTATAGTGAACTGACTGGCGCAGATTCCAAAGAAATTGCCCAAGCTTATGAAGAAGGGATGGAACAGCAGGCAGAGGTATTTCAACAATATTTTGGGATTACAAGTTTATCAAAAGAAGGCCAGCAGAAGCTGGATGAATTTGTGCGCATGGTTTATGATTATGTCGAATATGAGGCGGCAGGTTCGAAAAAGCAGGGAGAGAATCGGGTGGTTACCGTCCGAGTGCGACCGATTGCATTTTATAAAATATTGAATGAGAAGAAATTTGCTGAAAGTTTTCGGCAAAAGACGGAAGACGGAGAATATCTGAAATTATCAGAAGAGCAGTATCAGGATGAATATCTATCCCAATTGGTTAAGGAATACGAAAAAGCATTTGCCGAAGGAACCTACGAGACATTAAAGGAAGAAGAGTACACTTTGACATTGAAGCGGACGGGCAGCAGATATGTTCCTGACAGCGGAGAATTCGCAGAGATTGACCAGGCGCTTTTTGCATTTTCTAAGTAAGTAAAGTGGCAGAAATTGCCAACATATCCTGAGACATAGCGGACATAATATCATTACGGTGATAAATCACCGTAGCAGAAAAGAGTGACAAACACGTTTTTCTGTTAAGGAAGAAGTTTGAAGATAACTTTTTCATCAACGAAAATATTATGGAGGTGAATTGCTATGTCTAACAGCAAGAATAACACAGTAAATGTACCTGAGGCAAAGGGAGCTATGAACCGTTTTAAAATGGAGGTTGCATCTGAACTGGGTGTAAACTTAAAAGAGGGTTATAATGGCGACTTAACATCCAGAGAGGCCGGAAGCATCGGCGGTGGAATGGTTAAGAAAATGATCGAGGCCCAGGAAAGACAGATGGCTGGCCAGCAGTAATCATGTAATATAAAAATAATCGAGTAGGAGGAAATTTCTCTAATTGAGAAATTTCCGACCTCTCACACCACCGTGCGTACCGTTCGGTACACGGCGGTTCAATCAACTTAACATGTAACACATCTTGCGGTGTAATAGTCCAGCATAGAGATTAGCC
>JAAVZI010000026.1 GCA_022791575.1 Lachnospiraceae bacterium
AATGGAGAACAAATGAATGGCTTGAAATAAGTTTAAAATCCTTATCGTTTTTCTCTTCTTTAGGAAATTGTATTGATACAAGTGGTTTAACAATTGATATAATAGAGGATATGATAATGCATTAAATCCCAGTTCTTAGAATTATATAAATTGGGAATTTGTAGAGATGTGCATGTGGTGCGGATATTATGATGGAAATGAAACGTCTAAAAAACGGAGGAATATTAAAGTGGACAAAATATTTTCTAAGAGCAGGCAGACAAGCTCTCTGCCGAGGAAATCAGCATGGAAGATTACGACCAGTGGCGGTACAATTACCCAAAGTTTGATAATTCGCAGCATTGAGCGAAAGTTCCCTCTGAGGAATTGAGCGATGCCTTAGTCGAAGCGTTCAAGGACAAACTGAAAACCGATTGACAAGTACGACAAAAAACGCCCTTAGCCATGAGTTCCTACCCACAGCTAAGGGCGTCTAATATGGATTTATTACAGCCATTCAAACCTCTTGCAAATCATTCTCCCACCAACAAACCACTTGCCAGTAAGAATAATCGCATTCAAACGACTGTTATCAATTTGTTATCAAAAGACCTTTCCAAAGCCCGCAAACCCGCATAAACACTGGATTTACTAAGTATTTTTGTTTACTCGAACTCAATAATTACCTAGTATTTTGAGATTAATCGCTTCGCTATCAATTGCTGTCAGCGCATTTTTCACTGCATCTTCATTCAGATTCCCTTCAAAATCAATAAAAAAGCGGTATTCCCAGTTGCGGTCTCCCAGTGGTCTGGACTCAATCTTAGTCATATTTAAATCGTTGTAGATAATATTTGCCAAAATATTATATAAAGTTCCTTTTTCATGAGGCAGCTCAAAACAAATACTGACTTTGGATGCATGTTTACGATAAATCTTTTTCTTGGTCACTACAATAAACCGGGTAGAATTCACACTTTGATCATTAATTTCATCCGCAAGTACTTCCAAGTTATGTACTTTGGCTGCATAGCTGCCTGCCACTGCTGCCTGGGTCTTATCACCATCTTCCACGATTTTTTGAGCCGCAATCGCTGTATTCAACATTTCATGCTGCTGCCAGCAATGGGCATTCAGATATCCTGCAGACTGCATCAATGCTTGGGGATGGGAATAGACATTTTGAATATCTTCTATCTTAGTTCCCGGCAGGGCAAGAAGCGCATGACGAATCGGCAGAATTTGCTCTGCTACAATTGTATTATCATACTCTACCAACAGGTCATAGATATCAATAACGGAACCAGCAGTTGAATTCTCAATCGGCAGCACGCCATAATCAGCCTTTCCATCCGCAATATCTTTCATAACATCATTCCAATGCTTCACATGGTAACACTCTACCTCTTCGCCAAAATATTGCCACATAGCCGCCTGAGTATGAGCGCCTTCAAGGCCCTGGTACACAACCCGGCAGTTTTCCTTAGAAAGCTCCTCAACTTCCGTAAACGGCAGTTTCATCCCCAATCCGCTTTTAGCAGCCAGGCTATACTGCAGCCGTCTGCTCATGGACATCATTTGCACAAACAATGCCCTAGCGCATTGTTTATTAAAGTCCCCCTGTACCTGCTCTTCTGCTCTGGCAATTTTCTCTTTTTCCCGTTCTCTGTCTAGTACCGGCTTTCCAGTCTCAATCTTATATTCCGCTACATCCTTACATAATTCCAATCGTTTCTCCAATAATTGTGTGAATTGTGTATCTAATTCATCCAATTCTTCACGAATCTTACTTAAATCCAACATATTCCTTCTCCTTTTTATCAAACTATAATAGGCAATTGCAAAACACATGATTCGTAACCAGATTTTAGACAAAACATACAAAAACAGAGCGAATTTAAAACGTTCTTGAGCGGCGTTTTTGTATGTTTTGTCTAAAATCGTCGCTTTGATTCAGACTTTCGCAATTACCTAAAACTATAATATTAGGCATTTGCGAAACTCAGTATTCATAACCAGATTTTAGGCAAAACATACAAAAACAGAGCGAATCAAGTACTGGCACCAGGACTCCTCCCACTTGGTGGGTCTCTCCTCATGTCGTATCTTCTTATGTACAATCAACGTCTTTGAGCGGAATTTTTGTATTAAGATAATTCTCCGATATAAAATCGGGGACAATTTGTCCAAACTCGTCGCCTTAAACCAAATTTTCGCAATCATCTAAATCAGGTATAGGGAATGCTGGCATATACACCATACATTCCCTATTTGTTCATTCCACAATCAGAATCCCAATTCTTCTCCAACCAGAATCACTTTGATTCTTTTATTTTTACACATTCTTGTAATTACAATCTGACTGCACATGCATTCGGGACCAAAACAGGAACCGCATTTTCCAAGCATAGCACAGGGGGTTTTCAGTCCCAACCGCACTCCATTAGGCGGAGCTGCCATATTCTGTACTCGGTGAACCCCTTCTTCCACAGTAGATACCAATTTATTCATACCTGCTACGACAATCACCTCTTTCGGTCCCGTAATCAGACAGGATACCCGGTTTCCATTGCCATCTATATTTACCAGCTGGCCGTCTAATGTGATCGCATTGCTGCTCATTAGATAATAATCTGCCATTACCGTCTTTCCATAGACTTCTCTCTTCTCTTCTGGAGTTTTAGCCGCCATACGGTCTATATAAGTATAATTTCCATTCTTTACCGCCTCCAAGATTCCCGTCTCTGCCAGTGTAACAGAACCACCGGAAGCAGCCGTTGTATTCTCTTTCATCAGAGACAATACCTGTTGGACAGCTTCTTCGGAATCCTCACAATAATAACCTTCAAAGCCTCTTCGTTCTAATTCTTTCAAGACAGAAGCTGCTGTATTGCTGTAGCTAATCTTTTTGGGAGTCATAAACTTCTCCTTTCTCTTATACAAGTGGATACTTCTCTGTCAGACCCTTTACAAGAGCATACGCTTTCTCTTTACCTGCCTCTTTCTCTTTAATAGTCACGGCAATTGCCTCTGCAATTACATCCATATCCTCTTCTTTCATTCCGCGGGAAGTTACTGCCGGAGTACCCAGACGGACGCCGCTGGTAACAAACGGTGACTGTGGGTCATTGGGAATGGTATTTTTATTACAGGTAATATGCACTTCGTCCAGCATCTTTTCTGTCTCTTTTCCTGTCAGGCCCACCGAAGTTAAATCTACCAGCATCAGATGATTATCCGTACCGCCGGATACAAGCGAAATCCCCCTGCTGGTCAGACCATTGGCAAGCGCCTGCGCATTTTTAACAATCTGCTGTTGGTAAGCTTTAAATTCCTCGCTCAATGCCTCTTTGAAACACACTGCTTTAGCCGCAATCACATGCATCAAAGGACCGCCCTGGATTCCAGGAAATACTGCTTTATTAAAATTGAATTTTTTAGCTGCCTCTTCGTTGGCCAGAATCATACCGCCTCTTGGTCCACGCAGCGTCTTATGAGTCGTTGTAGTTACCACATCCGCAATTCCAATCGGAGAGGGATGAAGCCCCGCTGCTACCAGTCCTGCAATATGCGCCATATCTACCATCAGATAAGCGCCCACTTCATCAGCCACTTCTCTGAATTTCTTAAAATCAATGGTTCTGGCATAAGCGCTGGCTCCTGCTATAATCATCTTTGGCTTTGCTTCCAGCGCAATGGTCCTTAATTGATCATAATCAATGAATCCTTCATCATTTACACCATATGGCACAATGTGGAAATAAGAACCAGACATATTAACTGGACTGCCATGTGTCAGATGACCGCCATGATCTAAATTCATTCCCATAACTGTATCACCTGGTTTCAGCATGGCAAAAAATACTGCCATATTAGCCTGAGCACCGGAATGTGGCTGTACATTGGCATAATCACAGTCAAACAGTTCTTTTGCGCGCTCAATTGCCAGATTCTCTACTACATCTACACACTGGCACCCGCCATAATATCTCTTTCCCGGATATCCTTCCGCATACTTATTCGTTAATGGACTTCCCATAGCTGCCATAACCGCTGGGCTTACCCAGTTTTCAGAAGCGATTAACTCAATATGGCTGTTCTGTCTTGCCACTTCATCCTGAATCGCCTGTGCTACCTGTACATCTTCTTTCTTTACATCCTCAAATGAATACATATTCTACCTCCGATTTCTCCCACGCATGGGACTTTTTATACTATTAATGCCTATGTACACTAGGCTAACTTACGAGCGCCATCACCGATATCCACTACATAGAAATCAGCTTCATAGCCGATCTTTGACTTATATTTCCTGCCCACTTCAGCAATAAACCGCTCTGCTGCCGATTCTTCTACAATGCTGACTGTACATCCGCCAAAGCCTGCTCCCGTCATACGGGAACCTACAACCCCTTCCTGCTCCCAGGCAGCCTCTACTAGAGTATCCAGTTCGATACCTGTTACCTCATAGTCATCCCGCAGGGATTTGTGAGATTCATTCATCAGCTGTCCAAACAGATTCAGGTCATGGTCTTTTAAAGCCTGCACTGCCCGGATCGTCCGCTGATTCTCATATACCGCATGTCTGGCTCTTCTGACACAGATGGGGGACTTAATGACTTCTTTGGCATTTTCAAACGCCTCCTCAGTCAGCTCACCCAGACTGGAAATCTCCAGCACCGTCTGCAGCTGCACCAGAGCCGTCTCACATTCTTTTCTCCGCTCATTATATTTGGAATCTCCTAGCCCGCGTTTCTTATTGCTGGAAGTAATGATAATCTTCTTTCCTGCCAGAACAATCGGCGCATATTCATAGGACAGATCACTGGTATCCAAGAAAATAGCATGGTCTTTTTTACCCATCGCAATAGAAAACTGATCCATAATTCCACAGTTTACACCATTATAATTATTTTCTGCATACTGTCCCAGCAGGGCGATATCTGTCATAGATACATCAAAGCCGAACATATCCTTTAACATCACACCGATCACGATTTCCACAGATGCAGAAGAAGACAGGCCAGAGCCATTGGGAATATTACCGTATACCAGAATATCCAATCCTTTGTCAATCGGATGCCCTTTACTGGTAAATGCCCAGAGCACTCCCTTGGGATAGTTCGTCCATCCGGCTGCCCTCTGAAATACCAGATCTTTTAAAGAGCTTTTGACCACATCCCGGTTTTCAAAATTCATGGAGTAAAACCGCAGCACATCATCCTCTCTTTTACGAACCACCGCATAGGTTCCCAAAGTCAGCGCACAGGGAAATACATGTCCTCCGTTATAATCGGTATGTTCTCCAATCAGATTCACACGCCCAGGAGCAAAATAAAAACGGATATCACCTCCGGCACCGTATAATTCCTCAAACTTTTTCAACATTTTTTCTTTCATACGCTATTCTCCTCTGTCTATATCCTTACAGGTACTTTTTCTTCTTAAAATATATCATAATGATTACACATACGACCACACTGATTACAAAAAACAGGAGATATCCATACTGCCAGCCAAGCTCCGGCATATTCTCAAAATTCATTCCATACCATCCTGTCATAAATGTCAGCGGCAGAAACACCGTAGTACTGACTGTAAAAAATTTCATAATCGCATTTAGATTCAAATCCACATAAGAATCATAAGCCTCTCGAATCTCGACTAGGCTTTCTTTTAAAAACATCACATTATCCCGAAACCGCCTGACCCGGTCTGTAAAGGTCCGAAACTGCTCCCTATCCTTCTCCGCCAGGATTCCATTATCATTTCCGTACATACGTTCTCCTATCTCCAACAGCTGTTCATAATAGCTGCGCAGCAATAAGAGCTTGCGTTTCATAGCAAAGATTTCGCTATGAAAATCCCGGGGCGGCCGTTCCTTGACCAGCTTCTCTTCCATTCTGGCAATATGAAAATCCATATTTTCCAGAAGAACCGCATCCCGTTCCAGCAGTTCATCAAGAAAGGTATATAAAAACCGAGCCGTCTGGTTCTTTTCCCAGCCGCGGTTTATCAGTTCGGTAAAATATTTATCTACCTTATGACATCCATCTTTAATAATAATAATCAAACACATATTTCTGGTTACCAGAATGCCAATCTTATCCCGTTCGTCAAATCCGCTATCCCTGTCAAACAAAGGAATAATACTAAAACTGTACTTTTCCAGACTCTGCAGACCCTTGCGGTAAAGAAGACTGTTAGACAAACACATATCCAGTGTCTCCTGGGATATGCCAAACCTCTGGCTGTGTTCCTCAAGCTGTTCCAGTAGAATACACCCTAACAGCCCTTGATCCGGTTCGCATTCTTCGATAGGCACGGGCAGCCACTTCTGGTCAAATTCATATAACATGTAATTCTCAACTCTTTTCAGCCTTTTTTTATTGTACACGATTCTATAGGTAAAATCAATATCAAGAAACCAAAATTTTCTATCCTTATAATTCCCCTGTTTGCTATGTCCTATACCTTGTCCTTGAAACGATTTCTATTACTCCATTTTCCTATATTCTTTCCCGTATTCTTTTTGAAAAGAACACATATGATGTCATTCTGATACTTCAATGCTTTATTATAAACTTCTCTAACTTTTCGCATTTCCCTCCAAACATTATCTCCATAATTGCTCACCAAAACGGAGCATGGCAGGAGCAAGCCGCCAAACTGGAGCGGGGCGAGATTACCAAAGAGGAATACGACCAGTGGCGGTACAAGTACCTGGAACTGGACACCTCAAAGCATTGGGCAAAAGTCCCCTCACAGGCGGTCATTGATCTTCGCTTCTCTAATCAACAAAATGGAATCTGTTAAATCTTCTAAATAAAATCCAAATCACAAAACACTCCCCAATGGTCACTTGCTGTAAGTTTTATCACAAAATCTATTTCCTTCCCAAAAGTATCGCAATAGACTAAACAAGGGAAATCTTTCGGATAAGGATTTCTAATGAAAATAATATCCATAAATTTCTCCTTTTCATTCAATCAAACTATTAGGTAATTGCAAAAGTTGTATTCAAGGCGACGAGTTTGAACAATCTATACAAAAATTCCGCTCAAAGACGTTTTTAATTCGCTACATTTTTGTATAGATTGCCCAAACTCTGATAGTAAATAAGAGTTTCGCAAATATCTACAATCAAACTATAGGATTAGGGTGTCAAAAGGTCATTTTATATCAACCATATACAATATGTTGTACTTTTAGCCCGTTAAAAATACAAATACTTGCGTTGCATTTTTTCTAAAGAGGCTTTTGACACCCTAATCAACTATAGGCATTTGCGAAACTCAGTATTCATAACCAGATTTTAGGCAAAACATACAAAAACAGAGCGAATTTAAAACGTTTTTGAGCGGCGTTTTTGTATGTTTTGTCTAAAATCGTCGCTTTGATTCAGACTTTCGCAATTACCTACAATCAAACTATGATATGTTCATAATTTCAAATGCCCACGAATTAACAACACATTTTTGAAACTTTACACAATAAAATCTTTTTCCAAAAATAAAGGCACAATATACTACTTACGCAATCTTTAGCTTTTAAAACCATGCAAAATAAGATTTTCAAAAAAGTTAAATAGAACTATTACTTCGTTCCTCTCTACCACTCTAATCAGCCAACTAGAAATAGTCTTTATAGAAGATAGTCAATAATTTCTAATGGCGATTCTGCCTGCAAAAAATTATTCTTCCTACCAACTGGCTGTTGTGTTCCCTCTTTAAAATACCATACCGCCTGAATTGCTTTCATCCCTAACATTTCTGCAGTTTCCAATTCCTGACTGCCGCCATCACCTACATATAAACATTCTTCAGCATTCACGTGAAGATTTTCCATACATCGATAATAGATTTCTTTATCGGGTTTTGAAATACCTTGTTCAAATGATAAACAGCTAACATCAAAATATGGAAATAAAATGCTGTTTTTTATCGCACTTACTTCTTCTGAAAAACAATTACTAATTAATCCTATTTTTATTTGCTTTTCTTTTAGAATACGCAACATAGGAATAATTTCTTGATTCAAATGTTCAAAACACTCGTTTTTAGCGTCTATTCGTTTTTGTACTACTAAATTTAATAATTCTTTTGAATAACATCCGCTTTTTCTCATAATATCTTCGAGTGCATCTTCTAAGGTTATTTTCCCAATTGTTCTATCATGATCTGTATGTCCCCATAACTCTTGAAATATATTTTCCGGTATTCCTAAATCCTGTGCTATTTGCAATCCAAAATATAGCGGACTGTCATAATGAGTTATTAAAGTTTCATACATATCAAAAATAACTGCCTTAACCATACTTAAACTCCTTTATCAATGTTCATTCGTCAATATCTTCCATATTTTGATTATATCACTTTCACCTGCTGCTTTCCACCATAAATATAGGACACAGCAACCGCCATAAGCATAAAAAGACCTTGCCGATATTCAGTTTCCACAGCTGAATCAGCAAGGTTTTCTTATGCCATTGATATAATGATTTACGTGTGATGTTAAAAATGTTGCCAAATCGCCGTAAGAATTATCTCAACAATAAGTTGTGTAAGGATTACTCCGTTCAGCTTAAAGAAATAGTTTAGTGCCGCAACTCCAGGTATAAATAAAACAACATTTCTAAACAATGTGATAATCAATGAATTTAATGCTTTGCCAAGCGCCTGAAAATATGCAGTCACCATATTTATTACGCCCAATAAAGGGGCATGGAAGCATAACAAACGCAAGAACCACGCTGTCTGCGTAATTAGATCTTCATTATCCAAGAATATTCCAGCTAATATGCGGTTTAAAAAGAATAGAGCAATCGTGAATATCGCCCCTAATACAACTCCATATATGGTTGCAAGACGCATAGAACAAGCAAGCCGTTTTTCGTTCTTTTGTCCATAACAATACCCTACCAAAAGAGCAGTTCCCTGTGACAGTCCTACGGACAACATAATCGGGAACATATCTATTTTGTAGGCAATACCATAAGATGCCACTGCAGCAGAGCCGTAAATTCCAATGAAATAATTCAGGACAATATTGGCCACACTCATCATGACTGTAATAAGCGCTCCTGGAATTCCAGTCTTAATGACATTGCCATTGCATAAGTACAAAAGTTAAAGCATTTTGCAGAATCTTCTTTCCTGCCCTCTCCTATCATTCTCGCAATGTATCTGCCGTGTTATAAATAAGTGTTGTCAGGAAACCTAACATTGCAGGTATCCCAAGTTTCAATACCGCTTTTGAAATGCTCTTTTCTTCAAATACGTTATTCATAAATTTTCATCTCACCATTGTTTTCTAATAATTTTATTATATAATAAAAGAAAACAACAAGACAAATGTCCTGTTCGGAGGTTCTAAATGAAAAAAACATATAACACTTCAAAATTTGATAAAGCGCTAAATGCTTGTATATATGCTGATACACTCCGCTCGTTACAAATTCCTTTTTTCTGATTGAATATGAATCTGGTGAAAGTGTGTCAAATTATAACTATTTCCAAGTTGTAATAAGTGGACACCTTTCCATATCATTTATCCATGACGATGGCAGCGCTTACAGCCTTTCAAATGGCGGCAAAATTACATTATTGGTGAAATGGATTTATTTGTAGCTGGTAATGATAATGTTCTTGCTGAAGCTATAAGTTCCCTTCTTACAATTGCAATTGACACCGTTCAATATAAGGATAAACTGCTCCACAACATAGCTTTTCTACAATTAATGGCTACAACACTGGCAAATAAGATCAGCGCGATGACAAATGCTGATGCAGCGCCATCCTCACTTTCTGAACGTATTCTCAATTATATGAAATTCAAATGCGACAATCATATTAAGTTTCTCTTTCTGCAAAAGAAACGCACCGTCAGCCGCATCAAGCAAACCAGTAGTTCCCGAAATCATATCAAACTAATCATCCGTCTCCTGCTTTCTGGTATGATGAACAAGCAGGAGACAGATGCCATCAACGATGATTCGTGGAGTCAAGGCAGTGCTATATGAATACATCCCTCCTTCATAGTCACATAATAACAGATTCCCCTTTCATCCAGCCTTTGTAGCACCTCCGGTGAGGGATGTCCGTAACGGTTGTCCTTTCCACAGGAAATCAAGGCAATTTGGGGCTGTATGATATCCAAAAACTCTTCCGTGGAGGAAGAGTCAGAGCCATGATGAGCCAGCTGGAGAATATCCACATCTGCCAAAATCCCAGCCTTTATCATATTCATTTCCCCTTCCTTTTCCACATCACCTGTAAGAAGCATGGTAACATCCTTATATTCCATTTCCATAACGATAGAAGTATCATTTTTATTACCGGCCCGATAGCCGGCAGAAGGATGCAATACCCGGAACCGAGTCTCATTCATGGTTAACCGGTCATTTGTCATAACAGTCTGCATCTTGATCCCCTGCTGCTTTGCCAGACGAACCAGCTTCTGATAACTCTCGTCTGGTTCCTCCAATCCCGGAAGCAGCAGACAGTCAATCTGTATCAATTCATCCTCTATCAGTTCTCTGATTCCATTATAATGATCTGCATCTAAATGAGATACAATTACCAGTTCCAGCCGAGCCACCCCAGATGCTTTTAAAAAAGGTGCAATCCGGTAACGGCCGGCTTGGGATATATCTGTGCTTCCGCCGTCATATAAGATATCTGAACTGCCGCAGCGAATATAGATCGACTGGCCCTGTCCCACATCCAGCATACAGATGTCCATCCCACTTTTCTCTCTCCATACCAGCAGAACATAAACCAGAATTGCAAAGAAAACTACTCCAGCAGGTCTGCCGGCATTACCCATAGAAAACACTTGTTTTTTCATATGTATCTGCCCTTTTGGTATCTGCTCTCTCTGCATTTGTTCTCTATACGTTTCTTTCTCTGTTTTTTCATAGCCCGCCTGCAGGGCTCTTTTGTGATGGAACAAATAGGCCGCCCCTGCGATAACAATAAGCAGCAGATAATAACCAAACACTCTATATGGCTCCGGCTTCCCAGTAATGACAGACGAGCCTGGCAGCTTACCGGCCAGCCGGCACAGCACTTCATATAAATCCAATATCCACAGAGACGGCATAAGGAGTAGTCCCGCAAGCGGCGGCAGCAGAACGCTTATCAATACGGCGGTAACTGCGCCTAATATAACAACTGTAAGCAATGGAATGACAATACAATTCAGGAGAATGGAATAGGGGGAAAATTCATAAAAGGATGATAATAGAACCGGAAATGTGGCAAGCTGGATCGCTATACCTGAGCGGATTCCCTGTCGGACTGACTGAAATCTTACATTCTCATTTGGTACAAATATAAGGTTTAAAACCGGAAGCACTACAATAATACCCAGAATAGCTCCCACTGACAATAAAAATCCGGTCTGAAACAGCACATAGGGATTTCGATAAAGAAGATATAATACCGAAGCTCCCAGAGCCGATGGCAGGTCATATCCTTTTCCTGTGATAGCGGCTCCCATTGAGATCCCGAACATTAGAAAGGCCCGAACAGACGAAACTCCGAATCCGGTCATAATACCATACAAAAACAGCACGGCAGCGCTGGCTATACCAGCAACAGCAAAAGAACCTCCCAAACGCCTTAGACATTCATAAAGGCACATGCCCAGCAGAGAAAAATGAAGCCCGGAAATCACTAATACATGGCTAATGCCATTTTTCTGATATAACTCTTTGATCTCACTATCCATCTGGCTCTTTTCTCCCAGAAGCATTGCCTGCAGAATCGGCGCATGTTTACCGGAAAGCTGCTCCAGCTTCTGGTGGAGAAACTCTTTGACTTGATATAAGGTCTGTCTCAGCCAATCTTCCTGCTGATCATTTCCCAGTATTTCTATCTGAAATAGAGAGAAATCAATTCCCTGGCTGCAATAATAAGATTTTGCATCAAACTGACCTGGATTTTTACTTTCTTCGAATGGAGAGAGGGTTCCCTTTACCTGAATGGTATTTCCAATAGAACAATCCGCATTTCCTTTATAATAAGCGATACAGGTTCCCCGATAGTCCGGCTGATTCTCAAAAACCTGCTGATTGTTTTGAGTACTGACTAAGATCACATCTTTTAGATATAGAATGGTTTTGTCTTCTTGGTTCTGCCTGTCATAAACTACGCCGCTGATCACTGCATGTTCTTCTTCCTCTGCCGGCACCAGCCTGACAGCTGCTTTCTGCATTCTCTGCCAACCGGCAAAGAGCCAAAAAGGAATCAGCAGCAACGGCAGAACCAATACTTTTACCTTCCTGGAACCAGGCGGAATTCCCAGGCTCTTCCACGATAATTCCAATTCCAGAACGGTAAACACCACATATGCCAGAACTGCTATACACAGCTGCCAAAAAGGCCGGCCGTACAAGGCAATTCCGAGTGTCGTCAAAAGGGCGGCCTGGCACAATGGACGTCTATTCACTCTCTTCGCCCTCCCTGTCACTTTCAATCAGATCCAGATTTCTTTCAAACACGGTATTAAAATTAATCTTATCTACGAATACTCGATCCGTAATTCCGTTAATCGATATCTGAACCTTACTGACAGTTGGCAGCTCCGCAAGAGAATTGACTACCGAATAGATCTGTACCTTTTCTTGTACTTCATTTTCCAGCTTCAGAAATTCCTCATCAAAATTGACATAACAGATTCCGTCTTTTACAGAAACCCCTAAGAGCCTGGTATTAGAAGGAATCGTTGGATATAATCCTTTCCCTTCTGACGGACCCTTAATCAGCTGCTCAATGACTACTTTTTCTAATGGCATATTCCGGTCATAGACAATACTTTTCATGGTCTGTTTGAGCTTTCTGCCTTCTTCATTGGCAAAATAAAGAATCAGGTCTGCCTCCTGATAAGCATGAATCAGCCTGCCGCTGTTATCCACAAAGGTTTCTTCATTCATAAAGCCTACCGCATTGCCCTTCGAATCCATAAGCGGCCGTTCTCCGACATAAATATCCACAAAATTCACACCCGGAATCTGAACCAGAGTACGCACATAGGCAGTTCTCATCAAAATCTCTGTAGTATGATCCATTCTCTCGTAGGCAGAATTAAACTTCAAACTTAAGTTCTCTTCGCTGAGATTATATTCCAGAAGTCTTACATCTTTAGGTTTGGCTGCCTTATATTCTGCGGAATCGCCGCTTTCCTCCAGCTTATCCAGAAATGCCTTAATCATATCATCGGTATCTCTGGATTCAGGATTATAGCTCTCTACCACAACATTATTTTCTTCACTGTTTACATAATAAATCTTATATCCGCTTTTAATCTGCTCTTTCTCACGATCTGAGCAACCGGCTAAAATAACGGTTAGACAGAGCATCAGCATATAAGCTGCTATTTTTTTCATATTGCCTCCTTTAAAAAAGAAGCTCTCTTCCTGCACTTATGATACTACATAATTCAAAGGTATCCGTACAGTAAATGTTGTTCCCTTATTTTCTTCACTAGATACCTGTATCGTCCCGCGGTGGAGAAGCACCGCATTTCTGGTAATTGCCAGACCCAAGCCGGTCCCGCCGATTTCCCGTGAATGAGACTTGTCTACACGATAAAACCTCTCAAAGATAAAGCTCTGAGATTCTTTGGGGATACCGATTCCCGAATCTGATACTGTAATATAGAAGAACTTATGGTCCGCATTCAAGGATACATGTACCCATCCATTGTCCTCATTATATTTAATGGCATTTTCAACCAGGTTAGACACAGCTAACGTCAACTTTACTTCATCAATTTCAGCCCGCACCGGACGAAAGCTTTCTAAAAGCAGTTCAATATTGCGTTTAGCCGCAATGGGCTGCAGACGCTTCAGGGTAAGCTCTAAAAATTCATTGATATCGACTGCCGCAATATTTAAATCATTGGAATTCTTATCTAGCTTTACAAGAGAAAGCAGATCTTCAATTATTTTATTCTCTCTGTCAATCTCATCCACAATATCCGTCATAAATTCCTTATACATTTCCACTGGCGCATCCTCTTGCATCAAAAGAGAATCAGCCAGCACCTTAATGGAAGTCATAGGAGTCTTTAATTCATGAGATACATTTGATACAAACTCCTGTCTGGTATCATTGAGTATCTTCATACGGTCAATCATTTTATTAATCGAACTGGTCAGAATCTCCAGTTCTTTATAATTATGCATCTGCATTTTCTCATCAATAAAACCATCAGATAATACTTCTATCCTCTTTCCCATTTCTCCAAACGGCCTGACCATCTGATGTGCAGCAAAGAATGCTACCGTTCCACATAAGATCAGAATCAATACAATTAATACCGTGGCCTTCTGATTCAGAATCTCTAGGCTGTCTACAATGCTCTGTGTAGAAGCTGTTATGACAACTACTCCTATGACCCGCTTATTCACTGGATCTTTCACCGGCACTGCCTGCTGGATATAATTATTATCCGCATCATAACTGCTGCGTTCCTTGCCATGAAAGCAGTCAATCACGTCCGGCGCAATCATGGTCTTCCCCACTGTCAGGGCAAACGTATCCTTAATTACAGTAAAATCCTCATCCACCACTACAATTCTGCCATCATGAAAATTCGCCAGCTGAACGAACTGGGCATTGATAATCTCAGAAGACGGCTCCTGCATATACTGGCTGATTCCGATTTGATTCAGAATGGTCTCACATTGTTTCCGTATATCCGTAATCCGAAAAGTCACCGCTCGTTCCTCATAATTGGTTAAAATACCATATGTAAGCCCAATACAGACCAAAAAGGTAACTGCAAGAATTACAAGGATAATAATAACCCGGAAACTTTTTAAATGGTGTAGCTTTTCCTGTACTTTAATCCTGGAAATAATATCCTACACCCCATTTCGTGTGAACATAATCCGGCTCACTTGGATTCTTCTCAATCTTTTCCCGCAGACGCCGGATATGTACGTCCACAGTCCTGACATCTCCGGGATATTCGTAACCCCAGACCAGATTCAGCAGGTTCTCACGGCTGTATACTTTATTGGGGTTCAGCGCCAGCAGCTCCAGTACATCAAATTCCTTGGCCGTCAGATTAATCTCCTTTCCGGCTATGTAGACTCTTCTGCTGTCACAGTTTAATTTCAGATCCCTTACCTCTACCAGCTTTCGATTCGTCTCATCCTGGGGAACAGACTGGCCGCTTCTGCGCATAATGGCTTTGATTCTGGCCTTAAGCTCCAGAATGTTAAAAGGCTTGGTCACATAATCATCCGCACCGTATTCCAGACCAAGAATCTTATCCATATCATCACTTTTGGCTGTAAGCATTATGATCGGTACATTTGAAAATTCCCGTATCTGCTGGCATACCTGCATACCATCTATCTTAGGCAGCATCAAGTCCAGAAGTATCATATCATACTTCTGGCTCCTGGCCATTTCCAGGCCCTCTTCCCCATCATAAGCACAGTCTACTTTCAGATCATCCTGTTCCAGACTGTAACGAATCCCCTTAACAATCAGTTTCTCATCATCTACTACCAAAATCTTCTTCGCCATATCTGTTCCACCTCGATGCATTTATCTATTTATCTTACGCAGATATAGGGCTCCATCTTCTTAAAGCTGGCTTCCTTAATGCCGTTAATCTGCATAATATCCTCTATCTTCCCAAACTTCCCTTTTTCCTCCCGGTATTGAATAATTGCATCGGCCTTGCTCTTTCCAATTCCAGGGATGGTCTGCAGTTCCTGGGAATCCGCCGAATTCAAATCAATCCTGTTGTCTCCGCTTCCTTCAGAAGAATCTTGGGAAAAGGCAGCAGAAGCCTCTTCGTTCCCTTCTCCCAGAAACGGCACCCGTATCATCTGCCCATCTGTCATATACTGTGCCAGATTCAGTATATCCCGGTCTGCCTCTGCGGTCATACCCTGGGCTGCCTCTACGGCCTCTGCCATGCGAGCAGTTCCAGACAGCACATACAATCCGGGCTGATTCACAGCTCCGCATACATAGACCGTAATCGTCTCCGGCTGCGTATGGTCCGGTACATCCTGAGCTTCTGTTCCCAGAACGACTTCCGACTCATCTTCCTTTACCGAATCGGAAGCCCGAACTGCTGTCCCAGTAGAAGAATCCTTTGACAGCTCCAGCCCGGTCTGTTGTTTTGAACCGCAGGCAGCCAAAAGGAACATAGCAAAACCCACAAGAAAATAAAGGCTGTTGTATTTCCAAGATTTTATATTACGTATCATATTCTCTCCAATCCAAGAATATGAGATCCCCTAATAGGAAATTACCTATCATTACTATTTTACCTAATATTTTTCTTAATTACAATACTTTTCTTATTTCCACTTAAAAATAATAATTCCAATAATCGAAAGCAGCATTCCAAGTGCTTTTCTTAATTCAAATGGCTGCTTTTCTACTCCCCAGATTCCCAGAAGTTCAATGACATAAGCCACGATCAACTGGGAAACTACAATCAGCATCACAGAACGAGCCGGGCCTAAGTCCGCCATGCTCTTAATTACCGTCATTGTAATAAATGCACCGACCACACCACCCAAGAGCATCAGCTTGTTATCTACCTGCCACAACTGTCCAAAACTCTTCCTTCCTGTAAAAAACCAGGCAATTATACAGACAATAAATGCCGAAAACTGCACCCAGCTGTTTGCTACCCACTGGCTACTGCTCTTCGTCAGAGCCGTATTAAACACTCCCTGAATACTCATCAGGGCACCTGAAATCAAGGCAATGATCCATCCCATAAAAAAACTCCTCTCCGGTCCTGTCCAGCATTCGTCATAGAAACGCCGGACAATCTGTTTTGTATTTAACAGTATGACCGTTGAGAAGCTTATTTATTCATGCGTATTTCCATTTTCCCGGCAAATCCCTGAAGCTCGGCACTGATATCCGAACCTTTTCTTACATTTGCAAATAATACGTTCAAATTTAGATTCAAATCCTCTGTTTCCGGCAGCTTTGGAAATTGTTTGGATTGTTCATATATTTTATACATTTCAGACAACTCTTGTTTCTGATAGGAAATGTCCCTTCTGGCTGCAAAATGTCCTGTAGTCTCATATAAATGTTCTGCATAATCATAGCTTAGAAATTGTGCAAATTCTGCCGCCTGTTCCTGCTTAAATCCCAGCCCGTTTACTACTGCAAGCTCTGTATAGGCACCGGCACAGCTTTTGAGTTCCTCATTGAGGTCCGGCACAGCGCAGATCTGATACTGCAGTTCTCCATAAGATTCCATCTGATGCACCATATCGCTGTCTGCCAGTATACACAATGCCCGTCCTTCTGCAAATGCTGTTAAAGCCTCTTCCGCCTGCATCTGTCCTCCATCTACCGCAAAATACTGTCCCAGCTGCTGAAACTGCTGCAGACAACATATCACCTGCTCATTATAGATAGAAACCTTGCTTTTGTCATCTCCTGCATTCCCGCCTATATTCAGATAATTTCCAATAAATGGATAGCTGCAGAAATAATCGTTCATATCCCAATAGAGAATATATTGTGTATTTTCTCCCAGCTCTGTCTTCTCTGAAAATGCAGTGACGGCACCCATGGTCGCCGGCGGCGCCGGAAAATATTCCGCATGATACAGCATACAAACCGTATTAAAATACAGAGGATAAGCCATGAGGCTGTTCTGATACTCTGCTGCCAGAAGAGCCGTATCACAGTAATGTTTGTTATCATATTTCTTAGAGGTATTGACAGCAGCCAGTCCTTCCATACAGACACGGCCCAGCTTATCATTTCTAAGCAGATACAGATCCGGCCCGTTTTCTTCTTGTACACTGGACTGATACAATTCTTCCAGATAGGAGCTGTTTTCTTTATATTCACAGGTGATGGTTACCTGATACTTATCCTTATATGCACTGGCAGCCTGCTCCAGATAATCCTTCATATTACTTTGTGAATACCAGAGAGTCAATGTCTGCTGCTCTTTTACGTTCCTGTCCTTTTCCTGCTTTCCACAGCCGGAACATAGGACTATAGAAACCACCATAAATAGCAAAAAAGCAGCTGTCTTTCGATCATATTTATTCTTCATAGGTACTCCAACCGGCTAGGACAGACAATGTTCCAGAATCTGTATCATCTCGTCTACATGCTCCTTTGTAATAATAAGCGGAGGCACCATACGCAATACATTACCGCCAGCCGTAATTACAATTAAACCTGCTTCCAGACAGCGGCTGACCACTGATCCCGCCGGAGTCGAGGCCTCCAGCACCAGACCCTGCAGCAGGCCCTTTCCACGCCTTTCCACAATACAAGAGAATTTTTCTGTCAGCTGATTTAGCTGCTCCGTCAGATAAGCGCCAACCTCTTGTACATGCTGAAGAATCTGTTCTTTCTCAAACAGGTCAAATACTTTGGACACCGCTGCACATACAAATGGATTCCCACCATAAGTAGTTCCGTGGTCACCAGGCATCAGCGACTGATCTGCTACCTTCTGGCTCATTACAAAGGCACCAACCGGAACCCCGCAGCCAAGAGCTTTCGCACAGGTCATAATATCCGGTTTCACCTCATATTCCTGCCAGGCAAACATCGTACCACAACGGCCCATTCCACACTGGATTTCATCTAAGATTAACAAAATATCCCGTTCCTCACAGAGCTTTTTTACCCCCTGCAAGAACGCATGTTCAGCCGGATAAATACCGCCTTCCCCCTGTATTGTTTCCATAATTACTGCACATGTCCGTTCATTGACCAGTGCCTTCACACTTTCCAGATCATTAAAATCGGCAAATTTGATACCGCCAATCAGCGGGCGAAATGGTTTTTGATAATTCTCATTTCCCGTTACAGACAACGCACCCATGCTTCTTCCATGAAAGGAATGCTTCATGGCAATGATCTCATGGTCATTGCTTCCATCTTTCATATAAGCATACTTACGGGCAGCCTTAATAGCGCCCTCAATACTTTCTGTTCCGCTGTTGGTGAAAAATACACGCTCCAGTCCAGAGGCTTTAGCCAGCTTCTCCGCCGCTGCAGCAACCGTTGTGTGATAAAACAGGTTGGAGGTATGACAGAGCCGGTCAATCTGCTCCTTTAGTGCCTGCTTGTATTCCTCATTGCTGTAACCTAGAGCCTGTACTGCAATTCCGGCAGCAAAGTCCAGATAGCGTTTGCCATTGACATCATATAAATAAACGCCTTCTCCCTTTTCCAGAACAATCTGATAACGGTTATAGGTATGCAGCAGAACCTTTTCGGTTTCTTCTATATAAGTATTTGCTTTATTCATGATAGTATTTCTCCTCCTGTTCCCCTATAATTGCCGTACCGATTCCTTTGTTTGTGAAGAATTCCAACAACAGACAATGGGCAATTCTACCATCCAGAATATGCACACGGGAAACTCCGTTTTTGATGGCATCGATACAATTGTGTATCTTCGGCAGCATGCCGCCTCCTACATTTCCACTCTGTAAAAGCTCTTCCGCCTCTGGAATGGTCAGCTCAGAAATTAAAGAATCCGGGTTCAGCGGATCGCGGTATACCCCTTCAATATCTGTCAGAAAAGCCAGTTTTTCTGCTGACATGGCTCTTGCAATTGCACAGGCTGCATCGTCTGCATTAATATTATAATTCTGAAATTCATTATCAATGCCAATCGGACAGATCACAGGAACGAAATCATTTTCCAAAAGGGTATCAATGAGGCTGGTATCCACTTCTTCCACTTCCCCCACAAATCCGATATCCTTACCATCAGCCAGCTTCTTAGTAACTTTTAGAGTTCCGCCATCTTTGCCGCTGATTCCCACAGCATTGACACCCAGGCTCTGCATAATCTGGACCAAACGTTTGTTCACCTTTCCTAATACCATTTCGGCAATTTCCATCGTTGCATCATCTGTAACACGCAGACCGTTAATAAACTTTGGTTCCATACCAGCTCTTTTCACCCATGTACTGATTTCTTTTCCGCCTCCGTGGACGATAATGGGTTTGAAGCCGACGAGTTTTAATAACGCTACATCTTTGATAACGTTTTGCTGTAGCTCAGCGTCAATCATAGCGCTGCCGCCATATTTTACTACGATTGTTTTGCCATTAAAGCGTTGGATGTATGGGAGCGCTTCAATGAGTACCTGTGCTTTGTGTAGCCATAATTCCATTTCCATTTTTTGATTCTCCTGTTTATATTAAGTAGTGTAATTTGGTGTATCATTTTTTATGATTGTGAGGGGAGGGGGCCGTAGGGTATGGTCCCCTCCCCGCGCTATGTTGTGAAAAATTTATATGAAATTCAGTTATGGTAATAATAAAAATGTTTCATTCAATTCATTCATCGCTAAGAACGGTAGTCGCCGTTGATTTTTACGTAGTCATAGGTCAGGTCGCAGCCCCAGGCGGTCGCGTTAGCAGAGCCGGCGTGCATATCGGCTATGGCGGTAACTTTTTCGGCGGAGAGGATTTGGGTGGCTTTTTCTTCGCTGTAGTTGGTAGCCAGGCCGTTTTTGACGAGCTGGAGGCGGCCGTTCTCAGACTCGATATAAAGGTCGGTCTGGCTGGGGTCGAAAGGAATGCCGGCATAGCCAAGGGCACAGAGGATACGGCCCCAGTTGGCATCGCTTCCGTAGATGGCTGTTTTGACCAGGTTGGAGGTGATTACGGATTTGGCCAGAGTGGCGGCATGTTCTTCCGTATCGGCGTTGAGTACTTGGGTTTCGAAGAGCTTGGTGGCGCCTTCTCCGTCTGCGGCCATCTGCATGGCCAGCTGGGTGGATACATATAGTAATCCCTCTTTGAAGGTCTGATAGTCTTCTCCATTTTCGGTGATTTCACTGTTGGCGGCGAGACCGTTTGCAAGGGCGATGTAGGTGTCATTGGTAGAGGTGTCGCGGTCTACGGAAATCATGTTAAAGGTCTTTTGGACAACTTCGCTCATGGCGGTCTGGAGCATTTCTTTGGAAATGCTGATGTCACTTGTGAGGACAGCCAGCATAGTTGCCATATTCGGGTGGATCATGCCGGAGCCTTTGACCATGGCTCCTAACGTAACGGTTTTGCCGTCGATTTGAATTTCTACTGCGCATTGTTTGCAGCGGGTATCGGTAGTCATAATGGCTTCGGCAGCCTTAGTTCCGGCTTTGGTGGAGTGGGATAAAGCAGCTTTTAGTAATGGAATGCCTTTTTCAATTTTATCTTTGGGAATCTGCATTCCTATGACGCCGGTAGACGCAGTCAGGACCTGATTAGCTGGAATCTGTAGAGCCTGGGCGGCCTGTTCTGCCATATATTGGTTGATCTCTTCGCCGATGTGGCTGGTACAGGCATTAGCTATACCACTGTTTAAGACTACTGCCTGAGCGGTCTTTTGTTCTTTGATTAATTGAATGTCCCATAGGACAGGGGCAGCTTTTACTACATTTGTAGTAAATACACCGGCAGATACGGCAGGAACTTCTGAATAGACAAGCGCCATGTCGCTGCGGTCTTTATATTTTATATTGGCTTCGGCAGCGGCGGCCTGGAAGCCCTTGGCCGCTGTTACGCCTCCTGGAATGATATTCATATTTTCAGCTCCTTTATTGGTTAAATGTTGTAATATTGTTTGGATTTAAATTGTATTCATACAGGTTTATGTCGTCGCGCATGTGCCAGCCCTTTTCCTGCCAGAACTGGTTACCCAGCTCATTTTTTATAAATGCCATTAGGTTGACTTTATTGATTCCTTCCTGTTTCAGAGCCTCCAGAGCCTTTTCGGCCATCTGGGTAGCAAGGCCGCGTTTTCTGTAAGGCGGTTCTACACAGACATGATAAAAGCATCCTCTTCTGCCGTCATGCCCACATAACAGAGTTCCAACAATGGAATCGTTTTCTACTGCAACAAAACTAGTGGTTGGATTTCTTTTGACAAAACGAATGATATATTCTTTGGAATCATCTATACTGCGGATTCCCAATCCCTGTATTCTCTGCCAGAGCTCATATACCTGGTCATAATCTGATTCTTTCATGATTCGTATCATAACTGCCTCCATTTGATCTCCTTTTATGGGAATATAGGAACCAGTTCTAGTCCCATTGTTTCTTCCAGACCAAACATCAGGTTCATGTTTTGTACCGCCTGGCCGGCAGCTCCTTTTACAAGGTTGTCCATAGCACCCATCATTATGATACGCCCGGTTCTGTTGTCTATTTTGAAACTAACGTCTACGTAATTGCTCCCTTCTACCCACTTTGTCTGCGGACATACCTCTTGATCCAGCACTCGGACAAATCGTTCCTTCTTGTAGTATTGGTCATAGACCTGTTTTACTTCCTCATAGCTGACTTCTTTCTTCAACGTAGCATAGGCGGTAATAAGAATTCCGCGGTTCATGGGAACTAAATGAGGGGTAAAGTTAATTCGTACTTCCTGGCCGGCGGCATACCCCAGCTGTTCTTCAATCTCCGGTGTATGTCTGTGAACTGCTACACCATAAGCTTTCATATTTTCATTGACTTCACAGAATAAATTATCGACCTTAGCGCCTCTTCCGGCACCGGAAGTTCCGCTTTTAGCGTCTACGATGATCGTTGCCGGATCAATCAGCCCTTCTTTTAATAACGGATAAATGGATAGCGTCGTACAGGTTGGATAACAGCCGGGATTGGCTATCAGTCTTGCCTTTCTTATGTCTTCGCGGTTGATTTCACACAAGCCATATACTGCTTCTTCTATAAACTGAGGACTCTTATGTTCCAACTTATACCATTCTTCATATACGTTTACATCTTTAATACGAAAATCTGCACTCAAATCAATAATCTTGACTTTATTTAAGATTTCTTCATTAATAAGTGAAGCACAAAGGCCCTGAGGCGTTGCTGTAAAAATCACATCCACCTGGCTGGCCAGCTCCTCCATATTATCGTCCATACAGACCGCATCCACAATCTGGAACATATTTTGGTATACTTCACTGTATCGCTTATCTATGTAGCTTCTGGAACCGAACCAGACAACTTCTGCTTCTTTATGTCCCATTAATAATCGTACCAGCTCTCCGCCGGCATATCCGGTTGCGCCTATAATTCCTGCTTTAATCATTGCTCTTCTCCTTTACTCTAATCCTCAAACCGTCCAAACGATACCATATCGTTCAGACCAAACGGACTAACTCTCATCATATACCAAAACTGCCTTTTAGTAAAGTTAAAATAATGGTTTTTTTGACATTATCTCTAATTGTTGTATAATTATACATTATTACTGCATAATATGCAAGCATTTTTTATTATTTATACATATTTCAATTGTTTGCAGCTCTTTATTAAAAAAATGATGGAATCCACGATTGACGATTCCATCATTTTCCATCATTTCTTATGATTCAGTTACTGAACTGAGCAAGGATTCTCATTCAGCAGAATGTAGTATAAATATTTTCCTCCAGATCCTTTTTAAACTGATTTTTAATCACTCCGCCGATTTCAATCGGAGTTTCTACTCCGCTTAATTTTACATAGCGATTGGTATAATCAATCTGTTCGATATATCTCCTGTTAATAATATGATATCTGCTGCAGCGGAGAAACAGTTCCGAATCTAGTTCTTCCATTATCGCCTCACAAGTCTTATAGGGAATTTCCATATCCTCCTTTACGCAGTGAATGATTACCTTTCTCCGCATATTCTCAATGTATACAATATCCAACAGCCGTGCAGAATATACAATTCCATCTTTTCTGAAATAAGCATATCGTTCTTCATCAAATACCACCGGAAAATCCAGAACCTTTAACACACAACTTTGTACTTGTTTTGCATTAAAAGGCTTTTCTATAAACTTAAAACAATGAAGCTGGCTATAAGAATACAATTTGGGATCTTCTAGTGAAGTGATAATGATAACCGGTGTAAAGAAATATTTTTTCACTTCCCGGATTTCTTGCACAAACCGGAGCCCTGATACATCTCCCGTCTGGCTTGTTGTCAGAATAATATCTACCAGAAATATATGAATCTGATATTCCATGGCAATCTGATAAGCTTCCTTCTGATCTGAGGCACATAAAATCTCTATATCCCTATGTAAATCATTAATTATTTTACAAAGTGCATTCATCTGCAGCTTCTGGTCCTCAACAATTAACATTCTCCGCCTCATAATACTACCTTTTACTTTGTTTCCTCCAGCATTGTCTCTATGATTTCCGCAGCAAGTTTCACTTTTGCTCCGCATTTAAAGGGCTGTGGTTTCTGGCCCTGCATAACATCCCGGCAGGCAACCGCCCCGTATTTCTCCTTAAATAATTCGGCTGCTTCCCTGATCTTGGAAAATGTAACTGGTTTGCTGGCACTTTGTTCCGGTTCTCCATCGCTGTAATGATAGCTGATCACAGCAAATGCTGCTGCCAGCGCACCGCATATTTCCTGCATACCGCCGCAGCCTCCTCCAAAACCTTCAAATAATCGATAGGCTGTCTTCTCATCCAGCCCCGCTTGTTTGGCATAAGCACATAAAACTGCCTGCGCACAAGTATATCCTTTTCCATAGTTCTGAATTGCCTTGGCTACTCTCTCGTTCATATGCTCCTCCTGATAGATTTCCTGCTTTAGATAAATTCTTTTCTGATATGATGATAAAGCTTCTGCAGCTGCTCTACTTCTAACTTTCTGCTTGCAGTCAATTCTTCCTTGTCCTTATTTCTGCAGTTCAGGGTCATCGTTACCCCTTCCAGATTCATATGATATTTGGCATTGACTGGATAACACTGGCATTCAATAACCGAAGCTGCACCGATAAAGGCCTGCATCAGTTCTGCCTTCTCTTGATCCTTATCAAAGTTTTTGCACAGCCAAGCATACATTTCTGAATGGAAATTCGCCATTACGCCGCTGAATCCGGCGCAGCCCATACGCAGACTTTCCAGAAGCGTAGCCGAATTCGCATTAAAGATCTTTAAATTGGTTCCTTTTACAGCTTCTAATTTTGCCTTAAGCTGGTCCACATTACAGCAGGTGTCCTTGAGAAATGAAAATCTTCCGGTATCCGCACACCATTTCAGATTCTCAGGAGTCAGCAAACGCTTATAAGGATATGGACATTCATAGATTCCAAAAGATTCTCCCGGAATCTTATCAATGATATACTCAATGTTTTTACGAACGACATCGTCATCTTCCTCAGGCTTTGCAAACTGATTGGAAATAAAGACATAGGATTCCACGCCTGCATCGATAATCGCCTTGGCTTCTTCAATCTGGTCCTCTACTTTTTCTGCCACATGGCCGGAAGCAATCACACCAATATGCTTTGGTGTATGTTCCACTACGAAACGTGCCAGTTCTAAACGTTCCTCCTTATTCAGAAAAAACATTTCACTGGATTGGCAGACAGCAAAGATTCCTGTAACCCCCTGCTGATCATACCACTCAATGATCTTCAGCACTGCATCGTAATCAATCTTGTTATCCTCTGTGTATGGAGTTATCATGGTAGGCCATACACCATTTGCAATTGTATTCATTTCTTTTCCTCCTAAATCCTTTTACTTATTTAACATTACCAGTCTGGCTGCACCGTAGATTCCAGCATCATTGCCCAATGCCGCCAGTTTAAAAGGCGTCTGCTTACTGGGGGTAAATGCAAACTGCCGGTAATATTTCTCTATATAGTTAAGCAGTACTGGACCGGCTGCCGAGACACCGCCGCCAATCACAAATACTTCTGGATCGACCGTACAGGCTATATAACTCAGTGCTTTGGCTAAAGCCTGCCCGAACTGTTCTGCTACCCGGTCGGCAAGTATATCCCTATCCTTTACTGCATCAAAGACATCTTTTGCCGTCAATTCGGTACAGGAACGAAGTAATGACGCTTCGTCTGTTCGTTCTAACTCTCTGCGCGCAAGAGAGGCAATCCCCGTTGCCGAGGCATACTGTTCCAGACAGCCTTTATTCCCACAGCCGCAAGCAACGGTCTCCTGGTCATTCACCTGAATATGCCCGATCTCACCTCCGCCGCCAAACGCACCCGGCACCAGTCTTCCATCAATGATCACCCCGCCGCCAACTCCGGTGCCAAGGGTAACCATTACCATGGAGGAACATCCGCCGCCAACGCCAAAATACTGTTCCCCCAGTGCCGCCACATTGGCATCATTACCTACCTGCACTGGTATGGAAAGCTTTTTTAGCAGAGGCTCTTTTATATCCAGCATACGCCATCCCAGATTCGGCGCGTTGATAATCATACCCTGGCCGTCAACTGCACCGGGAATACCAATTCCAACCCCTTTCATCTGGTTTACTGCGTATCCGCTCTTCTCCACAATTTCCCACGTAATTTTGGAAAGTACGGCCTGTGCCGCTCTTTCTCCTGTCGGAACCTGCCATTTGCCAAGAAGTTCCCCGTTTTCTTTAAATATTCCGAATTTGATAAAAGTCCCGCCTAAATCTACACCAACTAGCACCTGCTCCATCTGCTGCCTCCTAAATATCTCTGCTCCAATCGTTCTATTCTTCTTTTCCATTCATCAGGCTTCTCTGCAGTCTTCTTGTCAATTCCTGAGCTGCATTGTAACCCATTTTCTTCTGTCTGGAATTAACGGCTGCTGATTCACAGATAATTGCCAGATTCCGCCCTGGACGAATCGGAATGGAATGGCACACTACTTTATTGCCAAGAAATTCTGTATACTCTTCTTCTAATCCCAGCCTGTCATATTCCTTATCCCGGTTCCAGTCTTCCAGCTTAATCACAAGATCAATACTTTGCGTTTCTTTTACACTCTGTACACCAAACAAAGTTTTAATATCTACAATTCCGATACCCCGAAGCTCGATAAAATATCTTGTAATATCCGGCGCTCTTCCGATTAATGTCTCTTCACTGACCCTGCGGATCTCTACCACATCGTCTGATACCAGACGGTGCCCTCTTTTAATCAGCTCCAGTGCTGCCTCGCTCTTGCCGATTCCCGACTCTCCCATAATCAGCAGACCTTCTCCATAAACATCTACCAGTACACCATGTATGGAAATACAAGGAGCCAGTTCTACATTCAGCCAGCGAATTGCCTCTGCCATAAACTCCGACGTAGTCATATTGGTATTAAATATTGGTATATTCCGGTTCAATGCACACTTTAAGAACTCTTCTCCCGGGTCTAAATCCCTGCTGAACACAATACATGGAATATCATAGCTTAACAGCTGTTCAAAATTCTTCTGCTTATCCTCTGAAGACAGCTTTTCCAGAAATGTATACTCCACATAACCGATTACCTGAATCCTCTCATGGTCAAAATGATCATAATACCCAGACAGCTGCAGCGCCGGACGGTTTACATCCGACTGCGTTATGCGGATTTCTGTAATATCAATTTCCGGCGTCCGATTTTCCAGCTTCATCTTTTCCACGAATTTTACCAATGCTACACTTTCCATCACGCTCTTCCTTTCCATAGCGAAAAAGCACTGTAATCCCGTCTATAAACAGTGCTTTTTCATGCTTTTCTATTATTATTCTGCCTATTTCAGAGATACATCATTCATCGCTTTAATGGACCGAGAAACAATCTGGGAATTCTCCTGAATATCTTTATAGATTCCTGCAGATTTCTTAGATAATTCACCCATCTGATTTGCAACCACTGCAAAGCCTACACCAGCTTCACCAGCACGGGCAGCTTCTATCGTTGCATTCAATGCCAGGATATTCTGCTTAGAGGCAATAGACTCCAACTCTTTTGTCTTATCTGCAATCACCTGTATCGCAGCAACAGAAGTCTGAACTTCTCTATCCATTACTTCCAGAATATTACTGTTTTTACTTTCCAAATATTTTTGATTCACAATCTGATTCACAATTGCTCCCAGAAGATCTGCTGCCGCCCGAATCGACTTTTCAGTCTTAACCGGAATTTTCTTAACTGCATTAACATATGCGGCTGGATCGACTCCCAGCTCCCTTGCAATATCCTCAAATTTATCCAGATCCGGCTCCGCTGGAAGAACCTGACCACCGATACAAGCTCCTACCTTCTCACCATTTACAATAATATCATTTGAAAAATCCATCAGGCCCGCATGACAGAAATATGTACCTGTACATTCATTGTCACAGCGCTCGCAGCGCTTTGCACCTTCCTTTGTTCCGCGTGTATACTTCATGCAGAAATCTGTAAAATTACTGCCTTCCGTAATATAGTTCCCATCCTCTCCTACCATGATGGCTGCCAGTCCCGTTGCATCCGAAAACTGGTCCTGTATATCCTGAAGAATGCTCAGATCCATAAAGTCTTTGATTTTCATGTCATCACTCCTTGTTTTTTTCATAGACAAATCTTCTGGGTTTTATTATAGCAATAATTCATATAAACTGCAAGTAAAATATTTCAGAAAAGGTTTACTTTTTGTGCAATTTTAACATTCCAGCTATCCTATGTATATTTCTTCCATTTCTGTCCATACTGTTTCATATGAAAAATAAATTTATGCAATGCGGAATTCTGGGCTGGTGTCTGGAAATTCTCTGGACCGGATTTTTATCGTTCCGCCGCAGAGACCTACATTTAAAGAGCAGTACTTCAATCTGGATGTTTCCAATCTACGGAATGGCTTCCCTGATGCTGCCTCTATGCGGACGACTGAAGAAATTCCCGGCTATCATACGCGGCAGCATCTATACACTGGGCATTTTTACCATTGAATTCTTAAGCGGCTCCTGGCTTAAGAAACGCAATCTATGCCCATGGGATTACAGCAAGGCCAAATATAACTTGAAAGGAGTCATCCGCCTTGATTATGCACCGCTCTGGTTTATAACCGGACTGGCTCTGGAACGCCGCCTGAATCAGAATAACAAAAAACAAGGAACCTTGTAGACTTATGCATAAAGCCTGCCTGGTTCCCTGTTTGATTCCTATACCTGTTCTGGCTGTATAAAGCACTTATCAAGTGTGTCTTAATCCACGTCCTCGTCCATATCTCCATCTGCATCAATATTCAGTGTGCTGACCGTTCTTCTCCTCAATCTGGCTTCCTCTGAAGCTTTCAATATATAATCCTTCACCTCTTTGGAACGTTTAATATGTATTAACTCCAATGTCTTATGAGTAACATCTCCGGTATGGCAGATAACTGTACCAAGTCCAAACATACGTTCCATCAAGGACCGTTTCAGTGTTACATCCTGTACCTTGTACATGTAGCAATCGTTCTCTTCTTTATTGAAAAATCCCGTGTCAATTACAATTCCTTCTTCATCAATCTCATAAGTGGTAAATGTCCAGGGTAATCCAAAAAACATAATTCTTTTTTTCTCTTTATATGCCATAATTCTCCTCCTAGTTAGAAACTCTCTTAGGAACAGTATAACATGCTTTTTCCCATATTTAAAGAAGAAAAACAGATATTTTACAGTCTTTTCAAATATTCCTTGACTGTGCCTTGCAAATCTCTCTTATTTATTATAGAATAGACGTTAGAAAATGTTCAAGGAGGTCTGTTATGAATACGATTGAATGTATCAAAAGCCGCCGGAGCGTTCGCTCCTTCACTGGCGAAAAACCATCCCGGGAGATCATTGAGCAGATCATATCTGCCGCTGCTTTCGCTCCATCGTGGAAAAATACCCAGATTACCCGTTATATTATCATTGAAGATGATTCTATTAAGTCTGAAATTGCTGCAGCCTGTGACTTTGATTTTAATGTAAAGACTATGAAACAAGCTCCTGCCTTAGTAGCTGTAACTGCCGTGAAAAAACGCAGCGGTTACGAACGGGACGGTTCCTATTCTACCGGCAGGGGAAATGGCTGGCAGATGTTCGATGCTGGTATTGCTTCTCAGACGTTTTGTCTCGCCGCTCATGAGTACGGTCTTGGTACTGTCATTCTCGGTATTTTCAATCAGGAAGAAACGGAAAAGTTAATAAAATTGCCGGAAGACAGAGAATTAATCGCTTTGATTGCTCTTGGTGTACCAGAAACCACTCCGGAAGCCCCCAAACGTAAAACCATAGAAGAACTGGTTACATATTTATAATATTGTTAAACAGTTCCAAGCAGATTAGGAGGAAGATATGAGACATTTAATGAGTCCTTTAGACTTTAATACGGAAGAATTGGAGCAGCTCTTCCAGCTTGCCAACCGCATAGAAGCCAATCCCGAAGCATATTCCCATGCCTGCGACGGCAAAAAACTGGCTACCTGCTTCTATGAACCCAGTACCAGAACCCGCTTAAGCTTTGAAGCTGCCATGCTGAATCTGGGCGGAAGTGTTCTAGGATTTGCAGATCAGGCAAATAGTTCCGCTGCCAAAGGGGAAAGTGTAGCAGATACCATCCGTGTCATTTCCTGCTATGCCGATATCTGTGCAATGCGTCATCCAAAAGAAGGCGCTCCCATGGTAGCTTCCATGAATTCACAGATTCCGGTCATCAATGCAGGTGACGGCGGACACCAACATCCTACACAGACTCTGACGGATCTATTGACCATTCGCTCGTTAAAAGGAACACTTGGTGGTCTGGTCATCGGACTTTGCGGCGATCTGAAATTCGGACGTACCGTTCATTCATTAATTAATGCCCTGGTTCGTTATCCGGATATTTCCTTTATCCTGATCTCACCGGAAGAATTAAGGCTTCCCGACTATATTCGTGAAGATGTTCTGAAAGCAAACCATGTACCATATAAAGAAGTGGTACGTTTGGAAGACGTTATGTCTGAACTGGATCTTTTATATATGACCAGAGTACAAAAAGAACGTTTCTTCAATGAAGAAGACTATGTGCGTATGAAAGATTTCTACATTCTTGATAAAAAGAAAATGACACTGGCCGGCCCGGATATGCTGGTTCTCCATCCCCTTCCCCGTGTAAACGAGATTGCGGTTGAAGTGGATTCCGATCCGCGGGCAGTCTATTTCAAACAGGCTCAGTATGGCGTATATGCCCGTATGGCACTGATACTGACACTTCTCAATATTTCGGTTGATTAGGAGGAAACACTATGTTAAATGTGGGAAAATTAAACGAAGGATTTGTTTTGGACCATATTCCGGCCGGCGAAAGCATGTCTATCTACCATGATCTCAAACTGGACAAGTTAGATTGCTGCGTTGCCATTATTAAGAATGCCCGCAGTGATAAGATGGGCAAAAAGGATATTATCAAAGTAGAAGCTCCCATGAATATGGTTGATCTGGATATCTTAGGCTTTATTAACCATAATATTACGGTCAATATTATTCAAAATGGTGAAATTGTTGAAAAGAAAGAACTGTCCCTTCCCAAACAGATTGTCAATGTGATTAAGTGCAGAAATCCCCGCTGCATTACTTCTATTGAACAGGGACTGACTCAGGTATTCCTGCTTACCGATAAAGACAAGGAAATCTACCGCTGCAAATATTGTGAAGAAAAATACAACCGTATCCGGCGCAGACCGAAATAAATCGGTTGATAAAAAGCTCCTTTGCTGGCAGAACTATGGAACGTTCTGCCAGCAGGAGCTTTTTGTATGATGATTGCTGCTCTTACTTTACAAGCAATCATCTACTAATATTCCTCTCCGCTGTCACGGTCAATTCTATGACGGATTTCCTGCATTTGCTGATCCAATTGTGCAATTTTTTCTGCACAAACTCTCAATTCCTCGGCAATTTCCTCTGAATGAGCGATATTTTTCTTATAACGCAGTTTATGCTCCAGACTCGCCCAAAAATCCATCGCAATGGTCCGAAACTGTACCTCCACCTTAATCTTCTTAGGTCCGCCTGCCTGAAATACTGGAACCTCCAGAATCAGATGTAAACTGCGGTAACCATTGGGCTTAGGTCTTCCAATATAATCCTTTTTACGAATCAGCCGGATATCATCCTGTCTTAATAAAAGCTCCATTAATTTGTAAATGTCCTCTTCAAATGAACAGATTACACGCAGCCCGGCAATATCAAATAAATAACGTTCCATACTTTCTACTGTTACCGGCAGGCCTTTTTTCTCTAGTTTCTTAAAAATGCTGACCGGACTTTTCAGTCTGCTTTTAATGGATTCAAACGGATTTCTATCATATTCCATGGAAAATTCTGCATCCAAAATCTTAAGCTTGGTCTCCATTTCCATAATTGCACTTCGATACTGGTTCATCAGCCGTATAAATGGCTGGCTTTGAGCCATCAGATCCTCGTGCATATGATTCTCTACGATTTGTTCTAAACTAAGTTCTTCCACCATTGTTCCCTTCTCTTTCTTTTGTAAATATACAGAACATATGTTCTTAACCATTTTATTTATCTGTGCAATTCCCCTGATATAACCATACACAATACGGCGCTATTGTAACATGAAATCCTTTGAATTACAAGATTGTTCACGATATTTTCATTCTCTCTATATAAAACCTTAATAGCAGATATCTATGGCCCAGTCACCAAAACAGTACTTCTGCATATGATAAACCAAAGTGATCGATCAGCACCCATTTCTTAATTAGAAATGCTTCTGCTGCATTTGGGAGGTTCTATGCCTAATCTGCGCTTTGCCGTCATTGGCGGCGACCTTCGACAGGTTTATCTAGCTAACTACCTTTTCACTAAAGGGCATACCGTAATTGTATATGGACTGCAGCACGCTCAGCTATTAAAGGGCTGTATCCAGGCTGTTAACGTCCAGCAATTAATTGCTCCCAATACACATGTGATACTGCCCCTTCCAGTTACCAAGGATGGTGCAAACCTCTTTATTACTCAGTCAGAACAGACATTTCCCATTGACCAGTTAAAGGAATTGATTACCACTTCCAATCCGATCTACTGCGGAGTTATGCCGAAAGAACTGGCGGCCTTCTGCGAATACCGCCATATTCCTTATTATGACTTAATGGCAGATTCGGCAGTTGCTATAAGAAACGGCATTGCGACGGCAGAAGGAGCCATTGCCCATGCCGTTTTTGAAAGCAGTTCCACGCTGCACAAGAGCAATGCTCTTGTCGTCGGTTATGGACGCTGCGGCAAAGTCCTGGCCCACAAGCTGGCCGGCTTAGACGCCAATGTCTCTATCGCCGCCCGCAAAGCATGTGACCTTGCATTAGCCGACAGTTATGGTTACAAAGCAATTCATATGAACCGGCTGAAACGAAACATCGGCAGGTTCTCTTTTATTTTCAATACGGTTCCGGCACCTGTCCTGACTTCGGATCTGTTATCCAGGCTCCAGCCCAATACCGTAATTATTGATATTGCTTCTGTACCTGGCGGAACAGACTTCAATTATGCCAAGAAGCATAACATCAGTGCAAAACTCTGCCTTGGAATCCCCGGCAAAACGGCTCCTAAAACATCAGGGGAAATCCTGGCCGAGGCAATCCTCAGTCATTCATTTTCATAAGCAGAAAGGAAGCCTATCTATGTCAGTGAAAGATCTAAAAATCGGAGTCGGATTCACCGGTTCCTTCTGTACGTATAAGAGAATGTTCAAAGAACTGCAGAATATTGTAGAGCATGGCGCCTTGGTCACACCGGTATTTTCTTTTCAGGCACAAACCATTGATTCCCGCTTCGGCAAAGCCAGTGAATTTCTTGAAAAAGCCCGCATCATTACCGGCAAGCAGCCGATTACGACCATTTCTCAGGCTGAACCGATCGGGCCCAAGGGGTTGCTTGATGTCATGGTGATCGCTCCCTGCACAGGCAATACGCTGGCAAAATTAGCAAATGGCATGGTGGATTCTCCGGTACTGATGGCTGCAAAATCCCATCTGCGTAACAACCGGCCAGTTGTAATTAGTATTTCCACCAACGATGCACTGGGAATGAATCTAAAAAATATCGGACTGATGATGAATATGAAAAACATCTATTTTGTTCCATTCGGACAGGATGATTGTGAGAAAAAGCCCAACTCTATGGTCGCGCAGACCGATCTTCTGATTCCCACGATCGAAGCCGCTATAGAAGGAAAACAGCTGCAGCCCATTGTACGCAGCCCGTTCAGCTTTGCTGATTAATCCGCAGATGCCAAAAAAGTTCTGTATGATTGTATTCATTCAACCATACAGAACTTTTTCTATGATACTTCTAAGAAATATAATCTTTACTCTGCTTTCTTCTGACTGGGCTTGGGTACCATTACAAAGCTGATAATCAAAGCGATGACATAAAGTGCCAGAGTTACATACAAGACCTTCTGGTATCCGGTCGGATTCACCAGAACTTCATGGCCGTCTACCATTGCGGTCTTTACCTTACCGAATTTCTCCACAATCCAGTTTGACAGATTATTACCTGTCAAACCTGCAAATGCCCATGCAGACAAGGCAATACCATGAATCGCACTGATGGTCTTCATTCCGTAATGATCAGAAAGAAGCGTAGGCAGATTACTGAATCCGCCGCCATATCCAGCGTTAACACAAAGCAGCAGCAGAATAACAATCGGCACTAGTTCCCCGGAAATCGCCCCGGTTACCATGGAAATTGCTGTTACGCCAATTGACATTATGAAAATAATCTTATAAATCGTATTTCTGTCCTTCATCTTATCTGCCCATGCGGAGAATCCCAGACGTCCTCCGGCATTGGCAACAGCAGTCAGGGAACTGATCAAGCCAACCATAGCTCCAAGACCGATCGCTTTAATAATTGATTTTTCCTGTGAAATCAGCATCAAACCGCAGGTAATATTAATATAGAACATCAGCCAGATTCCGATAAATGTCTTGGACTTCAAAACACCGACTGCTTTCTCTCCCTTTGGTGCAGGAGTCTCTACCCAGCCTTCCGGTTTCTTTAACAGCAGATGGCCGATAAACATCATAATAAAATACACAACAGCCAGAATATAAAACATATTGGCCAGACCAACTGATTTCTGCAGTGCTTCCATAATGGGACTTGCAATAGCCTTCGCTGCACCAAATCCGGCAACAGCAAGACCCGTAGCCAGACCCTTACGATCTTCAAACCACAGCATCAAAGTTTTAACCGGCGACAGATAACCAGTTCCAAGGCCGATTCCCATAATTAGGCCATAGCATATATATAATCCGATCAAAGCCATGGTAGGGCTGACTGTGCCGTTATGCCCCAGGGAAATAAATAGACCGGAACCTGCCATACCAACAGCAAAACAAACAGTCGCAATCAAAGAGGAACGATGGATATTTTTCTCCACTACATTTCCCAGAAAAGCTGCAGACATTCCTAAGAAGAAAATCGCAAAGCTAAATGCCCATTCTACCGCACCTTTTCCGTTTGACAGCCCGATTTCATTCGCTATGGCTTCACTAAATAAGGACCAGCAATATACTGTACCAATACTGCAGTGCAGCAGCAGCGCCGGAATTGCCGCCCGTACCCATTTGTTATTCATTTCTTCATTTTTCCTTTCTTTCACCACACTATTATATGATATCATCAGAATTATACTACCTTTTTAGATAAAATGCAACAAAAATGCCGAAAGGCTTACACATTTTTTACGGTAGCAATGTCTATCAGCGATAACTTCTGTTCTTTGACATGTTCTAGGCTGGATACAAGTGCATTAGCGGTGTCTAATGAAGTCAATACGTTTACTCCGGTCTCTATCGCATTCCGGCGGATCAGGAAACCATCATGGCTTCTTGTCTTGCCCTGGCTTGGTGTATCAATGACCAGATCAATCCGATGCCCCAGAATCAGATCTAAGAGATTCGGGGACTCTTCTTCAATTTTATTGGTCTTTACAGCCTTTACCCCATTTTCATTGAGGATTCGTGCAGTACTTCTGGTAGCATAGATTTTATAGCCCAGGGCTTGGAAGCGCCGCCCAATTTCTACGGCTTCCAGCTTATCTGCATCTTTGACGGTAATAATCATTTGTTTATGCTTGGGCAGATCGATGCCTGCTCCCAGAAATGCTTTATATAATGCCTCGTCAAAGGTCTTGGCAATTCCCAATACCTCGCCGGTTGACTTCATTTCCGGACCAAGGCTGATATCAGCGCCCCGAAGCTTCTCGAAGGAGAATACCGGCATTTTAACTGCGATATAGTCCGCCTGTGGCTGCAGACCTGGTGTATAGCCCATGCCCTGGATGGTCTCACCGATAATGACCTTCGTGGCCAGCTGGACAATGGGAATTCCTGTTACCTTGCTGATATAGGGCACAGTACGGCTGGAACGGGGATTGACTTCAATCACATACACTTCACCATCACAGACAATAAATTGGATATTAATCAGGCCGACTACATGTAATGCCTTTGCAAGCCGTCTGGTATACTCTACAATTACCTTTTGAATCTTCTCGGAAATCGATTGCGCAGGATAGACGGAAATGCTGTCTCCAGAATGGACGCCTGCCCGCTCCACATGTTCCATAATGCCCGGAATCAGAATATCCTCACCATCACAGACCGCATCCACTTCGATCTCCTTGCCGACTAAATACTTGTCCACCAGTATCGGATGTTCCTGGGCAATTCGATTAATAATGCCGATAAATTCGTCGATGTCCTCATCAGAAATAGCAATCTGCATACCCTGTCCACCTAGTACATAAGAAGGTCTGACTAAAACTGGATAGCCCAGTTCAGCAGCAGCCGCCTTAGCCTCTTCGGCCGTAAATACCGTTCTTCCGGCTGGCCTTGGAATGCAGCATTCCTCTAAAATCTGGTCAAACAACTCCCTATCTTCCGCTGCATCTACATTTTCCGCAGAAGTTCCTAGTATCGGAACCCCCATTTTCATCAGACTCTCTGTGAGTTTAATTGCAGTCTGTCCGCCAAATTGTACGACTGCTCCGTCCGGCTTCTCCAGATTCACGATATTTTCTACATCTTCCGGAGTCAGCGGTTCAAAATACAGTTTATCGGCTATATCAAAGTCCGTGCTGACGGTCTCTGGATTGTTGTTGATAATAATGGTCTCATAGCCTTCTTTGGCAAATGCCCAAGTACAGTGCACCGAACAGAAATCAAATTCAATTCCCTGCCCAATTCGGATCGGACCGGAACCGAGCACCAGAACCTTTTTCTTCGGCTGGGTCTTTACCATTTCGTCCACACTGCCAAAACAGGAATAATAATAAGGTGTAGTAGCCTCAAACTCAGCAGCACAGGTATCTACCATCTTAAAAGCTGCCGTAATCTGGTTTACATAACGAAGTTTTTTTACTTCGTCTTCGGTCTTACCGGACAGCCGCGCAATCACTATATCCGGGAACTCCAGACGCTTGGCCTCTCTCAGCAGTTCCACAGTCAGTGGTTCTGTCAGCAGTCGCTGTTCCATTTCTACCAGAATCGCGATTTTATCAATAAACCAGAAGTCAATCCTTGTAATCTCATGAATCGTTTCATAAGAAATGCCCTTACGGACAGCTTCAGCAATTACAAAGATTCTGCGGTCATCTACACGAGCCAGTGCTTCTAAAAGTTCTTCCTCATCCAACCCAGTAAAGTCATAGACATCCTTGTTGTCAGCCGTATGTGCCGTGTGCTGATTATTCTTATGTGTTATGCTCTTAGGTATCAGACTGTCCACATGCTGCTCCAGAGAACGAAGTGCTTTCATCAGGGCTCCTTCGAAATTGGTACATATGCTCATGACCTCTCCAGTTGCTTTCATTTGTGTCGTCAAGGTCCGCTTAGCCTGGATAAATTTATCAAAAGGCAGCCGGGGAATCTTTACAACACAGTAATCCAACATCGGCTCGAAACTAGCAAAGGTCTTGCCAGTAACGGCATTTTTAATCTCGTCCAATGTATAGCCCAATGCAATCTTAGCAGCCACTTTGGCAATTGGGTAACCAGTCGCCTTAGAGGCCAGGGCAGAAGAACGGCTGACACGCGGATTCACTTCAATGACACAGTATTCAAAGCTGTCTGGCTTCAAAGCATACTGGACATTGCATCCACCAGTAATATTCAATTCGCTGATGATATTCAGAGCCGAACTTCGCAGCATCTGGTATTCTCGATCCCCCAAGGTCTGGGAAGGCGCAACAACAATGCTATCTCCGGTATGCACACCGACCGGGTCGATATTTTCCATATTGCAGACGGTAATGCAGTTGCCGTTTCCGTCCCGCATAACCTCATATTCCACTTCTTTCCATCCAGCAATGCACCGTTCTACCAGCACCTGTCCTACCCGGCTTAAGCGCAATCCATTAGATAAAATGTCAATCAGCTCTTCCTGGTTATGGGCAATACCGCCGCCGCTTCCGCCCAGAGTATAAGCAGGCCGAAGCACAACCGGATAGCCGATTGTATTTGTAAAGCGGATGCCGTCTTCCACGTTGTTGACAACTTCCGAGGCCGCGCAGGGTTCGCCGATCTTTTCCATGGTTTCTTTAAACGCTTCCCTGTCTTCTGCCTTGAATATAGTTTCTGCCGTAGTTCCAATTAACCGAACTCCCTGTTCTTCCAAAAACCCAGACTCCGCAAGTTCCATACCGAGATTCAGCCCAGCTTGGCCTCCCAGAGTCGGCAGAATACTGTCTGGTTTTTCTTTTAAGATAATCTGTTCTAATACATTTACGGTCAGCGGTTCGATATAAACCCGGTCCGCAATATCTTTATCCGTCATAATGGTTGCCGGATTCGAATTCACCAATACAACCTCCACACCCTCTTCCTTCAGGGAGCGGCAAGCCTGTGTGCCTGCATAATCAAATTCTGCTGCCTGGCCGATTACAATGGGGCCGGAACCAATGACCATTACTTTTTTAATATGGGGATTCTTAGGCATGACTTACCTCCATCATCTTTAGAAATTTATCAAACAGAAACTCCGAGTCCTGCGGCCCTGGACACGCCTCCGGGTGGAACTGTACCGTAAGAATATTTTTGTTCTTATAACGGATTCCCTCAATCGTCCCATCGTTGACATTGACAAAGCCCGGTTCTGCTACCGACGCATCCATCGTCTTCATATCAACTACATACCCATGGTTCTGTGAGGAAATATAGACCCGGCCGGTTTCCAGATCCTTAACTGGATGGTTGCCGCCGCGGTGGCCATACTTCATCTTATGGGTGTCGCCGCCCATTGCCAGTGCCATCAGCTGGTGACCCAGACAAATAGCAAAAATCGGAACATCAGTTCGGTACAGCTGTTTTAACTCTTCTATAATAGAGGTACATGCTTTCGGATCTCCTGGACCGTTGGACAGCATAATTCCGTCTGGCTCTGCTTCCAGAATTTCCTGTGCGCTGGTACCGGCTGGATAAATTGTAACTTCACAGCCCCGCTTTGATAAGGAACGTGCAATGTTCTTCTTAGCTCCCAAATCTAATAGGGCGACTCTGCGGACTGCGCCGGCAGTTTTCCCCTGTGCCGGCAGTACTGACTTTTCCCGGCAGGTCACCTTCTCTACTACATTTCCTGTGGTGTAACCTTTTAGCCTTACCATACTATCATCCAGATTATAATTCTCATTGGTGGTAATCATGCCATTCATGGTTCCTTTTTCCCGCAGGATTTTAGTCAGTGCCCTTGTGTCGATTCCGGCGATACCAGGAATCCCATTCTTCTCCAGAAAATGCTGAATCGTTTCTTCGCTTCTAAAATTACTTGGAAGCCTTGAAAGCTCCCGCACGATAAATCCAGAGCACCAGGGTCTGACTGACTCCATATCTTCATAGCAAATTCCATAATTTCCGATTAGCGGGTAAGTCATTGCCACTGCCTGTCCCGCATAAGACGGATCGGTCAGTACTTCCAGATATCCTGTCATCGACGTGTTAAACACGATTTCGCTGATGACTTCCTTCGCAGCGCCGATGCTAGTCCCGGTAAACACATTGCCATCTTCCAAAATCAAAAAAGCTTTCATCTTCGCACACTTTTTCCTTTCTGAACCTCTGTCTCTGTATCAACATCCTTAATCTTCAAGATTTTACCACATTCAACTGGATATTTCAACTGGTTTTGTTGGAAAAAGGCAGACACAAGTACATAAAATCAGTACTATCGATGCTGAAATACTTTAAAATAAGTAGAAATAGGATACTTTGAAATCATTGCTATAAACAATTGATTGTTAATCAACATGAAACCACTGCTCTTTGTTAGCAACACGGATTAACGCCGGTTCTAATGTCATGATTGTCTTTTCTTTATTAAATGTAACGGTTACGGTTTTCCAATTGTCGCCATATGTATTTACTTTAATTTTATTACCACTTATCACTTTATAAGGAAATGTATCTACCGTTGTATCCATCCATGAGTATTCTGTCTCTAATCTATATTCTATTTCATCTTCTGAAAAATCTAATATGCATAAAATATAAACACCATTTTCCCCTTTTACTGTTGACCAATCACGCAGGAGTTCTTTTTTTAAATTAGAAGATTGAATAGAATTCATAACGAATAACCCCATTAATATTGCTGCTGCAATCATTATACCAGTTCTGATTCGTTTCTTACTCTTAATCATTCTACTGTTTACATAATTAAAATTAAACCTTGTTCCACAATGAGCGCAAAACCAAGAACCAAATGGGGATTTTTTTCCACAATTCACACATAAAAGTCCTTCCTTTTCACTCTCCATATTGCTTTTAACTAGGTTATTTTCTTCTATCTCAGTAAAATCCTTTAAATTACCTTCCTGGATATTCCCACAAGAACATTTCCAATATATCTTTTCATTCCCATCATCTAAGAAATTACCACATTCTTTACATTTCAATGTTCCATTCGTATTACCAACTTTTTGCTTTTCTAAAACTTTTAACACATTCGATATGAAAACAGGATAGTTTTTATCGCAATAATTACATTTCCATATTACTTTATCATTCTTTTGGGGCATATTCCCACACTTTCTACATCCAGCCATATATACCTCCCATAGTTCACCAATTTCATAACTTTTTTATCCTACCGGACAATTTTATTATACAAAATATTACAAAAATTGGCAATAAATAAGAGCACCATTCACTATATTTCTACAGTAGATTATGCTCTTATAAAGATACTTAACTATAAAAAATTGCTTTTGACAATATTTTGTTTCAGTATATTATTAACATCAATCATTCTTCCCTCTGTTTTGGATCTTCGAGCTGGAAATATTCTTCCCAGGGAAACTCCTCATTTTCTTCTGGCGTCAAAAATCAGAGGATTTAGCTGTAATAAAATGTATTTTCCCAAATTCTAAATCTGCCATGAATCCATGTTCAAACATGCTCTGGGCTGGTTCTCTCTTTGCGGCGGCAGTAAAGATAATAGGGTATTTCTACTAAAAGCATCAGCGACCACCCGCCGGCACTGGCATATGCCACGCCGTTTAATCCGATTCGCGGGACAAGTACATAGACGAGCGCTACCCGGATTCCTGTCTGAATTAGAGTGCCCAGCAATGTCATTTTCATGTTCTTTCGCCCGCGGAAGTATCCCTGCATGCCGTTAGTCATTGCCGGAAACAGGTAGAAAAATGACATAATCCCGAAATAAATGATTCCCAGTTCTACAACTGCCCCCTCCTGACTGGATACAAACAGGCTCATTATCGGCTTACGCAGACACAACAGTATGCTGCAGATTACCACCCAGTAGCCTGCTTCCAATAACAGGCCTAGACGGAAGCCCTGCTCCATTCGTTCGCGCTTTCCCGCACCTTCGTTTTGTGCCACGAAGGTTGTGATACCGCTTGCTATACTTTGTTCCGGCAGACAGGCATAGTCGTCCAGGCGGTTGATTGCGTTAAATGCTGCCATAACATCGACGCCTAGAGAATTGACCGTTCCCTGGATCATCAATTTGCCAATTGGCTGACAAGCCTGCTGAAGCGCGGTGACGCCGCCGTATTGAAGCGTCTGCTTGAGCAATCCCCGGTCTGCACGGAATTCATGGCGGCGGATCTGCAGCAGCGGTATTTTTTGGTAGACATATCGGATACATAGGATGGCCGAAAGGGCCTCTGCAACTACGGTAGTCAGAGCGCAGCAGACGATTCCAAAATGAAAGAGACTGATGAAAATCAGATCCAGCAGGCCGTTTAATACCGAACAAAACGCTAGGAATTTGAGCGGTGTTTTGGAATCTCCGATACTTTTTAATGCTGAGGATACTGCATTGTAGAAAAAGGTAAACGGCAGTCCGGCAAAGACAATCCGCAGATACGTCTTGGCAGTTCCCAATAGTTCTGGCGGCACCTGCAGCATGCGCAGCAGCGGATCTGCAGCGAGAATGCCCAGAGTCATTACCAGTAGGGAAAAATAGAGTCCGAATACCATGGTGGTTGACAGTTCCCGCTTTAGTAATTCCTGCTTTCCGCCGCCATAGAAATGGCTCATTAGAACTGATGAACCAATGCATAGGCCTGATATTCCCAGAATCATCAGGTTCATCACTGGGCTTGCTGTTCCGACTGCGGCCAGTGCTTCCTTGCCGATCAACTGTCCGACAATCATAGAATCTACTGCATTGTATGTAAGCTGAAATAGATTTCCTAAAATCAGGGGGACTGCATAGGAAACTAACTGGCGTGGGATGTTTCCTTCTGTCATATTTTGAGCCATAGATCTTAAATCACAAACTTATCCATCAGGCCCACCATCAGCTCTACCTGGCCGCTCTGCTCCTCACTAATTGCCGCTGTCTCTTCTGAAGTTGCAGCATTGTTATCCACGGCTTCTGAAATATGACCTAGATCTTCGTCAATTTTCTTCATATACTGAACGTTTAATTCCAGAACATCAGAAATCTGAGACATTTTCTCTGTCGCCAGTTTGGCACCTTCCATTACCTGTCCCATATTCTCAGCCGTCTCATCTGCAATGCCAATTCCCCGTTCTACGGCAGATACGGTCATTTCAATCAGCCTTGTTGTCTCACCGGCAGATCTTGCCGACTCTTCCGCCAGATTCTTCACTTGCTCTGCCACAACTGCAAAGCCCCTGCCTGCCTCACCAGCACGTGCAGCTTCAATAGCAGCATTTAATGACAGCAGGTTCGTCTGCGTTGCAATGTCCTCAATGGCTCCAATAATTGCATTGATTTCTTCTGAACATTTTCGAATTTCATTGACTGCCTCTTTTAATTCCTGCATTTTTCCATTGCCAACCATCAGTGTCTCACCTGCCTGAGAAGCAATTTCCACACATTCTCTGGCATCGGTTGAATTTTTGTCCATATCTGAATACAAATTCTCTGTCAGAACTGACAAGTCTGAAACCGTTGTTGCCTGTACCGTACTAGCCTCAGCCAAGTTCGAAGCTGCATCGGCAAGCTGCAGGGAACCGCCTTTAATCTGCTCAGACATATCACGCAGCGTATGTAACGTATGGCGGATTTCTTCGCTGATTTTATAGAAGGACTCTCGAATGGCAGAAAATTCTCCGACATAGTTCTGCTCTAAGGCAATGTCATAATTTCCATCTCCCATCTGCCCTAAAACGTTCGTAATCTCACCAATAATTTTCACTAGATTCTCTTTCATAAACTGAATGGCAGAAACCATAATTCCTACCTCACTGTCATCTGCCTTCAAATCAAATTCCTTATGTAGATCCCCTTCAGACATAGCAACCATCTGGTCAGAAACTTTCGTAATCGGTACCAACAGCTCTTCTCTTGAAAATTTATTGGAAACAATAATTTGATAAATTACATAGAAGAATGACAACAGGAACAATAGTTCTACAATCATCTGCAGAATAACCACTACATTCTTCTTCGCTTCCAGTCGATCCTGAATCTGATTAATTGCCTTATCTGTCTGAGAATTGATGGTTGCAATATCCCTTCCATACTGTGAACCAAATACATATTCCACTGCTTCTTCCTGGTCGCCGGAAGCAACCGCAGCCATTGCCTTCTCTTCTAATGGAACAAGACTGTCTGATAATTCGGCAATCTGCTCCATTTCATTCCACTCCTCATCGGTAATATCATTTTCTTTTAATCCTGCCCAGGCATGATCTCTATTTTTATCTTCATTAAGTTCTCTCATATAATCATCATAATAATCTCGGTCTCCAGTTACTGCATATGCCTGCACCGCATAAGTCAGTGCTTTGGACCCTAGGCGGTACTGATTCAGCAGCTGATTCGTCTCTAACTGGTCTCCCTCCACCAGCATGACATAAAAATTCGCTGCGATTGATACAACCAGCAAAATTCCTCCTATGACTAAAGCCATAATGGATCTTTTTACAATCATCCGCAAACGAAACTCTTGGCTGTTTTTGCTTAGTGTGCCAGCATTTCTCTTGTTATCGTTACTCATATTCTTACCTCCATGATTAAAATGTGTTTCTTCCGTACAAAACTACCATACTTTATTATATAATTTTAACAAATAGATGGGAGATTGTCCAGATATTTTTGTAAATAATGTAAAAAAGCCCTGTAACACCTCAATCGGTTGACAGAGCTTTTCTTTATGAAACTATTTCTATGACAAGTATTCATTCTTCACTATTTAGGATTCCACTGCATGAATCCCTTCTGCAATCAGATTGGCCACAGCGCCAATCTCTTCACCTCTTGTGCAGTCTTCCAGGTTCGTGCAGAAAAAGCACTCAATTAGAATAGCTGGTGCCTTAGTACGGTTCAGCATATAGAGATTATCTTTTTTCTTAGCGCCCCGGTTTTTAAATCGCATGCCAAGGCGGTTAGTTACGGAAACTGCAAATGGTTTTCCACGGCTGGTCTTATAATAGACTTCGCAGCCATTTGCCTGCTTATCGTCAAATGCATTGAGATGAAGTTCAGCACACAAATCATATTTTTTCTTATGTTCTAAGGGAATTTTATAGTTCTGTTCCTCTTTTGAAGATTGGAACTTATATTCGGGACAGATAATTAAATCTGTCTCATGGCCTTTCTGTATCAGATATTGTTGCAGAAGATAACCCATTTTTTTGCAATACTGATATTCATTGACGATTCCGTCCGCAGATGTAATCGCTCCGCTTTTTAGTATACTGTGGCCTATGCTTAAAAAAATTTTCATTCTTTATCCCCCCTAATATAATTCTGCAATGCGGCTTACTGCCACATAAATTTCAGATATTTTGTACCAGGTGGGATAATCAACTGTTCCAGACTGCGGCAAGCCGAATACGCTCTGGAATTGCCGCACAGCTGCTGCTGTTGCCGGACCATAGATTCCATCTGCGGCAATACTGGGAATCGCAGGATAAGAATTGTGTATCGTATTAAGCTGTTCCTGAAGCTGGCGTACCTTACTCCCTGAGCTTCCCTGCGAAAGGGTATACCCAGGCCAGGAAGACGGAACACCAGAAACTTCTTCTGCTATATTGATATACATGCTGCTTCCATAATAATTACGAAGAATCTGTATAGCAGAATACCCTTGATCCCCCAGGTACTTGGACCCCCATTGCGACAGCCAGTTGGGACAGGTTACTCTCTGTCCGTCACAGTACTGGGTCAGGATGGGCTGACGCACATTTGGACGTGACAGATAATTGCCAAACAATTCATCCGTAATCTCTGAAATTGTACTGAAAAAGTTGCGGCCATGCATCCATTTATGATCATAAGCAGTAGAGGATGTGATGGTAAAATTATAGCCCTTGTTTCGATACCACTCTGTATATACCCGATTCAGCGTAAAAGACATAATCGCCAGGATATTCGCGCGGATCGTATTCGCAGGCCAGGTTGCATAGATTTCCGAAGAGGCTACATTTTTAATATAATCCCGGTAGCGCACATAATAATTGGGAGCCGAACTGTCGTTCGGGGGACCGTCATGAACAACAATATATTCTGGAATTACTACCCGGCTTAAGACAATTTCCCCGGATTCATTGACTGGCTTAATCTCTGCCTCGGCGATCTTGGGCGGATATTCTCCATAGAGTGTATGTGGTGGAATTACAATTCGGTCAGTATCTGGACCCTCATGTGCGGGCAGCATCTCTACATCCTGCAGTGCCTTGACACCTTCTAACAACTCTACGCCGGATATTGTAATCGGCTCATATCCAGGCGCTGTAACATTTAAGTTGTATTCGGAATAAGGCTGTGCGTTGCCTGGAGAAAGACTGTATTCCAGAGGCGGCGTATTCAGATCTATCGTTTCTGTCCTTCCATTATCATTTGTTGTCAACTGCTCTAACGTACTATCCGGCTCACCGGTATAGGATATCTGTACAGTAGCATCCGTAATCGGTCGGTGGGTCTGCTCAGATGTGACATTCACCTGCAGCTGCCCGGTTCCTTCCTGGTTCTGGGTCATTTTTACCTGCATGAAAATCTCCTTTTCCTATTCAACAGAGTTAGTTTTACCTAACTAATGTTAAACATGCCTTTATTATTCCTGGTTCATTTTATGCAGATCGCCTTGTAAAAATTACCATTTTTCATAAAATCAACAAATCAGCATGGCCCTTAAAATTCCTGATTGAAAATGTTTTCTTTTTCCTGCTCCCAGCCCTATGTTCTGAATAGTAAAATGTTCCGGCAATTGATCCTTGGTTTTGACTGCGGCCACAATTGCTGCTCCAGTAGGCGTAACGAATTCTCCTTCCGCTTCCATAATGCGGATATTCAGCTGGTGTGCCTGTACAATATTAGCAACGGCAGGAACTGGCACCGGCAGGATTCCATGCTGACAACGGACCGTTCCCCGTCCCTCCCATAGCTCCGGCACGATTACTTCCTGAATGTCCAGATTGTCCATGCAGATAGCGGCAGCAGTGATATCTATAATAGAATCCACTGCCCCTACTTCATGAAAATGTACCTCGTCCTTAGGAACATGATGTGCTTTGGACTCCGCTTCGGCCAGTATATCAAAAATCCTCAATGCCAGATTCTTCGCTCTCTCCGATAAGTTTCCCTGGCAGATAATTTCTTTAATTTCTTTCATTCCTCGATGTACATGATTGTGTTCCAGATGATGACTATGCTTATGTACCTTCTGGTGTTCATGTTCCTGAATAGGTCCCTCTTCCTGTATATGCCCATGTCCGCAGTGATCTTGTTCTTCCTGATGTCGTCCATAAAGATATTCCATATCATGGTCATGATTTTCCTGATCCAATATCACATGAAAATCGCAGGCATCAATTCCGGATTTTTTTACACGGCTGATTTCCACTTGCCAGCCAGTCAGCGGCAGACTCTTTAATGCTTTCAAAAGCACTTCTTGGTCGGCCCCCAGATCCAGCAGTGCACCTACGGTCATATCACCGCTGATTCCTGAATAACATTCCAGATACAAGGTATTTCTCATTTAATTTTGTCCTCCTTCTGCCAGCCGGTTGATCTGAGTTGCCAGATAACCGGCACCATAACCGTTATCAATATTGACCACTGCAATTCCGTTCGCACAGGAATTAATCATTGTCAGCAGCGCAGACAGTCCATTCATACTGGCTCCATATCCTACCGAAGTCGGCACAGCTATTACCGGGTTCTCTACCAGTCCACCGATCACGCTTGCCAGCGCCCCCTCCATTCCAGCTACGGCCACAACACAGTTTGCCTCCCGAATGGTCTCTGTTCTTGATAACAGCCGGTGTATGCCGCTGACCCCCACATCATAGATCCGCTCTACAAAAGAGCCAAAATATTCTGCTGTCTGCGCCGCCTCTTCTGCAACTGGAATATCTGCTGTACCTGCGGTACAGACAGCAATTTTACCGATCTGTTTCTTATCGTCTGTTTCTATCTTTAAAATACGAGAAGATGCATCATACTGAATCTTGGGAAGATAGGTCTGCAGATAATCAGCCTGTTCTTGTGAAGCCCTTGTTCCCAAAACCTCCCCTTCTTCTTTATAAATGCTTTCATAAATATGCAGCAATTGTTCTTTGGATTTTCCGCTGCAGAATACTACTTCTGCAAAACCAGTCCGCTTCCGGCGGTCTTTGTCCAGTTTGGCATATCCCATTTCTTCATAACCCGGCCGGCCGATCAGCGTTTCTGCTTCTTCCACCGATAAGATTCCTTCCTGCACATTTCTAAGAATCTGCTGTAACTCCATTTTATGTATGCCTCCCAATTATTTTGAATCATTCTGGTCTGACTCCTGACACAATTCTATTTACATTCTCCGCCTTTTAGCTATTCTTTATTTATCCAAAAATCATTCTGGCCTGTTCCATACGTTCTACAATCGAAACCTGAAACGGACAACGCGTCTCACATCCGCCACAGCCAACACAGTCCGAGGCATGCTTCTCTAATATCTGATAATGATTACGTACAGAATCTGGCACCTCTTCTTGCATGGTGGCAAGATCATAGAGCTTGTTAACCATCGCAATATCAATCCCGGATGGACAGGGCTTACAATGCCCGCAGTAAGTACACTGGCCCATATAGGCATGTTTGGGCGCATTGGCAAGTATGCTGGCATAGTCCTTTTCTTCCTCATTGGCCGTCTCATATGCTACAGCCGCCTCTACCTGCTGCGGTGTATCAAATCCTGCCATAATACTGGCCACCGCCGGTCTGGTCAGTACATAATGAATACATTGTACGGGCGTCAGCGCCACCCCAAAAGGAGAACGAGCCGCATCGAATAAACGCCCGCCGGCAAATCCTTTCATAACTGTTATTCCAACGTCGTTGCTCTCGCATATCTGATACAGTTCTGCCCGCTCCCTGTCAATTCCTGCAAGCTGTGCATCGTATTCTTCCACAAAATACTGCTCCATATCCTCACTGGCAGGCATCATATCAAATGCAGGATTGATGCTGAACAGAATCATTTCTACCACACCGCTTTGCGCAGCCATTCTGGCAATGCTGGGATTATGGGTACTCATTCCGATATGCCGGATGATACCTTTTTGTTTTAATTCCTGTACATACTGCAGAAATTCTCCCTTCATAACCTGTTCATAATCTTCTTTGGTATCTACATAATGAATCATACCCAGATCTATATAGTCCGTATCCAATCGGTCCAGCAGATCTTGAAACGCTTCCTTGACCAGCGGCAATTCTCTAGTCCGTACATACTGGCCATTCTGCCAGGTGGAGCCCAGATGCCCTTGAATGATCCAGCGTTCCCTTTTTCCGCGGATTGCTGCGCCTATATTCGAACGTACATTCGGTTCCGACATCCAGCAATCCAGTATATTGATACCCTTTTCTTCACACAAATCAATGATTGCCTGACACTCCTGGGTATTGTGGCGCTCCAGCCATTCTCCGCCCAGGCCGATCTCACTTACCATTAATTCCGTCTTTCCCAATCTTCTATAATTCATATTGTTCCTCTTTTCTATATTTCTGATAGGGAAACCGACAGGGAATGCTCTGAACAGGTTTCCCATACCGCGCAGATTTTATCTGCCATACATAAGATTACACTTTCTCTGTATTTGGGCGGTGTCACATTTAATGGAAACATATGTTTCCTTATCATATCCCGTTCAATACTGCCCAGCTGAAAATCCCGATCGGCATTCTGAAGCGCCCGGCCTGCATGGGTAAAACCATGCAGACGATGGCTCTTATCCCGCACATGCCAGTCATACAGAAAATAATCATGTAATAGTGCACCTCTTACCAAAGCCCGACGGTCTACTCTGACATGCAGTTTGTCAGCCAATACCAGGCACAGGTAAGCCACACCTAACGAATGTTGGTAGACACTAACACTACCATGCTGCAGATATTGCTTTTCCAGCTGCATATTGGCAGATTCCAGAATATCCGAACCATATAAAACAATCATCTTTCTCCAAATTGTCTGATTACTAATGGAAATCACATCTCCTTTATTTTTAAATACATTCCAATGCCTGCGCAAGATCCGCAATCAAGTCCTCTTTGTCTTCCAGGCCACAGGACATACGAACCATGCCCGCCGGAATTCCTGCTTCGGCAAGCTGCTCCTCTGTCATCTGGCGATGCGTGGAGGTCGCCGGATTCAAGCAGCAGGTTCTGGCATCTGCCACATGTGTCTCAATCGCCGCCAATTTTAGATTTTTCATAAATGCTTCTGCTGCCTTACGTCCGCCTTCCAATTCAAAGGACACAACTCCGCAGCCTCCATTTGGCAGGTATTTTTGTGCGATTTCGTAATAAGTATCCCCTTTCAGTCCCGGATAGGTAACTTTCTTTACTTTAGGATGATTCTGCAGAAATTCTGCTATTGCCTGGCCGTTCTCTACATGACGCGGCATACGTACATGCAGGGATTCCAGCCCCAGATTCAGAAGAAATGCATGCTGCGGCGACTGAATGCAGCCTAAATCCCGCATCAACTGAGCCGTGCATTTCGTAATAAATGCTCCCTCTTTCCCAAACCGTTCCGCATACGTAATACCATGATAGGACTCATCCGGCGTACAAAGTCCCGGAAATTTATCGGCATATGCCATCCAGTCAAACTTACCGGAATCTACAATGGCGCCACCAACTGCCGCTCCATGCCCATCCATATATTTGGTTGTGGAATGGGTTACAATATCTGCCCCCCATTCTATTGGACGGCAATTGACCGGGGTGGGAAATGTATTATCAATGATAAGCGGAACCCCATGTGCATGGGCTGCTTTTGCAAATTTCTCAATATCCAGTACCGTCAGCGCCGGATTGGCAATGGTCTCTCCGAATACTGCCCTTGTATTGTCCTTAAATGCCGCATTCAACTCCTCTTCCGAACAATCCGGGGAAACAAATGTCACTTCTATTCCCATTTTTGCCATTGTGACAGAAATCAGGTTGAACGTTCCGCCATAAATGGAGGAGGAAGACACGATATGGCTTCCGCATTCGCAAATATTGAATAAAGCGAAGAAATTCGCCGCTTGTCCCGAAGAAGTCAGCATACCTGCGCATCCCCCTTCTAAAGCAGCAATTTTCGCCGCTACATGGTCATTGGTCGGATTCTGCAGTCGGGTATAGAAATATCCTTCCGCCTCCAGATCAAATAATTTCCCCATATCCTCACTGGTTTCATACTTAAAGGTTGTAGATTGAATGATCGGAATCTGCCTTGGTTCCCCGTTACCCGGTGTATAGCCTGCCTGTACGCATTTTGTGTTAATCTTATAATTGTCCATAATCTTCTCCTTTACTTATTGTTTGAATCTGCATTAACAGCAATCCCAATTATATAATACTTTTGAAAAATCTCTCTTTTCCAGATCTTTGCGATTGATAAAGAAATTCCCAACACCGCAGTCTCCCCAAAGTACAAGATCATCCTGTCCCTTATAATCTGAATCCATCTGAAACAGCAGTGTATCATATATACGATACTTTTCTTCATATTCCCGCGGGTCCGTCTGCGTAAAATATGGATACCCCAGCATTTTGTGTCCGCAGCATGCATCCTCATCCTCGTCTCCGCGGTACTCTTCTTCAATTTCATCCATGACCTCATAATCAACTGCGTCATAGATCGACTCTTCACCCAAGTCAACATCCCACAGTTCTTTTACCACATCCTTGAACATCTGATCAAACCGGTAATCACTAAAGCTCATAAAAGAAGTATCATTCACACACTCTACCGCCAGTTCCTTCAGCACTGGTGTATATTCCTGAAATTCCTCTCGGCTGCTGTCCGGCACTCCCAGTTTCTCAATTTCTTCTCTAGTAATATCATAATTTACAGACTCATGATAAACAACCCGAAATGTATCCTGAACATCCGGGTGATCAAAATCAATGCCAAACAGTTCGTCCGGCAGAATAAAAAACTGCAGCATACCCGCGTCCGGCAGCGGCCCTTCTACCTCCATCTGTTCAAAATTCAGCTGCGCAAGCAGCATCAATGCCTGGCCGTTTGAATCTTTCGGGTATTCCCGCTTCAAATCCCAGTACGGCAGTCCGCCAAACTTACTGTCTGTCAGCTCCGGCTTTTTCTCAGGATTAATCAATAATGAACAAACTGGCTCCGCTGTTTTGTTGTGAATTTCCTCAATAACCTTCCTTACTTCATCTAGTCCAAATTCCATATGGTTTTCACTCCTTTTGTTACTCAAATTTATTAGGCAATTGCGAAAGTTGTATTCAAAGCGACGAGTTTGAACAATAGATACAAAAATTCCGCTCAAAGACGTTGATTGGACATGAGGAGGGACCCACGAAGTGGGAGGAGTCCTGGTGTCAGTACTTAATTCGCTCCATTTTTGTATCTATTGCCCAAACTCTGACATTGAAATAAGGGTTTCGTAAATGTCTACTCAAATTTATGACATAATTTTAATTAATTCGCTTTATATTCTCTAAAATTTCCTTATTTATAAGGAAATCATACTTCCATATTATTATGTAATTTCTTTTCAACTCATTTCCAATGTCTTACCATCCTTCCTTCCAATCAAATTATATTCCTTAAACAAATTCGTATAATACTCTCTATCCCATATATGCAGCTTTTTTTATTATAGTATGTTTTTTAGAGATTGACAAGCCTCATCAACTTATGATTATTGTAATTTGCAGCTATGTAAATTACAGGAGCCAGCGGTAGAACCCTTACTCATACATTTTATCTTTATTATAATTGATATAGCTTGTACCTGCAACCTCAATTATCAAGATTCTTTCTTGTCTTAACAATTGAGCCAATCCATTTGCAGATAGTCTCCCATATGAAGTTGTCTGTTCTTAAACCCGGCTTTTACCCGTTAGAACGTGTGCCCGATGGGCACAAAAAAGGTTCTTACTCAATTTTGAATAAGAACCTAACGAAACTAATTCTGAACTTTCGTTCATCATACTCATAAGTTTTTTCCTGACACTATAAATATTTCTGCATATCCCTTGTCAATTTCTCTTCCAGACTAATAATCTGCTTGGCTATATCCTTTGATTTCTCATCTGCAGCTTGGTATTGGTTTAGATATTTATGCAGCGACTTAATGCCCATATTGCATCCATCCGTCATCAGATCTGCAATCGTTTGATCCGATTCATCCATCACCAGCCGGACATTGGTTTTCATCCAAGACATGCCCTTTGCCATCGGATTAGGCTCTTTTCCCTCATCGTGATATTCATGCAGGAGTGTTCGAATCTCATCCTCCAGCCGGATATGCTCTGCCTTGTATTCTGCCAGGCTCTGTCTAAGCATATCGTCATGAATATAACCGATCATATCCTCCATAGAGGCAACCCCCATTTTCACCCCGGCATCACATTCACGCAGCAATTTGATACTATCTCCTTCAATCATGGCATTACCATTTCCTTTCCCTGCCTGGAAATCATCTGCAAACAGCCTTATTCTACCAACAGGATCATTTCCCGGCAAATTATTTACACTATACCATCAGTATCCCTCATTGATACCTATTCCATACCATAAAATTCAGCAAGTATAAAATTCATGAATTTCCAAATCTATACCCGGAACGAGGCCACTGTGTATTTTAGAAGCCCGCTCAATCGGAACAGTTCCTCCATCTGCTGCCGAACGGCCTGGGAATTGTCGTCGGAATCTTTCACCGACTGTTCCATCCCCTGCATATATTCCATAATTTCCCCTACTAGATCAGTCACTGCCGCAATGGATTCATTGATATCTCCCATTCGCTGGTCCATCTCAATAGACGCCGTTCCCAAATCACCGGAAATATCCTTATAAAATGCAGCATCCCTCTGATACATCCTGGCCAGTTCGGTCATGCCCTGGTAATCTTCCATTACCTTTTCATTCATAAACTGCAGCAGCTTTTCTGAACTATGGGACAAAGATACTACATTTTTGACCACATCCTCTGTGACTTCCCGGATTTTATCGACAGCTTCTCTGGAATTGTCCGCCAGCTGCCGGATTTCGTCTGCTACGACTGCAAAGCCATTTCCAGCGGCGCCGGCACGCGAAGCCTCAATGGACGCATTCAGTGCCAGCAGGTTGGTCTGCGAACTGATTGCGAGGATCTCGTCGGTAAGCGTATCAATCTCTCCCACTCTCTGGCTCTTCTCGATCGCCTGTTCCAGTTCATTCTTTGTCTCTCCATAGATTACTTGGGCTTCTCTGCCGGAAGCCTCGGAGGTCTGGTACTGCCGACCGGCACGCTCCATAATATTGTTAGACTGCTCCGCCGCTTCTTTGGCTTTCTCGGCGACATGCTCGACAGCCAAGCCAAGTTCCTGCCCGGTCTGCCGGATGCTCTCTGTCAGCTGCTTCGCTGCGGCTGTCTGTTTCCCTGCCTGCACGGCAGAATCTGCCATCTCCGAAATATTGTCGTTTAAAACGGCCATTTTCGCTGAAGTGCTCTCGGCAATCATACTGATCGTTTCTGCCTCTTCCTTGGTATTGAGGATAATGGTCCGAATCTGCTGTCTCACCTCGGTTGTTGCTTTTCGGATCTGCTCTGTCTCATTCTTATATTCTTTGGGAATTGCCGTTTCGCAGACCGCATGTTCGGAGAAATCCCCGGAAGCAAACTGTTTGAGCATTTGCACCGGAGCCAGCATCCGTCCGATCAACCCTGCCATAAAGGCCGCTACTAGTACGATAATCAGCAATGCAATGATGATAGCTACTGCAATCATCGTAAGTAATGACTTTCCTGCATTGGCCGTCGGCGAAACCACTCCTAGTTTCCAGCTGCTGGCCTCAATGTCTGCCGCAGCAAAGTAACAGTGGCTGCCGTCATAATCGGTTAGTTTTTCCACACCCTTCTTTTTCCCGGACAGCAGTGCCTCCAATTCTGGCATCTGATCTTTAACTGCCACTGCCATTTCTTCGGTTGGCTCGAACTTTTTATTTCTATGGGCCACATACTGCCCATTGCTATCTACCAGGAAGCCATATACCCCTTGATCGTATTGAATACTACCGGTCAGATCTGTGACCGTACCCAGCGTCACATCCAGGCCAATGACTGCGGCCAGTTCGTCCTCCTGATATACCGGCGCCGCAATAGTGGCGCACATCTGGTTCGTCAGCACATCCCAGTAAGGAGCCGTGACAATTATGTTCTTTTCGGCTGCCGCCTGCTGATACCAGCCCCGTTCTACCGGGTCATAGCCGTCCGGGATCTCGGCCTCTTTATTCGACTGGATGAATCTGCTGTCCTTTGTCCCGCAATACAGATTGAGCAGTTCATCCCTGCCATCGGCATGAACATCCAGCACAGACTGAATGTAATCTTGTGACAGATTGCCGGAAGCCTCCAGGCTGTTTGCCGCTCCCTGTGCAAGCATTTTCTCATTTTCAATCCAGGCATTGATTTCTTCCCCATACTTTTCTGCATTCAACTGCAGTGCATCGGTCTGATTGCTAATCATACGTTTTCCCGCCACTGCTACTGTACCTGCCGTCGTCAACAGTATACTTGCCACAACAATACATATGACGCTGATTGTCAATTTCCCCTTGATTGTCTTTCCCATGGTTTCGTACCCCTTTTCCTTACTTTGTAAATATTCTTCATTCGTAATGACTGTTTGATCTACCCTATGCTTTTCCTATATAACTATCTTCACTATGGCACAAAGCAGCCATCAACTTCCAGCCAGAAATGCCAACTTAATCATAACAAACTTATCTCCGAAATTGTCCAGGATGGGACGAATGCTGTCTATTCTGGGATAGATTCTCTCCATTTTCCAGTGCGTGTCTGCTTTTGCTTGAAACACTTTAGCCGAACGCTGGTTTCCTGCCTGTTACGCAACTGTTTGCAGAAAAAAAGGTTCGATAACATTCATACTTTTCTATATACTAGTGTACTGACAGTTATCGAACCTTTTATAGTCAAATATTAACATCAATTAGACATTTTTCTTATCAGCCAGGAGGGTACATAAACTATGACAACGTTTATTATCTTCGAAATCTGCCTGCTTGCGTTGGCTGACACAATCTGGGAGTGGACAATCTGGCCGAATTTTCGGCCGCCCAGGAAGAGATGATGACTAACACGCCTAAGTCGGTTTCCGGCATAACTTCCCTATACCTGCCCCAACTGCGGCGCTCCCGTCATCCAAAGCTTCAAGAAGTTCTTTCAATAAATGATTTCGTATCCGCCATTTCTTACGACCCCGCCGACTGATAATGCCGCACCCCAAACCGCCACAGAGCATAACAAACCGCAAAAAACGGCGCCACCCCCAGCGGGCAGAGCGCAAGCTGCCACTGCTGCGACCGCCCCAGCACATACTGCAAGGGATAATACTGCACCAACGCATAAGGAACCACAAACGTACACAACTGCAGAATCCGCTTGCCATACACATCAAACGGATACTTCCCATGCTCCCTGGCTCCGTCCGTCAGCACATTCATAAACTCCAGTCCCTCCAGTGTGAAAAAGCACAGCGCAGCATAGGCCATAAAAATCCCCCAGAACAGCACCACCCCGCCAAGCACCATGAAAAGCACCGTCAGCGCCCGCAGCCACGTCCACTCCACGCGGCAGTGCCCCAGGCCATAGACAAACATCACCGCCGCCTGCAAAAGCCGTCCAATCCGGGTTAGTTCAAACTTACTCCCCAGAACCTGCAGAACCGCACTGCGCGGCCGCACAAGAATCCGGTCAAACTCCCCCTGCCGCACCATGCCGGAAAATGAATCAAATCCCCTAGCAAAACACTCCGCCACGGAAAATTCCATCAGCACAATCGAAAAACACAGCAAAACCTCACTATAACTATACCCCTTGACCTCGTGAAACCTGCCAAATAGAAAATATATCCCCAAAAACACATTAAATGACACAAAAAACTGCCCCAATGCCGACAGCAGAAACGACATTTTATACTGCATCGCCGAGCGCAGAATCACTGAAACGTACCGTACATACAACCGCAATCCATTCATTTTTCAACCTCCCTGAACTACAATCCGCCGCTCAGCCCGCCGGCAGAGTCCTTTTCCCAAAAGCACCAAAAACACCAGCCAGAACACCTGCAGCAGAACCGCATAGCCCATGTCGCGCCCGGCCAGATCCCCGCCGTAAATGCGAAGCGGTACATTCTGCATACTCGCAAACGGCAGGCACTGCGCCACCGTGCGAAACGGCTGCGGCAAAAACGGCAGCGGTATAATCGCCCCCGACAAAAACTCCACCAAAGAAACCATAAAAATCCGCAGCCCCTGCCCCGAAATCGTAAAAAACGCCAGGACATACACCAGCAAGCAGGACGCTGCCGCCACCAAAAGCCCCAGCACCATCGTACCCGCAAACGCCAGAAACGTTCCCAGATCCGCCGGCAGCGTCATACCATACGGCTTCGGCAGCAAAAATGCCACCGCCAGAATCGGTATACACCGCAGCAATGCCCGTGAAACCCTCGTGGCAATCGTGCGCGCAAACCACATCTGGTAAATCGAAACCGGCCGGCACAGCTCATAGGCAATATTGCCGCTGACAATCATTTCAAAAATATCATTTTCCATCATCCAGGCCATAAACATAGCCAAAAATGCCTGCTGCAGCCATATGTACGCCACCATCGCCGAAAATTCCATCGGAAACGCCGCCGGATTCGTCTCATAAAACGCCTGAAAGGCAAAACACTCCATAAATCCCCACACAAACTGCGTCACCATGCCCGCGGCGGCCGCCGTGCGGTACTGCAGCCCCATCACAAAGCGCAGCCGGAAAAAAGACCAATACTTTTTCATCCTCCACCCCTCCTACACAATATCCAGCTTCTCATACAAAGCCGCAATCACCTGCTCCAGACTCCGTTCCCCCTCCGACTCCGGCTGCTCTGCGCACTCCGCAGAATCCACACGCACCCGCTCCATCGAATGCCGCAGCTCGTCGAGCGTCCCGTCCAAAAGTACACGCCCCTTACCAATCAGGATGACACGTCTAGTCAGCGCCTCAATATCCTGCATATCATGCGTCGTCAGAATCACCGTCGTCTTCTGCTCCTCATTGAGCCGCAGAATAAACTCCCGCACCGCCAATTTAGACACCGCATCCAACCCGATCGTCGGCTCGTCCAAAAATAAAATGCGCGGCCGGTGCAGCAGTGAGGCAGCCAGTTCACAGCGCATACGCTGCCCCAGCGACAGCTGCCGTGCCGGAATCTTCAACAGCTCTCCCAGGTTAAGCAGCGCTTCCAGTTCCTCTAACTGGTTTACATAATCCACTTGGGAAATGTGATAAATATCCCTCAGCAGCACAAACGAATCCGCCACCGGGACATCCCACCACAGCTGCGAGCGCTGCCCAAATACCACGCCAATCTGCCTTACATGCTCCATGCGGTTCTTCCACGGCACCCGCCCATCCACCAGACAGCGCCCGCTGTCCGGCGTCAAAATTCCGCTTAAAATCTTAATCGTCGAGCTCTTGCCCGCTCCATTAGGGCCGATATAGCCCACCATTTCTCCCTCACCAATCGTAAAACTCACATCCGCCAGCGCGCGGACCACTTCACGCTCCCTGTGAAATAACGCTTTGCAGGCCGCTTTCATGCCCGCATTTCTTTTTGCAACCTTGTACGATTTGCAAATATGCTCCATTGTAATCATCTTTGCTTCCTCCTGGTAGTTATACTTTGTTCTTGAAATATCTTGCCAAGTAGGCCGCAATTGCCAGGAGAGCCGAATCTTACGGGCCTGTCCTGGCAATTGCGAAAATACCTGAAACGCTATACAGTTACTTATATTCCAGCTAAGTCAAATCGACATGTCCTAAAGGACTCATTTCACGCTGCAGCATAGCCGCTTGGCTCACTGCAGCGGAATGAAACTTAAATCCGCACCAATTCATACTGGTCCGTACCCAGGCCAATCTGAACAGCATGTGCAATACAGCTCCTCCACTCGGTATCCGGGTGCGTCATATGGAAATGGTCATGCGCTCCTTCCTGCGCCTGCCCTTCCTGCTCTTTGATATGATCGCTTAATATGCTGCCCTCTAAAACCGGCATCTCATTGCAGAGATCCGCACAGGCCTGATCCAGCGCCACCGGGTCAAAGGAGGCCAGCATTCCCACATTAGGAATAATCGGAATATCATTTTCCCCATGGCAGTCACAGTTCGGCGATACATCGCAGATCAGGGAAATGTGGAAGCACGGCCGGTTCTGGCACACCGCCAGGCTGTACTCGGCGATCTTGTGATTGAGGACAGCAAGCGAATCACCAAACTTCGCGCGGATGGCGTCTTTGGGGCAGACCGCCAGACAACGTCCGCAGCCCACACATTTCTCATGATCAATGCGTGCCTTGCCCTGCTCCAACACCGGCGCGTCGTGGGCACAGATCCGCAGGCAGGAGGAACAGCCGACACATTTTTCCTCATTTACCGTGGGCTTTCCGTCGCAGTGCTGTTCCATTTTACCCGAGCGGGAACCGCAGCCCATACCGATATTCTTCATCGTACCTCCAAACCCGGTCATCTCATGCCCTTTGAAATGGGTCAGAGAAATAAAGATGTCAGCGTCCATGATGGCGGCGCCGATCTTTGCCTCTTTCACATACTCCCCGTCCACCGGCACCAGCGTCTCGCTTGTCCCCTTAAGCCCATCGCCAATGATCACATGGCAGCCGGTCTGGTAGGGTGAAAAGCCATTGACATAGGCCGTTTCCATATGGTCGAGCGCATTTTTGCGGCTGCCTACATAGAGGGTATTGCAGTCGGTCAGAAACGGCTTTCCGCCCAGCTCCTTTACATAGTCGGCAACGACTTTGGCATAATTCGGACGCAGGAACGCCAGGTTGCCATATTCACCGAAGTGAAGCTTGATGGCGGCGTATTTGTCCTGGAAATCAATAGACTCGAAGCCCGCCTCTTTCATTAAGCGGTGCAGCTTCTTCAATAAATTTTCTTTCCATGAGGTTTTAAATGTGGTGAAATATACCTTTGCTTTTTCCATCGCTGTCTTCCTTTCTATTTTTGCTGAAATGTAAGCTTTATTATAGCATCCAAAAACGAATGTCACAAGCTACTTTGTGGAAATATTTCCTTCCGTTGGCAATTATGTGATGGCATAATTGGAATTTATAAATTCGATAACCTTTCTCATACACACTTATTTGAAGCATTGTAGAGGAGAGCAGCCACAGATCCAGCAAAAGAAAAATGGAGGGGCAAGATAGCCTTTTCGTCTTTACTAATAGAACAACTCTTTCATGACAAATGTCAAAAAATGTGGTATCATGGATTTGTGGCTGCATGTTTATAAAATCGGCAGATATCTATGAGGAAAAGGCAAAAAAAAATATTGCTTGTTGACTTAGATGGTACTTTGCTGAGGGAAGATAAAAATATTCTGGCAATAACAGACTAGAACCAATTAAAACGATAAATGGAGGAATCGCTAATATGACAGAGGTTAAATTTTATGAGAGCATAGAGGATGAACTGCTTATGTTTGCTGTGATCATATCCAAAACACAGAATCAATACGTTTTCTGCAAACATAAGGACAGAAATACATGGGAATTCCCTGGAGGGCATCGGGAACAGCTCTCAGACAACTCTGGAAACTGGGAAACTATCTTGGATACAGCGAAACGGGAACTGTATGAAGAAACAGGTGCTCTGGAATTTGATATAAAGCCTCTTTGCGTATATTCTGTTACAGCACCTAATCAATTTGATGGCAAAGAAACTTTTGGAATGCTATTTTTTGCTGATATCAAGTGTTTTGAAACAGAGTTACATAGTGAAATTGAGAAAATTGCAATCATGGATGGACTGCCGGAACAATGGACCTATCCTGATATCCAACCCCATTTGATCAACGAGGCAAAGAGACGGGGCTATTTATAAAATGAATGGGAGCTTCTTATGGGAAATTACATGATGACGGAATGAAAATACACCCCTGTATACACGATTCAGCAGTGTATACAGGGGTACAATGAAAAATGTCTGTATTGGTAAGTTTGTTCTTACCAATGTATAGATAAAAAGAATGAAATCAATCCGCATTAGACTGCAGAAAATGACTCTAGCTGCTCAGCGCGGCCAGCAGAGAAGCATAGCGTTTGGTCTTATTTTTCATATCCTCCCTGGAGACTCCATAATATAGATAAAGTTCCCGCGCCATCTTTTTCAATTGCTTCATAGACTTCTTATTGCCAGAATAGGATATGCCGAATATCTCCCAGCGAAAATCCAGTTCCAGCTCCATTCGCCCGCCTTTGATATGGATTTCATAGATATGAAACTCCATCGGCATTTCACTATCGGGGATTTTTGCGGCCATTTCACTGCGTTTTTGAATCTGGCGGTAAAATTTTGCTGCCGATTCCCCATTCAGCACATCCGGCCGTGTAATCTGCGCAGCGCTGCCCAATAATTCCGGCTTGTGCTGAAGAATCAGCGCCTCTTTTGCACATGCATATTGTTCGATATAGGCTCTTTTGGTCTTGGGCATTTCCACCGCGTGGCAGCTGCGTTTTGCATAGGCAGCCACCTCTCTCAGCGTATGCGGCGCGGCGCAGATCCTTTTTTCCGCCCGCCGCCGTCTGAATTGATACATGCATTGCCGCACGCGTTGTTTAAACGGCTTTTTTCCCGGTAATTTTCCAGCTAAAAAGATACTGGTCGGCCCGTCGGCGCCGCCGATTATTGAAACAGCTTCTTCTTTCATTCTGTACCTCCATTGTTTTGAATACCTTCTACTTACGTGTGTGACAGCTGCAAATGTATCATTCCCGGCGCCAGGCGGGGAATTGGTTAGAGAATCATCACTTTCTTTTTTCCCTCACTTCAATCCTATGCCGGTCCGGATCGCAGAAGCGTACCAGCCGCTCTCCCTGCTCCGTGCTGCTGCAAGATTCGACAGCAAACGCACAATGTTCCAGCTTTTCTAAAAATGCATCTATGCCATAGGTTTCAAAATACAGCTCCATATCACACCCGCCATAGGACACGGTCTGTCCAGTAACTGCTTCCCATCCCGTCTGCTCTTGAAGCGCAATCCCTCCGGCCAGCACCACATTTCCTTCAAAATGCCCCAGCGCCTCCATGCCGAACAGTTCCCGGTAAAATGCCTTGGAACGCTCCAAATCGCTGACCACCAGTAAAATATTTTTTAATCTCACCGCTGTCTGCCTCCTTTCAAAATCAGTCAAATTCCGTCAAAATCAGTCTCCAGCGTCCTCATCCCTGTCTCTGTCATCCTCATCCCAATCTTCTTCGTCTGCCTCGTCCCATTCCTTGTCTGCCTCATCCTAATTTTTCTCGTCCCAATCCTCCTCGTCCTCATCCCAATCTTCCTCGTCATCCTCATCCCAATCTTCCTCGTCTGCCTCATCCCTTTCCTCCTCACAGCACTCCCAGTGATACATCACCCTGCCAAACTCCAATTTTGCAAGGTCCTCACTGCGGATAAAGAAATTAGCAACGCCGCAGCCATGTTCCGAATCCAGATAATAGCTGTCATCCAGAGCATGGACATCAAACTGGAACAACAGCCGGTCATACTGACGCAGCGCCTTTTGTTCTCCCCTGGGATCTTTCTGGTTACTGGCAAATGCCGGATAGCCCAAAAGCCAGAGGCCGTCGCTAGAAAGGTTCTCTGCCACATCCCAGAACGTCTCGTCCTCCTCAAACAGTTCCTCCAGCTCGCCATAAAACAGGTCTTTGACCGGGTCCGCATCGATCCCAAAGGTTTCTTTCAGCGCCGTTTTCAGCTCCCCGGCGAACCGGTAATCTTCCACGCTCATATACACTTCCGCTGCCTCTGCCTCAAGCAGACACTCTTTTAGAACCGGCGTATGCCCTGCATAGCAATCGGTACTGTCCGGCAGGCCGCACGCAAGCAGCATTTCTTTGGAAATGTCATAGTTCACCTGCGGGTGATAGACTACGCGGTACAACTCCTGATCCTCCCGGCTTCCAAAATTCCGGCTGAAAATCTTGTCGGCTGCGCCAAAAAATTGCAACATACCCCCTCCAGGTATCAGTTCCGTCATGGGACTGCGGTCCAGATTAATCTGCGCCAGCAGAGCCAGCTTCGTTCCCTGAGAATCCTGCGGGTATTCTTTTCCCGGCTCCCAGTAAGGCAGACCGCCGATTTTACTGTCAAATAACTCCGGCGTCTTCCTGCATACCACACTAAGTGAATACGCCTTCATAGCCGTCCGCTCCATCACAGCTTGAAAGAGCCGCATCTTATTTTCAAAAATCGTCCCATCCAGCCGGGTCAAATGCTCCGGCGTCCGGCCGGTCTCACACAACGACTGCGATAACGCTGGAGAAAAATAAAGTTCCTGTACCTGCCGCCATGAGCCGTCCGTCTTTTGCTCTTCTAAGAAGCGCCCGCCGTTCTCTTCCCGGCTCGGCTGCCCTCTTCCATTGCGCAAAGTAAATTCTGCTGCCTCCACTTTCAGACAGTTCTTTAATTTCCAGCCGCAGGTTCCATACTCCATATACCAGAGCACCAGTTCCCCCAGCTCGTCCAGCCGGTTCCAGCCACGCATACGGTCCGTTTTCCAAACGAGCCGGCAAGTCTCTGCCGACAGATGTTCCAGCGGCGCCGGCGCAGACTCGAAATGGAACTTCTTGTAGTCGTACAGGGAAAGGGAATACAGATTCTCCTTATGCTGCTCCAGCACAAACAGCGGATGACATAGACGGTCCGTACGGGCAAGAATTTCATTTGCCCAGCGGGCGAACTCCTGTTTCCTCCCTGCCCCGGTAAAACGCACAAACAGCTCGGCCGGCGTAAGATACGGACTGTACAGGGAGGAACGCAGCTCCTCCTCGCCAAAGCAGTAAACCGCCTTATGATCCAGGCGGGAAAAGGCCAGACAGCCCTGGTACACTTCCGCCTGGGTCACCTCGCTAAAATCAAATAGTTTGGCAAGCAGGGCAGTCAGGCTGTCCGCACGGTGCATACGGAACACATCAAAGTAATAGTAGGTGCCGCTCTCTCCTACGGCAAACGGCGCCGGCTCCAGCCCCTGTTCCAGGCCATGAATCGACTCCCAGGCAAAATTGCCGAGCAGCCAATGTTTTTCCTTGATTTTGCGCTCTAGTTCACGGCAGCGGAACTGGTAGCTGGATTCCGCATCTGGGTTCTGCTCTTTTGTCTGAAAGGCATAGGGAAAAATTCCGCAGTAGAACACACATTCCTGCTCCTGTTTTGACCCGAAGCGCAGCACACAATAACTCTCTGTTAAGAAACGACCCTCTTTCTGGAAAAAGCGTTCCAGCGCAGGGTCGTCGGCCGTCGATGCGCTGGGGCTCCAGCCGTTTTCCCGGCGGCGGTATTCCTCGTAGGTCTGCAACAATTCCATTACTTTCTGCGCTTTTTCTTCCGTTTCCATCCCCTCCAGGGAAATGGCGCCAAGCGATACCGGGCGGGGACGAACCAGCTGCCGCAGCGTCTCCCTAGCCTGCGCTCTGCGCTCGTCAAGGCTTAAATTCTCCGGCTGCGCGCACATACCCGGCAGCGGCAGCTCGTGCCAGCCATAGGTTCGCTTGTGGTACAAATGTATGGTGCGGTCGGTTACCAGCACACGGAAACAGTCGGAATCCTGCTCGCTGTAATAGATGTCCTCAATTACTTCCGGGTTTTTGGTTTCTAAAGCAGGGGCGGCCTTGGGCGTACGGGTACGATTGACGGGAGCCGCCTTCTGGTTAAACTGGAATTGTCCATCGTAGCTGGAAGCCTGCGCCAGCTCCTCCGTGCCCTCCGCCAGCAGACGGGCAATCATGGGAATTGTGGATGGGTATAAAATCAGCCTTGACAGGCGTTCTTCGATTAAGCGTTCGGCCAAAGTCCAGTGTTCTCTGCCGATCTCGGTAATGGCAAGCAGGAAGAAAAAGTGTTCGGTTTTCTCCAGCTTGGGGGCCATCTCTGCAAATTGCTCGAACATATATTCTGGTGTTAACACCTGCTTCCCCTCTAGGAAATACAGACAATAGTGGAGGTGGAATTCAACTTTTAGCTCTTTGCCATCTGGCAGTGTGAATTCTATAGTTGTAGAATAATTTTCTCCTGACTCTGGCTGCGGCTGCTGTCTGCACTGCTCTGCTCGTTCTTCTGCGGCCGGCTGCTGTCTGCACTGCTCTGCTCGTTCTTCTGTGGCCTGACCAGCGGATGGTTCTGTATGTTTGTTCTGCCTATCTTGGTATCCTACAAACTGTTTACGCCAATAAAGCGATGGATAGTAGGTATACTGAATATATAAGGGCAGGTAGCATTTTGAGCCCAGCGCGTATGCTCGATCTGCCTGGGTGTCTGCGCCAAACTCCATATCCGCGCAGCGGAAGCCATAGCCGGCCATCAGATAATAATACCAAAAATCGCGGTTGTCGTCGCTGATCTCCTCAACGCCGGTTTTGCTGCAGCCGACGGGCTTTAAGCCTCTGGCGTCCTGGATTCTGCGCTTAAAGGCTATGGATTGAATCAAGGTTTCAATCAGAATGGAACATTTCCCAGCATTTTCTCCTTTTGCCGCTGGGGAGTCCGGCCGGCTGTTCTCCTGGCTGTAGTGCTCAATCAGCCGCTGGGCAAGGGATTCGGGCACGACCATCCGTTTGTAAAGCTGGGAAAATAATTTCTCAAACAAGTTCTGGGAATCCTGGATTTGCTCCCATTCGGGGCGGGTAAATAATTGCTGCACGCGCGTTTGGATTTCTTCGGTTTCGTTATAGATTCCCTTGTCGTAGTTGGTATGGTTGTCGGAAATGATTTTCGTCAGCTCCCGATACCACTGGCTTTCCATCTGCTTGCGGCTCTCGTCGCCGAACAGTGCGGCTTCGATGTCGGGGTGTGTTTTTAAGATTTCTTGTTTTAGGGGGCCGTAGAGGTTCTTGGCGCTGCTGCGCTCTACATGCTGCAGCTCATATTCTTTGTACATATATTCGAGCACGCAGGCCGGGACTTTGTCGTCCTGAATCCAGAAGCGGTACAGCGCAATCAGGCAGACGCTGCGGGTCTCTTCGTAAATGTCATGCTGCCCTTTTCCTTTGCGCTCGTACATATGGTTGATACGGCCGCACATCAGAATGCGTTCCCAGCTATCCTGATTGGCCGGGGTCAGGAGATGGTTTTGATTCAGGGCGCGCAGGCGCAGGTAATCGGAAAAGGAACGCAGGCGCACCAGATTTTCCGGTTTGTACAGGAGGCGGATGGGGAAATATTCACGCGACTGCTGCTGATTCCAGAGGGCGGCTGCGCATTCCCGGCCGTAAAAGCTGCCGCTGGCGCTGACCTGATACTGATTTTTGCCGGAAAAGTTATTTCCAACACGCTCCGGCAGCAGGCCGTAGGCAATGGCAAGCTCCATTAAGAAGGGGGACGGCAGAGCGGTCCCGTTATAATTGCCCTCCATGCTCCATTCGGAGAGGTACTGAAGCATGCCTTTGGCAAAGCCTTCTTCGTGTTGTTCTTTTAGAAATTCCTCGGATAGGAAAAAGGTTTTCCAGACATCCGCCTTTGGAACTTTGCCGGTTTCTTTGGCGGTTTCGAAAATGGCGGTGAATTGTTTTAGGGCGCCGGAGGTCAGACTTTGCTGGATCTGAGTATCTTCGGCCTGCTGGAGGCGGGCTAAGAGGGAAGTATGCGGTGGTTCTTTGGGGCTTGTCTGCTGGGTATCTTGTATTTCGTTATGTATTTCCTCCTTAGGTAATCGCTTGGGGATTCCAGAAATCGGCTCCTGTGGCTGGTCCGGCGCTTTTGTATTTTGTTTTGCCGCGCAGACTAAGGCTGCCTGGTAAGCCTGATTGAGGGTTGCAAATTGTTCTGGATCTTCTTCTATATGGTATTGTTTGCATTTGGCGGCATATGCGGCACGGACTTCTCTTTTATTGTCGGTGGGCTCTATGCCAAGGATTTTCCAGCAGTCATTTATCATGATATTCATTCCTTTCGCTTCGCTCAGACACCAACTGCGGTGCAGCTCGTGTGGTGTCTAATACGTTTTTTTCTAATTTCCGGCATGTCATTGCTAAAGTTTTATATGTCTGATCGTTCCATTGGGATTGAGCACTCCGCCCAATCTGGAATACGTTCGGTATGTCTCAGCCATTCCAGCTGAAAGCCAGTGGAGGAATAGCCGCGGCCGTAGAAGAAATATTCTTGAGGAAACACATCTTCCCCGATCCAGCGCAGTTTCTCTAGTGGAATGGTGTAATGGAAGCTCCAGTTTTGCCAGAAGCCCAGCATGGAATCGCCGAACTGGTTGTCGTAGTCCGGCCGGGCAATTAATGGACCTTCCGCCGCCCGCTCTGTGGGCGGCAGTGCGGCAAAAATGGGATTTTCTCCGCCGAGCCCGGCACGGTATCCCATCAGCCACATGGTGAGGTTCATCATATCGTAAAATCTTCCCGGCTGGGGCCAGCGTAGAAGGGTCCACTTTGCCTCCTCCGGCAGGGCGGCGATTTGAAAGGGAAAGGTAATTCTGTCTTCTGCGGCGCAGATGTCCGGATATTCCTGCAATAGCTGAATGACCTGTTCGATTGGACAGTTGATGATGGAGAAACAGGTATAACCTGTCATGTCAAAAGGGAAATTTGGTTGTGTGTTCATTGTCGTTCACTCCTTAGATTTGGTTTGATTTTATATTTTTGCTGCTGGATCGATTGGCTCTTTAAGCGGCTTTGCTGCATGTGGAAGCATTTCTTTTCTGCTGTTTCTATTGGTTTTCTTCATCTTCTGGTTCCCAGTCTTGTTTTAATTCTCCATCGAACAGCAGTTCTTCTTCGCACTGCTGCCATTGTTCTAGTTGTGCCAGCTGCTGCCGGGTCTGTTCGATGGTCCGGCGGACGATATGCTGCCTGCCGCTCTGCAGGCCCTCTACGAACCAGTCTATCAGCATGCGGATCTGTTCCCGCCGGCGGCCGAGGCTGTTTTCGAATTGGGTGACTAGGCGTGCTAAGAGCTGTTGATTTTCTTCGCGCTGCAGGGGCGGGATGAGAAGCTGCTGCATTTGGGCCTGGTATCGTTCGAGCTCTGCTTTGCTGAGACTTTGGCTGGCAAGTAATATGTGGTTGCGGACATTTTGGGAGTTGACGACTTCTACGTAGAGAATGCCGTTGAGGTCGTAGGTGAAGTAAACGTCTATGCCCTCGGTGCCTGCGGGCCTGGGCTCGACGGGAATGCGGACTTCGCCTAGAAATAAATTGTCTTTGGCGTAGTATTCTTCGCCCTGGTAAATGCGTACGACGATTTCTTTCTGGTAGTCTGCGAGGGTGACTAAATGCTGGCATTGGGAGGCGGGGAGGGTGGAATTGCGCTCAATCATGGGCAGCAGATAGCCCTGGAGGCTTGTCTCTTTGTGCCAGCACTCGACGCCTAAGGTAAATGGGCAAACGTCGGTCAGCATTAGGTCGCGGATTTCTTCGCTGCGGCTGCGGATACCGGTGTAGACTCCAGCGCCGATTGCTACGACTTTGTCGGGTTCCCCGAGTACGACGGGCTCTTTGCCGAGCAGTTCGGTTAAGAAGCGCTGAACTACGGTGAGCCTGGAGGAACCGCCGACCATGACGAGGTCGTCGATGTCGGATACCCGTGCGCCGGCGTCGTTTAGCAGGTGCAGGAAGAGGTTTTTGATTTTGGTGAACAGCGGCAGGCAGATCTGGAACAAGCGGTCGTGGTCGAGACGGATTTGGTAGTCTGCGTGATCGAATGTCAGTTCGATTGTGGATTCAGGAGCGGTTTCTAAGTTTCTTTTGGCGGCTTCGGCGGCTTTTTTTAGAGCAGCCTGTGCGGGCGGCGGAAGCATTTCCCATTGCAGCCCGTTTTGCTGGCAGAAGTATTCGGCGATCAGCCAGTCGACGTCGTCGCCGCCTAAGTAGTTGTCGCCGGCGACGGCCAAGATTTCGATGATGTTGTCGAAGCATTCGACGTAAGAGAGGTCGAGCGTGCCGCCGCCGAAGTCGAATACCAGGAGGGTTTTGTCTTGTTCTCCGTAGTGCATGCGGTATGCCAGTGCGGCGGCGGAGGGTTCGTTGATTAGGCGTTCGACGTGGAGGCCGGCGATTTCGGCGGCTTTTTTGGTGTCGCTGCGCTGTTTGTCGTTGAAGTAGGCGGGGACGGTGATGATGGCTTCGTCGATGGGTTGTTTGAGGGCGTATGCGGCATTTTTGCGAATGCGCTCTAGGACCATGGCGGACAGCTGCATGGGGGTGTAGCGGTTGTCGCCGAGGGTGTAGTTTTTTTCGGTTCCCATGAAGCGTTTGAAGGAGCTGGCGGTTTGGGTGCTGTGGGTCAGCTGGCGGTCTTTTGCCGGTGTGCCGACGGCCAGGCCTTCACCTTCTAGGTAGGAGACGACGCTGGGGAAGAGGACTTGACCGGTTTCGTCTGCGATTAGTTGGACCTGGCCGTTGTCCCAGTGGGAAGCCAGGCTGTTGGTAGTTCCTAAGTCTATGCCTATGATTGCCATGAGTAGTACCTCCGATTGGTTGATGTTAGTTGGGCGCATTTTTACAGCGGACACTGGTATCTGGGTTTTCCTTTGCTGTTCTTTCCGTATTCGATTGCTTCGCTGGGGCATTTGCTGATACAGGCCATGCAGTGGGTGCATTGGTCGCCCCATTGGGGTTTTTGGCTGGTTAAGCGGATGTTGTTCAGCGGGCAGAGTTGTGTGCATTTGCCGCAGCCGGTGCAGGCGTCTGTGGCGTGGAATTTTTTGGCGCTTATGATTAGAGAGTAGAACGCGCGATTGACGATTCCGCTGCTGAGTTTTGATAGGAGACTGGTCTTGGGGTGGGGGAACGGGTGGTTTTGCTGGAGGCAGGCAAGCGCTTTTTGAATGGCTGGCTCGGCATTTTGGATGATTTGGATGGCGGTTTCGCGGTCTGGGGTGCGGAATAGGGCGATGTAGTTTTCGGGCATGACAATTTCTGCACAGCCCATGTAGGTGAAATGTTTTTGCTGGCAGAGGTTTTGTATGTATTTGGGCATATTTCCCATACTGGCCCCGCAGGTGGTGATAAAATATGCGCGCGGATTGCCGGTGAATGGGGTCTGCTGGATGTAGGACTGGAGGATGCGGGGCATCTGCCAGGAGTAGGTGGGGTATACGAAGATGAACGGCTCTTCGGAGTGGAGCGGGGAGTGGTCCTGGGTTTTAATTCGGGGGGTTAGGTTGATGAGAGGGGCGTTGGTGTGGGATGCGATTCTTTTGGCGATGTATTCGCTGTTGTTGGTTGCGGTGTAGTATAGGATCATGGTGTTGGCCTCCTGGGGTTGAATTTGTATTGTAGGTTTTTGAGGGAGATGGTTTCGTTTGCGTGACTATAGAACTGGATTCTATTGTAATATTTTCTTTGTGACTTATTTTAGCATAAACTTTTTTTCTTTTCAAGAAAACTGGTAATTTTGATTATAAATGAAAAATAATTAACAAAAGTTGATTTCAATAGGCAAAGTATTAATGGACAATTCAAAATTTCTATTGGATATTTAAAACAATTTTTCTAAAGAACGGGGATGCCTGTGAAAAGAAGTAAATGGTTGTTCCAAATTGGATCGCTTCTATACTTACCTTAATTTGTGTATTATTTTTTGGATATTCAGTATATTTTATCACAAACTTTTAAAATTTCAAAAAGAACTTTTGAAAAAATATCATCCAGATTATGAGAAGAAAGTAGACATGGAAAGCCTGAGTATGATTATCAAGCCGAAAATAAAGCATTTAAGGTGGGCAAAACCAGATTATACATATCAATGCTAAGATAGATATCAATGGCTCTTGGATATGGCAGTAAAACCGTTAACAATAAATCCAAACAGTACGCAATCAGCTAGAAAATTCTATTTACTACCTGCCTATTTCGTATTACAACAAACAGACTGCCCGGCATTATATCAGGTAGTCTGTTTTTATAGAATTATTTCCTTAAAGAAGTATAATATATGAGCATAAATAACTATCATTTACAGGAGAAACCCATAATCCAAATTTTGAATACAACTAGCATTTGAAAAAACATATGTTTCTGTATTTTTCGGCTTCAACAATTCATTTATATAAATATTTCATTATACCCCCTCCACAATTACACCCCTCTTTTAGTAAGCGACACTTTGCCCAAACAAACGACAACTTTCCCACACATCCTCTCTTTACATAACACACTCCGAACATTCCCTAATCCATCTCTTTAAATCCCCAACCGTCACCACCAACTTTCTTATTTCCTTATCCAGCCTGACATCATACATCCACTCTACTTTCTGATAAAAACATTCCTCTCGGCTCCCATATATCAGCAAATCCTCCTTCATCCTCAAACGATCCTCCCACATCCCCCCGTCCTCTGCAAATTGCTGCTCTTTATCAACCCCTGCATAAATCTCTAACGCCTGGTACAGCATATTCCATCCATAAATCATACCAATTTCCCTTTATCCTCCTTTACTTTCTCCTCATGCAGCCGCCGATTGATCCACTTCACCACCATCTGAAAACTCTCTTCTTCTGTCTGACCTGTTCGAACCACAACACCGCCCACTGTCTCTGCAATCTTTAAATATTCTTCCCTCAATCGATATTGTAATTCCATATCAATATACCGCTCCTTCTCCTCTTCCCTTTGACGCACCCGCTTCACTGCCGTTTCTACTGGAACATCCAGAAAAAAGCTGATGGAAGGCTTTACAATAAACTGCGCAATTTCATAGAGCCACCGATCCTTTACAAAGCCCCTGGCCCGCAGATTCGCAAGACACGAATAAAAATAACGATCACTAATGACCACCGAACCATTTTTCAAAGCCGGCTCTATCTCCTTCTCTGTATGCTGAATACGGTCGCTTGCTGCCAGCAGCGACAAACTCCGGTATGAATACGCCTCATTATTCGGCGAATTCATATAAGTTCTAAAAATTGGCGACTGCCGTACTGCCTCTGTTGGCTGTTTTGTCAGAACCGGTTTTATGTTCCTGGATTGTAAATATTGCGTAAGCCTTTTTATCATGCTTGTTTTTCCACATCCGTCTAGCCCGCAGAATGTAAAGAGAAATCCTGGATACGCCCTTTCCTTCATATGTAAGTTTTCTACCTGTAAATTCTTCATCATAAACCCTCCATTTTTCTAAAACCTGCTATCCCATTTTCCAATAATGTTTACAAACAGTCTTCTACAAGTTCACAAATATGCTCCATGGTATCCACATATTCTAAACCGAGCCGGTCATCTGGTACTTCCATATGAAATGCCGTTTCAAGCCTTACAATCAGCTCAATACAGTTCAGACTGTCCAGTCCCAGCTTCTGCAGTTCCTCCGTTTCATTGATATCCTCCACTTCCGGTATTTCCAAGACTTCATATACAAGCTTTCGGATCTCCTGTTCTCTCTCATCCATCTTTCAGACTCCTTCCCTATCCGTTTCCCATCACGGATCTTATTACTTTTCCAGAAGCATTTTTCGGTATCTCTTTCACAATATCAATTCGATCCGGCAGCTGATAAGAAGGCAGGGTCTTGCAACAGAAAGTATAGATCTCCTGTTTTGATACCCCCTCTACTGCAACTACTTTAAGGCCAATCTTTTCTCCTGCCGTATCCTCCCTGATTCCATAGGCAAGCGCCTCCAGCACAACTCCCGACTGTTTTATTGCATTTTCAATCTCCTGCGGATAAATGTTCATGCCTGCTCGGATAATCATATGGTCTTTTCTGCATTTAATTGTAATCCTGCCTGCAGCATCGATCTCTGCCAGATCTCCAGTATGCAGCCAACCATCCTTCATTACCCCTACTGCCGCTGCGTCACAATGATAATAGCCCTTCATAATGCTTTTCCCCCTAACCTGCAGCTCACCATCTACTAGCCTCACCTGAACAGATTTCAGCGGTATCCCCACAGATAATGGATATTTGCCAAACCATTCTGGCGGCAGATAACTTACTCTCGGACTTGCCTCTGTCAGCCCATAAACATGATAGACATCTGCATAATCCAAAACATTTTGCAGACGCCGGGCCGCAGCCTCCGTCATACATTCACCGCTGATAACAACCGTCTTAAGCGAAAGCCGTTCCTCTTTGCGCTCCAGAATCCCGCATAAATAATAGAAAATGGTCGGAGTAGCACCGAATACAGTAATTTCATATTTCCTGACTGCCTGCAGAATGGTAACCGGAGCAAATCCGCTGTTTATAAAGACGATATCCAGCCCATTGATCAGCGATATCAGAAATTCCCCTGTAAGTACAGCGCCATGATACAACGGCCTTGCAATCAGTATGCGATCCGTATTCCGAATTGCAAAATACTGATTAATATCCTCCAGGTTTGTCCGCAGATTTTCATATGTAATCATGGCGCCTTTGGGTCTTCCCGTCGTACCAGAGGTACACAGGATCAGCCCGACGTCTGATAAATCCTCTGTTTCCTCCACTTCTCTGCCGATAGTTTTTATTCCACTTTCTGTGATCAGATATGGTAGTTTAATATGTTCCATTATGTTCTGGTTATGCTTGTCCCCATATCTCGCAGACAATAGAACCGCCGTACACCCTGCATAAAAACATGCCAGCACACCAATTGCCGCATCTAACTCCGAACTGCACAGCACGCCATATTTATGATAAGTCAGCGTTTTGCCCAGTTCCTCTGCCCGTTCCAGCAATTCCAGGTAAGTCATAGCCCGTTCCTCATCCCTGATTATGCTGTCCGTATAATTACACATATGTTCCTTTAAATATTCAAATATCATTCCCCAGGCTCCTCTACATATCGGGTAATCAATTGGTAAATATCATCAACGGTCTCCAGATTTTGCGGATCCAGGTCGCTTTCATCAAACTGAATCACAAACCGCTCTTCAAAACCTGCAATCAGCTCTACCAGACTCAAGCTGTCAAACCCCAGATCATGTTTTAGCAATGCATTTTTATCTGGCGCTTTTTCTAAAAAAACAGCCTCTTCGATCGCCGCATCTATTTCTTCTTTTATCCCTTCCTTTAACATCCTTTCTCCTCCATCTTCTTTTTTAATGTACTCATAATCTTATCATCTAAATTCACCAACTGGTCAAAAAGCTCCTTATACTTATCTGTTTTGCTGACAGATTTCAGATTATAATATTCAAACATAGCATAGAACTTTTCTATTTCAGGCATTACCTGCCTGATAAATTCTGTATCCACATATTGTCCATAATATTCAGCCATACGATATCGCAGCAGTTTATAGACTCCTGTCAGATTACGCAGCTTGTACCCGATCTGCTCTAAATCTTCAAAGCCTACAGCCATAAATTTCTGCATATAGAATTCCTCTGGCCGAAATCTGCGGTTCTGCCACAAATAATCTCGGTCTGCCTTGGTCATCTTTCTTCTTATGGATAAATGAAAATACTCTCCATCATAACTCTCTTCCAGCTGTTCCTCTCTAAGCCAGAGCCGCCGCTCTGGAATATCATTATAAACTTCAAATTTATTTCCCCCTTTTTTTACACATACAAAATGATCCTCCCGCAACCCCCGCGCCAGAAGTTTCCTTCTGGTAAAGTCTGGTGTAACCCGAACCAATAGACATTCATTTTTCTGACAGCTGCAGACGGCCTGCAGCATTTTAGCCGCCGGTGCATGCTTGATCTTCACCAATTCCAGAATCCCCAGCCTTTTCCATATTTCCTGAACCCGTTCCAGCAGGTAGAAATGTTCCTGCCGAATTCCTTCTGTCACCATCTGCTTATACAAATCTGCTAGTGGTACCGCGCTATTATAATAGGAAGCTTCTACTCTCTCCCCATGCTGTCGCAAAACTGCCTGTACATGATTCTCTACACAGGACAATCCATAAATCCCCTCATACATGATGGCTTCCTCCTGCTTCTTCTGTTATTTCCTTTAAATGTTCCTTCCTGTTTCCACAGAAAAACCACTCGATAAACCCTTTGTCATAATAAAACCTTTTGCGCCCGGAAACATTTACTATTTCCTTCAGATAGGCAGTCTGAGGCGGCCTGATTGCATCCAGCAGCCAATCATAGAACCTGTCATTGATCTGGAATAACTCCCTGGCATAATAAAGCGCATAAAAACATTCCTTTTCCAATCCATATGTACAAACCCTGTCTCTAACGTTCTTAGCAAATACCGCATCCATCCATAACCCGGTCAGCACATAGATATCACAAAACTTATATAGAGAAAGATCCCGCCCCATATCTACCCAATTTATCACAGTTGCTTCCTTATATAAATGCATACAAAGATGGATCAAAAAATCTTCCGGGCAAAGTGTATACGCAGAATCCTTAATCAGCCGCTGCCGCTTCTCAAGCATTTTTGACACCGGTTCTGTACTCTGGTTTGCTGTGGAATACAGCGAAAAATTAATATCCACCTCACAATACGGCAATCCAGGCAAACGAACCTCTTTTATAAAAGGAATGGTTTCCCCCCGGTTCATTCGTGAATGGATAATATCCAGACGTGCTGCCGGATAGAATACCCCATTCCGTATAGTTCCCTGCCGCCATCCATATGCTGTTAGCAATCGGGAAAGGCTGGTAATGTGCTTCGGTTCGACCAAAATATCAACATCATTGGACGTCCTTAAGCCTTTGGGATAAATCGTATGCAGATATACACCTTTCAAAAGCGCATAAGGAAAATCTGCCTGTTCTAACACTTGAATGATTAGATCTACTGCACTGGCAAAACTTTCTGCCTTTTTAACATCTGCTTCATATTGAGTATTCAAGACACTGGCAAATTCCCGGTTGATATTTCCCGGCAGATTACAGTTCCTAAGCGTCCGACAAGCCACTGCTCCCATTCGATTGTATAGCAGATGTCCTAGTACAAATGGATAATCCAATGTTTGTTCCAAAAGTAATTGAATTTCTTCTTGATCTGGCTTACAGAATCTGCATAATTCCAGTACCAGACTACATTCCTGCTTCATTCGCATCTTCCTTTCTAGTTATGTATTAGTAAATCAGAAGCATTTCTTATATATTTTCTTCTATAGAATAAAGAGAAAAAAATAATTCTTGTGTAAATATAAATTGCAAATTTTATATTTAATAAGAGTTGACATAAATTATACTTGACCATATAATATAATTAGCTTATAGAAATAATATATTTGTTAGATGGGGAGAATTCTTATGAAAAAAATAATATCTTTATTATTAACAGGTACATTACTTATTACTTTAAACACCGCATGCAGCAATGTTTCTGAAGACAAAAGACCCAAAATAAGTCAAAATTCACCTCAAAAAACAGTGACAACTATATCCTCTAAAGCTTCTGTAAAATCTCCTTCACCAGTAACAATAGAAGCCATAATAGCTGATCCCATAAACAGTGAAACCATTTCTAATATGCCTCTCAAACAAGAACCGATTATTAACAGGCAGACTTTCGATAGAACGAATAGTAACATCTTAAATATTTTAAACGATTATAAATTAATATTGAATAATCATACTTCTTTTATTGATTCTAACAAAAACATATTTATAAATCAGTTAAACAATACTTTGGGCACAGAAATGGAAATAACGGAATTTACAATTATCGATTTGGATGGTAGTGGAGTTCCGGAAGTTGTCCTTGCCCTAAGTCCGCTTACAAGCAAATACATGAGTCACTTTTTGATTCTTCATAATCAGAATGGGACTTTTTATAGCTATGTTGTCCCTTATAGGGGATTTGAAGATTTAAAAGTAGATGGGACTTTCTTCCGTTCTGGCGGAGTCATGAATTATCATTACTCCCGAATATCATTCAATCATCATTATGATACAAATACTTCTTATACTATGAACGATTTTATTTCTTTTGAGGCGTATGATGAGAATACAAATAAGACTAAATTCTCTTATTATGTAAACAATCAAAGTACTACAGAAGATGAATTGAATCAATACAGAATTTATCAAGATAACAAACCTGATGCAACTTGGTATTCGTATACTAAAGAAAATATAGAATCTCTTTTTTCTCCATAAAAATTGTCTCTGAGATACTAATCATAAAAAACATTTGTGAAACTCTTATTTTACTGTTAGAGTTTCACAAATGCCTAACCAATAATAATCATAGCAAAAATCAAAAAATACTATACCAGTGATCCGCATATTCCATCCGTTTTGAAATTGATGTTAGATCGTTTGATCGTTCAAAATAATCATGAAACACTTTAGCTAATACTTTTGGACTTAATGTAGACGCTTTATATTGAGCAAACGTTTTTATTGTAGGTTCTACATCGCTACTATTACTTGGAGGAAAAAACTCCTTATTTGTAGTATTAAAAATCAAAAAATCCAATTCTGCATCCATCAGCTTTTCAGGATAATGATAAGTTAGACTATTAACCGATTCCGCAGTTGATTTAGCTATAATTTTACATTCCGCTGCCCAATCTATGAATTTAGTAGCCGGTGTCCACTGAACCAAACCATACCCATGTTTCGTATTATTTAAAACTTCCCATATTCCCGGATCCATGCGATAACTTTCTACTTGCATATTCCCCAACACTCCACAGGCAGCCTGTTTTGTAAAACCAAAAAGTCTTAGATAGTTAAAAATATATCTTGCATTACTGGACATTTGATACTCGGTAAGTTTACAAGTAGTCACTGTACAAACAGTTGCATATATGGATGGATAGGTTGTTGTCCCTGCAGCTGAATACGCAAAAAACTGCATCTCTGATTCTCGTTTATTTTTCATTACATCTATTGTTCCTGCAAAACCACTTCTGGCTTTTGGATTTACAAATGTACTTTTCACCAATACTTTTTCTTCTTCTGGTTTAACTATTACTACCTGTTCCTCACTAATCCCGAGCGCAGCCTTACCCTCATTGGCACACATTTGTGCCTCTTCTATGGTACACATACGCCATCCAACATAGTCATTACTCATAAGTGTTGATAAAACATCCGTACAATTTCCTTCTGGAAATGCTACTCCACAATTTTTAAATACTGTTCTCGCTGCAAAAACTGAGTCATCTTGAAATATTGTTCCCATATTACACAGCGTCCACTGGATCACGTTATTATAATGTGAACTAGTCATAATTCTTCCCCTTTCTTCTTACCACATGTAAGATAAAATAGATTCATCATGTGCATATGTTGTATTCGCTGATATACTACCACAGATTACAGTTCCGTTTTGCCAAAGGGCAATTCTTTCTGCACTTAAATCAGACGGATAATACGGTGTCCATACAGCTGCTTCTCTTCCTGTTTTGGGTTCTGTTGCCCCAAAAATCGCTCCAAAATATTCATCCTCTTCAGAAGCCCGCACAAAATGCCCACACTGACGATTAAAATTAAAATTTACCGAAGAATCCGCGTTTCCTATAAATGCAGGTACAAAACCACCTGCATTAATCGCTGCCGCAAAGCTAATCATCCAATTATGGTTTATACTCCATTCCCTGTCAAACACAGCAAATATCGCAATTCCCTCACCAGCAGCTACGCCAAGCTCTTCCGCTCCACTGACTGCCTGCAAGGCATATTCAGTCCCATTCGAAGCAGATACTACTGCCTCTGTTAGTTCCGTAAAATAGATTGCCGTCTTACACTGTCTTTCCCTTAAAAATTCCATTTCCTCCTTACTAATTTTGTTTTTTCCAGTGATTGGACGTCCCCAAAATGCCGGAAACCCATGCTTTCTCATAACCCAGCTGTATAGGTCATAACCATTATCCAACTTGCTATCTACCGGATATAACGAATCCGCCCCCCAAAATTGCTGCCATATCATCCTCTCCTTCCTTTTTTGCAGCTTATTTCATGTTACATAGAATAAAGAGCAAAAACATGTCCTTTTGTAAATCAAAAATAAAATTCTAAAATAATAACTGTATTAATCAACTTTAAGTTTTCAAGAGAATTTCGTTCTCCCACGATCATTAACTCTCCACTCCTCATAAAACTCACTAAACCTTTCAATCCCCTTACTCAAATTTTTAAGCTTTTAACCTATAAATCCCTCCGCAAAATTCTTTCGTTAACCCCAAACACCCTCAAACTGTCTGTGCAGCTTATTTAACGCACTAAGTTTCACCTGATTAATACACTGCCGAGATACCTGCTTTAATTGAGAAATCTCTGTAACCCCATAACCATAGTAATAAATCATAATCATAACCTCAAACTCTTTGGGAGTTAGATACTTTTTATATTCCGACAGCATTAAAAAATCATAATCATCTACCGCTGAAAAGCACATTAGAACAGCTGAACGCTGCTTTTCCGACATATCCGAAAACAGAAAATTATTGTCGCGATATTTACAAGCTATTCGTGATCGTTTTATAAAACTATTATATACAGATTTTGCTATGTACGAGAGCAGTGTATGATCATCTTTCCTTTTCATATGTGCCAGATCAATTTTATGGATCATTTCAATAAAATCCAGCTGCAAATCAAAATATGCATCTTCTGCATTCATCCTTATTGCATATTTCTTCAATAATGGCATAAATTGCCTCACCAGTTTTAATAACGTATTGTTGTCTGTTTTTGCGTCTAGTATTTCCTTATATAAGTTCAGTTCTTTCATTAACAAATCCTCCTTTAGTAGTAAGGAGAAAAAATGTTAAGGAATGTAAACGTTAACTTAAAACTTTAAAGTTATATAAGAAATACTATATTACGACATTTTATACAATAATTTTGTTGAATTAAAAATTATTTTGTCAATTATTTTAGAATTCACTCCAAATTCCTTTTATGATTGTAAAAATCCTTTTGTCTAAAAACGTTATAAAAATGTAATGCAATTGTAATACAATCAAAATTGACACTTTAATAACTCTAACCTATAATAAAACTATTAGAACTGTAAAATGTAATCTTAGTACATAAAGGGGGAATTTTTATGAAAAAAACAACATCTGTCATACTTGCTACCATGCTTTTTTTTACATCTTCTATCATCTGTGGCAGTGAAACAGCCATTCCAGAAGCAAACCTGACACCTCGACACGCAAAACAGCACTTACTGCCCCTGTTACCTGTATTTGTTCCATTACCAATAGCAGAAACTGTATTTGCTGAGCAACTTATAACTGAAAATGTATTTATTGAAGAACCTATTGTTGATAGACAGCTTCTAGACAAATCCAATCATGAAACAAAAGCTGCATTAAATGCATATAAGCTGGTATTAAAAGATAACCAGAAGCTTTTCAGTATGTATGATCCCGAATATATGAATATCCGTCAATGCGTTTTGACAGACTCTTTCACTATTTATGGGCATTTAGAACAGTTTGGAGTAATTGATCTGGATAGGGATAATCTGCCAGAAGTTATACTTGCTTTTAAGGACTCCAACGGCAACAACTATTATTATGCTATTCTGCGTTTTCAACATAACCTTGTCTATGCTTACTCAAATGATAGTAAAGATTTCAATCACTTGAAAATAGATGGCACTTTTCATTTTTATGGATTGTATTGCGGAACCGGAACCATTTCATTTAACTCAAAAACATCTGTTATTGATCACAGAACAACTTATTACTCATACACCCATCAGTCAGGCAATTATTTTGTCGTCAACAATAAAAGAACCACCGAAGAAGAATTTGCCAGAGCTATGTATTATCAAGATAGTAAGCCTGATATCACTTGGTATGAATTTTCCGAAGATAATATAGAACGCTGCTTTACCACAGAATAAGTTGTTCTTAACAATTAAAACAATCTTTACATTTGGAAGGGGGATTTTCCATGAAAAAAATAATACCTGCCATACTTACCATTCTACTATGTTGTATGCTTTTTCTCTGTATATCTCTAGCCACACCGGAAAGCGCACTGGAACATAAAGATATTAACCAAAAAGAAACTAATTCCACTCAGCCTGAACTAACTGTACTTCCAGTTTATATACCAATGCCAATAAAAACTGTTCACACAGAAGAACCGATTATCGAAAATGCTTTTAAAAAAGAACCTGTCATTGACAGACAGATCTTTGATAAAACTAACCGTGAAACAAGGGAGGCATTAGATGCCTATAAAATGGTATTACGAGATAATCTGAATTTCTCTGATCCCCTGGAAACAGGAAAATACATGAATACTAATTTATGCAGACTGACGGACGATTTCGTGATTAATGGACAATTAAAAGAATTTGGAATCATTGACCTGGATCAAGACGGTTTGCCAGAAGTTATCCTTGTTTTCGGCACTTACCAAGATTATTTTGTAATTCTACATTATCAGCATAATCTTGTATATGCTTATTCACTCGGTAACCGCTCTTTTAACACTCTGAAAATTGATGGTTCTTTTGGATTTTCCAGCAGCGGATTTGAGAGTGGAACAGGAACTATTTCATTTAATGTATACTCTATCATTACTCATGAACTCAACTATCATTTAGACGATTATTATATCATTGATCACCAAAGAACCACGGAAGAAGAATATAGAAAAGCCCAAGATTTCCAAGATAGCAAACCGAATGTTACCTGGTATGAATTTACAGAAGACAATATAGAAACATATCTTTCCTATTAGCATAAATAAATTTATAGTAATCTATCTTTAATAAATTAATTATATTCTTATAGTTACATTGAAAAAATATAATTAGTATATATCCTTTTGTAAATATTGAAATAATGTTTTAACTTGAGGGCAGCAAAAAGCTGCCCTTCAAAAGAAAGTAAACATTAAAACTGACTCAACCAGTCTTGGCACATTATGGCAAGTCTTTGACGTTGCAATACTTTTGTATCAACATATTTAGGTTTTTCATAACACCGGAGGAAGCACTCAGACAATACCTCTACGCTTTCATTAGAATGAATAAAACGTAGAAAACTCATCGAAGGTTTATAATTTCCAGCAATCCATTGATCATCTAGATTCAACCGAACTTCACATTTAATTCGATACAACTGATTGTCTATATCTTCCTTTGCTTTATGAAGTGCTGTAATCCAATCAATGTATTTTGAGGCATCTGTCCACTGAGTCAATCCATAACCCACGCTCATATCATTTGTATGACCACCCTGCCAATAGTTGGGATTTATGGAACTTTCTTGAACCATATTACCAAGTATTGCATATATTGCATTATTAGTCCAGCTATATGTAGAAGACTGCATTCTCAGATCATTGTGAATATACCTGGCATTTGTCAACATTGCTAGCTGATCTGCTTTTAAATCCGCATTCAAAGTGCTGCACACCTCGTTCTTGTTAGGAACTGGCGTGGGGATTGGTCTTGTATATGAGAGAACGATCCATCCAATGTATTTTTCACCCAAACGATTTCTTCCATTAACTTCTTCAATATGTGTAATATAAGCTCTAACCCTAATCCATTGATATCCATCTTTGTAAACGACAGGAGTTCTTACTGGAATAACAACACTTTTATTGGCTAGCGTAACCGAAACCTTTTTTCCTCCAGTATCTACAAACCCTACGCTGTCTCCATTCGGTGTATCTCTTAGTATAACACCACCTGGTGTTGATACATAACGAGGCGCAGAATAATATACATCTCCTGGTCCACCACTCCTCCCGGCAATCCGTACAGCTCCCCCCACAGCTGCCAGGTTCTGGTTTTCAATTTCTGCAAATGCAAAGAACTGCATGTCCATACGTTCATCAACGGTGATCTCTCCTGCCGGCAAAGCAATACCGGCCGTTTCTGATACAATTTCCTCCTCTGCTTTATTAATCACAACTTCTTCCGCTTCCTCCGGCATCACCACAATAACCCGGGAAGTACTAAGGCCGACCGCCGGAATGCCTTGATCTGCACACTGTGCAGCTTGTTCTATGGTGCAAATGCTCCAGCCCATATATACGCCGCTCATCATAGTACGAAGAACCTCTGTGTAATCTCCATTTGGAAATGGTATGCCTAGATTCCGAAATATTTCCCGGCTGGCCAAAAGAGAATCTCCACTGCTGTCGGAACACTGGGACAACGTCCACTGAATAACATTATTATACTGATTACGTGTCATAATCCTTTCATCCTTTCTTCTGAAAATTTACCACATACAGGACAAAACCTGTGCATCACGGGCATATACTTCCTCCGCCGTAATCTGGTTCAGACGAATCCTGCCTGTGCTCCACAGGCTGATTTCATTTGGCTGGAGTGCTGACGGACAGAACGGGGTCCAGGCACATAACTCTCCTTGCATCTTCGGCTCGGTTGCCCAGCAGACCGCTTCATATCCCTTCATTTCCCGTGTAGCATTGATATAATGGCTGTATTGGCGGTCAAAGTTAAAGTTCAAAGAGGAATCCGTATTGCCGATAAAGCCTGGGATATAACCGTTGTCAGCAACAGCCTGCGCATAGCTCATCATCCAGTTGTGGTGAAGGCTCCAATCACTTCCAAACTCTGCAAATAAGGCAATTCCCCTGTCTTTCGGAGCGCCAAGTTCCCCTGCTGCTTCTACAGCACGTATAGCCTCCTGATAACCGTCATTGGTAGAAACGGCCGCTTCCGTTAAATCATTATGAATCAGAACTACTTTGCAATTCTTCTTATGCAGAAATTCAATTTCTTCTCTGGAAACTGCCTGATTCCCCAGAATCCCTCTTCCCCAAAATGCCGGGAACTGATTCATACGGACCACCCAGTCATACAGCTGATATCCATTGGTCAGCAGGGTCTCTGGCGAATCCCCGGAAGTTACTCCAAAAATATTTGACATATTCATTACTCCTTTTTTGTTTTTTTATAACTTGTCGACTCGTTATATTATATAAAGAGAAAGCAAGAGGTTGTTTGTAAACTAATTTTGAACATTTATTTATTCTTTTTTAAATGATATATCAACCTTTTCGTTTCTGCTTTATCCATTTGAATCATATCCCGGAACATAAAGAGCAGCTGTTCCCTGATCTCCTCTGCCGGGCTGATGGCATATCTGAATACCAGCCTGTCCACTGCATTGCTTCTTCTTACCAATTCCTGAAAGCCGGCTTTATGAATCTGATATTCCTCTTTAGTCAAAGCCCGCATATAGCATACGTATTGCAACATATGCAACATAATCGTATAATGCTCACAGATCATCCTGGACAAGGCTGTGTCCAGAAGAAAACTTTCCATGCAGTCTTCCTTCTCTGCTATTGCCTCCAGTATCTTTATACCATAGAGCAATGGTTTTTTGGACAGATACAGCATTCTCTTTTGAGCCGTCAGAAAGAAACTGCCCTTCCCTTCTATATAGGCTTCCAAGTTAGCAATTATCCTATCTGCATGAAAACAATTGGGATATCTCCAGCTCTTATAACGATATAAGGTAATAATATCTAATTCCGGATATCCAGAATCATACATTTCACTAAACTGTTGAAAAGAAATTTCCGAATATGCAAATTCCGGATTAAAAGTCATCCGCTTAAAATGCTGTTTCCTTCGGTCAAATCCATAGAGAATACTGATGTATTTAAGCTCCTCCTGTTCCTGTTCCCCTTCCCCCTCCGTCTCATATCGGTTCTGCAACTTCAGATACACATAATACCCGTCCTCTATCAGCTGGATAAAGAATTCAATCCGTTCCATACCAGAACAACGAATCAAACCCCGTGGCATAGAATAGCCCTCCAGCCTATTGGAAAAATACCGGTCGTCATAATCCAGCTGCGGATATGTCATCATTCTTCTTTTCTCCTTATTCCAGATCAACTGGACATTCGCTGTAAAAAAATCATTATAAAAGGAATTGATCTTCGGTTCGATCCATAAGCCAATTTCGTCAAACTCCAGTCCAGCAGCTGGTTCTTCACAAATCATATTCCAGTAAATACCATCCAGTGAATATTTTACAACCACCTGTTCCTTCAACTCCAGCCTCAGATACACCGTCTGATCCTTTTCTGTCTCAAAGATACGCTTCTCCTTCTGTAACTGGGAGATACGCAGATATACCCTGCCCTGGGAAGTCAGGGTAAGGGAACATTCATTTTCGAAATACGCCTTTCCGGCTTTCTGATCATACGCCAGCATTCCCTTTGAACAGATAATTTTCACCGCCGACCAGGCGTCGGAATCCTGAAGCTCCGCTATCTGAATCTCTGCGCCATAACAGGGAACGCCACAAGCAAGGCTTCGATATAGATACGCATATTTATGCCCGGTATATGGATGGGAATAAAACCGCAGCTCTTGATGCCTGTGGTCAAACTCCTGTTTGATATTGACCAATTGCTTTGTAAATTCTTCTGCCTCTGAAAAATAATCAAAACTGCCCTGCTCCGAGAGAATCCGAAAACCGGAAATCACTGCATTCTTCTCCCCCGCATATTTTTCGCTGGATAAAATGGCATACAAAGCTGCCTGCTTTGTTCCAGAATGCAGAAACCCTTCCTTATTCACTGGTAATTCCATATATTCTTTCATAAGCACTCCTCCTTACCACTTTCAGATTGGCCTGCCGATTCCAGGCCAGCAAGTAAATAGCTAATGGCTGTTTCTTCCTTTTGTTTTAAATCTGTCAGCAACCCTTTTATTTTGATTTCGATGTTTTCTATCGGTGATACTTTATTTTTTAATACTACATTTTTAATAACGGAACTTAATTGAATGACTGCATCGAATAATTTCATACAACCCTCATAAATACCGTCTGGCAAAATATGGATATGATTCATAAAAATAAGCATTTCCTTCATAATCAGGCTGTGCTCATATATCTGGTAAATAATCCGTATATCACGCAGGAACCGTGACATATGCTCTCTGTCGCTGCAGATCTTCTTATGAATCTGCAATCCATACAGAATCGGTTTATTGCGGTCCTCCACAATAATTTCTGTGGAAGAGACTGCAAAACTGTTATAACCATGCAGATAAGCCTTCAGCATATAACATACTGCTTCCAGATGAAACTCTTCCGGATCACTCCGGCTGCTATATTGATAGAGATTGATTTTCGTACCTTCCCTTACTTCCCGCTGAATCGCATAATAAAAACTATCAAAATCTATTTCTGAATATTTCAAAAACTGATCGAATCCGATCAGTTGAAAAACTTTTCTTGTACGGTCAAATCCATATAGGAAATTGACATGCATATGATGGCGTTTCTGATAATCGTTGCGCCCCGGAATATAGAATTCATCTACTCCCAGATTAATATAATAGTTCTGTTCAATCAGATTAATAAAATAGTCGACTACCTGTTTACTGCTGATATCTACAATACTTAACGGAATCTGCCTGGCTGGGATTTGTCTGGCAAAATACCGTTCATAATAATCAAAATGAGGCGCTATAATCTTATTATCTGAGGTATAACACAACTGAATATGACTGGGATAAAAATCATAATAAAACGGATTGATGCGTGGCCTGATATATAATCCTGCCTCAATCATTCCTTCTGGCCCTGTCCCTGCTGCAAGGTTCTCTTCCCAATAAAACGGTCCACAGGAACAGGATATAGTAACATGGGTATCCTGTTCTATTTTAAGTACTACGGTCTGCTCTATTTTAAGTTTTGTAATGAATAAATCTCTGTCTTCTTCCCAAGGATGGAAATATAAATTTCCATTCGCAAAAAGCTTTATTGAGCATTCATCTGCAAACTTATATTCGCCAGAATCTTCGTCTAATATTTCTCCTTTTTTCGATACTACCAGCTGTACATAAGAACAGGCATTAGAATCCTGAACATAATCCAAACCGGCTTCCAGGCAGAATTTCTCCCCTCCGTCCACTGTCTGATATAAATAGGCAGATTTATGTTCTGTATATGGATGGGAATACACATTCATAACTTCGGCATCCATCTCCATCTGCATATGATGTAAATGAACGTTGAATTCATTTTTGAATCCATCATACTGTTTCTCATTGGCTGCCAGCAGCAGCCGAGACACTGCCGCATTGCGTCTGCCCGAATATTCCTCACTTGTTAATACAGCAAATAAACTAGTCCTGCTGATATTGGAATGAATATAGGGATTTTTGTTTATTGGTAATTCAACTATTTCTTTCATAATTTCCTCCATTTCATTTCTATTTCTTATTTAGTAAAGAGGACAAACGAGAGGAATTGTAAATATTGTTTTTTATTATTATGAAACATATCATCCATAATCAGTGAAGCAAATATGATTATTCAAAAAATCATATAATAAAAGAGCTTTTCACGAAATGCCATTAAAAACTATTGATTGTTCAGATGTTTTTGGATATATTTCTTGCGGGAATTCACCGCTGCGGAAAATCCACGATTTTAGAAATGCTGGAAGAGGATTTAAGGAAACACAACGTAGCCACCGATCATATTATCTATTGCGTTATACCTCGAAGAATTTAACGATGGTATGACCGACAAGGATATGTATCATGTAATCAAAGAGCAAATGATAGATAGTGGGCGTTATTATCTCTTGCTTGACGAAGTGCAGGAAATTGCTAGTTGGGAAAAAGCTGTCAACAACCTCTCTGAAAACTTCAACACAGATATTTATGTGACTGACTCCAACTTCAGAGGATATTTATCATTCTGTCATCACCAGTGATATAACTAATATGAAATGATGGGGATGAGTAAATAATTATAAGTTGCTATAAAAACTATTTTTATGGTATAGATTTTTTGAACAATTAAAATTTTGCTTCCGAAGATTAAAAAAATACACTTGTTAAGAACAAAGAACTTGCATTAATGATACCTAGTATGCATGTGGTATGAGTACCCAGGGTATCTATGACCAGCTGAATAACCTGTATGGTACGTACTATCAGCGGAAAAGGCCAGCAAAATCACCTTCCTTAAAAACGGCATGAAAATAGCCCAAACGAATCCGAGCCGCAGGCATAAAAAAAGCACCGATTATTTCTAACCAATGCCGCATAACAATTTCATATGGATTTTTGGTATACAGAAATTCTTCTGTTGTTCTATTGACAAATCGCCATTCTCAGTAATTTCCAACGTAAGCGCCAAATATTCCTGCGGATTTCCTGATCCTCAAGTATCACCTATAATTGTAGTCGATAGATATTTAGACTATTTCACTACAATTATGGAGGATAGGTTATGACAGGTACTCGCAAAGCCCGTGTTCCGATGACGGAACAGATCCGGCTTATCAATGAATGCCGC
>JAAVZI010000027.1 GCA_022791575.1 Lachnospiraceae bacterium
CCTTTCTGTAATACGCATACGGCACCAGCCGCCATGAGCGCAGGGCGATGTCTGGATTTAATATGTACCGGCTCATCTCAATTCACTCCTTATCATTATTTGCGGAAACTGCCGCAAAATACGGATATTATCTGCGGTTCGTCCACTGACCGCAGTATGGGCAAGTCAAATTTTTTAAAGAACAGTGTGTTTCGACGGCGTCAAGGTCACCTCCGCAGAATTGACAACGATTGGGACGGCATCCGCCTCCTGCTACATTGCTAAGCTCATCATCCGATAACTCGCCCATCTTGTGAAGCTTTTCAAAATAAATTTCTGCCTCCTTCTCGTCCATCGGATAATCATTTTCCTTTGCAAGAGCCATAAGTTCTTCAACAGAGTTTGCCTGTTTTGCCTTTGCAATAAGTTCTTTTCTTTCCATAGTGTTTTCCTCCTAATATTAATTTACCTTTCCATTTTGTTACAGATTACAGTATCAAAACTGATAATCATAGACGTGATTCGCGCCTTTGTTCTTTTATACGAATCGAAACCGCCGAGGGCTAATAAATTTCCAAAAAATTTTTAGGCCCTCAATTATTTTGCAATCCATTTGCCGGCGGAGTTTTCGAAGCTCAAGAATAATTTTCCCTAAAATACGCAAAATAAGAACACTATTTTACAACTTTATGTTCAACAGCCATTATAAAAAGTAAAGGATGATCCCTATGAATTCTATCTGGACAGACACAACCGAACTGCCGCGGTTTCCGGCGCTGAAAAATGATGCTAGAACAGATGTTCTAATAATCGGCGGCGGAATTGCCGGCCTGCTGTGTGCCTATTTTTTGCAAAAACATGGCGTCAATTATCTTCTCGCGGAACGTGACCGGATCTGCAGCGGAATCACCGCCCATACAACTGCCAAAATCACCGCTCAGCATGGCCTGATCTATGCCAAGCTGTTGAAAAACGCCGGGCCGGAAAAGGCAGGCTGTTATCTGGAAGCCAATCAAAAAGCTATGGAAACTTATTTTGAACTGTGCCGCAGTATTGACTGCGATTTTGAAGAAAAGACTTCCTATGTCTATTCGCTCAACGACCGTGCCAAGTTGGAAGACGAGGTTCGCGCCCTGCGCCAACTGGGCTGTCCCTGTGAACTTACCGAAACGAATGAGCTGCCATTTCCCACGGCTGGCGCGGTTGCCTGGAAGCACCAGGCTCAGTTTCATCCATTAAAATTTCTCTCACAGATTGCCCGCGGACTGCACATTTACGAACATACCTTTGTAAAAGAGCTTTCCGAGCACACGGCGGTAACGGAACATGGGCGGATTTCTTATCAGAAATTAATTTTTGCCACGCATTTTCCAATGGACAACAAGCATGGCCTCTATTTTCTGAAACTATACCAGCACCGTTCTTATGTTCTGGCCCTGTCACATCCGCAGCCGCTGCAGGGCATGTATGTAGACGAGGATTCACGGGGGCTGTCGCTGCGCAGCTATGGGGATGTGCTGCTTCTTGGCGGCGGCTCGCACAGAACCGGCAAAAAGGGCGGGAACTGGCAGGAATTAAGGAAATTTGCCGCAGAATATTATCCGCAGGCAGAGGAACAAGGCCATTGGGCGGCACAGGACTGCATGTCGCTGGATTCGGTTCCTTATATCGGACCCTATTCGCCCCGTATGCCGGGCTGCTATGTGGCTTCGGGTTTTAATAAATGGGGCATTACCTCTTCGATGGCGGCGGCTGAGATGTTAACCGACCTGGTTCTGGGTAAACCGTCCCCTTATGCAGCGGTATTTTCCCCGTCGAGAAGTATGTGGAAGCCGCAGCTGCTGCTGAACGGCCTGGAAGCAGCGGCCGGTCTGTTATCCTTTTCTGTCAAACGCTGCCCCCATCTGGGCTGCGCCCTCAAGTGGAATGCACAGGAGCATACGTGGGACTGCTCTTGTCATGGCTCTCGTTTTACGCAGGACGGCCGCCTGCTTGACAATCCGGCTAATGGAGATTTGAAGTAAGAATGTAAGAATCGTGAAAGGATGAAAGGAATGGCAAATCATTTAAAAGGGGAGAGCAGCCCTTATTTACTGCAGCACGCGGAAAATCCGGTGGACTGGTTTCCCTGGGGGGAAGAAGCATTTGCAAAGGCAGAGCGGGAGGATAAGCCGGTCTTTTTAAGCATTGGCTATAGCACCTGCCACTGGTGTCATGTGATGGCGCATGAAAGTTTTGAAAATATGGAGATTGCAGAAATTTTGAATCGGCATTTTGTGTGCATTAAGGTGGATCGCGAGGAGCGGCCGGACATTGACAGTGTCTATATGACTGTCTGCCAGGCTTTGACCGGCAGCGGCGGCTGGCCGATGAGCCTGTTTTTAACGCCGCAGCAGAAACCGTTTTTTGCAGGTACGTATTTTCCGCCGGTTTCCCAGTATGGACGGATGGGCTTTGGCGGGCTGCTGCAGGCGCTTGCCGGACGCTGGAAGGAGGACAAGGCGCAGCTGCTGGCCTTGGCGGAGTAAATCGTCTCGCAGATGACGGAAGCGCAGAGCCGTTCGGACAGCGGCGCGAAGGGGCATTCGTCTGATAAATCAGTCGGAATGGGTCGTTCGGGCAATGAAGAGCAGCCGTTTGTTTTGCCTGGACATATGGCGGAATCCGGGATGGAGCAGAGGGATTCATCTGGCGGTATTCTTGGCAGCGGCAAGGAGCTGACGGCTCTGGCGGCACGGCAGTTTGCGCAGACTTTTGATGAGAAATACGGTGGATTTGGTGAGGCGCCTAAGTTTCCGACGCCGCATAATCTGCTGTTTCTTATGATGTATGCAGAGCTTTGTCATGAGGAGACGGCTTTGGAACAGGTGCGGGTGACGCTGGAACAGATGCGCCGGGGCGGGCTTTTTGACCAGATTGGCTATGGATTTTCCCGCTATTCGACGGACCGGTATTATCTGGTTCCGCATTTTGAGAAAATGCTGTATGACAATGCGCTGCTGATTCTGGCATACTGCCGGGGGTATCAGGCGCTGGGGGAGAAGCTTTTTTTGCAGACGGCCAGGCAGACGGCGGATTATGTATTTCGCGAGCTTAGCGGGGAGTGCGGGGAGTTTTTTTCTGCTCAGGATGCGGACAGCGAGGGGGAGGAGGGGAAATTTTATGTCTGGGAGTATGAGGAGGTCTGCCATGTCCTTGGCCAGCAGGACGGGGAGCGGTTCTGTCGGTATTATGGGATCACACGGGAGGGGAATTTTGAAGGGAAAAATATTGCAAACCTTTTAAATGGCAATGCGGTTACGGACGAGTTTGAGCGGGAGCGGCAGGCGCTGTATGAATATCGGAAAGGCCGCGCGGGACTTCATCTGGATGATAAAGTGCTGACATCCTGGAATGCGCTTATGATCTGTGCGCTGTCTGCACTGTACCGGGCGACGGGGGAAGAGCGGTATCTTCAGGCGGCAGAAAAGGCGGGACGCTTTATAGAGGAGCAGCTGGCAGACGGAAATGTGCTCTATGTCAGCTGCCGGAAGAAGAAACGTTCGGTCAAGGGGTTTCTTGATGAGTATGCTTATGATACATGGGCGCTGCTGAGTTTGTATGAAGTGACTTCGAATCCGGTTTATCTTGCGCGTGCAGGGGAGATCTGCCGGGAGGCGGAAAAGCAGTTTGCAGATACGGAGGGAGGGTATTTTCTGTATGGGAAGGAGAACACCAGTTTGATTATGCGGCCAAAGGAAACTTATGACGGGGCGCTGCCCAGCGGCAATTCGGTTATGGCTTACTGTCTGGTGCGGTTAGCGCAGCTGGAGCCGGGAGAACCGAAGTGGAAAGCTGAGGCTGAGCGGCAGCTGGCTTTTCTGTCCAGGGCGGCTGGGGAGTATCCGCAGGGGCATAGTATGTTTCTTATGGCATTGCTGGCTTATGGTTATCCGCCGCAGAAAATTACGGTGGTATTGTCCGGGGAAGATACGGCACAGATGATACTGCCGCGGCTGCCGTGGTATGCGGATGTGACGTTTCTGACAGAGGAGACGCCGGAGTACCGGCTGCTGAACCAGAAGACGACTTACTATGTGTGCAGGGATTTTACATGCCTGCCGCCGGGGAATGAGATGCCGGAGGAGAAGGAAAAGTAAAATAGTGTGATTCTTTCCTCATGACTTTTGTTCTTTTGATTGCAACTTTTATCTTCTATATGCTATAATGATTATAAAAGTTTTGTATCAATCAATCAAAGGAGGAAGAACATGGGGGCTATATATTTAGATTCTGATAAATGTGTGGGCTGTAATGCATGTGTAAGGGCATGTCCGGTTATGGACGCCAATGTAGCCAAGACCAATGACGAAGGAAAATTAGTGATATATATTGATGAGGATAAATGCATTAAATGCGGTGCCTGCATCCGGGCGTGTGCTCATCATGCTAGAACCTTTGGCGATGACATGGAGGTATTCTTAAAGGACATGCAGGCAGGCCAGGAAATGGTCTTAATTGCAGCACCTTCCATTAAGATCGCATTTGACGGCAATTGGAGACATGTTCTCCAATGGTTCCGCAATCAGGGAATTAAAAAGATTTATGATGTATCATTTGGTGCGGATATCTGTACTTGGGCTCATGTGCGTTATTTACAGAAGAATCCTGGTAAAAAGCTGATATCCCAGCCATGTGCAGCAGTAGTTAATTATGTATTAAAACATAAGCCAGAGCTGATTCCCCATCTTTCCCCAGTACAAAGCCCTATGCTGTGTTTGGGAATTTATCTGCGTAAAGTTCTGGGATACCGTGGCAGGATTGCGGCAATCTCACCATGTATAGCCAAGGCAGATGAGTTTCACGATACAAAGGTAATAGATTATAATGTTACTATGGAACATTTGCGGGATTATTTTCGGGAAACAGGTGTGGATCTGCCTCAGATTAAAGTATTTAGTGAATTTGAATTTGACGATCATATTGGTCTTGAGGGTGCAATTTATCCAAGACCAGGCGGATTAATGAGAAATCTTTTAATTCATGACCCAGATATGCAGGTGATAACATCCGAGGGAACGGAACGTTTGTACGAGGATTTAAACCTTTATTTAAAACAGAAGAAGAGTGATCTTCCGACGGTATTTGATGTGCTGAGCTGTAAGGACGGATGTAACGGCGGTCCGGCTACCGGCGTAGACTATCATTGTTTTGCCATGAACAATATTATGTATGATGTGGAACAATATGCCAAAAACGTGCGCCGGACTGCGAAGATAAAGAAAGGACATGATCTGCAGTTCGACGAATTTGACCGGACACTGAATGCCAACGATTATATCCGTACCTACCAGGCGCATAACAATAAGAATATAGAAGTGTCAGAAGCTGATATTGAACGGATTTATAAAATGTTGGGGAAGGAAACCGAACAGCAGAAACACTTTGATTGTCATGCCTGTGGGTTCCGTACCTGCCGGGATATGGCGATTGCTTTAGCAAAAGGGATCAATGAGAAGGAAAACTGCCACCAGTATATGCTGCATTCCATTCGAGAAGAGCGTCAGAGAGTAGAAAATGTGAACAGTCAAGTATTTTCTATGAACGAAGAAATGATGGGTGTCTTTAAGGAATTAAGCAGCAGTATTCAAAGCGTGAAAGAAGAAGCAGAATTAATTCGTGAATCCGGGCTGAATACAGCAGATAAGATGAATATACTAACAGAACATATGAGCAAGCTTGCAGGACTGAATGATCATATTAAAAAGTCGGCAGAACATATTACAGAGAGTATTGAAGGGTATAATGTAATGACCAGAGACGTAGAGAAGATTGCCGGCCAGATTAACCTGCTTTCCTTAAATGCCGCGATAGAAGCTGCCAGAGCTGGAGAAGCAGGAAGAGGTTTTTCGGTTGTTGCGTCCAATATCCGTGAGTTGTCAGATAACTCCAAGTCTTCTGTGGCTTCTGCAAAAGAAAATGATGGAGCCATTAAAGAAGCAATTAACGAGATTACACAAGTAATTGAAAGCTTCAATGATACCATTGATGATTTGCTTCAGTCGGTTCAGGAGGCAATTGTAGATGTCAATAAAACCTCCGAAAACGGCCAGGTCATTAAGGAATCTATGGATACGGTTTCTACTATGGCAGATAATGTGAAGCAGGTGATTAAGGAGACGAATGTGATTTTACAATAGCCAAGGTGTTTAGGAGATGAAATTATGAATCGGGAACAAATGAATGCAGCCATGGAGTCATTATCAGAATGGCTGGAAGAGCCACAGCAGCTGGGAAGAGAGCCCGTTAAGATAAAGTGTGTTGGAGAATTTGATCTGCACGATCTGCATTATTACATATTCAAATTCAAAAAGGGGATTCTGGGACGCTGGCTTCTGGGGGTATGCGGCGGTTATCAAGGGGACAAGATGGATCATTGCGGTCATGTTGGCAGTGATATGCATGAATATGCAGAAGAGTGTGACGAAGAAGATGCCATAGAGATCATAGAGAAGATTCTTGCCCGTCAGAAGAAGAAAACTGAGAAAGAACAAAAAAAGGAAACCACAGAAAAATCTGTTCAGGAAAAACCTGCTAAGCCGGAACGGACCAAGGAGAAAAAGGAGACAGGAACCTTTGTAAGTATCGTACTGCTGGAAGAAAATAAGTGGGATCAGGAGGAATTTTTGAATACACTTGCAGAAGAATGGCAGGTTCGGGAAGAAAGCAGCCTAAAGGAAGAGAAAGATTCGACAGATACCATTGTATTGAATAATCAGGGCTGCATTATTTCGGTAGGAAAGATGCCGGCGCCAGTACCAAATGGAGAAGCAGAGTACTATGCACAGAACAATTATATGTGGAAAGAGGCACAGGAAGTGGCTGGAAGGCACCAGGCGCATCTAACAGTTGCTGTTCTGGGTAATGGGCAGGCGGCAGTCAATGCAGGAGAGCTGCTTGTTAAGGCAGTTTCAGCATGTTGTAAGCAGCAAGGGGTTCTGGGTGTTTATACCAATGGAACCGTCTATCAGCCAGAAGTATATTTGGATTTTGCTATGATGATGAAAGAAGCCATGTTTCCAATTTATAATCTGGTCTGGTTCGGATTGTATGAAGGAGAAAGCGGTGTCTGTGGATATACCAGAGGCATGGGAAGCTTTGGATATGATGAGATGGAGGTATTGGAAAGCATGGCCGAACCTCATAATCTCCGGACATTTATGGCAGATATTGCTTTGTATGTGATACAGGATCATGTAATACTGAAACAGGGAGAGACCATAGGATTTACGCAGGATGAAAAACTGCCGATTACAAAGAGTCAGGGAGTGGCTGTAGAAGGTGAATCGATAAAGATCGGGTATCAGATTGCAGAAGAGGCCAAAACAGCAGTACCAGAACAGAATCCTATCAGAAAGGAAGAGCCAGGCATAGTTTTTGCTGTGACTCTTTTGATGAAGAATACATGCAGCATGCCGGATAAGGACCATATGACGACCATTATGGAAAAGCATCTCGGAGAACTCCGGTGTATTACATATAATCCCAATACAGCGGGTTTTGCAGTAAATAAATATCAGGCAGAATATAAGGGCAGAACGGTGACTCCGCAGCTGATTCTGGCAGGATGTACAGAAATGAAAACAGACATGGTTGATGAGTTTACAAAGAGTCAGATGTGGGACTGCAAAGAGGACCGGGATCGTATCTTAACAGAATGCAGGTATCAGGTTATGGCAACAGAGATGCTTGCAGATCATATGGCATATCGGGATTTGGCAGATTTGCGTATGGATTATTTGGAAGCCCTGGTAGAAATGTTCCCAGAGTGTGAGGCAGTGTATTTCCAAACTTCCGGCAAACTGTTTACGGCAGCAGCAGTTAGAAGCCATAAGATTCCAAGAGAAAACAGATTTCTTTATTTTGCTGTGAACGTACGTTCTTTTAATATAGAGGGAACCAAGGATACATTAGTAGATACATTTGGAATGAGTGCTTTGAATCTGCCGGATCTGCAGTATCATTTCCAAGGACTGGAGACCAATCTGGTAGTAAATCACGCTTATAATATGCTTACTTATATGTATGATAAAGACAATCCTATTGAGGATGGTGAGACGATTGACGGAATGAAGGATGGAACGATAGATAAGGAAGTGCAGTGGAAGTGTCATTATACAGAGTCATTGATTCAGCCGTCAAGAAAAGTGATTGATATCAATATGAATGAGTATGCTTCCAAAGGCAGGGAGTAGGCAGTGAAATGTATGACAGGAGATGAAGTATCGAACAGGCAAAGCCCCTGAAAGATGTTGCAGAAATTTTAATTGTGGATGATGCAGAAGTGAACCGGCGGTTAAAAATGGCAGTGAATGAACAGCTGAGACAGCTGGAATGGAGAAGAAAAATGTCTTGTACGCCCTGATCTGTGTAGCGAGGGAAAATGCCTGCTATGACGTAAATTATATGGAATGGCTTTCTCATAATTACCGGGTATTAGCTGAGGCCATGCAGCTTTCAGAATGATTTTCTGCAAATGTCCATTGACATTGCTCACTATCATCATGAAAACTGGGATGGAAGCGGTTATCCCAGTGGCAGAAAAGAAGATAAAATTCCGCTGTCGGCACAGATTGTAGCTGTGGCAGGTGTGTTCTGTGTTTTGACCGAAAGCCGGGTGTATCGGGAATCCTATCAGACCGAGGAAGCAATTTCAATGCTGCAGAAAGAAGCAGGGAAAAAGTATAATCAAAATATTATTAATATTATAAGGAAAATACACAGACAGCTGCAATAGCAATGAAAAATAAAATCAGCAGGTATACCGGCGCAGAAAGAGCACTTACTGGCGCCGGTATCTTTGTATTGGAGGGTATGGATCGGAATTTTTAAAGTAAAATAAACAGCATCAAAGAAAAATGGAACGTTTTATTCTGTTGTTTTATAGTATTTATACGGTTAACTTATTGATCGGTGTTTTACGCGGAGGCTGCCGAGTTTGGGAAGAGGAAGCATACCAGATTACGTCCACGATCAATGATGTGATTAATATGGCGATGGTAAGAAAAGGGGAGAAAAAGATTGAGCTGCTGGTGGATAATGCGATTAAATTTACCAATGAGGGTGGAGTTTTGATTGAAATTGGCTGCAGAAGAGAAAGCTATGGAATTGTATTCCGCACAGATTTCTCATATGATGGAACAGCTTCATGTAAAATATCATATCTGTAGAAATTTGGCAGAATTGAAGCGAAGGGAACGGAAGGCGGCCGGTGGATGATAATGTAATGAATATCCGGGTGATCGAAGGGCTTCTAAAAGAATATCAGATACAGGTAACATATGCTGCCAGCGGGCAGGCATGGATAGTTTTATATGCAGGCAGACTGGCAGTCATGGATATAATGCAGAAGAGATCGGCAGACGGGTGGAAAAGATGCTAAAACGAGTGGAATCCCAGTTTATTATGCCATCGGTCAATCTCTTCTGCCAGAGTGGGAATATGAATCAATATGCGGCAAAATTCTGTAAACTGTGCGGATTCCATCCAGTATTTAAGATGAGTCAGAGCAAGCTGTCACTGATAGGGGTTAGAGGAGGAAAATTAGAGAATGCATGGAGAAGATTTATTCGGTGGCACCTGCTGCGCAAGAGGAGAATCAGTACGGATGTGATTTTTATTTCCCATGTAGGCTGCACGGTGGAGCAGCAGGATTTTATCCGCCATGAGGTTCTGCGCTGTATTCCATTTAAAAAGATCATTATGCAAAGAGCCTCTGTGACATTGGCATGCAATTCCGGAATTGGGACATTCGGATTGGCCTATTATGTCAATGCAAGTAAAAAGGATTTCTAATCTTGGCAGCAGGTATTGTTTTAATTTTTATTCAGTATCTTATGTCCCAGTCCGCCGTCTTCTGCAATGGGATTGACTGCACACATAACTGCCTCCAGAGATGACAGGTCTGCTAAGGGAGTAAGGCTGGTTACATAATTGTTCGTAATATCCAGGATCTGCAGTTCTTTTAGGTTTTGTACAAACGAAAGGTCAGACAGCTTGTGCTCAGCCAGATATAATTCCTGCAGATTCGGATAATTTTGAAATAGGTCTGTATGGCTGTCCAGGCTGATATTATTTTCATTATTGGCATTATAATCCCATTTGCCAGAGACCAGAGATTTTAAGGTAACATGGCTCATATGCAGGATTTCTAATTCGCTGTTAGCCGGAGCAGCAGACATATCAAACCCGGCAGTACAATGGTTCATATTGAATTCCTTAAGATTTGGAAGCTCCAGAAGCTGCTGTACATTTCCCCAGATAAAACTGTCCTCCAGATTGAGCTTTTTTAATTGCTGGAGTTTTAGAACCGGTTCAAGAGCAGAAGGCTCCAGAGACAAATCCAGAAGGTTCAGGCTGATCAACTTGGTAAGGGAAGACAGTACAGAAAAGTCTTGGGCATAAATCCGGTTCAAGGTCAGAACTTCTAGTCCCGGCGCTTCAGCAAGCTGGGATATGTCATCAAAACCGCTGATAGAAAGGCGTTTCAAATTTGGCATTCCGGCGAAGCTGGGCAGGGGAACCGGAGAATCAAAGGAATAGGATATCCTCAGGGTCAGATCCGTTAAACCGTTTAATTCCTGAATAACCTGATAGTCTGTTACCTGATAATTATCACTTAAGTTTAATTTACAAAGGGTATCTTTGCAGTCGCTAAGCGCATCGAGCTGCAGGATAGAACTATTTTCAATGGATAATGCAATAAGCTGCGGCATATCACGGATAAAACCAATATCGCGCAAACATTTGGAATCAATAGCAAGGGATTCCAAGCGGGTCAGCCCAAACAGCGGTTGAAAGTTCTCAATACTGTCTCCTTCACTGATTTCCAGTGACGTTAGCTTCTTAAGCGAAGATAGGGCGGACAGGTCTTTCAGGTTCCGGCAGTGCAGGCATAAATGAGTTAATCTGGAGAAATCCTCAATACCTTTCAGCCCATATAAAAATAAATCTGCATCTAATTCCAACGAAGTCAGCTGTTGTGGGTCTATGATTTGAGCCAGTTCATTAGGCGAATTATTGCAGCGGAGGGATATCAGTTCGTCAAGTCCGTCCAAATCCCCTTTATTCAGGCTGATGCGTTCAAGCTTCAGTGTCGTTAGGCCAGGAAAACATACAAGGTCCGAAGTATGTACGGTTTCGTTATTATAACAGAATTTTCCAGTTTCTCCGTTCTTTCTGGTATAATGAAAGATTAGATAGTCTTCCTCATTTTGGCTGATATTGATAGAAAGAATATCACTCAGTTCTTTTTTGGTAACCTTAGTATAGTTTTTGTGAAAGATGTAAGTAATGAATTGCTGAAACATATCGGTTTCTGGTAGCCGGAAAGATTTTGCCTTGGCAGTATCGGACTTTTTGCTGGCAGATGGAGCTTTGGGCGGATAAGAAGAAACGGTATGATCATAAATGTTGTTATCATGGCGGGATGTTTGCGAACTATGTTCGTCAGGGTTCATAAACATCGGAATCAGAACTGACAGTACGGAACAGAAAAGCGCTGCGATAATGCCAAGTGAGACAATCCATATCACGGAACTTTTTTTCGGTGTATTTTGCGTATTGCCAGAAGTGGCTGGGGAGACTGGGTGATCCTGATTGTATGAGAAACGTATGTTTGGCCCTGGGGATTGGGAACTGCTTCCTGGTGGATTTGGTGGAGCTTCGGATGTTTTGCTCATTCCTACAGATTCATAAGAAGCACGATAGCCGCATTCCTGACATATCAGATCTCCATGGTTGTCTTTCATTCGGTTTCCGCATAATGGGCATTTCTTTCTTTTTTGGTTCATCATCAGCATTCCTCTTTTCCTTGTTGTTTCCTATAAGTATAACATAAATATTAATAAAAAACAGTAGATAGATATAGAAAATATAGGAGCAATATGATATAATTAATTTGTTATATACATTAAGATAGCCAGCGATACATATTAGTACAGGCAGAAAATTGATTGGATAAGCTGGCACGATTCATATAGAAAGGGTAGTGAATATGAAGCATTCAAACAAGAAAACAGGGATATTCAAAAAAATGTCCCGCCAGATTGTTATTCCGGTTATTTGTATATTAATTGTCATTGGAATACTGATATCAACCATATTGAATTTTAAGATCAATGATCTGCGTGAATCAGAGATGTCGGCTAAATCGTCTTATGGTGCAGCGGATATAGATACATTTTTTACGAGTTATCAGGCTATGGCTACGCAGTTGGGAGCCATACCTGAGGTAAAGGATATGATGCTAACTATGAAAAAGGGTGCAGACCTATTTGATTATGAGCATATGGATAGGCTGCAGGAACTTTTCATTGCAGCAGCTGATATAGATACAGATAATATCAGTGTCACCTGGTTTGCAGATTTTGATACCAGCCAGCTGTGGGAATCTAGTGGGTTTAAGACAGAAAAAGGGGAATGGGATGTTACAACAAGAAGCTGGTATAAGGAAATCTTAGATGCAAAGGGAACGATAGTTACAGAGCCATATACAACGACTGCCGGTGAGGTAGTGGCCAGTGTGATTACACCTGTATATGGTGATAATAAAGATGTTCTGGGAGTAGCCGGACTGGATTTGAAGCTTACTATATTATCGAACATGATGGAGAAGCATAAGTTTGGAAAGACAGGATATTATGTTTTGCTTTCATCAGATGGTCAGGTGATATATCATCCTTCCAGTGATAGTATTGGGAAACATATTTCAGAATTAGATGTCGATGAGAAGGTAAAAGATGCAATATCAGAGCATAAAGCAGAATTTTTCAAGTATAAGTCGAATGGAAAAAGTATTTATGGATATAGTTCCATGGTTGGAGATACGAATTGGATGATTCTGACTGGAATGCCTTCCAGAGAGTATAATTCAGCATATTTTATTATCCTGATCATTATCGTTGTCGTATTTGTGATTGCAGGTGTTGTGATTACGCTTGGTACTATTAAGACCGCGAAGAGTATTGTCAATCCGCTAGAACAGCTGGAGAAAATCGCAGACGAAATTGCTAATGGTAATCTTGAAATTGACGCTAAGGTTGAGAGCAATGATGAGATTGGCCAGGTAGCGGCTTCTTTGGATCATACGGTAGTGCGCTTAAAGGATTATATTGTATATATTAACGAAATTACTGAAGTACTGGAAGAGATTGGAAAAGGTAATTTAAACTTCGAATTAAAAAATGACTACACAGGCGATTTTAAGAAGATAGAAGATGGACTGTTGGAGATTAAGCAGCAACTGTCAGTTACCATTACCGGAATTACTGAGGCTTCCCACGAAGTGGCAGAAGGTGCAGAACAAATTGCCCACACGGCTCAAAACATTTCCGAAGGGGCAACCGATCAGGCCAGTGCGATAGAAGAACTGCAGGCAACCATTGAAACGGTATCTTCCCAGGTTGATCGAAATGCTCAAAATGCAGTGGCAGCCAATGATAAGTCCACTCTAGTGCAGCAGAACTTAAATGCCTGTGATGAACAGATGAAGAAGCTGGTAGCGGCTATGGAAGATATCAGCAAGTCTTCCAGCCAGATCAAGGAAGTAATTAGTACGATTCAGAATATTGCAGATCAGACAACGCTGCTTGCCCTGAATGCTTCTATTGAGGCAGCACGTGCGGGTGAAGCTGGACGCGGATTTGCAGTGGTAGCAAATGAAGTGAACCATTTGGCGCTTGACAGTATGACGGCAGCTCAGTCTACGGTAGATTTGATTGCTAACGCATTGGATTCAGTAGATAAGGGAATGGGAATTGTACAGGAAACAGCGGAAATGTTGCAGCATTCCGTAGAAGAGTCTAATGAGTTAGGCAAACGGATTGATGATATATCGGAAGCTTCTTTAAGCCAGGCCGATTCACTGAACCAGGTTACAGGCGGCATTGAACAGATTTCTTCTGTCGTGACAGAGAATTCAGCTATGGCAGAAGAAAGTGCAGCCTTTTCTCAGGAGCTGACTGCGCAGGCACAGCTGTTGAATCAACAGATTGAGGTGTTCCGCTTATAACAGATCTAGCTTTTGTATGGTTATTATAAAGGTAATACCGCAGATACAGAATATACAATTAGTATATATATTCTGTATCTGCGGTATTTTAAGACCCAGCAGGAGGATTGAAATGAAATTACTGATTATCAGACATGGCGATCCAGATTATGTGAAGGATTCCTTGACAGAACAGGGCTGGAAAGAGGCGGAATGTCTTGCAGAGCGTTTGTCAAGGCTGGATATCCGGCAGTTTTATGTATCGCCTCTTGGAAGAGCGAAGGATACAGCTTCACAGACATTAAAGAAAATGGGAAGAACGGCACAGGAATGCCAATGGCTTCGAGAATTTGCTCCGACGATCCAAAGGCCGGATCGGGAGAAGAAAACCATTGTATGGGACTGGCTGCCTGAAGATTGGACTTGTGTGAAGGAATTCTATGATCGGGATCAATGGAAACATACCAGCGTTATGAAAGACGGGGGAGTGGACCAAGAGTATGAATGGGTGTCCCAATCGTTTGATCAACTTCTGGCGGAATATGGTTATCTGCGAAAAGACAATTATTATCAGGTAACAGAGGAAAATACAGATACACTGGTGTTTTTCACACATTTTGGAGCTGGTTGTGTTTTGGTCAGCCATTTATTAGGGATTTCGCCTATGCTGCTCTGGCATGGCTGCTGTGCTGCACCGTCGTCGGTTACTACCTTGGTGTCGGAGGAACGTCGGAAGGGAGCAGCATATTTTCGAATGAGCAGCTTTGGAGATATTTCCCATTTGTATGCGGCGGGGGAGCAGCCGTCAGTTGCGGCACGTTTCTGTGAATGTTTTGGAAATGTAGATGAGAGACATGATTGATTTCATGAAAAAATAATATTAGAAGGAAAGAGAGGCAATATTATGAAACAATTAGATAGCAGAATTCAGGAGGCAGTGAGGATTCTATGGTGCAGCAGGGATTTCAGTAAAGGGGCAAGGGCAAAGGAATTGCTAGAACAGGCGGCAGAAGAGGGGAATGCAGATGCCTATTTTTTTCTGGCGCGCTGTTATGCGGGCACCTGCTTTGTAGATGTGGGGTTTGGTCTGCCGGAGAGTGATGAGAAGGTAGAAGAGTATTTGAACTATAGTTTAGAGCATGGAAGCGTGATTGCAATGTTTGGCGCTAGGCGGTTTGGTGGCTTCCAGCCGAAGAGCGGTACTTTTGTACACGAACCGTGCCATTCTGATCAAGAAGTGTGGCAGGAAGTGTGTGAACTTGCCGATGCAGGAGATCTTTTTGCGAAATATCTAGTGGCAAATGCCTATTATTATGGAGATGTCGTAAAATTCCTGGGAATTGATTTCAGTCATTCCGACCAGCAGCAGATTACCAGGCAGTTTAGACAGTGGGCCGAAATGGCTATTCCCATGTATGACTACCTGCTTGCCAATAATATGATTATGGGGCTTGGCAATTACATAGATATTATTACTTCTGGTGATTACGGTATTCCCCAAAATGAAGAGAAGGCTCGGCAGCTGCGTTATCTGGGTGCGGAAAAGGGGAGTCCCTTTTATATGGTCAAGGTGGCAAGAGAACTAGAGAATACACAGTTGGAGAAGGCGATTGAATATTATCAAAAAGCATTAGACAGTCATTATCCACAGGCCGGCTATTATTTGGGATGTTTGTATTCATTTAAGGGGAAACTTCCAAGAAACCTGAATACAGCCAGACAGTATTATGAAACTTGTCTCAGCCAGGGAGAAGCGGAAACCGGCTGTAATAACCGTTTGGGAGAGATTTATTTCTACGGCGGGGATGGGATTGAGCCGGATTATAACAAGGCGTTCCAGTATTTTATGAAAGCGCATGAGGAAGAGAATTACTGGGCCTCTGATATGTTAGGTACTTGTTATCTGAAAGGGCTTGGAACTAATGTGGATTATGTGCGTGCGAAGCAGGAGTTTGAACGCTATTCTGGTGAAGCACTCTCTGCGATCGGATTGGGAGAAATCTATGCATATGGCCTGGGAGTTCCAGTAGATATTAAAAAGGCTATGACCTATTGGGATCGTTTTCCACAGCACCCAACAGTGGTAGAACATAAGAAACATTTTAAGAAATCTTTATTTGGCGGATGGAAACGAATATAAAATGGGAAAAGAGCTGTCTCATCATGGCTGGGGCAGCTCTTTTGAACCTATGTTTTAGGTAGGATTATTTCTTTTTCTTGGTATCAAACAGGGATTTTAACTTTAATGCTTTTTCAATGCTTCCCTGTACTTTTAATTTGCCGAATGTAAATGCCTTTACGGGGTCTGTCTTACCGTCGGCGATTTTTCTTAATGTATCTGCACTACAGATGAATATGGCATCCCTGTCGTAATATTCATAAGGCTCTACGGAAAGTGTACCGTCTTTTACTTCTGCATAGAAGATTCCTTCTGCTTCACCGGTGATATTGAACTGAAATGCCAGATGTTCAGTTACCTGGCTGACATCCGCATCCATAAAGCGTTCCTTTACCTCTTTAAAAAATTCTTCAAAAGTCATATTATATTCCTCCTTTTCCGACAAGGACCATGACCTGTCTTATATAATAAGCATATCACTTGTGGGGGAAATGGTCAATCATTTTATGAGAGTTCTTCAGTCTCTTTATGAGCGAAAAATCGGAAGCCAAAGAATTTCAATATTTATCACTTTGAATGAAACTTATGCAATCACCTAATATAAGTTTATTCAGAAAGAGGGAGTGTTCAAGTTGAATAATATAAATAGTCATGTTATACTAAAAATAATACGTGAGTATTTCCTATGGAGGAATTAGATATGAAAATTGAACGATTAAGAGTTAAAAATTATAGATGTTTTGAAAAACTAGAAATGCAATTACATCCGAAGTGTAATGTTTTAGTGGGGATTAATGGTGCAGGAAAATCTACCATATTAGATGCCATAGCTATTGCGTTGGGTGGATATCTAACTGGGTTTGATGGTATAAAGAGTAATTCTATTTTACAAGAAGACGCACATTGCAAAATGTTTTGTATTGGAAGTCGTATAGAGCCGCAAGAACAGTTTCCAGTGGAAATATATGCTGAGGGGACAGTAGAGCAAGAGGAAGCTATTGAAAACTTTTCCAAGAGAACGATAGCTTGGCAAAGAGAATTAAATGGGAAGGGCCGCCGTACTACTCATGGAAATGTAAAATTAATTGCGGATTATGCTCGAACATTACAAAATCGTGTGCGTTCTGGAGATGAAACTTGTACGTTACCTTTAATAGCATATTATGGAACTGGGAGATTATGGCTGCAAAAGAGAAATCGTACAAAATATAAAAAGGGCGAGAAATTGAATAGGCAAATGGGTTATATGGATTGTATTGCAGCAGAATCCAATGAGAAGCAGATGATACAATGGTTTGAAGAAATGACCTATATTCAGTTACAGGAGGGAACAGTAGTTGCAGAGTTAGAAGCAGTGAAAAGAGCTCTTTGTAAATGTTATTTGAATGTGGATAATTCTGTAACAGATGTAAAGTTCACATATGACGTAAGAAGCCATGAGTTGGAAATTTATATTTATCATTATAATAAAGCAGAAAAATTTCCTGTAAAAATGTTAAGTGATGGGGAAAAAGGAATGATAAGTTTGGTGGCAGATATTGCGTATCGTATGGCGTTGTTAAATCCTAATTTATTAGACAAGGTTTTAGAAACTCCAGGTGTTGTTTTGATTGATGAGATTGATTTACATTTACATCCATCATGGCAAAAAAAAGTTGTGGGTAGTTTAATGAGTATATTTCCCAATATACAATTTATTGTAACTACTCATTCACCGAGTATTTTACTTAATGTCCCTAGAGAGAATATTTGGATTTTAAATCAAAATGAAATTTATCAGCCGCAAGATATGACATATGGCCGGACTGTAGAAGAAATATTGCGGGAAGTAATGGATACAAATGTTCTACCTGATGAAGTAGTAATGTTGCAACATGAATTTGAACATGCAATTGATAGTGAGGAGTATGGCTTAGCAGAGAAAATACTTGAGAAAATGAAATGTATTATGGGTGAAAATGCAAATACAATCATCGAAAATCAAATTGTTTTAGATGTAGAGAAATAGGAAGGATTAAGAATGATTTATATTCAAAAGAAGCCAGAGCCGGATCTCTTATTGAAATATAGATATCAAAAAAACGCTAGGTTTGATGATATGGATGCGGATGTAAAAAAACAGCTTAGAGAATCTTTATTAAAAGAACAAGGATATCTTTGCGCATATTGTATGAGAAGGATTGTTGATGAGAAAGATATAAAAATAGAGCATTTTAATGCTCGTACACCAGAAAATGAATTGCAATATCATAATTTGCTTGCAGTTTGTAGAGGTGGGGAGGGCGGTCCAGTGAAAGCGAGATCCTGTGATACAAAGAAGGGAAATAGACCGATTTTTATTAATCCTTTGTGTAAATCGGATATGAATCGAATTTATTATGATAATAGTGGAAAAATTCACTCTTCTGATACTACTAAATATAAATTTGAATATCGGGATAGTATTGGCAAACATCATTCCGGGTATACAAGTCCTGAACAGGATATTCATGAAGGCCTGAATTTAAATTATGAAAATGGTGCACCAATATTGGGAAGAAAAACGGCTTTGAGGAAATTTCAAAAACTACTGCATCCATATAAAGATAAGAAAAGTAAGCGAGTTTTTTTAGAGAAAATGCAAAGAGTATATTCGGTACAAAGTGAGTTTATGGAGCCATATGTTGGAATAATTCGTTGGTATATTCAAAAGAAACTGAATCAGTTGTAATAAGTGGCAAAGAGTAACGAGGATTTGGAAAGAACTTAAAATCTAATAAATAGGTTTATTGTTATTATGTTAGTATATAATTATCAATTGATATTTGTAGAAAAATTTATTATACTTATAACTATCAATTGCAGATTGTTCGGTTCCATTTAGTAAATGGATATAGTCCGACAGGAAAGAGGTGGTTAATATGAACAGAACAAATTTATATATTGGATGTTGTATTAACCACATTTTTTTGTAAATATCTGTCCCATCAAAGAAATTTCTCTATAGAATTCAGATTATATATATTTCCATGAAAGAAAAGAGTTGGTTAAGGCATGCATTAATAGTATGCTTTTTTGTTTTGCATAATTTTAGGATGCATAATTCCATATATGTATAAGTTTGTTCTGAATACTCTGGTACAAAACCGCTGGAGTATTGTAGCCTGCATTTGAACATGAAAAAGGAAAAGGAGTATAGGAATGAACCGATTTAAGGGAATTATGTTAGAAAATCATACAAAGGGAAAAGCGAATCTGCACAGTCTTTATACAGACAAGCAAGTCTATATCAGCTCGCTAAGCAGTTCACAGCAGCCAGTGGAGGCGGAACGATTTTATGAGTACCGCAGCCTGGCTTTTCGGTTTGCAGGTACGGATTACCGGACCCCAGAGAAACTGGTCTTATTTGTATATCTACCAGAACTGGTGTTTGCAGGCAGCCTGCAGGCTGAGAAAAATCTGATTGGGATGTTCTAACGATATTGCTCTAGCAGTAAGCCGTCATATAAAACAGATACATTTCAGATACAGCGCAGTGCTATAATTCTGGATAGATCATTGCGAAAGTCACATTCAAGGCGACGAGTTTTGCAATGTCTAATCATGCTGGAAGAAGCAAGGAGGAATGAATATGCGGAAAGGAATAGCGATAACTATAGGAGCAGCCGTATTATGTGTAGGAACGTATGTTCTTCTCCAAACAGGAGCAGAGCAATCCAGTGAGAAAACAGCCTCAGTTATGGCAGGGAAGCAGAATAAAGAAAATAAATCACCTGTTAGTTCGCCGTCCGTCAGCAGTGAAGATGAAAATCAGGAATTAACATTTATTAGGGATGGATATAAGGCAGGCAATCAAAATGGTTATTATTATTTTAGTGATGATCGTGCTCATATCAAATATTTTGATTATGAATCCAGAAAAGAGATCTATCTTTGCAATAAGCCGAACTGCAATCATGACAGTGAAAGCTGCAGCTCTTATCTGAATTCCGGAGTGTCACCCGATATTTTTGCAGATGAGAATTTCTTGTATCTAACAGAGGGCAGCAGTGATGCAGAGGTAGTGGTGATGAATGCAAACGAAGAGAATGAAATGAACCTAAGCACGTTACAAACAGAAATAACAGTTCTCTATCGTATGAACCTAGACGGAACGGAAAAGACGAAATTGTATGAATGTCCCTCTGGTGTGCAGATGGGTATGCCGTATCTAAAGCAGGGGAACATCCTCTATGCGCAATTTACGGTAAGCAAACAGATAGAAACCAATCCAAATAGTTATACAATGGTGGATTCAGAGAAAAAATTAGTTAAGATCAACCTGGAAACTGGTGAATATGAAGAAGTTGCAGATACACTGAATAAGGAGATTCTAGGAGCATACGGCAATAAAATTCTGTGGATGGAAACTTTATATAAACAGGATCCAAATGACTTCATCAATGACGACCAGGGCTGGAGGGATAATTTGTACCAGTCAACAGCCAGAATCAGTTTATTTGATCCTAGAACCGGTCAGGAGACAATGATTACAGAAGATCATTATAAGAATCTGGAAACGATAACATTTGATGGACTGAATCTGTATGTGATCAGTGAGGGCAGCCAGAAAGTTGAAAAAATCTCAATAGAAAATAAAGAAAGAAGCGTATTTGCAGAGCTGCCGAAATCAGGGGCTTATGTACAGGACATCTACGATCGTAAATTGCAATATGTGTATTATGATCTGGATTCTGATGAGGCGAAAGTTGAATCAGCCGGTTATATTAATTTGGATACAGGGGAGAATGAGGCATTTACCTTGATCGATGACTCAGGAATTCTAGTGGAAATCCTTGACCAGACCGACACCCATTATTTTGTCAGAACCGGCTATAAAATGTCGAAAGAGTACACAACCTGGGCAGGAACCAAGCAAAGGGATATTGAAGAAACCTATTACGGATTAATACGAAAAGAGGATTACTGGAATTCTAAGGCTGAATATCTGCCAATGGAAACTATGCAGAATTAGGGAGGTGGCTATGCTTGAGATTGTAAATTTAAGTAAAAGTTATGGGAAGAAAAAGGCTTTGGATCAAGTCAGTATGAAGCTTGAGAACGGCCTGTATGGGTTGCTGGGGCCAAATGGGGCAGGTAAGAGCACATTAATGTATATGATTACGGATAATTTGATGCCGGATGAAGGGACCATTTCATGGGAGGGTGAGGATATCCATCAGCTGGGTGCAGAGTATCGGAAAATATTGGGCTATATGCCACAGCAGCAGGGCTTGTATCATGGTTTTACCGGCAGAAGATTTCTACATTATATGGCGGCCCTAAAGGACATTCCCAGAAGCCGAATTGCAGAAGAGACTGAGAGAGCAGCCGAATATGTGAATCTTCAGAAAGAATTGGATAAAAAAACTGGCAGCTATTCCGGCGGTATGAAACAGAGACTTTTAATTGCTGGGGCTATCATTGGAAGTCCCCGCCTGCTCATCTTTGACGAACCGACAGCCGGACTGGACCCTAAGGAACGAGTTCGGGTCAAACATATGCTGAAGAAACTTTCGGAAAACAGAATTGTATTGCTGGCAACTCATATCGTACCGGATATCGAACACATTGCAGAGCAGGTAATGATATTAAAGAATGGAGTCCTGCTGGAAAAAGAAAAGCCAGAACAATTGATTGAGAAATATGCAGCAGGAGGAGATCTGGAAGATGTCTATATGAATATTTTTACCGACAACCAAGTAGAAGAATAGTAAGGAACTGTTCAGAAATTACTCATGGCAATGACTTGGCAAAAGGATTTTTGAACAGCTCCTAGCAGGAGGAAGAAAATTGGGTCAGATTATTCAATACGAGTTTTTAAAATTATTTACCAGCAGACGTTTTATATATATGGCCGTCCTGTTACTTCTGGCTGATATCGGAATACTAATGTATACACAATACGATGCGGGAAAGAAAGAGATTCCCTATGCTGCCTATAAGAAACTGAATGAGGAAATACGGCATATGAATCAAAAAGAGAAAGGGGAATGGATTGACAAGCAATATGAACGGATCGAGGCATTAGATATCATTCATATGGCAAAACTGATGAGCCAGAATTCTAATACGGAAATGCAAAATTATGCAGAAGAGCTCAAAAATGAGAATTTGGAGCTGTATAACCGCTATCAGGAGGAATATCGCCAAGGGGCAGACTATCCATATACAGGAGAAATTGATAAAGAACATATGTTCTTATCGGAAATTAAGGCGGAATATGACGTGACTGCCGACTATTCAAATATAATAGAAGAAATTTTGCAAAAGGCAGTGAATCTGGAACAAATCTCTATATTCAAAAACAGTGTCAATGACTTCTCAGCCCGGAATCTGAAAGATACGGCAAATGAATATAAAAGAATGAAAGGGACTCCTATTAATTATCAGATTGGAAAGGGTTTTCATTATGCGACGAGGGTATCTGCGGCAGACGTTCTAATCTTACTGCTGATTCTAACTATGGCTTCTGTCATTTTATCAGAAGAAAAAGAAAAGAATCTGCTGATTTTAGTACGCAGTACAAAAGGTGGAAGAACGAGAACCATATCTGCTAAAATAGTCGTATTATTTTTGGGAATCGTACTGGCTGTAACCGTCATGTATCTGATACAATTTCTATATTATGGGTCACAGATTGGATATGGAGATCTGGGAGCAAGCCTGCAGTCGGTCAGCAGCTTTGCCAAGAGCATTCTGCAGGTCAGCCTGTTTCAATATCTATTGATATTCCTGCTTACGAAAATAGCAGCCTGGTTACTGCTGGCATTGATTCTACTGCTGACAGCAGCGGCGGCCAAGGATGGACGTATGGTTTACCTCAGTGCAGTTGCTGTATTTCTGATAAGCTTTGTATTATATACCCGCATTGGAGCCAATTCCAAATATCAGGTATTCAAATATATTAATTTACTGAATGTTTTGGAAGTAAATGAGATCTATCAAAGCTACCTTAATTTGAAAATTGGACGGTTTATGCAGGATGTATTCACATTGAGCTTGTTTTGTGGTATGCTAAGCATAGGCGGGTTAATTACAGGGATAATCATAATATATAATCGGACCGGTTCTGGTAATCGATTCTGGAGCCGGCTGGGAATTGCCGATGTGGCCGCAGCGGCAGCAGAACGTATACAGACATTGCTTCATAGGAGAATGAGGCCCTGGCCTTTGTTTGCACAAGAATTATATAAACAATGGATTACCAATCGGACCGCTCTTCTGCTTGTCCTATTTGGCTTGTTCCAGTTCTGGAATTATCATACAGAGACAACGGCAGTGTCTTATCGTGAAATGATTTATAAAAATTATATGGAAGTGCTGGAGGGGAAGCTGACAGATAAAAAGGAGAAATTTATCAAAGAGGAACAGGAGCGGTTTCGTAGTGCAAGAGAACGTCTGGAACAGATTGAGGAAAAAGTCAGTACAGGTGAGCTAAGCAGAAATGAAGTAATCCGGCTGAGTGAGCCATATGAGGATATTCTGCAAGTGGAGGAAATTTTTGCCAGGGTGCAGGAGCAGTATCATTATATAAAGGAGCATCCAGAAGCGGAGTTTGTTTATGACAGTGGTTATATGAAATTGCTGCGGATAAGGAAATACAGTTTTCTGGAGAGCGATATCGTTTTGATTCTCATGAGTATTCTTTGTTTTTCAGCAGTATTTCCCATGGAATACAGTACAGGATTTATACAAATTCTAAATACAACGCCCAAAGGCAGGCGGGATACAGTCCGCAATAAAATCGGCGTCTGTATGATAACGGCTGTGCTTTTATTTCTGATGAGTATACTGCCAGAGATTGGATTGATTGGCAAGACCTATGGGTTTTCTGGTCTTTCGGCGTCGATTACAAGTTTGAGATACTTTGCAATGCTGCCAGAAAGCCTCAGCATCCTTGGCTATACAGCAGTCATGTATCTGCTGCGCTTTCTAGCATGGAACGGCTTAATTCTGATGATACTCTGGCTTTCTCGAAGAATCCGGCATACGATCTGGACCATGCTGGCTGCGCTGGGATTATTGTTTCTCCCGCTTTTGTTGGCATTGGCAGGACTGAAAGCTGCTTGGTATATCAGTATCCGTCCGGTAATGAATATTACAAATATACTGTTAGGAGTGGTAGGATGAATAAAATTCTGGTAGTGGAGGATGAACTGGCGATCGCAGAATTGATTCATATTGCATTAACGCAGGAGGGGTATCAGGTGGAGTATGCCCTGGATGGGGAAAAGGGGGCAGATTGTATGGAAAAAGGGCAGTATGACTTGATTCTACTGGATATCATGCTGCCTGGATATGATGGATACGAACTTTTGGAATTTGCAAAGGCGCTGGAAATCCCCGTAATATTTATTACCGCCAAAGGGCAGTTGAAGGACCGGATTAAGGGACTGAATCTGGGTGCGGATGATTATATTGTTAAACCATTTGAAATCGAAGAACTGGCTGCACGGGTAAAATCGGTTCTCAGAAGATGCAGTTCGATTGTTACCATAGGCGGGCTGGAGATTGACAGAGGACGAAGACGTATCCTCAGGGAGAAGCAGGAAATCCGGCTGACACCGAAAGAGTATGAATTATTTATATTTCTGTATGAGCATCAGGGCAGGGTATTAAGACGGGAACTCATCTTTGAGAATGTATGGCAGGAGGAAATGGAGAATGAGACTAGAACGCTGGACCTGCATATTCAGAGAATCCGTAAGAAACTGGGCTTGAAAGAGGAAATCAGAACCATTCACAAAGTGGGTTATTTATTTGAGGTGTAGTCATGAAATTTACCTGGAAATTAGTAATATCGGTCACTGCTATTATCTCAGTTATTTTTTCAGCCGCAGCCTTGATCCTAATTAGCCGCAACTTTCGTCATTCGATGGAGGCTGTGACAAATCAGAACTTAGAAGCACATTTGTTGGAGCGCTATGGGATAGAAAGCCATATAATGGAAACGATTTCGGATAACGGAGAGATTTCTGCGGAGAAGCTGACTGCATATGCAAAAGCAATGATTTCCTATTTTGGAAATAACCGAAGATTTGCAATTTATTTTGATCAGGAATGTATTTATTCCAATGTGGAAATCAGCCAGACCGATCTAAACGAACTGCTGCAAGGTGCACGAATACATTATTTGCTGCGGGAATATCATTCGAAGAACTATATGCTGGCAGCCTCTTCTCTGGAAATAAATAACAGGAGAATTACAGTAGCCAGCAGTTATGATATTACGCATGTGTTTGAAGAAAAGGATCGGCAGATGGTGGATTTTTATAAGCTAGATGCTGTGGTAATTGTGGTTTCGGCTCTTGCTATATGGATTTTGGCAGTTTTTTTAACTAGGCCAATTGTCCGGCTGAATGAAATGAGCAGTAAGATTGCCCAAGGACAGTATAGCGGACGTATTCGTCAGACTTCTCAAGATGAGATTGGGGAGCTTACCCAGAGCTTCAACAGTATGGCAGATACTATTGAACATAAGATTGAGGAGCTGGAGCTTTCAGTCAGGCAAAGGGAAGAATTTATTAGTAATTTCACTCATGAGTTAAAAAGTCCTATGACGTCCATTATTGGTTATGCTGATCTGCTGCGTAGTAATAAATACGGAGAACAGATAAAGGTAAAGTCTGCCGAATATATTTTTCAGGAAGCAAAAAGGCTGGAGGTGCTGTCTCACAAGCTAATGGACTTGATGGGATTGTCCGCAGAGCATATTGAACTTGAGAGACTGAATGCAGTGCAATTTTTTCAGGAAATAGTCAATTATAGGAAAGAACGGCCTCAGGGTGTAGAGGTTGTGCTGGATATAGAAGAGGGGACATTTATGGCTGATCCGTATCTTCTGGAGGACTGTATTCGAAATCTGCTGGATAATGCTGAAAAGTCAGAACCAAGAGACCATAAGATTCTATTATGTACAAACGTGCAGGGTCCGCGGTATCAGATAACTATTCAAGATCATGGCTGCGGAATCTCAGAATCGGACCTTCCAAGAATAACAGAGAGTTTTTATATGGCAGATAAGGCCAGAGCCCGCGCCGGCGGAAGAAGTGGCATCGGACTTGCGATCTGTGAGAAGATTGTCAGGCTTCATGGCAGTGAATTGCATTTTGAAAGCCAGTTGGGCGTGGGAACGACGGTAACGTTTGACCTAGAGATGAATCTTGATTTAGAGGTGAATCTACATGAAAGTTAAAGGAATTATGACCCATGTATTGCTGCTGAGTGTTATCGCAGCTTCTTTTGCCGTACCTCAATGGATTATGCAGAATCGGCAGAAAAAAATGTTTAAGCAAACCTATCATGTAGACCGCCAGATACCGATGGTCAAGGCAGAAGCAGGAAAATCGGAGTTGGTCAGCGCAGTTTACAGCCGGTATGCCAATAATCAGAGATATGCGGTAAGCTGCGGGGATATTTACGAGTCGACAGAGAATTTGTTTGTTGTAGAAAATGGAAAAGTACAATATAATAGACAATTGGATTTACAGTTTGATGATGGCAGACAGTTTCTGGATGGTATGGATGAATTAATACAGATTGGTCTAATCAAAGATAGTTTTTTTCAGCTGCTGGCAAAGGAAGACGCGTTGATCTGTCGTACTTGGGTTTATGATAATGAAGAAATCATATATGAAAAATCAAAACTATTTTCTAGTGGGGATTCTTTTTCCTATGCGGTGGGCAGTATAGAGGTGGAGCGGAAAACCAATAAAATTATTTCGCTTACATTGGGAAATGAATATGTACAGATGAATCCAAAGACGATGGAGCAGTATATCCAGTATTTGGGCCTGGCTATATTTGGAGATTGGAAATATAACGAATATGAGGACGAAGATGCTTTGTCTGGACAGAAATATATGAGACAGGAATGTTGTTCTGAATCCGGCAGGATTAAGATAGAAGTGAAACAGGAAGATGGCAAATATCAGATTAGGGTCCTGCCATTAGAAGGAGCTGATTTTATCTTGTAAGCAGATGCTGTCTGCTGCGGTTGAGCTGCTTCAATGCACGATTCAGTGGAATAAAAAGCACCAGACACAATACTGTGTTGGAAATTGCATGAATTAGATCATAGGGAATACCAGCAACCCACCAGGTAAAAGCTGCCGCCGGTCCGCCAATCAAGAAATAAGGAAGAGAACAGAGTGCACCGAAAAAGAGACCGTATCCACCGGATAGCAGACTCCAAAACCATACGGATTCATTTTTTCGAAACAGAAGCGTTAGAAGCGCTAGAAGCGGCCAGATATAGACATAAGATATCCACCACAGGCCAAATCCGTAGAAGCTTCCTTCAAACAGCAGATAAGCGGCCAGAACATAGAAAACTTTTTTTCCGAAAAACAGGGTAAAGAGAATGACGAGCAGTGTGACCGGCTCTACATTAGGCAGAGGTGCCATTACATGCACTGAAACTTCGAGCAGAGCTGTCATAACGCCCATTAATGCAATATCTGTTATTGTCATCCGTGTTCTGGTCATCATTCTCATCCCCTTTTGATTATTCGCCGGTTGTATACACGATTTTGTAAGACTCGCCGTCTTTGACCGGCTGTTGGTCAATGCCGTAATTACAATATTCCCCATTTAAATAGAAAGACCAGTAAGCACCGTTTGTATCATAGTCTGCTTTAATTCCGTTCACAGACTGCACCATCAGGCCGTATTCTGATTCTGTTCCTTCTATGGTCAGACCTTCGGTCTCTTCTAATGCCTGGCGAAGATATTTGGCATCCGTGTGTACAGTATATTTTTTGGATTTTTCCTTATTATCGACTACCTCAATGGATAGTTCTTTTGCCCCTTTTTGTGCCTTGGGAGCAAATTTCATGTAGATCAGTCCAAATGCAACTGCAAGTACTGCCAGAATGACGACAGCAATAGCAATTTTTTTGCCGTTTCCCTGTTTTGCCGTTTCAGACATATGGTTTCCTCCTTATTATTTTTTGGACCAGTGTGGGGTTGATACGTATGAGATTCCATAAGTCCGAATAAAAAATGCCCTCTGCTAATATACAGAAGGGCATAGAAAATCTGGCTTACACGTACCGTGACCAAGCCCTCGTGGTCGTAGGGTACTGATATTCAGGCAGGTCTTCTGACTTAAAGGTCAACGTCTCTTGCCCCTTCCCATTTTTTCTGTTGCTAAGTCTGTGACAAATCGACAGAAAAAACAGTGGTTTTTGCAAGACACTCTCTTATTACAGCGACGAGATCGTACAGGACTCACACCTGTTTCCCTTTTCACCCGAACCACATCTTATGATGCAACGGGCACCTAAATTCAATGCATGGTAAGTATAGCATACATGAATGGGACTTGTAAAGAGTATAATTTGACAATTTTTTTAGAAATCAGTATAATTTGAAAAAACGGTAAAATAGGTGATAGAGCATGTATGATGTGGACATCAGGGAGCCATTATTTGATTACCTGGACGAAACTTATGGGAAAAACCGTATTCTGGAAGAGAAAACCATGGGACGTTCCAGGGCAGATGTGATTATGCTGATTGAATATGAATTCATTGGTTTGGAGATTAAGAGCGATTCGGATACCTACAGCCGGCTAAAGCGTCAGGCTAGGGATTATAATCAATATTGTGACCGTAATTTTATTGTAATTGGAAAATCCCATGAAAAACATGTGCAGGAACATATTCCCAAAGAGTGGGGGGTGATCCGCGCTGCCTGGGAGGAGGGTCAAATTAGTGTCAGGCAGTTGAGAGAGGCGCTTCCTAATCCCAAGGTGAAGCTGGAGAGACAGCTGGAATGGATGTGGAGGCCAGAGCTGAATCGAATACTAGAACAGAACGCTCTTCCGGCTTACAAGAGGAAAAGTAAACGCTTTGTTCAGGAAAAATTACTGGCGAAAGTTCTGCCGAATCTGCTTAAGAAGCAGATGTGTGAGGAGCTATTTGAAAGAGATTATACTTTATGGGAGGAACAGCTTCAGGCATACAGACAGGAGCAGAACCGCCCTATACAAAGGAAGGTGAAATATTGAAGAAAAGAGCAGAAGTGATTCAATACTGTATGACATTTTCGGGAGTATTTGAAGATTATCCGTTTCATGATCCCAATTGGACCTGTATGAGATTGAAACAGAATCAAAAGATATTTGCCTGGATCTATGAACGGGAAGAGAACATTTGGGTAAATGTCAAAGCAGAGCCAGAGTGGAGGGACTTTTGGAGAAATGCATATTCTTCTGTAATTCCTGCGTATCATATGAATAAAACACACTGGAATTCTATTATACTAGATGGAACGATTCCGAAGAGGGATATTCAAAGAATGATTGCAGAAAGCTATGATCTGTGCAGCAAAGGAACTGGAAAAACGAAGTAATCGCTGGGAGGTGGAGCTATGAATAAAACAACAAATACTAGAGGAACAATGGATGCTTATCAAGCCGCGCAGGAAAAGCAGGCGGTTACCAACTCGGTACGTATGAAATGGCAGAAACTATCAGGAAAAAAGCGTAAAAGGATCAAGAAACTGAATTATAATCATAAAGAGATTTCCATTATGCTGCTGCGTTCTACAAGTTCGCAGAATGCAGCTTCTGTATTGATACTGGCTAAAAACCGGCTGGGCAGCCTTAAGAGCTGTTCGGTTACCGGAGAATATAATTCTAAGGAGGTTGCAAATGCCATTGCTCATGCAGACCGTATGGTTCAATGTGCCCGGATGAAAGTGAAACATTTAAAAGAAGAAGAGTATGAAGAACTGCAGAATCATCGGGAACAAAATAGTAGAGAGCAACAGGGAAGGAGTGCAGTCAAGGCCAGGGTTCGTCTAAAGAAACGACAGATAGAACAGAAATTATCCAGCGAAGAACTGAAGAAACTACAGGAGCAGAAGCTGGAATGGGAACGGCTGGAAAAAAAGCGCAAACGGCATCGAAGGGAAGAATATGGCAAGATTTCGGAAGCGGATATGAAGTATCGTCAGGGTCAGCAGGCAGCGAATACGTTTGAGTCTTCTGGCCCAGCAGCCGTGCTCGAATTGACCGGAAACAACCAGGAGCTGGATGAAAAGAAATTGGAACAACAAGCACAGAAGGAACTGGGAATATCTGCTGAACACTCATCAGGCACCGAATATACAATATCAACTGTCGCGGCAGAGGGGGTGCTGGAAACAGCAGATCTTGGCGTTTCAGCAGTAGAAAGCGTAGATATTATGATATAGGAAATAGAACTGGTTCAGCTGCATCAAAGAGGAAATGTCGAATTTTGTTGAAACAATTACCAAAATATGGTAAAATACCAAAGACGGGAAAAAGAGTTTTGACGAAATGAGATGATGAAATGAAACGCAATTATGTGGAAACAAATGTGTATGATGCATTCCAGGAACGCCTGCATTATATTTTTCAGGAGTTTGAAAATGTTTATGTATCATTTTCAGGCGGCAAGGATAGCGGACTGTTGTTGAACCTGACGCTGGATTTTCAGAAAAAATATTATCCAGATAGGAAGATTGGTGTGTTCCATCAGGATTTTGAAGCGCAGTATACGGTGACTACTGAGTATGTGGAACGGACATTTGAGCGGATTAAAGATGATGTAGAGCCTTACTGGGTCTGTCTGCCCATGGCGACAAGAACAGCACTCAGTAATTATGAAATGTACTGGTATCCGTGGGATGATACTAAGACGGATATCTGGGTAAGGGATATTCCCATTCATGAATATGTGATCCGCCTGGCGAATAACCCAATTACTACATATAAATATAAAATGCCCCAAGAAGCGCTATCCAAACAATTTGGGCGCTGGTATCGGAATATTCATGGAAAAGGCAAGACGGTTTGTCTGCTGGGAATGCGGGCGGAAGAGTCTATGCAGCGTTACAGTGGATTCCTGAATAAAAAGTACGGATATAATGGAGAGTGCTGGATCAGCAGTATGTTTAAAAATGTATGGTGTGCTTCGCCTCTCTATGACTGGTCTCACAGTGATGTATGGCATGCTAATTATTTATTTGGTTATGACTACAATCGGCTGTATGATCTATATTATATGGCAGGGCTTACGGTATCACAAATGCGGGTGGCTTCTCCCTTTAATGATTTTTCTAAGGACAGCCTGAATCTATATCGGGTGATAGATCCTGATATCTGGGTTCGGCTGGTGGGCCGGGTTCGGGGAGCTAATTTTACTGCCATCTGCGGCAGAACCAGGGCTATGGCTTATCGGAGTATCCGGCTTCCAGAGGGACATACATGGGAGTCTTATACCAAGTTTCTTCTGGATACGCTGCCGCTGCGTATTCGCAATAATTATGCCAAAAAGTTCAATGCATCCATTAAATTCTGGCATCATACAGGCGGCGGGCTGGGAGAAGATACCATTCGTGAATTGGAGGAACATGGCTATCAGATTAGACGCAACGGCGTATCCAATTATACCTTAAATAAAAAATCCAGAATTATATTTACCGGAAGAATCCCTGATCATACAGATGATATTAAAACTTCGAGAGACATTCCAAGCTGGAAGCGGATGTGCTACTGTATTCTTAAAAACGACCATACCTGCAGAGGGATGGGCTTTGGCCCCTCTAGGCAGCAGCAGAAGCATATTGATCTGATTAAACAGAAATACAGTAAAGTAGAGGAGATGGAGTATGGAGTATAAAAGTCCGGTATATAATATTATTTCCGTACCCGTTGAGAAAATCAGGCCGAATACCTATAATCCCAATTCGGTTGCGCCGCCGGAAATGCGTCTGCTGTATGACAGTATCAAGTCAGACGGATACACGATGCCGATTGTATGCTATTATGCAAAAAAGGAAGATATCTATGTCATTGTAGATGGATTTCACCGTTATCGGGTGATGCTGGATTATCCCGATATCTATGAGCGGGAGGGCGGAAAGCTTCCGGTTTCTGTTATTGATAAAACGATAGACAATCGGATGGCAAGTACCATTCGTCATAATCGTGCCAGAGGAAGCCATAATGTAGAGCTGATGAGCAATATTGTTAAGGAACTGCATGAGTTGGGACGTTCGGATGTATGGATTGCCCGTCATCTGGGGATGGATATGGATGAGATTCTGCGGTTAAAACAGATTACTGGCCTGGCAGCATTATTTCGGGATGTGCAGTTTGGACAGGCCTGGAAGCCGCAGGAGGAAGAGAAAAAACAGGACGCATCTGATCAGCAATCAGATACGCCCTGAGGAGATCGACTTACCTCTTTTTGTAGTTTTCATAAGCCTCTGTCCATACTTGGATATATTGATCGGCACCCAGCTCACGGACCTGCGCAACATAGGTATCATATTCTGTTAACGGAGCGGTGCCGGTAATAAAACGATTACGCATTTTACGGATATAATTCTTCATATTGTCTTCCAGTTCATCAATTTCCTTAATTTGTTCTGGACTTAACTGGCAAGCAGCGGATACTTTATAGCGGGTATCTCCTTTGGACCATGTTTCACAGGCTTGATTGTATTCCTGATTCTGGTTTGCCTGCATATAGGTCGAAACCTGCCCGAACTGGGGAAGCATAACCGTAAGAGGGTCGGCATAGGTATGACGCTTAGGAATGCTCTTATCATAAAAATCAATCATGTCATCCATGCCTTTTGTAAGCACTTTTTCACCATTTTTCACCTGATAGCTTTCACCCTCAATTCCCCAGGTCAGAAGAGTCGAACCGTTCTGGCCGAGCATGTAATCGATCAGGTAGGCAGCAGCTTTATCCGTTCCATGTTCCACAGCCCGTTGGGTGATGACAGTGGAGTCTGGGGAAAAGGAATTGATATCGGAGAAGCACCATTGGTAGCCGTCTTCTGTCTTAGGCCAGGGACAGGCGGCAAATTCTGCTTCCGGTACGGTTTCCCTTAACTTATTAATGTAAGAATCGGGATTCTCTATATTAAACATATGAGCCTCCCCTTTCCAGGCGCCGGCGGCATTAGCCAGTATCCGTTCTTCCCTTTTTTCTACAGAGGTATTTTCGAACATATTATAAATCAGTTCTTCTTCGTTCCATTTCCGGAATTCTCTCAGATATTCCTTATAGCCTTCCGTAATGTAACCATAGATAATCGTTTCATTACCATTCGCATCAATCTGGATACTGGGGTCATCATCTATTCCATATGCGGGAAGAAAATATTTCCAGGCAGAAGATGCCAGACAGATAGGTTCTTCATTTTGCTGGGAATCACCATTGGGATCATTCTGACGAAAAGCAAGAAGAACCTCATGCCATTCATCCATCGTCTCTGGTACAGAATCATATCCGAGCGTGGTCAGCCAGTCTTTGCGGATGGCCAGACCGAATCTGGAAGCGGCAATTCGGTCGTCGTTATCAGCGGTATCATATAAGGCACCGACAAAGGTATAGGAACCATCATCCAGCCGCAAATCGCGGGCGATTACAGGATAATCCTTTACAATTTTGGAGAAATTGGGCATCCAGTCCTTCATATAGTCGTTCAGGCGGACAGAAACGTTGTCATGGTACATACCAGCCATACGTCCCGGATATTTGGACAGGTTGTTTGCAGTAATGACATCTGGATAATTCTTGGCAGTAAACATAGGAAGGTAGTCATCATAGCTGGTTTTTACCTGAAAGTCAATGGTTACACCGGTAATCTGTTGAATGGCTTTCAGCCCCTTCATTTCTTTCCAGTAATGCTGATAATATTCATCTTTTCCACCTATTAGACACCAGGACACCGTAATTCCTTTGTCGGCTTCTTTTTTTGTCAGCTGATAATAAGGCTTTATTGTGTCATCGGTCAGTGTGGAGGTGTCTTTTTGAGACTCACCGGAACCACAGCCAGCAGCAAGGCTGATTGCAAGTATAACCGGAAGAAGCGCTGACAGTCGTTTTTTCTGCATATACGTACTCCTTTCTGATGGTTGAACTTTTTTAGATAATTGCGAAAGTTGTATTCAAGGGGACGAGTTTGAACAATAGATACAAAAATTCCGCTCAAAGACGTTTTTAATTCGCTCCATTTTTGTATCTATTGCCCAAACTCTGACATTGAAATAAGAGTTTCGCAAATGCCTAAATTAACTCTTTAGCTAATTGTGAAAGTCGGATTTAGGTTGACAAGTTTGGGTATGACAGCTTGAAATCAACGTTGGCAATTATCTAAGTATTGAAACAGATATCATTATGATAGCATAAGAAAATGAGAAGCGCAATGTAAATAAGAAAAGTAATTCAAGAAGAAAAATAAGATTGTCAATAACTAAAAAATCTGATAAAATAATAGGTAGAAGGATGTGAAAAAGAATTGATTCTTAATATCTTATATAGACATTTACGAAACTTTCATTTCAATAACAGAGTTTGGGCAATAGATACAAAAATGGAGCGAATCAAAAACGTCTTTGAGCGGAATTTTTGTATTAAGGTAATTCCCCGATATAAAATCGGGGACAATTTGTTCAAACTCGTCACCTTGAATCTGACTTTCGCAATTGCCTATTATATCTTAATAATAAAGGAGGAGTTTTAAAGTGGAAAGAATATATGCAGATCCAGAGCAGAGAATGAATAAAACGAATCACTATTTATTTTGGGGCGCTTTGATTATATGTGTTTTTAATGTGATTGTGCTTTATTTTAGTGATGGAGGGAAATATTTTAAAAATCCTCGATTGTTTGCATATATAATGACCGGAGTTGTGATTCCAGTCATTATATTGATGAGTGTAGTGACTTATGGAAAGCTGGTCAGTGTCAAAAATACAAGAAGAATTGTATTGGCAGCGGTATCTGTGGTACATATATTCTGTAATTCCGTAACCAATAATTCGGCTGTTTCTTGTATGATATTTTCATTGGCAATCGTATGTATTTTGTATTATGATAAAAGATTTTCTATTCAATACGGAACGTTTGTTCTGGCCTATCTGTTGTTAAACCGTCTGGTGGTGATTCTAGTTGGCAGTACAGTTGATATGAAATCAGATATCTATATCATGCTGCTTTCGGTTGTATTGTATATCTGTGTAATCGGTGTATCCACTATGTTTGAGTTATATAATGGAGATATTTTCGGAGTGGCAGACGATGCCTATAAAGAGCAGTCAGCTATGATGGATCATATCTTGGATATTTCAGATGTTGTAAGTGACAATACTGCATTGGCAGAGAAACAGATGAAGAAGCTGGAGCAGTCTACAGAAATGGTGTTGTCTTCCATGAAAGAAATTGCAGCAGGAACTTCCGCAACCAGTGAAAGTATTGAGAACCAGACAGCAATGACCCAGTCCATTCAGAATACGATCAGTACAACGGCAGAGAAGTCGGATACAATGGTTCAGGTGTCCAATGAGGTAGAAACCAGCGTTCAAAATGGTGTGGATGCGGTAAGATTACTGAATCACCATACGGATATTATTGTGAATACCAATAAGCAGGTTGTGGAAAATATGGATAACCTGCAGGAAATGGCAGCATCTATGAAGACGTTTGCAGAGACCATCTTTGAGATTTCTTCACAGACCAATCTGCTGGCATTGAATGCTTCTATTGAAAGTGCACGTGCAGGTGAGGCCGGGAGAGGATTTGCAGTTGTGGCAGACCAGATCCGCCTGCTGGCAGAACAGACCAGAGAATCGACGCAGAGTATATCAGAATTGATTGAGAAGCTTAATGGCGGAACCACTGCCACAGCAGAAGCCATCAATAATTCTGTGGAGGCAATGGAGGAGCAGGTTCAGGCAATTGGCAAGGTGGATGAAAGCTTTGCTAAGGTAGATGCAGGAATCAGCGAATTAAGTGTTGACATACAGGGAATTGATTCTATGATGCAGGGAATGGTAGAGGCCAATAATACAATTATTGAAAGTATTTCCCAATTATCAGCCACTAGTGAGGAGATTGCGGCAAGTACCGAGAGCATGATTGAGCTGGCAACGCAGAATCAGGAAAATGCGAGGGAGACACAGAAGATGCTGAATGTTGTCGCAGTTAGGGCAGCAGAGCTAAATCAATATCATAAATAAAAAGAAAAGCAGTGAATCAAATAAATAGAATTATTCAGCAGCCGGTTATTGTATACAATAACCGGTTTTTTGCGGTGCGCCCAGTATGGGCGCAATCTAATCGGTGAAAGTCCGTAACACGCCCTAGTAGTGGGAAGTGCATAGCCAAGAGCAAGGGTGTCCATCGTGAGGTGGAATCTGAAGAAAGCTGGAGGCAAAGCTCTGGTCTGACGAA
>JAAVZI010000028.1 GCA_022791575.1 Lachnospiraceae bacterium
ACTCCATGAACTTGGATATCCAACATTCACAGAGTTTTATCTGAAAGCATGTGAAAACTAAGGAACCGCCGTATACGGAACCGTACGTACGGTGGTGTGGGAGGTCGGTAGATAAAATAATTATCTACCTCCTACCCGATTCTAAAACTGGGCTTGAAGCAGAGGATTGGAAACGATTACCAGAAATTTGTCCTTTAGTCATTAAATATAAGATTGCGAATTATAAGAGTATCTGCTAAAATACTAATATAATAAAAATTCATGGTTTACATAATGAATTAGGAAATGGCTGCTTTTACTAAATGAAGGATCAACGTCTCAATATTGGAGACAGAGAAAGGAGCAATATATGACAAGAAAAGGTATGTTAAAAGGGGCGGGGAGTATATTGCTATCAGCGGCAATGGTTCTGGGAACTTTACAGGGATTCGGTATGAAAGGGCCGGTAAAGGTCAGCGGAGAGACTCTGCAAAAGGCAGAGGATCATCTGGTTCTGCAGTATGATGAACCGGCGGTGGCTGGACTTTATGAAATATTTGCCTCCAGAAAATGGAAATTTACATGGACCAGCGACGGAGTTTTGCTGGGTGATGACAATATGGAATTTGGTCGTTCAGATAAGTATAATTATACTGACGGACAGTCCCACAGCAGCAGTAAGGACACTACAAAGCCTATTCAGTTCGGAGGAACTTGGGATGTGACCGATGCAGTAAAGCAGGGGGTATCCTGGGCAAAGCATGCTCTGCCGGTAGGGAATGGACATATGGGAGCGATGTCTTTTGGCTATACCGACACCGAGATTGTGCAGATGAATGAAGAAACCTTGTGGACGGGTGGCCCTGGCTGTGAAGATAAGCTGGATGCTGGCAATGACGGGGATGTGTACGGAAATAAAAATATTGCAGACCCGGCAGCTAATATGAAGGGATTAATTGACAGTGCTTTTGAGGAATATTATGCAAGTCTGGAATCGGGGAATAAACCGGATAATGGGAAAGCGACCCCTTTCTCAGGACAGAATACAGAGGGCAGGGGAGTAACGCCGAATGCCAGGGAACAAGAGGGGGCTTATCAGAGTTTTTGCGAAATGAAGCTGGATTATAATCATCCGCTGGAGGATACAACAGATTATAGAAGAGAGTTAAATCTGAATACAGCAGTTTCTACAGTTTCTTATAAGTATGGGGGAGTATCCTATGCGAGAGAACTTTTTGCCAGTTATCCAGATGATGTTATGGTATATAAGATATCTGCGTCTGAGGAAGGAAAGCTGAACTTTAAATTGCGACCGGAGATACCGCAGATGGATATTTTCCAGGGACGTTATGTAGATACCAGCAGCGGTTATGGGAAAGAACATTATGGAAAAAAGGGAACGGTTGTTGCCGAGGGAGATACGATTACTCTGTCAGGAACGTTAAATCATAACGACATGAAATTTGCCGGTAAATTTAAAGTAATTACCAATGGTACGCTAAAAGCAGATAATGAAGTGAACGTTCTATTAAAAGAGGGAAATACAGATCATGGTTCTTTAACGATATCCAATGCGGATGAAGCCTATATAATTGTTTCCTTAACAACCGATTATGTAAATGATTTTGACCGAAATTATTCGACAGGAGAGACATTGGAGCAGCTGGAACAGAATATGGAAGAGAAGGTGGAAAGAGCGGCTGCCAAGGGCTATGATGCATTACTGTCCAGCCATAAAGCTGATTATAAACAGTTGTTTGACCGGGTAAAATTGGATATAGGCGCTGAGATTCCACAAGGAAAGATGACAGATGATTTATTAGATGAATATCAATTAAACTATAAGTCCAATAAAACAGATCAAGATTATAATAAATATCTGGAAACCTTATATTATCAATATGGCAGATATTTATTGATTGCCAGTTCCAGAGAGGGTTCTCTGCCTGCTAATCTCCAAGGAATCTGGAACGATACGGATGGACCGGCATGGAATTCCGATTTTCATACAAATATTAATTTACAGATGAATTACTGGATGGCAGAATCTACCAATTTGGCTGAGACTGCTACGGCGTTGGTAGACTATGCGAATAGCTTAAGAAAACCAGGCCGTCTTTCCCTTGCTAAGAATTATGGAATCGGCTATGAGGCGGAGGAAGCGAACATCGACTTGGAAACAGAGGATGGTTTTGTATTTTTCTGCAGTACGGCTCCTAGAGGATTTACTGGCAACATAGATTCTACCGCTTCTTTTACACAGACGGCTACCGCTTTTCTGGGACAGAACATGTATGATTATTATGCGTTTACAAAGGATATGGAGTATTTGAGAAGTAACATTTATCCTTATTTAAGAGAGGCATGTGTCACTTATCTGCAGACATTGGAACCAGGCAGAAGCAGTGAAGATCAAGATCAGCTGTTTATCGCACCATCATTTTCTTCCGAGCAGGGTGCCTGGACAGTCGGAACATATTTTGACCAGCAGCTGGTATGGCAGCTGTTCCATGATACGATAAAGGTTATGGAAGATATGGGAATAAAAGAAAGTGATACTATGGGCGATGAAGGTGCTAAAACCTATCTAAATGATGATAGTAAGCTGTTGGCACGCTTAAAAGATGCGATTGGCAGGTTGGAACCTGTGGAAATAGGCGCAGACGGACAGATTAAAGAGTGGCAGCAGGAGGTAGGTTATCTTAGAACTTCAACCAACCAAATGTTAGGGGAGAAAGATGATCACAGACATATCTCATCTCTGGCAGCCATGTATCCTGGAACTTATATTACGAAGGACAACGAACCATTAATAGAAGCGGCAAAAGTGGTTTTAACGAGACGAACCGATGCCTCAACTGGCTGGGGGCTTGCACATCGTCTGAATCTTTGGGCCAGAACTGGTGATGGAGAGCATTCCTATGATCTGGTCAATTCTTTACTGGCAACTTGTACTTATGATAATCTGTTTGATACACATGCACCATTTCAGATTGATGGGAATTTTGGTGCAACCGCAGGAATTACCGAGATGCTGCTGCAGAGTCAAAATGATAAGGTAGAATTGCTCCCGGCGCTTCCGAGTGCATGGGCAGAGGGTTCTTATGAAGGACTGGTTGCAAGAGGCAACTTTGAAGTAGATCTGCAGTGGAAAGATTGTGAGGCAAAATATGCTGCTATTACATCAAATGCAGGAGGAACCTTAGTAGTAGACGGTATGGATCCGGTAGTAGTAACCGATGCAAAAGGAACGGCTATAGATTATAAAAAGAATGCGGATGGAACCTTGTCTTTAGAGACAGAAAAGGGAAATACATATATTTTTGCCGTTAAGGGATATGAACCAGTGATACCAACAGAACCAAGTAGTACAGAAGAGCCATCCGAGTCAGTAGAGCCGACGGAACCAAGCGATACAGAAGAGCCATCTGAGTCAGTGGAACCAACTACTCCAAGTGACACAGAACAGCCATCTGAGTCAGTGCCCCCGACAGAACCGGGAAATACAGATGAACCAACGGAATCTGTAGAACCCACGAATCCACCTGAATCGCAGGAACCGGGAGTATATGGGGATGTGAACGAGGATGGAAAAGTGGATTTGAGTGATGTACAGATGGTTCTTAGAGCTGCTCTGCATATCATTGAGCTGGACGAAAAACAGATCCATGCAGCAGATTATAATGCAGATGAAAAAATAACCTTATTTGATGCACAAATGCTGTTAAGAAAAGTACTAATGATTATTTAAGAAGTGATTCCTGCAGCCGGCTATTTTTCTGCATTTGGTATAATTGCTAACCATAAGGATTAGATTTTTCATAATAGAAGAATTAATATATGAAAAATGCACAAAAACCTTGTAAAACGATAATAAATTTAGTACAATATTAGTATGTTGTGAAAAAGTTTACAAGTTACAATTATATCATATAAGGAGGATTAAGAATGAAGAGTTACAAAACATCGGAAATCAGGAATGTGGTATTGCTTGGACATGGCGGCTGCGGCAAGTCCAGTCTGGCTGAAGCGATGGCTTATCAGGCAGGAGTCATCAGCCGGATTGGCAAAGTAAGCGATGGCAATAGTATCAGTGATTATGACAAAGAGGAGATAAAAAGAGGATTTTCCATAAGTACTTCCGTTATTCCGGTTGAATGGGAAGGCTGTAAGATTAATATACTAGATACACCTGGATATTTTGATTTTGTCGGAGAAGTTGAAGAAGCTGTCAGTGCAGCTGATGCGGCAATTATTGTAGTTTCTGGTAAGTCTGGCGTGGAGGTTGGAACAGAGAAGGCCTGGGCGTTGTGTGAGAAATATAATCTGCCGAGAATGGTATTTGTAACTGAGATGGATGTAGACAATGCCAGTTTCCGAGAAGTAGTGGAGAAGCTGACCAGTCTGTATGGGAAGCGGATTGCACCATTCCATCAGCCAATTCGTGAAAATGAGAAGCTGGTTGGTTATGTGAACGTAGTAAAGATGGCAGGACGCCGCTGGATTGGTAATACGGCGGAAGCAGAGGATTGTGAGATCCCAGATTATTCCATGGCGAATTTAAAAATATGCCGTGAAGCGCTGATGGATGCGGTGGCAGAAACCAGTGAAGAATATATGGACCGTTATTTTGCCGGAGAAGAATTTACTGAAGAAGAGATTATTACAGCACTTCGTGAAAATGTCTGTGAAGCTACTATGGTGCCGGTGACTATGGGTTCGGCAGAAGAGGTGCGGGGAGTCTTTAATCTTTTGAATGATATTCTTAAATATTTGCCAGCGCCGGAGAAGAAACAGTTCGTAGGAACCAATGCTTCTACAGGAGATTTATTCGAGGGTAATTATGATGAGAAGGCACCTATGACCGGATATATTTTCAAAACCATTGTCGATCCGTTTATTGGAAAATATTCTTATGTAAAGGTCTGCACCGGCATATTGAAAAGTGATGCAATGATCTATAACCATGATAAAGCGACAAATGAAAAAATTAGTAAGCTCTATGTACTTCGCGGAAATAAACCGATCGAAGTGAAGGAAGCTTATCCAGGCGATATCTGCGCTATCGGTAAACTCGGTAAGGCTAGAACCGGTGATACCATTTCAACCAAAGGTACTCCAGTTGTCTATGAGAAGACTGAGATTTCCAAGCCCTATACTTATATGCGCTACAGAGCGGTCAATAAGGGCGATGAAGATAAGATTTCCCAAGCATTTTCTAAGATGATGCATGAGGATCTGACCATGCGGATTGAAAATGATAAGGAAAACCGTCAGTTGTTATTATATGGTATGGGGGATATGCATCTGGATGTCATTACCAGTAAGCTGACAACAAAATATAAGGTTGAAGTGAAACTGAGTAAACCGAAGGTAGCATTTCGTGAGACCATCCGCAAACGCGCACAGGTACAGGGTAAGCATAAGAAACAGTCCGGCGGCCATGGGCAGTATGGAGATGTTATTATGGTATTTGAGCCGTCCGGGGATACGGAGCAGAGCTATGTATTTGAAGAGAAGGTAGTAGGCGGGGCTGTGCCCAAGAATTACTTCCCGGCAGTGGAAAAAGGAATTCAGGAAGGTATTTTGAAGGGCCCGCTAGCTGGTTATCCGGTAGTTGGTATTAAAGCAACATTGATTGATGGCTCTTATCATACAGTGGATTCTTCGGAAATGGCATTTAAGACAGCTACGATGCTGGCATTTAAGAAGGGAATTATGGAGGCTGGTCCAGTTTTATTAGAGCCGATTGCCCAACTGAAGGTAGTGGTGCCGGATGCGTATACCGGTGATGTTATGGGTGATTTAAATAAAAGACGAGGACGTGTATTGGGTATGAATCCGGTTGATGGCGGAACCTGCATTGAAGCAGACATTCCCATGATGGAATTATATGGTTACTGTACAGTATTACGTTCTATGACCGGAGGACGAGGCAGTTATTCTTATGAATTTAAGGCTTATGAGCAGGCGCCGAATGATGTTCAGCAGAAGGAAGTAGAAGCAAGAGCTGCTAAGGCAGATAAAGATGAAGTATAGTTACATAAAAATAAATTGGAGGTAGTATCATGGCACAGACAATGAATATGAAACAGTGGGTAAAGGATGTAATTGCAGATCCTAAGAAGAAAGCGGTTCCGGTACTTTCCTTTCCGGCAATCCAGCTGATGGATATCAGTGTGAAGGATTTGATTTCCAGCAGTGAACTGCAGGCAAAGGGAATGAAGGAAGTGGCAGACCGTACGCCGGCAGGAGCTTCTGTAAGCTTGATGGATTTATCGGTAGAAGCGGAATGCTTCGGCTCAAATATTCATATTTCTGATGATGAGGTTCCGACTGTAGTGGGTTCGATTATTTCTACAGAAGAAGAGGCCGATGCAATGGAAGTACCTAAAATCGGTGCAGGCAGAACCCAGATTTATATTGATGCAATTGAAAAGGCTGTAGATCTGATTACAGATAGGCCGGTATTTGCGGGCGTGATTGGTCCGTTTTCCTTAGCTGGTCGTCTGATGGATGTATCAGAGGCCATGATTTACTGTTATGAAGAGCCAGATATGGTACATACCGTGCTTGAGAAGGTGACGGAATTTATTACAGAGTATATTCTGGCATATAAAAAGGTGGGTGCCCATGGAGTCGTCATGGCAGAGCCTCTGGCAGGTCTGTTGTCTCCGGCACTGGCAGAAGAGTTTTCCAGTGATTATGTGAAGAAGATTGTAGATACTGTACAGGACGATAACTTTATTGTTGTTTATCACAACTGTGGAAACTGTACCATTCAAATGATTGATTCCATTCTGGCAACTGGTTCTCCGGTCCTGCATTTCGGTAATGCAATTGCTATGGAGGATATGATGGAGAAAATTCCGCAGGATGTCATTGCCATGGGTAATATTGATCCGGCTGGACAGCTGAAGAATGGAACGGTTGATTCCGTGAAAGCTTCCACAAAAGAAATTATGGAGAAATGCTGTAAGTATCCGAATTTCGTAATATCCAGCGGCTGTGATATTCCGCCGTTGTCAAAGTGGGAAAATATCGATGCTTTCTTTGAGGCTGTGGAAGAATTTTATAGCTAGGAAAATGGAGTATTAAGAATAGTGAAATAAATAAACACCAGCTTCTTTTCACATTGTGGAAAAGGCTGGTGTTTGTTCGGGTATGTGAGATAAAAGCAAAATCATAATTTTTCATCCATGTTGGTTCCTGGTACAGTGGCTCGGTCAATGGCTTTGGAATTCTGTCCATAGGCATCTTCATTATATTTAATCTGTGTCTTAGTCGTTCCGCCAGAGACATAAGTCCTGCCGCATTCTGGACAGACGGCGGTTTGTATGGAGACACTGGCGTTCAGAACTCTAGCATTGCCATGTTCTGCAGCCTTATTATAGGCATTGGCCACATGCTCCTGCTCATGGGCACGAACAGCTGCACCGGCTGCTTCCGGGGCAATATGAGCGGCACTCTTAAAAGAAACCATTTCATTAGAACCATCCTGATATTTCCTGGAGGCACAAGTCTGGCATTCCATTTTACCAGTGCGCACTAGGAGTCTCTTTTCCTGTGTGGACAGCTCCTGCATTTCCGCTGGGGATAGATTAGCGCTGTCCGCACTGCTTCTGGAAATATTGTTGATCATAAGTTCACCTCCTCAATCTACTTCTTTCTATAGGTATTTGCGAGATTCTTATTTCAATGCTAGAGCTTGAGCAATATATACAAAAATGTAGCGAATCAAGTACTGACACCAGGACTCCTCCCACCTTGTGGGTCCCTCCTCATGTTGTATCTCCTCATGTCCAATCAACGTCCTTGAGCGGAATTTTTGTTTTAAGGTAATTCCCCGATATAAAATCGGGGACAATTTGTTCAAACTCGTCGCCTTGAATCAGACTTTCGCAATTGGCTATTTCTTCCTATTTCCAGTATAAGAAAAAATATGTAAAAAGTCAATTGGTCATTCAGAAAAGAACT
>JAAVZI010000029.1 GCA_022791575.1 Lachnospiraceae bacterium
GATTCCATAAGATTTTTCAAGGCATAGTACCCGCTATGTCCAATGTTTATGTCCATTTTTCTCTAATTTCTTTTCCTGCACGATATTCAGTTGTCAATCTTCGGTTGGAATCTCATTCATTGAGATTCCGAGAAGTTATTTGTGTCATCCAATCGTGGAATATTTAATTACAACTACCGATGTATTATCCTGATTCCGCTTTCCCTTGCTGAGCGCACAATCGGTAAGCTTGACCGCAGCTTCCCTCACATCGTCTTTGGAGGAGTAAATAATCTCCTTCATCTCTTTTTCCTCAACGGTTCTATACAGTCCATCACTGCACAGTACAATATAATCATCTTCCAACAATTGCAGCGGTTTATAATTCAAGTCCACGCAACGCACACCACCCATTCCTATATAGCTGATTAGAGCTTCTTTCTGCGGGTTCTGGTACATTTCCTCCTCCGTGATCTCTCCGCGCATTACCTTTTCTCTGAGCAGTTTCATGTAATTATGTTCTTCTGTAATACACAGCATTTTCCCGTCTCGGATTATGTATATATGACTGTCCCCCACGGAAGCCCAATATAACTGGTCTTCCTGTATAATGACGCTGACAAGCGTTGTCCCGGCTCTCATAGGAGTTCCGTCTTCATTTTCCAACAGTCTGACCTCCCGATCAATCTTAGGAATCACATCCCGGAAAAAACCCGGCAAATTTCCCTCATCCCGCCATTTTAAAAATTCTTGATAGACAACGGCGCTGGCTATCTGGCTCGCCGCCGCCCCGCCATTTAATCCGCCCATCCCATCACACAGGACAGCTATAACTCTTTTGTTCTGAATATAGGCATAATCTTTATCTGCCAGAATCGCGTCCTGCTGTTCCGATCTTGAACCGATTACGGAAGAACTCCCGATCACAATACACTGACGGTTGTCTTCTAACAACAGTGTCTTTTCACTATCAAATTCCAATCCGTCCACCTCTATTCCCTTATTATTTTTGACACCATATCACTCTGGTTCCATTGCCAGTTATGGTCTGAAACAATTCTTTCCTATTGGTCTTTCACTTACCTTAATTCCATTCTGCAGTCTTTTCTGGCAAAATAAATAATGGTATTCCTTGCAATCAGCATGCGCTCACCCTGTTGCAGTCTTCTTTGGCTCTTCATCAGATACGTTCCATTGGAAGAATAGTCGGTTATGTAATAGCCGTTATGTCTTACATCAAACTCAATCGTGCAATGGACACGGCTTACGCTTTGGAATTGTTGATCAAGCAAAATATCTGATTTTGCTGCATCTTTGCCAACTGTATAAACCTTTCCGTTTTCAAAAGACAGCTGCTTACCTTTCATAGAACCGTCTAAAAGTATTCCTGCGGCATAAACCGGCGCTGAGTCATGCTTTCTCTTCTGCCCGTTTCCTTTTTCTTTCTTCTCATCTTCCGGCACTTTTTTCACAGCAACAACTACTATACCTATGATGGAAGTAAGAATAATAACCGAACTGCATACAATCAGAACCACCCATACTGTTTTGCTGTCCGTACTTTGTTCCTTTTCATCCTCCTCTTTGCTATCAACAGCTTCCGCAGTAGCTTCTGCTGTAATTGCGTTGTTATCTTTAAAAGTTTCTTTTCCATCAGAGTTTGCCGAAGCCGTCCAGATGGAATCAATCTGACCATCTCCGTCACTGTCAATCTGAAGCTCTGTCTTCTCTGTTTTCGCTGTATTGCTTGTCATCTTGGCAGATGCAGATACTGGAACCGATGAGAAATTCCTGGATTCTTCAATGGAATCATCCGAACCATAATAGGTAATTGTATAATCCATCGTGCCTGCTCCGTTGCCCTCAAAAGAGAGTTCATAATCATTTGCACTGTCTAACTCCAAGACTTTTATATCATTAGCAATGCCAGTCCGTTTCAAAGTTCCAAACGATGTATTGTCATTATAACGGAGGCGGCTGCTTGAAAGCGTCTCTCCATTCAGGCTTACCGTTATATCTACAGGACATGCAACTGTAATCACGATCTTAGAGCCGTTATTGACCTGACCGGATATGCTGCTGAACGAAATCTGCAGGTTATCTGCATCTTCTACTTCGTAAAAGCCGCTGTTTTGGATATAATTCATCAGATAGGAGCAGTATGCTTTTTCCGTATCATATAAGGAGTGGAAAAATCCCAGGCTGTATACATCATAATCCGTCTTCATGGCATTGTCATAATATGCACATACTGCATTGCCATAGCCTGACTCACGAATCGAATATGTGTTCGAACCGATCCAGTCTGTCATAACTCCTGAACTTTGGCTGTTTCCACCATTCGGCGCCCCATCTGACATGATTACAATATTCTGCACACTGCTCTTTCGCGCAGAAGCAGTCAGCTCACTCACCGCAAGCTTCATTGCGTCATAAGTATCTGTTCCGCCCCCGCCACGCATATTATTTATGTAAGATTCGAGAGAAGACAGATGATCCATAAATCCACTCTTTTGTGTTCTGTTATCATAGCTGATGATCTCGATTCTGTTATCGCCGCCGGTATTTAACATGGCTTCGCAGAATTTAACGGCTGCCTGCTTCATTTCCTGCATAGGTTTTCCGGTCATGCTCCCAGAACAGTCCAGGACAAGGATTGTATCACGTTGTTTTTTTGTGACAGTGACAGTGGTTTCGTCTGTGAACGTATGCCCCTTGTTTTTCAAAGTGGCTGTTACAGTGGCTGTGCCTTCAGCGATTCCTTTGAGTTGTCCGTTCTTGTCGACTGTTACGACTTTATTGTTGGATGAGTTCCAGGCGATTGAATTTTTTATTGCCTCATCATAAGCCAGGCCTTTGGGTTTGATGAGCGGGTCCATATACTTTAACTCATCTACGGCTAAATCGATTTCCTCATCCGGTAAGGCAAAATCAGTTACTACGTCTTTTCGGAATTCTGTCATAATTGTTAACGATTTTGCCTGCTTATTACTGGACACGCAATGTATATTTAAGAAAAATGGTTTCTCATTTTGATATTTATTATCTGTTATTTTTACTTGATAAAAACATTCCTTTTCTAATTCTTCAGCCTTAAACTGCGCATTTTTATCAGTTGATTCTATTGTAAATGCAGGTTTCTTTTCCACATGCCACTTTCCATCGTTTTTATCTTTATCCTTATCATTCTTTTCCTGGCTAAAAGTCATTTCGTAAAACTCTACTTTCACATCGTCTAATGCTGCATTGTAATAATCCTTTATAAAACAATCGAAATTGTAATTGACAATAGTTGTAATTCGTTCAAATTCAATTCCTACATCCTTTAACGCCTTTTCTACATAAAGGACATCTTCACTTGACAGCAGTCCATCCTTAGACATGGCAATTGCTGTTTTGTACATCAGCCAGCCAAATTCTTGTAAACCGATATCACTCTTTGGAATATTCTTGGTTGCATTGTACCATAATCTGGCTGTAGCAAACTCTGTCATTCCATTGTGGATTATTTTACCATCGTCATCCTTAACCTCGGTCATATGATAAGCAGCATGGGATAAAATTGTGCTATTATAATGTCCATCTTTTTCAGAATCATATTGACTGTATTTAGATGGCAATTTTCCATCTATCGATTTTTCTGGATCCCTCATATTCCTTGCAGAATTTTCCCAATCGCAGTTATTAGATGTTATTTCATTCATAACATCCGCAAATGCCTCACTAATTGCCTGTGATTCACCTTGCTCTCCAACAGATAAACTAGAAGCATGGTTAAATACTAGGTGTCCATATTCATGTCCTGCCACATCTTCAACCTCTTTCTGATAACCAACCATAATTATCCCTTTGAAACCATTACTACAAAACCCCCCATTTTTTCCTTCATCATAACCATCATTATAAAATGCCTCCAATACACAATTACTATGATTAGCATATCCTATTATCCCTAATGTACTACGATACCAATCATAAATCTCAGAAAGTCTATACATAAAATCCACTGCATTCTTTGGCAAATCATCTTTATTGTCTGAACTTACAACTTTGTTTTTATATTCCTTATATATTTCTTCATTTAAGAATACTCTTAATTTATCTTTTGATTTAACTTCAACTTCTAAACTTTCTTTTTCTAAGTCAATAATTCTAATATTCCTCTGTTCATCATACATCTGATATTGTCTGGTTGATTCGTCTAAAGATACATTGATACTCGCTCCATTTGCACCAGAATATACCTGATTTACATAGTTCCAATTACTCCACCCATCCAAAATCACTCCACTTTTAGCATCCGCAATCATATGATAATCCATATATGCTTCATCCGCCTTAAAAGAAGCATCCAATTCATATGCCAGCACATCTTCCTTTTCACTGGAATAAATCACCAGGTTTTCCGCACTGACCGCAGAATCTGTAATACTGACATCTGTAACCGTCTTATATCCGCCCTTTTGTATAAAGTTCTCCTCTATTGAAGCAATAATATCCTCTTTCGTCGCCTTCGTTGTCAAATCTATGTTCTCATCAATATCCCGGTACACTCCGGTGGACATCAGTACCGTTCCATCTTCCGCATTGGTCATAATATTTAAACAATTGCCATAAACAGGAATATCCTGATAAACCTGCTTAAAGCTATAGTGCCCATACCCAGCTGCTTCGCTCGCATCCTGCATCACCAGTGAATTCTCTGCATCTGCAATTCCATAATTCTCTGCATGATCCATAAAATACTGCAGCGCCTCTTCCTCATTTGTAACCGTCTCGCTTCCATCACTCTCCAAGATGACCTGATCGGTTGTTATTAATTCAATTCCTTCCTCTGTATCCTCTACCGCTTTCACAATGCCAACGGACAGCCCGCTGATTCCAAGGATCAGGCAGAGCATCAAACTAACCAGAGCTGTTATTTTTCTTCTTTTCATCATAATCCTCATTCCTCTTCCCAATTGCAGCAAAATACGGAAATAACCATTTCCCTACACGTCTTATCTGCTTGGCTCCATGCAAAACATTATTTAAAAACCGTATGCCAATCCGTTACATCCCAACGATCAGCATATGATTGGGGGTCGCCAGATAAAATTGCACACCCGCATTAACTTTATACTCTTTGTTTTTTTCCAGCCGGTATCCATCCGCCAGAAATGTTCCATTCGAGGAGACATCTGTCAGATATATCTCCGAACCTGCAAGCCGGATATAGCAATGCACACGGCTGATATTCGTGTCGCCATTGATAACGTATTGACAATTCTGCACCGAGCGGCCGATCTTAAATACATCATTTCTGTTTATCATAATCTTATTGCGAATTCCGCCGCCTACCATTGCAGCCACATAATATCCCGGATTCTGTATCTGCACGCTTGCCGCCGGAACGGACTCTCTTTGTTCCGAATGATAAATCTGCTGCCCGTATTCTTGTTTCTGTTGTACTTGCTGTTGATGTATCTGCGGCTGGTTCCGAACTCCATTATTTATGTATTGCTGCCGCGGCGGCTGATACCGCTGCAGTATCTGCTGCGGAGAGACATTAATATCAATGTCATCCAATAGCTCCTTAAAATTCGGATAACGCATTTTATAATCAAGTTCCATGCCCTTTTCAATCACATCCGAAGTCTTCTTCGTTACCTGACAGCCAAGGGAAGCCAATGACGGCTGCTGTTCTCCCCGGTAACGAAACAATGCGTCAATTAATGGCTTACCCGATACTAAATTGTAAAATGTCGCGCATAACGCATATACATCACTCCAAGGACCATGCGCTCCTTTGGCATTGTACTGCTCCGGCGGTGCAAAACCAGGCTTCAGCAGAATGGACATCCCTTTATTCTGCGTGCTGACAAAATTCCTTGCAGCACCGAAGTCAATCAGTTTTATTGCCCCTTGCGAGGTCACTATAATATTTTCCGGGCTTAAATCCCTGTGCAAAATATTCAGCCTGTGTATTTCCATAAGAGAACTTGCCACCGTGACAAACACGCTTTTCATATATTCGGCATCCAACCTGCCTCCATTCGAGCGGGCCATCTTGCGCAGATCCTGACCATCCAGGAATTCCATAACCAGATACGCCGTGTTGTTCTCATTAAAATAGTCCAATATATCCACGACAATCGGATTATTTTGTAAACGGATCAGCGTCTTTGCCTCATCGACGAATTTTTCCCTGCCGTGATGAAACACATACTTCGATTTGTCATCTGAAAAGGGAACCACCTGTGTCGCCGCCCCGCTTCTTGTAGAATACTCGGACGGCATATACTCTTTCACGGCACAGATTGTGTTGGAAGCCAGGTCTATGGCATTGTATGTAATCCCAAAACCTCCCTTTCCAAGAACGCGTCCAATCAGATACCGATTGTTGAGCACGGTAAATGACGGAAGAACCCCCATATATTTTTTTTCTTTTGTTCGGTCATATCTGCAAACGGGACAGACCGTATTCCCTTTTAACGAATTAAAGCAATTCGTACAGCTGTCATACTGCGGCATTTTCTTCTCCTATCTTTGTAACTACTATGACCGTAAAACACCAGCGCAATCCATTCGTATTGTTTAAAACCGTATTACCATATCAGAAAGTCCAGCAAATATCTTGTCCCCACTCGTCAGCTTCTGCCTGCTTCCAATACGTATTCCGTTAAGCATTGTCCCATTTTTTGACTGTAAATCTGTTAGAAACAGGAAGCCTTGTTCGTATTCGATCGCAAAATGCTGGCGCGAAAGCTTGGTATCGTCAATACAGATATCACAGGCGGCAGCGCGCCCGACTATGACGCTGCTGACCACTTCCATATGCACCTGCTGCCACGCCTGCTTCCCTGTTTTCACTGACAGCTCTATTGCAATGGAGTCATTGTTCTTAATATGATACCTGACCTGTTTCTGCAGCACAGGCTCATTTTCTATCACGTCAACCTGCTGTGAGATCACAGGAGCTGCCGCAGGCTTCGGCTGATTCCCCGAAGCAGCAGTCTCCCCATCCCGGCTCTGTTTCTCTTCTTTCCTTCTCCGCAATAACAGAACGCACGCGAGCGCAAACAATACCAATGCAATTACAACAATCAAAATTATGCTCCAAAGAGATACGCGGCTGGTTTCTTTCTGGTCCTCCTCCGCTTTCCTGATTCCGCTGACTGCCACCGTCTGTGTCCCCTCAACCAGATTCGCTTCTTTGGAACAATCCGCTATGCCGTGGAATGCTATTGTATATTGACCGTTATGAAGCCCCTTTAATTTAAGCTCTACTTGATTTGCAGCAACAGCAACAACCGACGTAACATCGGCCGTCACGCCATTACGATCCCTCACACTATATGAGGAGCTGTCTAAAGCATGATCAACCGCTTCAGAAAAGGTAATAAAAATCGACTGGCCTTTTTTATCATAACGAATTTCATTCACAGTGGGCGGAATGTTATCTTCTATGGAGCGCGCGACCGGAACACTTTGTTCCACCTGCAGGTCGCCAATTTTTATAGACAGCTGGCGTTGCGAACCGTCTGCTATATTCCCGGCTGCCAGCAGCCTGATTATGGTAATATTATTTATATCTGTTAACAATGCAGCAAAATTCTGCTCATTTTCAACGAACTGAAAACTTCCGCCAGACATGCGTGTCAATTCTCCAAACCGGTCTGCTGCTTCTTTTGAGGTACCGGATGAACACGCTGCATACAAGGGCAGTGCATGGGTTTTGTAAACATTGGCAATCTCCTCATAGGTGCTGTTTCCCATCTGCTCATCCATTCCGTCTGAAAATACAATGGCATATTCCCGGTCAAAACTGCTGACCGCTGCATTAGACAGCTGATAAGCCCTTGCTAGTACCTCGTAGAACATAGTTCCATTTTCCGTACACTGCAATCCATTCACTGCCTGAATTATTTCTTCCTTTGTCTCACTGCCATCTAAGAGAGTCGTAACCTCGCTCTCGCCAAATGTAATTAAGACAATTCTGTCTTGATTACCCATCAAGTTTACATAATGCAATATATTTGTTTTTACCAGCTCAAAGGATCTGCGCATAGATTTTGACAAATCAACCAAAATATATGCACAAACGGAATCATCCGCAGCATTATATGCCTCTGCACGGTCGACCCGCAGTACTTCACTCCCAAGCGCAGCAGATATCTGCGTGGAGGCAAATCCTGTACCTTTTATCTCAGCCGTTATTTCCGGCATCTGCACAGCGATTCTTCCATACGAGAGAGCCCCTCCATTGTCTGCATCCATTTCCATGGACAAAGCAGTCATTGTCATTACAAATATTATCATCCATCCCAACAGTTTCTTTACTGCCATATGCGGTCTGCCCTGCAGAACGGAACAAAAATGTAATCGCTCTCTCCCGCTGTAATCCTGTCGCCTTCCTCTAGTTCGCATACATCTGTCACCGCCTCTCCATTTAGATAAGTACGTCCTTCCCCCGAAACAATATAGAACATAATGCTTTTCGGTTCGTATACAATTGAAAAATGATTTTTTCTTGATATTGCAGGATCATCTGACAATCCTAAATCCATTTCATAAGAACGTCCGGCAAAGTTTCTTCCTTCATGTATGACATAGCTTTTCCCTTTCATGAATCCATTCCGACATACAAGCCATCCAGCAGTCATTTCATTCTCAGCATCTTTTGAAAATATCCCTATTGTCTTATCACATTCCCCGACACTGTCTCCATAAGCTTCTGTCACCTGTGCCCCATCATCCTCCTGGTCATATGAAAATGAATAGTAAGAGGTTGTCTGGCTTTCCATGCCTGATTCACTGCCAGATACATAGTTCTCCTGTGCACAGTATGGACATGTCGAGTCTTTACTATCATCATAATAGTGATTGTTCATACACTGAACAATAGCCACGTCCTATCACCTCATTCACTTTACATTTGCTAATATAGCAGAATAGTTATCCATGCCTTTTCCCTGTCCGTTCGCAAGGACTTCCTCCTCCATCATAGCAAGCATATCATAAGCGGAAACATCACTTTTTAATATTTTGGTTATCGTTTTTTCTTCAATCCACTCCCAGAAGCCGTCGGAACAGAGAAGAAAACTATCTCCTTTTTGCACCAGCATATCCCTTTGATCAATCTCATAGGCGGGGGCAGGCCATTCTGCCCCCATTGCCCGAAGCAGAACGCTTCGATCAGGATGATGCCGTATGTCACTTTCACTGATCTGCCCGCTCAATGCCAACATCTGCGGAACACTATGGTCAATTGTACGGCTTACCTGTTTTCCATTGTGGAAATGATAGATTCTTGAGTCCCCGATATGGCCCCATCTGGCAAATTTGTTTGTAATAAGCAAAAAAACCATAGTCGTCTTTATCGATGGATACCCCTTGAGGCTTTTCTCCTCCATCAGCATATCCTGCGCAACCTGAAAACACTCATCAATAAACTTCCCTTCCACATTGTCTGTATTCTCAATAGCAGCGCCGATACAGTCGGCAACAAAGTTCGAAGCGATATCGCCGTTTCCATGACCTCCAAGACCATCTGCAAGCACAAAGCCATAAGTTGCCAGCGGCTGATTTATAAATACTCTGACTGCATCTTCATTGGATGGTTTTTCACCTGTTTTTGTAATCGTTGCATAGTCTATCAAAACATTTCCTCCGCTTTTTACGTTTGCTTATGATTCCTTTGCTTTCTTGGATCGTTTTTTTAATACGATTATGAGGATCAAGGCGCCTGCTGCCATGGCAAAACCGATAATCGAACCCCAGAACAGCTTCGTATTCGCATACCAAAGCACAAAAATATTCGTTGAGACTGTGAAGTTGTCCACGGAATAGGCATCCGCCGCATTACCTGCTAGATCCTTAACATCAACAACAAAGGATTGATTCAGGCCGTTTTTCATCTCAAAGCCATACACGCCATCGCCAAGCTTCTTAAGATCTTCTGCGTCCATTTTCTTTCCATCCATCTTCACTTCAATGGAATCCGCATCCAGATTGGCGTCTGACAGGGTAAGCTCCACATTATATGCCGCGTCATTAATCTGCTGCCCGCTTTCCGCATTGGCTGAGATATTTGGTTTCGTGCGGTCAATTGTGAAATCAATCACCCCTTCTTCATTATTAATATTGCTGTTTATATTCTGTGCCTTGTCATGGGTCACAATATTAATAGTATAGCGTCCGTCATTTTTGAAATTGTTCTCATTCGTCAGGCTGTAAATATTCTCATACCAGCCGCCTTCTCCTATTCTTACATTTTTTTCATAATTATTTTCGTCCAGCGTAATCTTCTCCGCCGAGCTTCCGTTATTTAATGTCAGTTCTGTCTGTTCTGCCCCCTGCGTATCCACTTCATCCACATTTATCTCATGAAGCTGTACGCTCACTTCCCCATTGACGTATTTTCCGTCAAGCTCATTTTTATATTCTTTTCCTTCCTTATTCTTGTGTGTTGTTTCAATCCAGAATACCGAGCCGTCGCGATTCACAGAAAAATTAACTGCTTCATACGATCCCTGTGTTCCGCTGCCGTTATCGGCTTCTATAGTGGAAACCGTATGGTTCGCCCTGTCTGTTGCCCTGCAGGAAAGAGTATAATAACCATCCTCCTGCAGATTGTCTACCGTATACTGATATATGCTTTCACCTTCCTGCGTCGTACTTGCCTCTACATTGCCAAGACTGATCGGTTCATTTTCATATGCGAAAGTATTCTCACCAATCTTCTTTTTGACAACTGCATTTAATTCTGGAACAAAATCACCCTCTGAAATATTTTTATCTGTAACTGTAATGCTGAAACCGATTGTGTCCTCTTTGTTGGCCGATTCATTCTTTACATTTGTAACCGTGATCACGGGCATCTTTGTATCAATCGTCATCTGTTCTGATACATATTCCGTCATTTTGTTCGTCGATTTATCGGTATAATTGACTGTCATATGATAATCGCCGTCGCCGCTGATGGTAAATGTTCCGGTGTGTGTATCCACGCTGTTATCGTTCCACTGCACATTGACAGGATAATTGCCGCCGTCCCTTGTCACAGCTACATTCACGTCTTCTGAATAGAAATTGGCCTCCTCAATGACAATCGTCACGTTAATATCCTGATCATAGTAATTGACATTGTTAAATGTCTGAATCGGGCTGTTATAGGTGACGGATGCCGTTGGCGCAATATTATCTACAATGATTCTTCTGGTATCCTCAAACTCTGTACTCCATTCTGCCCTGTCATAGGCATAAAATTCTACGGTTCCATTAAACTGGCTGTCAGCAGCAAGCGCTCCTTTCGGAATGGTAAATTGTGTCGTTGCCCTTGCACCGTTATATTCGATCGCTGCATTGGTCAGTCTCTCGTTAAGAAGTTCCTGGTTCACAGCGCTTACTCCCTCGCTCTTCATGTAGCTGTAATCCATGTACCATATACCAGAGATATCATCTTCTGCACTGATTGTTACTGTCATCTGCCTGTCATAAAAACCAAACGTTACAGCCTCCAGGATCCGTTCCAGAACATTTTCGCTATAGTCTACCGTAAGGTTTGACGGTGCAGTCAGGTCAACCGTAAATAAATCCTCACTATAATCCGCACTTGCATTCTGTGCCAAATCCTTATAATCGATATCAAATGTATAATTAGCCTCAGCAGAATAAGTAATTCTGGCTGTATAAACATTTCCCTTCTTTGTCCAACTGCTCCTGTTTGCAAGATATCCTGCATAATCCTCAACAAAAACTCTGTTTCCCTCTACATCTGTGGCTTTGATCATTGCCGCAATATCATCTGCACGGAAATTATGTTCTGTCACGGTTATGGTTGCCGACTGTCGGGAATTATAATAATTTCTTCCATCTATGGTATTCTTAACATCATGGTTGCTATATTCTACATATACATGTGGATTCGTCTTATCTACCGTTATATCCTTTGATGTATAGGAAACCCTTCCGCTCTCTGCCACATTACTAGAGATATTAGCGGCATTGGCAGACAAATCTTTGTATACAAGAGTGAGAACGTAATCAGAATCCGTATCGTATGTAATCTGGAACGTATGTACATCCCCATTATTTTGCCATTCAAAAGTCCGGTAATCTCGTCCTCTGGCCTCCGGAATACCGAATTCATATGGTTGGGAATCACTTGGCAGATACTCTGTGTAAGTTACATTTTCATTGTCATCTGTCTTCTTAAGCAGAATTCCCACATTATGAATCACACCGTCCGCAGCCTGTGTTCCTTCGAAAAAGTTCGCTTCATTAATCGTTATCGTCGCTCCGACATCTCCATTAAAAAATACCTGTGTGGCATGATCATACCTGTCCGTTGTCGCTCCATATGCATTAATAAGCTGAACCTTTGTATTCTCTGCATCAATGGCCCTATAATCTATACTCACCTGCGGGCTTACATTATCAATTACATTGATTCTTGCTGTATCCTTTACATTCTGTCGGTTAGCAGAACGATCATAAGCGGTTGCAGATATATATCCTCTGCTGGAAGCCGGAACCGTAAATGATGCGGTTGCAGTCTTTCTGTTATTCGAATAGCCGGAAGGGATCAGTCTCTGCGCCTCTTCCATATTGTTGTTGATATTGCTTGTATGATCCTGTTTCACAAGCTGCCATTCAAAATAATCCACACCGGAAGTTGCATCGTCTGATTCAATTGTTACCGTCATATCCGGTTGATAAAATCCGAAAGTCAAAGCTCCGATAAATTTACTTACAATTCTCTGACTGTATGTAATCTTCGGTGCGGTTGCCCTTACCTTATCTACTGTAAAGCGTATATTGTAATTGGTTGCCATAGGATTTTTAGCAATATCCGTATATTGAATTGTAAAGCTGTAATTCGCATCCGATTTAAAAGGGATAGCAGCTGTCCAGCAATTCGGATCCAAGGCATCTCTGGTCCAGTTTTCCCACCTAGTCAGATCCGGAGCTATAAACGCCGCAACATCCTGACCTGTCACATCCTTTGCTGATATCTCTATCTTCACTTCATTTGGCCGGAAATTACGATCTGTAATCTTTATGGCTGCAGTTCTGTTATGATCATAATACTCACACCCATTCACGGTCTGGATCAGATTATTATTATCATAGGTAACCTCATATACTGGTTTTACCGTATCAATAGTAATGATATTAGATCTGTAAGAGCCTGTTCCCTGAGCGTCAATGTATTCCGCTGACTGGTATTCCATATCATTATCGGATCGGTCTGTATAATCGATTGTAATGACATAATCACCGTCTTCACGCAGAACAACGGTTTTTTTATGCGTCATTGCTTCTCCGGTCACCCATGCGCTGATATCTCCATTGATACTTTCTGTCACATCCACTCCATCCCGCTGAATGTGAATCTCCATATCTTCATAAAAGTTGGCCTCATCCACTGTGATGACTGCTGTCGCAGCGCCATTATAGATAAATCTTGTATTCTCATCATGATCCGTAACCGTTTGTCTTGTAACTGACGTCTGTGTATCCTTCTCAATGCTGTCCTGCAATGGTCCCTGATAGGCAATTGTTACCTGCGGAGCAATATCATCCACAATCGTTACCCAGTCGTCGTTATAGTCTTGATTGCCTGCAGTATTTGGGTCTGCATCCGACCTGATATATAAATAATTCGCTGCATTTGCTGTAAATTCTCCCCTAAACTGTGCTGGAACGGTAAAGGTAATTGAGCTTTTTCCATTTCCCAGATCGGCAGCTGTTATATCCTTAATACAGCCTTTGTTTCCTGCCTGTATCCTTCCATCTGCAGCACTAATCCGCAGCCCTGTCGGCAGTTGTACATCCGTCGCTTCCGCAGAACCCTGCGTCTTCATGTTCACTTCAAAATAATCTACACCGGAGATTACATCTGCTGCTTCTACTGTTACCTTTAATGGCTTATCATTCATATTGTAATATCCAAACGTCAGTTTGGTCAAAAGTGTATCCACAAATGTTCTGACTGGCTCACTATAACTGATCTTGATATCTGTCGGACCCGTCCGGTCTATTACAAACTCCTGATAATAGGGCTCACCTGGGTCATTACCCGCAATATCCGCATAATCTCCAAATTCCACGATATAATGGGCTTCCTTAGTAAATTCTACTTTTGCCAGCCAGGTATCAGGATCTTCTGCTGACCGCTGCCAATCTGACCATTGATTCAGCTTGGGATATGTATATCCTGAAATCTCTTTTCCATCTACATTTACGGCTTTCACATTCCATATAATTTCATTCGGACGGAAATTACGATCTTTAATTTTGATCTGTGCTGTTCTGCTTTCTCTAAAATAATCACAATCGTTGATTCGCCGAACACTATTATTATTGTCATATATAATCTCATATTCTGGCCTTATTGTATCAATTGTAATAATATTAGAAGTATAAATACCCTGTCCTTTCTTTGCTGCATATTCATCCGATTCATAATCCATAACATTTTCAGCAATATCAGAATAAGTGACTCCTATCACATAATCTCCATCTGTTTTTAAAGTAATCTCCCTATGATAAGTATCGTTTCCATCAGATACCCAGTCCCCAACTACGTATACGGAACCATCCGCTGCCGCCTTCACTCCATCACATGTGACAGCAATCTGCATATCCTTTAAATCCTTGTTAGCCTCAACTAACTGAATAGTTGCTTTTACTTCACCATTATATACGAATCTTGTATCCTCATTTGGGTCTGTTACTGTTTCTCTGCCCGGATTTTCTGCATTTTCAGCATCCTTTTGCACTTTATTTGCCAATTTCCCGCTGTAGCGGATGCTGGCTTGTGGATGAATGGTATCTACAATAACCACTTCTTTGTCTTCCTTGCCTGTAGTAGCATTACCAACATGGTCGACTGCCAATACAGTCATATTACCTCTAAGCTGTTCTGCAGCATGTTCCGGAAGTTCCACAGTTGCTGTATATTTATGCTTGTTATCCGGATCCTGTATTGCAGCTACTGTCCCTTCTGCCGATTCTTTATTCTGTTCACTTGCTCCCTGCTGCCTCTTATAAAACCACTGGAATTCTTTTACCCCTGACATATAATCATATGTAGTAAATGTCACTTTTACCTTTGGTTTATATATGCCAAAAGTAATGGCACCAAGCACTTTATTTATAGGATTCTGACTCTCATAAGAAACCTCCGGCTCATCCGGTGCAGTTGTATCAATCGCAAATTCTTCACTAATCTTACTTGGAAGTTCATTGCCCGCAAGATCCTTATAATTAAGTTCCAATTTATAATCCGCCTCTTTATTAAACGGAATTCTGGCAATCCAGCAACCGTCCTTATAATCCCATTGTTCCCATAAAGTGAGATCCGGTATGTTATAACTAATGCTGCTTCCTGTCACATCTACTGCTGATAGAGTAACTTCAACCTCATCCGGGCGAAAGTTCTTGTCTGTTATCTTTATTACAGCACTGCAATCCGGACTGCAATAATGCTTCTTCTCTTTTTCATATACAAATGTTCCTTCATAGTCTATTTCACAAGAGGGTTTTTCTTGATCTATAATAATTTTATTAGATATATATTCCCCTTCACCAGAAACCACCTTCCCCTTCTGATAGGATTGATGATACTTCATGTGATTGCCGGATTTATCTATATAATCTGCAATCTTAAGCACATATACTCCATTATCTTTCAACATTACTTTTTTGGTGTACTGATTGGTATTCGGATTTTTCTGCCATTCCTTTTCAATCTCAACAGCGCCTTCTGCTACTGGCACACCATCCTTTTCTATTGCAAGATCTACCTGATTCTGTTTGTCAAAATTGGCTTCTTCGACTGTAACGTCTACCGCTACACCACTGCAATACACATACTCTGTGTTCTCATCTTCACTTCCTGCTTCCACGGATTCCCGACTCACTCCGCTAACGCGGTTTTTCAAATAGGTGGAATCATACTGAACGGTAATATCTGGCTGTACACTGTCAACAATAAACAACGAACTCTCATAACTGTCACTCACATTTCCTACAAAATCGGTCGCTGTTACTTTTAAAATCCCTCGAAGCTGTTCACCTTTTGTTTTGGGTAATTGAATCTCTGCCGTATAGCCGTCCGCGCCTTCCACTGCCTGCACAGTAGCCTCTTGATAAGATTCTGCAATACCAGTACCCGCCTCTGCTTGTTTCACATACTGCCACCTAAATTCCTTGATTCCGGAGATTTCATCGCTGCCCTTGATAACAGCTGTAATTTCATCAGAAGCATAGATAACACCATCTTCTGTTGGTGCAGTTGAATATTCAACTTCTGTAACAGCAGGAGCGGTTGTATCAATCACAACTGTTTCAAAATCAGTTTTTGTAATACTCGTTCCTGATGCCTCAAACTGATAAGAACCTGCGCCACTCAGCGTAAATGATACTTCTTTCCGTGATACATCCCAATTACCGATTACCGGAACGTCACTCCCATCTCTTTTCACCTTTACAGCGCCCTGTGTAACCGCAACTGCCGGATTAAAACGCATCGTCAAAATTGTATCTGCATTATAATAATGTACGTTCTGATCATCCACATAGCTTTCTTTAGGATATAAGAGCGTTATTGTCTCACTACCTTTCTGCTGTACATACAGAGCCTCTTCTTGTGCCGATAACGGCAATACACTAACTACGAGAATCAATGCAGCAAATAACGATACAATACGATTCATTAATTTTCTCTTTTTTCTATTCATGTTCTTTATTCTCCTGTCCATCATTCTAGTTTTCTCTCTGCATTTTCGTCTGTCCGGCTGTAAACCGAAAGTTCTTTCCATTCAATATACAATGCATACAAAAGGAAAAGACAAACAGTGCAACAATTATATAACAGAAATACCCACTGCCGTCTGTACATGCAAATACCGCCACGCATACAACAAAACTGATGATCATGACAAGATCCGCAACTATAGCCGGCTTATTTTCAAAAATCGAAACAACACCCACCCTCTTTTGACTGTCCATCGCTTTCTTATGGATTCTCATCCATTGTTTTCTTCTCATTGCAAGAAAAAACTGCATGATACAGCCGCCAACCAACGGAATCCAAAAACACAATCCGGAAATAATATTGACGGCAGAGGATGATACTCTTTCCATATAAATGTCTAATGGCATAATTAAAAAGCTCGCAGACATAACAAAAAATAATAGTATTGATACAATTAATAATAGTTTATCAACCCATTTTTTATCCAATTCAAATCACCTCGCTTGTGCTCACAAACATCATATTCTTCTCTATAATAAAATCAGGATTGTTCTTGTGTTCATTCTGCAGCACCACGGTGCCCGAATCATTCGCCCCGGTGCCAAACGATCCAGAAGATGTTGTCGTGCCAAGATTAAGGCTCTGCGTATTGCCTTTCCTGACCTTTGCTTTCTTCTCCAGTTCTTCAAACACATTGACTTTTCCGTGATTATTGGCCGCATTGCTGTTTTTGCTTCGAATCTCCTCAATCTGGCTGCGTTCCAACGTTCCCTTAGAATCCCTCCATAGAGTCGGAACTCTGAACTTAACAAACATAACGACAGAAGTAACCATAAATCCCACCGCAAATACTGCACATATAATCCCGCTGTAAAATAATGCTTCCTGCATATAGTTACACCCCCTCTATCAGAATCGTATTATTCTTGTCTGCATTAATCTTATCAATTGCCCGGTTCAGATTCTCTTTGATGTTATCAATCTTATTTGGATCATCCGGGTCATCATAGGTTTTAAGGTCATTCAAGATAATATCCTTTATCTGATTGACGAATTCAACCATTTCCTCCGACGTTACACGTTCCTCTTTATTCTTAGTCTTGGCATAAAAATACTGTGAATTTTCCTGCAAAATATACACCAGCTTCTCCAATGTCTCTGCCTTGACCACATCATCCACCTCTTTGTCGCCGCCACTCATATAATCCAGCAATCTTTGATTCGTATTCCAAAAAGAATAGTAGGGATTGCTTAAGGTTCCATCATCGTTAATCCCCTCTATATGATTCCGTGCTATTTCATCCCCCACTTCAAAATCTCCGTCATCTGTCCTTGCCATTTCATCTTTCTTGCTCCAGAAGAACGAAATCAGATAATACATTTCTGAAAGGGTATATTTCTGCTCTTTCAATCCTGCGGTCTCATCTGCCCTCTCATTGGAAGCAGCCTCCAGAACACCTTCAAAGTAAGGACGGGATTTGCTGATTGAAGCATATTTGTCGCCATTCGCTCCTTCATACTCATTCCAGTACCGCTTTCCAATCTTATAACATACATAGGCATAATCTTCGGGATACTCTTCTTTTAAATGCGTCTTTCTGGAAGAAGTGAGACATTTGTCAATATCCGCACTCAGCATCGCGTCTTCTGGAAGCCCTCCCTCCGGCTCAGACTCATAAATACGCTTTTCTTCAATGTAATCTGCCAGCTTCCTGTATGCCTCTGGATTGTCTTCATCCTGCTCAATAGCCTGTTTATATCCGGCATAATCCCCCTGCTCAATCAACGTCTGGTAGGTATTACTTTTGATCGAATTGGCTCCGGCAAAGCATCCTGCTGAAGAAATCGTGAATACAACGGTCATAATTGCTGCTGTCATAAAGTAATGGATCTTACTCTTAAGCTTTTTCTTATATTCCACTTCAAATTTATCCAAATTTTCAAGGACATATGTAATTTCTGCACAGGACTGGTACCGGTCATTGGGATTTAACTGTGTACATTTCTGTATCATCCACTCCAGTCCGCTTGACAGTGATGGATTCCAATGGCGGATTGGATATATTTCATAAGGCGGCTCCGCCGGGTTCTTACCTGTTACCAAATGATATAATGTCACACCGAAACTATAAATATCCGTTCTCGCGTCCGTCTGTCCCTGGCCGCCGAACTGTTCAGGGGCCGCGTAGCCGCGGGTACCAATCGCCTCTGTATCACCGGCTTTCCCTTCTTTCCACTCTCTTGCAATGCCAAAGTCAATTAGGCGCACACTTCCGTCTGGCTTTAACATAATATTTGCCGGCTTCATATCCCTGTAAATAACCGGCGGGCTCTGCGTATGCAGATAATCCAGTACCTCGCTAAGCTGTTTCGCCCATTCAATTACTGCCTCCTGTGGCTGCGCTCCATATGCATCCAGCACTTTATTCAGGGATTCTCCTTCTATATAATCCATAATGACATATACATTCTGCGACTGGTCAATAATATCCACTATACGCGGTAAGGTAGGATGATCGAACTTTTTCATCAAATTCGCTTCATCCAGCAATGCTTTTAACGCCACCTGTTTGCTCGCATCATCTTTATCTTTGCGGAATTCCTTGATTGCCCACTGTTTATTCAAACGCTTATCCATGGCAAGATAAACGATCGACATGCCTCCGCGCCCTATTTCTCTTAAAACCTCGTACTTTCCATCAATGATTTCTCCCCTTCGAGCCATCTTGATACACCTCCAGACTGTTTTTATTTTAATGCACTGCTTTTACAAGTAATGCCGTAATATTATCTTTCTCGTTTCTTTTTTTGTTCAGATTAATTAGATCTACAAGACTTTTTTTCATTACTTTTTCATCTGTAAGCAGAGGCGGCGCCATTACGCCAAATATTTCCTGTTCTGAGATTTCATGACGAAATCCGTCGCTGCAAAGTAAAAACACATCATCTTCTTTCAACACCCCCGTCTGGATATCCGGCACAATCGTCTTGGATGCGCCAATACACTGCAACAATACATTTTTGCGGTTGTCAGCCGCTGCTTCCTCCGGTGTCATCCTCCCCATCTCTACTTCCCTCGCAACAAGTGTTTGATCTTTGGTAAGCTGAACAATGCTGTCTCCAAGCTTATAAATTCTGCTGTCTCCTATCTGAATATATATGTACTCATGATTGACAATCAATATTGCTGTAAGTGTTGTTCCCATTGAATTATGACTGTTATTACCATATTCCATAATTTTTTTGCCCTGATCTACGGCAATCCCATTCCATCTCTGTCGAATCTGCGTGAAATCTGGTTTTGCATGACCATTCAACATTACTGGAAATTCATTCTCAAACCAATTTGAAAAAGCATTTACCACAAATGCACTTGCCAGTTCTCCATTCTCCAAGCCTCCCATGCCGTCACAAATAATTGCAAATGCAATATTTGACTCTGATGTCTTTGCAATCTTCAAACCAAATGCATCCTGGTTGATTTTCTTGGATATCCCTACATCTGTATGTGCCGCTGACAAAAATCTCATTCCTTTTTCCCTCTTTCTATTTTAATTTGTAACCCAACATTGCCAAGAGTTATGATAGAACCATCATACAACTCTGCTTTCTCATATGGCTGTAGCATCACACCTTCCATCATTGTTCCATTCGTAGATTTATTATCCATGATGTAATAAGAATTCTGCTCATATGTAATGGTTGCATGACTTCTGCTAATACTATTGTTATGAACAGCATAATCCATATTTTGTTCATCTTTCCCAATCGTAAATATATTCTTATTGATGATAATCTGCTCTCCTGTCTGATTATTTATAATACTAAGTACAGATCGTTCACCCTCAGACTCATCTGCATCAGTTTCCTTACCTGATGCCTCTGTCTGCTGCAATGAAAATAATGTTGTTTCAGACTCTGAAAGTTCATTTTGCAAAAACTTTGTTGTCTTCTCATAATCCCAGTCATTGAACATATTTATTTCTGTCGATGCTGCCGTCAGCACAGTTGTCTCGCTGTATGCAACCGATTGCGGCATTATTGTTGTTTCGCTCCCTGCTTCTGACAGTATCGTTGTCTCACTTTCCTGTTGCAGTAATACTGTCGTTTCTCCCTCTATTTCTGATAATATCGTTGTTTCTCCCTCCACTTCTGATAATATCGTTGTTTCTCCCTCTACTTCTGATAATATCGTTGTTTCTCCCTCTATTTCTGAGAATATCTCTGTCTCACCTTCCTGCTGCTGAGTTATTAGGTGCAAATTCTGCGAGACATACTCTCTACAATACTTTAAGGTCTCTTCGTTTGTCTTACATTTTCTCACTTCATTAAGAAAAATGCGCATAGCATCATTTTTTGTATGGACATGTGACAATATCTCTTTTATAGATTTTTTCAGCGGAACTGCTTTTCCGCCTATAATTGGGAAGTATAGAAATTGATAATGCACTTGGCTTATAAATATACAATTAATATCTAATCTAATATTTTTTATATCATACTGCTTTTCCTCTAAATTCGCAGCGGCTGTACAGTAATCATTCAGAAGCCGCATGCATTCTTCGAAATCCATTGCTGCAATCCGATGCTTCAACGCCAAATCGGAATCAATAGAATATTCGAACACTTGTTTGTTATTTTCCGTTTTATACTTTACCTTCAAAAAATAATCACACTCTTCCAGAGCTATGTAATTCAAAGCATTTAAATGAACTTCTGTCTTCATCGGACAATAGATTTGCAGCAGATTCTTATTCATTGCTATTTTTACCATTCCACACCTCCTGAATTCACTGTTTCAATCAACTATGTAAATTAGAATGCATAATTTCCTATAATATACATATAATAAATTTAAATAAGGTTGCGTAGAACTTTGGGTTCAGCGCAAACGGCCTTAATCTCATTCTATTTCACATTCTGACCAAAATTCTGACCACTTAAAATCCCAATAATGTAAGTTTTTCCATCTGTTCTCTTTTATGTTGAATGGAAGAATGGACATAAGTGTTTAATGTAATACTTACATTGGAATGTCCCAGAATTTCACTAAGTGTTTTTATGTCAACTCCAAGCTCTATACATCTTGTCGCAAATGTATGGCGGAGTGCATGAAAATTGATGTCTGGAATAGCAAGCTTCTTAAGCGCTTGATGGAAACGATACTCAAAAGTTCTTGGGCTCATGAATTCCTTTTTATCAGAAATAACAAACTCAGATACAGCATTCGCTTTGGCTTTATGCAGTATAGGTAACAATTTTGAGTTGATTGGTATTTTTCTGTTCGATGTCTTAGTTTTTGGTTCGTCTATGACCAAAATGGTTTTCGTTGTACTTTCATCTGTATTTTTAATCCGGCTGATAGTATGGCGGACGTGTATAACATTTGTATGAAAGTCAATGTCATCCCACCTTAACGCACATATTTCTCCAATACGCATTCCTGAATTTAAGGCCAGCATGATTCCGGTTGCAGTTACCGAATCATTTATTTTCAAGGAATCTTCTAATTTTTTTTGTGTTAAACAATCCATAATAGTAATTTCATGTTTTCTTTCTAATGGTTTTACAATTTTTGATTTCATTGGTTTGCGGTAATCCATTACTACAGCATATGCAATTACAGAATTCAGCATAATTCCCATAGTTTTTACATAAGATGGGCTTAGGGCTGTATTTTCATGTAATTTTCCTTTATTTAATTTTTGTACTAAAAATTCACTGATTTCAGTTTCTGTTATTTCAGAAATTTCCCTATGTCCAAGAATGGGTAATATATGATTCTCAGCAATGGTATGATATTTTAATTGTGTTGATGCTTTTTGACTCATTTGTTTAACTAGAAACCATTCCTCCATGATTTCAGCCAGTTTTTTATCTGCTGAACAATTTTGAATAGTTCGAAATCCGTCATCTCCAGACTCTTTATAAAAGTTTGCTACTTTACTCTTAACTTCTGAATATGATTTGCCATATATCGATTTATACTTTTTCTTTTCGCTATTAGAAATGATACGTACTCTTGCTTCCCATCTCCCATCTTTCCTCTTGTGTATATTTTCTCCCTTTCGTGACATTTTATGACCCTCCTAATATATTGACCATTTTTCTGACCATTTATAGCAAAAGAAACAATAAAATTTTAGCAACTATGCTTAATTTCAGGTTTAAAAACAATAAAAAAAGAAAAATTTTGTAGATTCTTAATTGCTATATTGCAAAATAGTTATTATTATGATAAACTACTAATAGTTTGTATGTTGTAAGAACCCAAAGTTCTACGCAACTTTTTAATACAATACAAAAAACTAAATAATCTCCTGATTCACCTCAAAAGCCTATTTAGTCTTGACCGTTCATACCCATATTCAAACTAATAAAAGTTAACATTCATTATAAAAATTTTTTTAATTATTTACTTAAATGCGATCATTTACAAATTCCCTTAATTTTTATTGTCAATCTTTACAAAAGTTTGGATAAACTTTTAGAAATCAAGTAGAGCCTGGCTGACCTAATATACTTGCAAAGCCAGAGAAACAGATCCCCTCTGCTGCTATAATAGAAAACTCCCATTATTGTACATCAAAAAACCGTTCTTTCACCATTAGTCGATACTTGTCAAATATGCAGATTTATTGTATAATAAGCATCATAATACTATCAAAACAAATATACAACTCAGGGAGTACAATACATTGAAAAAATACCTAAAACTAATCGCCGCCAACCTGTGTATTGTTATCACAGCCGTTGTTCTCTATTCCCCCGGCCTGCTTTGCCTGCGGCCAGGAGACGAGAGCATCTTCCGCGCAGGGATGTCAATTATAGCCGCACTCGCCTTGATTGCCGCTTTCTTTGCCGTCAACCTCTGCTTACTAAAAGAACCCTCCCAGAAGCCGGTTTTAGCAGAAGACGTCCTCGACCTAGACAATGCCAAAGACATACTCAGAGAATACGGCAGCAGCCGCTACTTAAAAAGTATGGCCAATACCGCCTCCGAACAGCTTGACCGGATCTTAAAGAGCCGCCAGCGGCTGTCCGGCATTCTCGAACAAAAGTTCACCAAAGGCACCATGAGCTGGGACAAATTCAACCATGTCGTCCTTTCCGCCGAGGCCTCCGCCCTGCAGAATGTCGTATCCATGGCCAACCGCATGCAGCTTTTCGACGAAAAAGAATACACAAGGCTGCAGCACTACCGGGAAGACAATATTCCCGACGACATCCAGGAACAGCAGCTTCTTCTGTATCAGAAAAACTTTGACGACATCAAATCCATGATTGCTCTTAACGAAAACATACTGCTCAAGCTGAACACTCTCACCATGGAGGTATCCTCAGCTTCCAACGAAAAAAACACCGATCTCAATGATGATCTGTTAAAAGAGATTGAAAAACTAATCGGAGAAACCAAATATTATCAATAATACACTGGAGGAAACGAACATGAACAAAAAAACAATCGGAATTCTGGCCACAGTTGTAATCTTAGTCTGCGCTGCTGTATTCGGCGGCATTTACTTAACACGCAACCTCGGCAAATCCGAAAAAACCATTTCCAAGGAAAATGCAGGCAAGCGCCTGAGCAAAATGGTAGAAAAAATCGATCCCAAGACAAGCAAGCCCGTAAAATCCCCGATCGAATACGATTCATCCGAAAATGAAGCCGCCGAGCTGCCGGATATCGACACCTGTCCGGTCGGAGTTAAGGCCACCACCGATCTCTATGCTGAGATCTACTCCTCTCCCGAAAAGGCAGGCACCGGCACAGACGGCTGGCTCTGTGAAATGGCCGAAGAATTCAACAAAGCGGGCCACCAGGTCAACGGAAAACCCGTTTCCATCCAGATCCGCAAGGTCAACAGCGGACAGGCCTTAGACTATATCGCCACCGGCAAAGCCGTACCCGAAGGATTCGCCCCCTCCAGTATGCTGTGGGTAAACATGCTGAACGCCAGAGGAACCAACACCGAAACCATTTCCGAACGTCTCGTGGGAAATGTAGCCGGAATCCTCCTCTCTGAGAAAACCTACAACCAGATCGTAGAAAAATACGGAAGCGTCGACTTAAAAGCCATTACCGAAGCAACCGAAGCCGGTGAATTTTCCATGGGATACACCAATCCATTTGCCAGCAGCGCCGGACTGAATTTCCTAATCTGTACGTTGCAGCGCTATGACCTTGGCAATCCTTTATCCGACACTGCCGTACAGGGCTTTCAGAAATTCCAGAAAAATGTGCCGTTCGTATCCTTGACTACCATGCAGATGCGCGACGCCGCCGAAAACGGCTCCTTAGACGGATTTATCATGGAATACCAGTCCTATGCCAACGACACGATATTGTCCAAAAACTACAAGTTCACTCCTTATGGCTACCGCCACGATAACCCGTTAGTCAGCGTTGCCGGCGCCAGTCAGGAGAAAAAAGACATTTTAAACCTGTTTGCCCAGCACTGTGCCGCCGAAAAATCCAAAAAACGCGCCACCGAGTATGGATTTAACCAAATGGACGACTATCTATGCGAATACGGCGACATTTCCGGCGACGTCCTTACTGCTGCCCAGAAACTCTACAAGACCAACAAAGACAGCGGCCGGCCGGTGATCGGAGTTTTTGTAACCGACGTTTCCGGCAGCATGGGCGGAGAGCCATTAAAGGCGCTGCAGACCTCGCTGATTAACAGCATGAAATATATCAATACCGAAAATTACATCGGCCTTGTCAGCTACTCCGACGATGTCACCATCGAAGTGCCAATCAAGCAGTTTAACATGGAACAGCAGACTTATTTCAAAGGAGCTGTCGAAAACCTCTATGCCTCCGGCGGCACCGCAACCTTTGACGGAATCTGTGTGGCAATGAACATGATTAACGAGCTGATGGAACAGTACCCCGACGCCAAGCCTATGCTCTTCGTCTTAAGCGACGGCGAAACCAACACCGGCTACAACTTAAACGACATCCGCGACGTCCTCACCGGTCTTAAGATCCCGGTCTACACAATCGGCTACAACGCGGATTTGGCCGCCCTGGAAAGTATCAGCTCCGTCAACGAGGCCGCCAGCATTGACGCCTCCACCGACGACGTCGTATACCAGCTGAAAATATTATTTAACGCAAATATGTAAAAGGAGAACCGATATGAGCGCATTTTCATTAGATTTACCAAGCACCGAGACTATTAAAAAAGAAGTGGCTGCTGAACTGGAGCCATCCAAAGAAGAAAAAAACATGATTACCGATGTCGTCAAGGAGAAATCCGACCAGATTATGGCCGTCAACTTAGACTCCCTCACCGAACGCCGCGAAATCATTCAGGTGATTGAAGCATTCGGTGCCGACATAGTCAAGCAGTCCCAGTCCAAAAACAGTATCCTGCAGAAACGCATGGGCGAATTCAGCCGCGCCGGCGGAGAGTCTGGTGAAGTTGCCAAGGGCTTAGAAGAGCTGTCCATCAAAATGCGCGACTTAGATCCCTCCGGCCTGGATTTCACCAAAACCGGTGTGTTGGGAAAGATTTTCAACCCAATCCGCCGCTATTTCGAGCGTTTTAAAACAGCCGATGCAGAAATCGCCTCCATTGTCAAGACCCTCGACAAAGGCAAAACTATTTTAAAAAATGACAATACGACCCTGGAAATCGAGCAGGCTTCTATGCGTGACCTGACCAAGCAGCTAACCCAGAAAATCGAGCTGGGCACGCAGCTTGACGCCTACTTGACCAATGCAGTAGAAAATGCCAGAGCCACGAATGAAGACGAGGAACGCATTAAATTCGTCGAGGAAGAGATTATTTTCCCCTTAAAACAGCGGCTGATGGACTTTCAGCAGCTTCTGCTGGTCAATCAGCAGGGCATTATCGCCATGGAGGTTATCCGCAAGAACAATTTAGAGCTGATCCGCGCCGTGGACCGCGCTGAGACCGTAACCGTCGCCGCCCTGCGCGTTGCCGTAACCGTTGCCGGTGCCCTCTACAACCAGAAAATCGTTCTGGAAAAGGTGCAGATGTTAAACGAGACTACGAATCAGATGATCACCGCTACCTCCAAGATGCTGAAAGAACAAGGCACAGCGATTCAAAGGGAAGCCGTAGAAGCCAGCATTTCCCCGGATACTTTAAAGCAGGCGTTCTCGGATACGCTGTCGGCGCTGGATGATATCAATACTTATAAGACGAAAGCGCTGCCGCAGATGGCGCAGACGATTCAGGATTTCCGCGCAATTGCGGACGAGGGTGAGAGACAGATTACGAATATGGAGAAAGGAAGAGATCTCGGATTTTAACACCGAAAAACCCAGATGGCTCATATTTATTTATGCCATCTGGGTTTTTTATTATTATTCTTTCTATAACAAATGTATCTATATTTTTACTGCACCGACAGATTTGTATACCCCATCAAACTTAAATCCACTTCCTGTGCCGCTTCGCGTCCTTCCCGGATCGCCCATACGACCAGGGATTGTCCGCGATGCATATCTCCTGCAGTAAATACATTTTTTACATTTGTACGGTATCTTCCTGGCTCGGTCTTTACATTAGTCCGCTCATTGACTTCCACATGAAAGGCCTTAGTCACATAATCCTGGCTGCCAAGAAATCCCGCAGCAATCAAGACTACATCGGCCTGAATCAGAGATTCACTGCCTTCTACTTCAGCCATAACCATTCTTCCGGTTTTTTCGTCCTTTTTGCTTTCTAACTTTACAATCCGAGCTTGTTTGACATGGCCGCCCTTATCCTTCACAAATTCTTTCACTGTGGTCTGGTAAATGCGTGGATCATGACCAAACACCTCAATGGCTTCCTCCTGGCCGTAATCCGTCTTGCAGACTCTGGGCCATTCGGGCCAGGGATTGTTCTCACTGCGGCTGTCCGGCAGCTTTGGCATCATCTCAAGCTGTACAACAGAAGCAGCCCCTAATCGAACAGATGTTCCGACACAGTCATTTCCTGTATCACCGCCGCCAATGACAACCACATGTTTTCCTTCCACCGAAATATAATTCTTATCTTGAAAATTGGAATCCAACAGACTTTTCGTCGCCGCCTTTAGGAAATCCACAGCAAAATAGATTCCCTTGGCCTCTCTGCCTGGCACTTTAATATCTCTGGGATTCGAAGAGCCACAGGCAAGCACAACGCGGTCGTAATGTTTCAAAATGGTATCTGCTTTGTAGTTCTCACCCACATTGGCATTGAGAATAAATTCTACGCCCTCTTCCTTCATAATCTGCAATTTACGCTCAACAATCGATTTATCTAGCTTCATATTCGGAATTCCATACATCAGCAGTCCTCCAGCACGGTCAGACCGTTCAAATACCGTTACCGAATGTCCTCTTTTATTTAGCTGATCTGCCACAGCAAGGCCGGCAGGGCCGGAACCAATCACCGCTACCTTTTTGCCTGTGCGGATCTTGGGCGGTTTTGCCTCAGCATAACCGCGGGCATAAGCATTTTCAATAATGCTGTATTCATTTTCCTTGGTACTGACCGGCTCGCCGTTTAGTCCACAGGTACAGGCTTGCTCACACAAGGCCGGACAGACCCGTGCAGTAAATTCAGGAAAATTATTTGTTTTTTTCAAACGATGGTATGCCTCTTCCCAATTTCCAGTATAGACTAGGTCATTCCATTCTGGAATCAGGTTATGCAGCGGACAGCCAGAGGCCATGCCGTTCAGCATCATACCCGATTGGCAGAACGGCACACCGCATGCCATGCAACGCGCTCCTTGGCGCTGCTGCTCTTTCATAGGCAGAGAAACGTGGAATTCATTAAAATTCTTTATTCTTGCCTTTGGTTTTATTGTCTCACTGGTTTTTCTCTCATAATCCATAAATCCGGTTGGCTTTCCCATTTCTCTTTCCTCCTATTTCTTAGTATTGGCATAAAATGCCTCAATCTGCGCCTGCTCGCTGCTTAACCCCTTCTCCTCCATCTGCACGATGGTCTGAAGCATGCGGTTATAATCATGGGGGATCACCTTTTTAAACTTCGGCAGATACTGTCCAAACTGTTCTAAAATCTGCTTACCCTTTGCCGAATTGGTATAGGCAACATGTTCTTTAATCATTTCCTTCAGCTCTAACACATCATACTTAGAAGTCAGTTCTTCCAAGGACACCATTTCCTTGTTAAGCTTTGTATAGAAGGAACTGTCTTCATCAAGCACATAGGCAATTCCGCCGCTCATTCCTGCAGCAAAATTCTTACCGGTCCGGCCAAGGACAACGACACGCCCGCCAGTCATATATTCGCAGCCATGCTCGCCGACGCCCTCAACCACAGCACGTGCGCCGGAATTACGGACACAGAAGCGTTCACCTGCCACACCATTGATAAATGCCTTTCCACTAGTCGCGCCATATAGAGCAACATTTCCAATAATAATATTTTCATCTTGTTTAAACTTGACTCCAGTAGGTGGATATACCACTAATTTTCCACCGGACAGCCCTTTTCCAAAGTAATCATTACTGTCTCCGACCAATTCCAGAGTCAATCCTTTGGGGATAAATGCACCGAAGCTCTGTCCGCCTGCACCACTGCATTTAACAGTAAACATATCTTCTTCCAATGTATCTTTATACCGCCTGGTGATTTCTGCACCAAAAATGGTGCCGAAGGAACGGTCGGTGTTAGTAACCTCTACTTGAATACTTTTCTTCTGGCCGCTTTCCAATGCTGGTTTAAGCTTTTTCAAAAGCACTCGTTCATCTTTAGTCTTTTCCAGCTGAAAATCATAAGCCTGTTTGGGATCAAAAGTCACTTTCTTCTCTTTCGCATATGGATTGTTCAAAATATTGGACAAATCTACTTTTCTTGCCCTTGCATGCGCCACATTTGCCTTCACTTTCAATAAGTCGGTGCGCCCAACCAGCTCATCAACGGTACGTACACCTAGTTTTGCCATATATTCCCTTAACTCTTCGGCGATAAAACGCATAAAGTTCATCACATATTCCGGCTTTCCCTGGAACCGTTTACGAAGTTCAGGGTTCTGTGTGGCCACGCCTACCGGACAAGTATCCAGATTGCAGACTCGCATCATGACACAGCCCATAGTTACCAGAGGAGCCGTTGCAAAGCCAAATTCTTCGGCACCCAGAAGCGCCGCCACAGCTACGTCCCTGCCGCTCATCAGTTTACCGTCTGTCTCTATGACTACCTTACTGCGAAGTCCATTCTGAATCAGTGTCTGATGTGTTTCTGCCAAACCAAGCTCCCAAGGAAGCCCTGCATTGTGAATGGAACTCTTAGGCGCAGCACCTGTACCGCCGTCATAACCGGAAATCAAAATCACCTGTGCGCCTGCCTTAGCCACTCCTGCTGCCACCGTTCCAACACCAGCTTCAGATACCAGTTTTACAGAAATTCTGGCGTTTTTGTTGGCATTCTTGCAGTCATAGATCAATTGCGCCAAATCTTCAATAGAATAGATGTCATGATGAGGCGGCGGAGAAATCAAGCCAACACCTGGCGTTGCATGACGGGTCTTGGCAATCCATGGATAGACCTTGCCGGAAGGCAGGTGTCCGCCCTCGCCAGGTTTCGCACCCTGCGCCATCTTAATCTGAATCTCTTTGGCACTGACTAAATAGCGGCTTGTGACACCAAAACGGCCTGATGCTACCTGTTTAATTGCAGAACATTTGTTCACGCCATTAGGGCCGGGTTCCAGACGTTCCAGGCTTTCACCGCCTTCACCGCTGTTGGATTTTCCCTGCAGCCGATTCATAGCAATTGCCAGCGTCTCATGTGCTTCCTGAGAAATAGAACCATATGACATAGCTCCAGTCTTAAAACGCTTTACAATCGAATCGGTACTTTCCACTTCTTCAATCGGCACTCCCTTTTTCGGATAGTTAAAGTCCATCAACCCTCGCAGGTTTCCTGTATTGGTTTCTGCATTAATCAGACTTGTATACTGTTTAAACATTTCATAATCACCGCGTTTGGTGGACTGCTGCAGTAAATGAATGGTCTGCGGATTATAGAGATGTTCTTCTGCACCGCTTCGCATCTTATGCCGTCCGGCACTGTCCAAAGTCAGATCCACTTCAAGTCCCAGCGGGTCAAATGCCTCTGAATGCATATCATTGGCCTGTTCCTCTATATCTTCCATAGTAATACCGCCAATCCGGCTGACCGTATTGGTAAAATATTTATCAATGACACTTTTATCAATACCAATTGCCTCGAAAATCTGCGCGCCCTGATAGGATTGAATGGTAGAAATGCCCATTTTGGAAGCAATTTTTACAATTCCATGTAAAACAGCATTGGTATAGTCTTCTACAGCCGCATAGTAATCTTTATCCAGCATATTCGAATCAATCAGCTGGCGAATCGTATCCTGCACCAAATAAGGGTTGATTGCACAGGCGCCATAGCCCAGAAGTGTTGCAAAATGATGGACTTCTCTTGGCTCACCGCTCTCTAGTATCAGCGCAACCGAGGTACGCTTTTTCGTCTTAATCAAATGCTGCTGCAAGGCAGATACGGCCAGCAAAGAAGGAATTGCCACATGGTTTTCGTCTACTCCACGATCAGAAAGAATTAGGATATTGCTGCCGTCACGATATGCGCGGTCCACTTCTACGAACAATTGTTCGATTGCCTTTTCCAGTTTGGTATTCTTATAATAGGTGATCGGAACTACCTCTACTTTGAACCCTTCGGCATTCATATTTTTAATTTTCAGAATATCCGTATTCGTTAGAATCGGATTTATTACCCGCAGCATACGACAGTTCTTAGCCTTTTCCTCCAGAACATTGCCCTCTGAACCGATATAAACGCTGGTAGAAGTCACGACTTCTTCGCGGATCGCATCAATCGGCGGATTGGTAACCTGTGCGAATAACTGTTTGAAATAGTTAAACAGAGGCTGATTGATTCGGGACAAAACCGGAATCGGAGTATCCACTCCCATGGCTGCAATAGCTTCCGAACCGTTTTTAGCCATTGGCAGAATCGAGCTTTTGAATTCCTCATACGTATAGCCAAAAGCCTTTTGCAGTCTTGCCAGTTCCGCTCCATGGTATTCCATGGGACGCTTGTTAGGAATCTTTAGGTCACTCAGACGGATCATATTGCGGTCAAGCCACTCACCATATGGCTGCTTACCGGCATAGGCCTCCTTTAACTTATCGTCATCAATCACTTTTCCTTTCCGGGTGTCAACCAGCAGCATTTTGCCTGGTCTCAGGCGTTCCTTTACTAGAATTTTGGTAGGATCAATATCCAGCACGCCGACTTCTGAAGAAAGAATCAGGTAATCATCCTCCGTAATATAATAGCGGGACGGACGCAGACCGTTACGGTCAAGAATGGCTCCCATCAGATCTCCGTCACTGTAAAGGATTGACGCCGGGCCATCCCATGGCTCCATCATAGTTGCATAATAATTGTAGAAATCTTTTCTTTTCTGAGAAATCGTTTTGTTATTGGCCCACGGTTCGGGAATGGTAATCATAACCGCCAACGGCAGTTCCATCCCGCTCATAACCAGGAATTCTAATGTATTATCCAGCATGGCAGAATCAGAACCCTGCGCATTGACCACTGGCAGAACTTTAGGAAATTCTCGTTTTAAATGCTCTGATTCCATGGTTTCCTCTCTTGCCAGCATTTTGTCGGCATTTCCGCGAATGGTATTAATCTCTCCGTTATGGACGATAAAGCGGTTCGGATGTGCACGCTCCCAACTGGGATTGGTATTCGTGCTGAACCGGGAATGCACAAGAGCAATTGCCGACTCGTAGTCTGGATTCTGCAGATCTTCAAAAAACAGACGCAGCTGGCCTACTAGAAACATTCCTTTATAGACAATGGTCCGGCTTGACAAAGATACAACGTAAGTCTCTTCATTGGACTTCTCAAATACTCTGCGGACGATATAGAGCTTACGGTCAAATTCCAGACCTTCCTCACAATGTTCTGGCTTCTTGACAAATGCCTGCATGATATGCGGCATACAGCGGATGGCTTTCTGGCCCAGTACATTGGGAACTGTTGGAACCTCTCGCCATCCAAGGAATTCCAGGCCCTCTTTTTCCACGATAATTTCAAACATTTTTTTTGCCTGGTTACGCTTCAATTCATCCTGTGGAAAGAAAAACATACCAATTCCATATTCGCGTTCTCCACCTATTGGAATCTTCAGTTCCTTTGCCACTTTTGAAAAAAACTTATGAGAAATCTGCAGCAGAATTCCCACGCCATCACCGGTCTTGCCTTCTGCATCCTTGCCGGCACGGTGTTCTAAGTTTTCTACTATTTTTAATGCATTTTCTACTGTTGTATGACTTTTCATTCCTTTGATATTGACCACAGCGCCGATTCCGCAGTTGTCATGTTCAAATTGTGGAAGATATAAGCCTTGGGAACTGTTTTGTTTTTCCATATACATCGATTCCTTTCTTATAATCTGTAACTAGTGATTACCGAGCTATTATTTCATTTGATGGATTCGCAGCTGCCCGAATCTGTCTGTACAAAGTTGACCTTCCATACCTCTTAAGAGGGATATCCGTTCAAATCTATTAGTATCTTACACCCTTTTATTTCATTTGTAAATATCATCCTTGCAGTTTTTTCTTCACTATTGTCTGATTATTTGAATATTTATTATTTTATATTTAATTTTCTGATTTTGTTGGTATTTTAACTTTTATTTTTCAATATACAAATACAATATCTCCGCCAAATCAGGATATTTTATTATTAATATCCTAAAATTTCTTTTTCTAATTTTCTTATTTTTGTAAATTGTGTGAATATTTTAAACAATTTATATACTTCTTTTTAAGTATCTTATACAAAGCCTTAAGTATATCCCCTATTCTTTCTGCTACTCCCTTTTTTAGGCATTTGGTGAATGCTAAATCCATTTAGTGATTGGAGATTAGAGTATTTTCCATTTAATATTACAGCATTCTCTTAATTTGCTTTCTATTTATACATAAATTCTATGAAATAAGCAAAACTCAACAAGGTATTACTTTACAATAGAGGCACTTTTGCGATATAATGTATAGAAAGCATAAGCTAGATACTCGTTGATTATTACAAATGATAGGTGGTTGCAAAACTCTATTTTCATAGTCAGAATTTGGGTATAACATACAAAAACGATTTTATATCAAACTAAATTCCCCAATTAAAAGCGGAAACAACTTTGTCCCAATTCGTTATCTTAGATCAGATTTTCACAATCACCTAATTACTACTAATAGGCATTTGCGAAACTCAGTATTCATAACCAGATTTTAGGCAAAACATACAAAAACAGAGCGAATTTAAAACGTTTTTGAGCGGCGTTTTTGTATGTTTTGTCTAAAATCGTCGCTTTGATTCAGATTTTCGCAATCACCTAATTACTACTAAGCAGAAAGGAAGGAAAAATTATGAGCCAATCGAAAGAAGCCTATACAGAATCAACCAGACGCATTATTGAAAGCCTAGACTGCCCCTATCAAGTGTTTACCAGCGACCAAACCGCAAACGAGGTGGAAGAAGGATACAAACTGGCTGCAATACGAGGAAAAAAAGAAGGATTTACCCCTCTTTTGGTCGTCTCCAGTGATATATTGGCCGATATTCTGGAATCTTTGAAAAAAGATCCTTCTGCCAGAGATACTATTATTCAGCAGCCGGAAAAGAATGCTGAAGAAATGCTGAAGGAATGGTATGAAGAATTTATAGAAGAATACCAGGAAATGGACGAAGAAGAGATGAGAGAGGCCTGGTACAGCCAGACTGGAGAGGAACTGGACGAAGAATTGGGAGAGACTATATCAGAATTTACTTCATTCTGCATATCCTCCGATAATGAAATTGAAGAAACCATTCTTTTGGAAATCCCTGTAAAGAATCCTTGGGAAGTCATTGCATGGGTGCCAATGGGCGGCTGGAACGAATGTCCCGCCGCAGATGATATGATGGAAGTGTGCCGATACTGGTATAAGAAATACGGTGCCGTTCCAGCACTAGTATCCACTGATACATTGGAATTTGTACTGGAACAGCCGGTCAGCAAAGAAGAATCCATGCAGGCAGCCAAGGAGCATTATGCTTTCTGCACAGACCGTGTAGATCAGGGAACTGAAACCGGAACCCTTGCTGAACTTGCAAGTTGTATCAGTAAGTCTAACTACTGGTTTTTCTGGTGGGATTAGATACCAGATCCATTCTACGATTTTGCAGGGCATTTCTCCACAATAAACGGAATGCCCTTTTCTCTTGCATACCGTTCTGCCTCTGATCCCGCTTCGCCAATGATCCGAAACCCTGGAACCACCTGTTCCCCCCGAATCCGAAACGCCCGTAGCGGCGCATTCTCATCCCCTTCATACTCCCGCACTTCCATCATCCCGACCGCCTTCTCGCCGAATTCCTTCACACTCCCCGGAATCCGCAGCTCCTTAAGCGACGTACAATGAAACAAGGCATAATCTCCCAGTCTCTGAATTCCGTCTTGCAGTTCCACCCGCTCCAACGACTCACAATCGCAAAAAGCCTCGTCCATCCGCTCCACCGTCCCTGGTACAGTCACCTGCTTTAAGCACTGGCAATTGGTAAACACATTCTCAATAAATCTTGTCCCTTCTGAAAATACAAAGCTCTCTATCGGTGTTTCCGTAAATGCATATGTAAAATCTACTACACTGTCAGGAACCTCAATCTGTTTCAAAGAAAAACAGCTGTGAAACGCGTATTCCAGCCGTTCCAGCCCCTGCGGCAGCTTCACCGTTTCCAGACTCTCACATCCGTAAAACACACCGCAAAGCGATACCACCCCCTGCGGAATCTCTGCACTTTTCAGCTCATAAAAGCCGTCAAACGTACTGTCAAGCGAAACTACCTTCCTACCGTCAACCACAGACGGAACACGCAAATGAACCTCTCTGCCGTTATACCGAATCAACTCAATCCCCTGTTCCACCTCCGAATACGTCCAAAGTCCGTCTGCACTTGTAAAAATCTCATGCTCCTCGTCCTCATCAAACTGATAAAAATAATCATAATCCTCACCCGTTCCGTACCGGCCTCTGCCGTCACTCCAATAAGCCTCCATACGCTTCCTCCTTCTCTTCAAAAAAGTTTATTTATACTACAACCAGTATAACATAAGACCAAGCCCGATTCAATCAGGCTCCCTAAAATCAACACACGAGAATATGGTTAACATAAAAAAGCACATGCAAAACAAAATTAGGCACCACAGATTATCCCATCCGCAATGCCTAATACAACTCTCCTAAAACAAAACTCAAAAAATCGAGAGCAAAAAAACCGATTCCCCTACTTCGATAAATCCAGCTTCCGTACCGCATCCCGCAGATTCAGCACAAAGGCCGGAGATACCGACAATTCGTCAATGCCCATGCGCAGAAATGTTTCCGTAAGCGAAGTATCGGCCGCCAGCTCCCCGCAGATTCCAATCCACGCCCCATGCTTATGCGCATTTTCCGCAGCCAGCTCAATCAAGCGCAGAATAGCCTCATGATGGGGGTCGCAGAACTCCTCCAGCTCCGCGTTCTGCCGGTCGCAGGCAAGGGTATACTGAGTGAGGTCGTTTGTGCCTATGCTGAAGAAATCCACCAGCGGCGCTAAGCGGTCGCTGATCACCGCGCTCGCAGGCGTCTCAATCATAATACCCAGCTCAATCTCCCGGCTGTACTCAATCTCTTCTGCTTCCAGCTCCTTCTTGACCTCACCGCAGATGTCCAGAATCCGCTCCACCTCGCTGACGCTGGTCGCCATTGGAAACATAATGCCGAGGCTGCCGTATATCGAAGCCCGGTACAACGCCCGCAGCTGCGTTTTGAATATCTCCGGCCTTGTCAGACAGATACGGATAGCCCGCAGCCCCATCGCCGGATTTTCCTCCTTTTTCAGCTGGAAATAATCTGCCTGCTTATCCGCGCCGATATCCAAAGTACGAATAATAACCTTCTTGCCCGCCATGCTCTCCAGCACCTTTTTATAAGCCGCAAACTGTTCATCCTCCGTGGGGAAATCCGTTTTCTCCAGATACAGGAATTCGCTACGGAACAGGCCGATTCCGCCCGCGTCATTGACCAGCACCGCACCAATATTTTCAATGCCGCCGATATTGGCATAGATATTCACCCGCTTGCCGTCGAGCGTTACATTTTCCTTGCCCTTCAGTTCCTGAAGCAGAGATTTCCTGCGCTCATCCTCGGCCTGGCGGCTGCGGTACTTGCGGCAGGTCTCCTCGCCGGGATTGACAAAGATTTCCCCGGTAAAGCCATCTACAATCATCGTATCCCCGTCATGAATGTTCTGCACGAAGCCGGCCCCGACGCCGATTACCGCCGGAATGTTCATATTGCGCGCCAAAATTGCAGTGTGCGAATTCGAAGAGCCCAGCTCCGTCACAAAGGCCAGTACCTGTTCTTTATCGAGCAGCACCGTCTCGCTCGGCGCCAGATCATCGGCACAGATAATCATTTTTTCACCGGAAGCCTCCGCTCTCTGCCCACAGTTTGTCAGATTTTGGATAATACGGTTGGAAATGTCGCGCACATCGGCAGCCCGCGCCTGCATATACCCGTCGTCCATCGCCTGGAACATTTCCGCAAAATTATCCGCTGTCAGCGCCACGGCATACTCGGCATTGACCATCTGCGTCTCCATAATATTGTGGATCGAATCGTTGTAATCGTCATCCTCAATCATCATCATATGAATTTCAAATATCTGCGCGTTGGTCTCACCGACCTCTTTCACGGCTTTCTCGTAAATGTTCTGGATCTGCTGGATGGATTTTGACTTTGCCTCCTCCAGCCTTGCCAATTCTTGGTCAAGATCTTCAATCCGCTCCCGCTTTACCGTTACCTCGCTGCGCTTGAAAATAGAAACCCTGCCGATGGCAATTGCGCCGAACACGCCTTTTCCCTGATATCTTTCCTCATTCATCGTTTTCACCTCCGCCTGTTATGGGAAATGGGTATGGTCTGCCTTATAGATTGGAATTGAAAAATTCCTCCATCCCTTTTGCTGCTGCCGTCTCGTCTGCGCCTTCTACCGTTACCGTCACTTCGTCGCCACATTTTACGCCCATGCCCATCACTGCCATCAGCTTGGCGGCACTTGCCTTCTTGCCCTTGCAGGTCAGTGTAATTTCGCTCTCATAGCCCTTTGCCGCTTTTACCAGCAGCCCTGCCGGCCTTGCGTGAATTCCGATTTCGTCCTGGATGGTGTAGGTAAATGTTTTCATAGTGATACTTCCTTTCCTTTTTTATATTTTGATTTGATTTCTATTAATGAAATTGCAGTAACAATTGCCTTTTTATTTTATTTCGATCAATGTGTCCCCGGCGTTTATGCTGCCTTCAGCCGTTTGAACCACTTCGTTGTAATCGTCACTGTTACATATAATCATCGGCGTGGTTAGCTGATAGCCTGCCTTTTTAATATTTTCCAGATCAAAGGTAATCAGCAGGTCGCCTTTCTTTACGCTCTGGCCGTCGCTGACGTGGGATTCGTAGTACTGGCCGTTGAGTTTTACGGTATCAATTCCGATATGAAGCAGAATTTCTACACCGTCCCCGGAAATAAGGTTCACAGCATGTTTGGTGTCAAAGACGGTGTCTACGGTTCCGTCGCATGGGGCGTAGAGCTTTCCTTCGCTGGGCTCTACTGCCGCGCCCTGACCTAGAATTTTCTGTGAAAATACTTCGTCTTCGACGTCCTCTAATTTGACCGCAGTTCCGTTCATATGCGCATATAATGTGATCTGTGTTCCGCTGTCTGCAGCCGTTTGACTGACAGGGGAATCTGCGCCTGCCGTATCTGCATTCTTATTATGAGAGCCGGCGCTATTGTGCTGATTTTTGTCAACGTTAGCGGAACGTTCTTCCGCAAATGTTTCCGTTACATCCTGATCCCCGAGCAAAACTTCTGCATGATCGGATTCTGGTGTATCCAGAAAATCCTCCAGATTGGATTTTACAACTGAAACCTGCGGGCCGTAGATCACTTGGACGCCGTCGCCTTTGTGAATGACGCCGGAGGCGCCGCTGGATTTGAGCAGGTCGTCGCTGACTTTGGACGCATCTTTGACGGTTACACGCAATCGGGTGGCGCAGCAGTCGAGGTCGGAGAGATTTTCCTTACCGCCGAGTCCTGTCAGAATCATGGCGCTGATAACGTCGCCGCTTGTTCCGCCCGCTGCCTTTGAGGCCTTGGCCTCGTTGACGTCGCTTCTGCGGTAGAGCTTAGGCTCGATATGATCCGGTTCGCGGCCGGGCGTTCTCAGCTTCAGCTTTGTTATCATGGTATAAAAGACGAAATAGTATACAATTGCATATACAATTCCGACAATTACAATCCAAATCCAGTGGGTCTTAGCATTTCCCTGAAGGACGCCAAAGAGCGTAAAGTCGATAAATCCGCCGGAAAATGTCATTCCCACGCCGACGCCGAAGATATGCATCAGCATATACGAGAGTCCGGCAAGTACGCAGTGTACGCCGTACATCAGCGGGGCTACGAATAAAAAGGTGAATTCGAGCGGTTCGGTAATTCCGGTCAGGAAGGAGGTCAGCGCTGCTGAGAGAAGCAGGCCGCCCACCACTTTTTTCTTCTCCGGCCGCGCAGCTTTGTACATGGCAAATGCGGCTGCCGGAAGCCCGAACATCATAAATGGGAATTTTCCGGTCATAAAACGGGTAGCGGATACGGAAAATACGTCGGTTGATTTGGAGGCAAGTTCGGCGAAGAAAATGTTCTGCGCCCCCTGTACGACCGTTCCGTCAATCAACATAGAGCCGCCCAGTTCGGTCTGCCAGAACGGCATGTAAAATACATGATGCAGGCCGAAGGGAATTAACGCCCTTTCTATAATACCATAAATCCAAGTTCCTGCATAGCCGGAATCGAGTACAAGCTGCCCAAGGTGGGCAATGCCCGACTGTACGACCGGCCACAGGTAGAACATAACAATGCCGACAATCAGGTAAACAATGCTGGTTACAATCGGCACAAATCTAGTTCCGCCGAAAAAGGACAGCACCTGCGGCAGCTCGGTTTTGTAAAAACGGTTGTGCAGCGCCGCAACGCCGAGGCCGACGATGATACCGCCGAAAACGCCCATCTGCAGCGTAGTGATACCCAGCACGGAAGTTGTGGAGTTGGCCGCCATCGCCTCTACGCCGCCTTTGGCCGTTATCAGAGCGCTGATGGCGGTGTTCATAATCAGATAGCCGATAGCGCCGGAGAGAGCGGCAACCTCTTTTTCTTTTTTCGCCATGCCGATGGCGACGCCCATGGCAAAGAGCAGGGCAAGGTTGTCAAAGACGACGCTTCCGGTTTTGCTCATAATGTCGAGCACTGTGTAGAGCACGCCGCCTTCTTTGATGATGCTTCCCAGACGATAGGTTTCAATCGTCGTGGGATTGGTAAAGGAGCTTCCGATTCCCAGCAGCAGCCCGGCTACCGGAAGCAGTGCGATCGGGAGCATAAATGAACGCCCGACCCTTTGAAGAATGCCAAATATTTTGTCCTTCATTGAATGACCTCCTTTATTTTTTAGCTTACCAGGATTTTGAGCTGCAGGGACAACAGCAGCAATTCGTCCTCGGTAATGCTTTTTTTGTATGTTTTTAAAATGTAGTCCTGAATGCACTTCGCACACTTATAAGGTTTTACATATTTTTGCTTAATTAAACCTGAAAATTCTTCATCGTGACTGAGAACTGCAGGAATGGTTTCACATTTGTACAAACGCTGAGCCAGCTGCTTGATCTGTGTGCGGAAATAGTCGTATGCCGTCATGGTTTTGTCGATTTTTCCTGAATAAAATTTATCGACGATGTCAAGGCAGCCATTTACCATTTTTGTCAAGTCGGGAACCTCGCTCATTTTTGTAGAAAATCTAGCGTTAATGATATGCATGGCAATAAATCCAGCTTCATCTTCGTGGAATTGAATGCCTAATATTTCTTTGATCTGACGGATGCAGTATCTGCCAAGCTCTAATTCTTCTGGGAAGCATTCGCGGATGGAGTCCATCAGCGGGTTGGCAAATTCCATTCCCTGTTTGCTGCGCTCAATGGCAAAACCGATGTGGTCGGAGAGCGTGACAATCAGAGATTCATTAAGCTTTCCGTTAAGGGATTGTTTGATGTATTCTACCAGGTCATCCGTGAGCTTAATGTATTCGTATGGAATTTCCGTCAGGCATTCAATCATACGTTTACGCAGGCCAGAATCAGTAATCATGTAGATTTTCTGGATCTGCTCTGGGCGGACGGTGTCGCCGCATTTTCTGCCGAAGCCGATACCTTTGCCGGATACGATCTGCTCGGCACCTTTGTCATCCTTGACACATACGGTGTTGTTATTGATTACTTTGATAATTTTCACGGTTTTGGCCTCCCTAGTGGAGCGGTATGTTCTTTTCGAGTCTTACTGGAATAAAAAAACCAACTTAATATAGCGTAAATATACTATACAAAGTTGGTTATGCCCAGTCATCATCGAAAGGTAACACTCCAATAAATATTTTATAAACTTATTAAAAATTCTATTTAAATTAACTAAAAATACAATAGCATAATTTGTAATATTTGTCAATATGTTTATGAAACTTTTTTTAAATCTATAATACTTGTTAAAAATATACAACTATGCTATGGCTGACTATACAAATCCATTCCCAGCCAATGACTCGTATCTTTTATCCTAATCTGTTTCCTCTTCTCCCTCTCCCTTCTTACCTGCAAGCTTAGCACCTGCGAAACCAGCCAGCACCGACTGCAGGTCAATGCCCGTTGATTCCTTTAAACCATCGGTTACTTGGGTCATCGTACCCATAATATCTTTCATAAGCTTTGCAGAGTTTCCATCGCCATACATTGTAATTCGATCTACCTTTGCCAATGGTTCTGCAATATTTTTGGCAATTTCAGGCATGGCTTTAAAATACATTTCCAATACAGCCGCCTCACCCATCTGCTTCATCGCTTCCGCTTTTTTCTCAATACCTTCCGCCTCTGCCAGCGCCTTGGCCCTAATCGCCTCTGCTTCTGCCAGTCCCTTACTGCGGATACCTTCTGCCTCCTGCTCCATTGCATACTTCTTAGCCTCTGCAGTTGCCCGCAGGGCTTCTGCCTCTTTCTCTCTCTCGAACTTATCTGCTTCCGCATTTCTCTGGCGTTCAAACAGCTGGGCTTCTGATTTCCGCTGCATTTCATACAGATTGGCATCCGATTCCTGCTGTTTTGCATACTTCTCCGCATCGGCCTGTTTCTTTACTGTTGCTTCCAGCGTCCGTTCTGTCAGCTCTACTTCCTTCTCTTTTAAAGCAATCGCTTTTTCCTGACGAGCCAGATTGGCATCAGCTGTTGTAATCTCTACTGTCTTTCGCTCTGTCTCCTGCTGAATCTGATAGGCCGCGTCAGCAATCGCCTTTTTGGTATCTGCCGCTTTCTGCAGTTCCGCCTTACGGATTGCCAGATCATTTTCCTTCTGTGCAATCAAAGTATCTGCATTAATTTGTGCTTCCTTGGACTCTCGGTTTGCCTCCGCCTGTACAACAGCCTTTTCCTTCTGCGCCTTGGCAATAGCGTTTGCAATCTCCAAATCCGAACTGACCTGGGCGTCATTCGCCTCTTTTTTGGCCTGCGCCTGTGCCTTAGCAATCTCCTTCTCACTATCTGCCCTGGAAATCGCTGCATTCTTCTGAATTTTCACAATATTGTCTACACCAAGATTCTCAATCACACCGTTTCCATCTACAAAATTCTGTACATTAAAACTGACAATATCAAGTCCCATAGAAGCAAGATCGGGCTCTGCATTTTCCTTCACCAGATTGGCAAATTTCTGACGATCGCTGACCATTTCTTCTAAATTCATCTTGCCAACAATTTCTCTCATATTTCCTTCCAGAACTTCTCGAGAAACCTGTGCAATATAATCGGTCGGTTTATTTAGAAAATTCTGTGCTGCTAGAGCAAGTCGGTCGTTGTTATCGCTGATCTTAACATTTACAGCGGCATCTACCTTAATATTAATATAATCTGCTGTTGGAACTGCACTAGAAGTTTTCACATCAATGGGTATCAACTGCAGATTCAGCTCATCTTTTTTCTCCAAAAATGGTATTTTCAGTCCTGCTTTACCAATCAGCACCTTGGGGCGTTTTCTTAAACCGGATATAATGTAGGCGGTATCCGGCGACGCTTTCACATAACCCAACGTAAAAATAACTATTAGTAAAATAACTACGGCAGCAATCGGAACTGCTGTTTTCATAATTTCTAAAATTTCTTCGTTCATATGTATCATTCTCCTTTTGATTTATTATAGTATTAGGTGATTGCGAAAGTCTGAATCAAAGCGACGATTTTAGACAAAACATACAAAAACGCCGCTCAAAGACGTTTTTGATTCGCTCTGTTTTTGTATGTTTTGCCTAAAATCTGGTTACGAATCATGTTTTTGCAATTGCCTATATTATAGTATATCGGTGATTGCGAAAGTCACATTTAAAGCGACGAGTTTGAACAATAGATACAAAAATTCCGCTCAAAGACGTTGATTGGATATGAGGAGATACGACATGAGGAGGGACCCACAAGGTGGGAGGAGTCCTAGTGTCAGTACTTAATTCGCTGCATTTTTGTATCTATTGCCCAAACTCTGACAGTAAAATGAGAATTTTGCAACTGCTTATATTATAGTATATATTTCGACAATTTTCAACATAACTAGAATGAAAATTCTGTTGAACATTCACAAATTAATTTCTATTTCCAGTGATTACGGTTGCCTTTAACACTATTATATGCTACACTCAAAACACTACATGCATATATTAAATTTTACATATGCTTGTTATTTCTATAGACATTTGCGAAAGACTGATTTAATCACGATTTTTAGGCATAACTTCTAAAATTGTTGTTCAAAGACGTTTTGATGGACATGAGCATAGTTTTGTACCAAGATAATTCCCCAAAATCAAAGCGGAGACAACTTTGTTTAAACTTGTCGCCTGAATGTAACTTTCACAACCACCGATCATATTACATTAGGCATTTGCAAAAATTTCATTTAACTGTCAGAGTTTGGGCAATAGATACAAAAGTGTAGCGAATCAAAAAAGTCTTTGAGCGGAATTTTTGTATTACGGTAATTCCCCGATATAAAATCGGGGACAATTTGTTCAAACTCGTCGCCTTGAATGCGACTTTCGCAATTATCTAATATCATATTTAAGAAAGGATAGAAATTATGGCTGATTATGGTGAATATGGCGATTTTGAAGATTTCGACTGGGAAATGGAAGAGCTGGCCGAAGAATTGGAACGCAGGAAATCAGAACAAACTAAAGAACAAACAGACCAAAAAAGTGCTGCCGAATAAATTTCCGGTAAATTGACGAAAATGGATTGTATGGAATCAAAACTATATGATAATCCATAACGGGATTTTCCCAGAGGAAATCATAATATTACAATTATTCCGATCATAATGAAAAAGATGACATCAATTATTTATTATTGATGCTGGCTTTGCTTTGATTATGAACTATATCACAAAAAATGTGTCATTATCCGATCTGCGGACGAAGTAATTACCATTGGAATACTTTATTTGCTGTAAATTTATGAAAATAACTTTCAGTAAAACGGGGAGCTGTCGATTCAGACAGTTCCCCGCTTTGAGTATTTTGATAATTTATTTCTGATTTAGAAATTTATATTAAGTCTCTTCAGATTCCAGATCCATTTCCTGCATCTGTTTTTCATCTCTTCTAATCCAGAATAGAAATCCTGCTGTCAATAGGACTCCTATCATACTGAAAATCATTCCTTCTTTCAGATAAGGATAGTTTATTACTATATTAGTTACTCCCTCATTCACATAGGTCAGATGCTGCTTCTTATAAATGCCATGGCTTTCTTCAAATATATCTTGATAAGCCAATGCTGTATTAACATTGTTCCTATCGGATTGAATGGTAATCTGATGCTTCGCATGTTTGATCTTGAGCGGTACAACTTTTCGGTCAGGAAGCTCTCTCAGACAATTTTCTGTAATCCCATGAAGAATTTCTCTTACATTCTCATCTTTTGTCAATCCATAATGATAAGTCAGATTCAGTCCTATAAAATATATATTATCATCTCCCGCAGTTCCCAGGAAACTTAATTTTCTTTCTGAATCATAAATGTATCCTTCTGTCTTTTCTAAACCATTAAAATATACCGTCTGCCAGTTTCTGCTCTTAGGATCGAATAAATCGCAGTCATACTCCTTGCCGTTGCAGTACAAAATCGGATAACCATTTTCAAATAAGATACTATGGCAGCTGACTCCTAGAAACTCTTGATTTCTGGTCTTCTTGTTAATAGGAATTCCATCGCCTTCAATCACAATTCGGACACCGGCTTTCCCCAGTTTTTTCAGCATTTTCTCCGCCTGCTCTTTATCATTATAAGTAAAACCTGCCAGATAAATCAATTTATATTTGGATAGCTGAGCAAAACTGTAATCATTCAGATTAATGGAATCACCTTCTTCAATATCTGGATCACTGAGAGCTAACACCGGTGCCGAAGTACCAATACCAATACCAGTATATTGACAGGTCGTGCCAAAGGTCTTATATATATCTATATGATATAACAAGTATTCCGAATTGAATTTCATCAGCCGAAAGCCAAGTTTTTCCGCTCCCTTTGTAACGTTTTGTAAATCATCTTCCTGATTCTGCAGTCTGCTGATCTTAATCAGCAGGGTATCTGTTCCTAATTCCAATGCCCGGTCAAATAAATAGAGATAATTTCCGCCTTCCAAGGCTTCATTCAGCTGGGAAACATTTTGCACAGTCGCCGCGGAACCTATTTCCGCGCCTAATGCATTCTGAATTCGTTTACCATTATAATCAGTCAGCAGATACTGATTCATTACTTCTGTACTGCCACCGTCTAAAATGAGTGCCCGCTGGCCAGTGATATTCTTCGCCTCTTCAATCAGACTTTTTTGAGCCGTCTGTTTCATTTGCTCACTGACAGATGTGTCATTCTTTCCAGTATAGATAAGAGACAAGGAAGGCAGAAGATCTACAAGCAATAATATACAGCAAAACACCGTAATCCATCTCCGCATAGTCGTCCACATAAATAAACTAAATAGTATGATACAAAGAGCAATGGATATAAACTGCAACATTTTCATATAACGCCCAATTGGAACTGTCTCAAATACCGGAAACATCATACTGGTCGAAAAGAAAAATAAAATCAGGGCTGTCCAAAATCCAGCCATGGACTTCCGCTTACTACAGAACACACCAAATACAGTGATTAAAAAGGCCGCCAGACCAAAATACGCAGCTGACTGACTGACATTCAGCCGATAAAAGGGATTCAGAGACACTGCTGCATCTTGAAAAAATGCTTTCAGCATCTGAGAATGATATACACTGGCTGCCCTGCTCTTATAAGCTGCATACAGCCATAAGCCGGATATCAAAAAGGGCAGCATAAGACCCACCAGTGTACGCAGCGCTCTTCTTTTCCTTTTGCAGATAATCCGGTACAAAGGAAGAAAGATCAGCATGGAAATCATAAGCATCACAGCAAATTCCACTTCACTTACTACAATACCAGTAAAGACCAGAATCATACAGCCCAAAGCCTTCCAGCGTTCCTCAAACAGATATTCATATAAAAAATATAAAAACAATGGCAGCAACACCAGACAGCAACTTCTTGGAAGATTTCCTTCCACAAAAAATGTATATAGATTATTCGGCATAAAAAACCAGATCAGACCCAGAAATGCCCCCAGCAGCATTCTTCGTTTCCTCACACCTATATAAAGCCATATCATAGCTCCTAGAACAAAGGCCAGCCCTGCAAATACCAGGATACCCGAAAATTCATTTCCACCAGCCAGTGCTTGGCAGAGAGCCAGAATATATATAGGAAGAGGTGCGCTGTAACGCATAAGCTGCGCTCCATTATACCAGAATCTGTCATACAAGGGATACCAATCCCCATTTTTTATACTATGGTACAAGCTATTTCCCTTATAGACATGGCTCATCGTATCTGTGCCTGATAAGTAATGTCCGCCCTTATTCAGAATATATAGAATTCCTATTGCCGCAGCAGCATAAAGTACTATGAAAAATAATATGCCCGCTGCCCTGCCAACTTTTGTTTTCACCATATGCTCCATTCCGCCTATTCTTCCATCACACGATCCAGAACAGAATCAATAACGCTTTCTATTTTTTTTCCAGAATTCCGTCTGACATTGGACAAAAACTCTTCATCCTTTTCAAAACTAATAACATAGCTTCTGGTCGGCGTCTCACTGCTCTCCATCCTAACCAGTTCGCCTCCCAGTTCCCGTATAATTCTGCGGACATCATGAATAAAATAGTCCGACATATTTTCCAGCGTTGGAATGATATGATCAAAGGGCTCAATGTCATTAATCACCCGGTTCTGGTACTTATCAAAATATTTATCCAGAGCCTTTTCAAACGCATCAAACTGCACAAATTGTTCATTATCCATCTTGATTTCAACCATGAATTCCCATGTGTGCGGATGTCTCTGCCCTTCTTTTCCGTTGATAATAATAAAATGATTCGCATTGAGATAAAACTTGAATTTATACTCCCGGTATAATATACTGTCCATTATGTCCTCTCTTCCTCCGTTCCATTTATAAATTTCTGATAAACTTCCCAGAGACTTTCTGTCTCCTCCATACAGGACATAGTCTTACGGATTGTCAATGACCTGTGTTCGAACTGTTTCATCGCAGATTTGGCTTCTTCTGGATAATATCCTGCAAAAATCAGTATGATATCCTGTCCTCTGGAGAATCTCAGCACCTTCTTATCCAGTAGCAATTGTGCCCGTTCCAAAAAGAGCTCTCGTCCCTTTTCTCCCTCAAAGCTTAATTCAGTAAAAATAACTGGACATACCTTCCGCTCTTCCAACTTGCGCACAAATGTATCCATGGTATTAACATTAAATAGACTCCATCGAGTATGGAACGAATCCATCAGCTCTACTTCCTCTTCTAATTGTTCCACATCTACATTCAGTTTCTCAATCTTTGTATGTAGCTTCTGAATCGTCTTATTACGGATATCCAAAAGAGCTGACAAAATCATGGTCACCAGCAGAAGAGCTGACAAAAGCCCTATCAGATAAATAATGATCTCTGTTCTCGACGACAAAAATTCATTATTATCCAATATAATATTCTCATTGGTCAGCAGACAGATCCTATACTGCGAACCGTTATAGCGAAAAAGCACTCCTGACGCAACATAGGTATCTTCATTCATATCAATAATTTCATGTTTTACCCGGTTCAGCGCCAGCCCTTTTACAAATTGCTCTGCACTGTTAGAAGCATATAGGGTCGGCGTAGTAAACCCCTTATATCGATTTGTTTCCAGGACATCCTTTACAAAAAGAAGCGTCTGCTCTTTGGAAAGCGTCCAATATTTACTGCTGGACGTGTCCAGAGAGCTTAAAATATTCGTCACAATCTCTTCATCACTGCGCTCCGGCTGCAGATTAATCTGATCCAAAACCAGCTGCACATAAGCATCCTGCTGGTCTGCATAAATATCCAGCACACTATTCTCATAAGCAGTAATCAGATAACCACCCGTTACCGCAAGCACTCCTATGACCGCTATCATAAATACAACTACTATTTTATAATGAATATGAAACTTAGGATTCAGTCTCGACTTCTTCTTCGCTGTTCTTTTCAACATTGACATAACCTCTCACCTTCTGAAGCGGTCTAAGTATTCTGGCGAAATCTCCAGTAATTGTTTTAAAGGCGCTCTCCCGCTCTTCCGTAAAATTTTTGGTTTTCCATGCACTATCTGTATTAATGCTGTTCACAATCCCGGCAAAGCGAATAAAAAACACCAGTAAATTAAAAAACGGAAGCATTGGAATTACATACCATTGCTTTGCATAATATCTCTTGATTTTCTTAAAATTCTTTAGAAAACCAATGGTTGAAAAATAATAAAAATAACCAATTAAAATATACAGGAAAAATATAAACAAAGTTGAAAATCCTATAATCGTAAATGAATAATTCATAAACAATAAACATACCAGCGCCAGATACCAAATCATTCGAGGAAAAGCAAATGTATGGTCATAAGTCAGGGTCCGCAGCGCTACATCCGTAAACATACGCCTTGCTTTCATCTTATCCTTCAAAAATAACCTGGATACCTCCAGGCTTCCTCTCTGCCACCGCTGCCGCTGGGTATAGAGCTTATTCATATTTTCAATTGGATCTACAAAGAAAATTGCATCTTCACAGATAGATACTTTCATATCCATCAGATATTTAATCTGAAATGTAATCTGTGTATCCTCACAAATGGTATCTGTATTATAAAGCTGTGATTTTAAGACAGCCGATTTCCGAAATGCAGAAAACGCTCCTGACAATGTATAGATTGCGTTCATCTCTGAAGCATAATTCCTTCCTGCCAGAAAAGCCTGAGCATATTCCATAAATTCCATCTTGCGAAACAACCTTGGAAAAAGAAGCGGATAACTCTGTACCTGCTTAGGATCGGTTAAAATCACACCCGTCATACATTCAATGGACTGCTCATTTTCAAAGCGATAAACCATATTACGGATTGCTGATTTTTCCAGCAGTCCATCACTATCAATATGAATGATATATTTGCCCTCGCTGTTAAACAAGGCCAGATTTAATGCTTTTGACTTTCCCTGTTTGGCATTCAGCCACTGCATTTTCAGTTCTGGATATTTTCTCTGGCATTCGCAGAATACCTGAAAGCTATCGTCCTGTCCCTGGTTATTGACCAGAAAAATACGCATCTGTGAATTCGGATAATCACTTTCATGAATGGAACGAATACATTCCTCCAGCGTATCCATAGAATTATAAATTGGAATAATTAAAGAGATTTCCGGGTCGATTGCCGGCTTCTGGCAATCGACCGGAAATAGCCTTTTCTTAATTAGAACAAAAACACTTCCCAGTGATGGAATAATTTCCATAATAACCGGAATAATAATCCATGCAGCCCAGAAAAGAAAAGAATTAAACAGTCTATTCATCAACTCCATATGTAAAGCCACCTACCTTCTGACGGACAATCTGTGTTTTGGTAAATACAATAAAGTACATCAGTACAGACAGGGCATAAAATACCAGTCTGCCGATAAAGGTATGCGCCACACTGAAGGCTGACACACCGAAAAAGTATATAATCACGCAGATTACAATAATACGCAGTGCATTGGCCAGAATGATATAGAGTGTTCCAATGACTCCTACAATGACTCTTTCGTACTTGGAATACGCCCGAAAAAATATTAACAATGACAAAAATGCCATAATTTCCAAAATTCCTGAACACTCAAAATCAATCAGTATGGAAATCGCTCCTTCTGCAGAATCTACAAAAACGACTCCATACTTAAAATTGGAACTGAACAATCCTGTCAGCTTTCCAAAGGCTCCTGCAATAGAAGCAACAATCTGGGCCAGAGGCTGTGTCAGAATCGGCCTGGCGTAAATCATCAGGAAGATAAACAGCCCGCAGCTGCCCCAGATAAAATGCCATGCAGGAAGCTCACTTTTGCGGAATACCCTTAATAAATAAAGCCACACCGCAAATAGTATGATTCCTAATATTGGGTTCATTTATGCCACCTTAGTTTTTCTCTTTCTGTATACAAGAACTCCTAATACAACCAGACAGCAGATAGAAATACCCATTACAGCGCCGGTAGATCCACCAGAAGCAGTATACCAGTTCTGTCCAATACGATGATACTTGCTTGCATATTCCTTCATGCTGTCAGCAGGCACACCGATTACCTTTGCTAATTTCTCCTGATCCATTTCCCATTCCATCTGATCACAAGTACGAGAAGCTCCTTCTACAATATCGGATGTAGTCAGACATACCTTACCTACAATTGCCATCTCATCATTTTTCTCGATGCTGTCGTTCAGATTACACTGGGCATTGGTCCATCTCAGATAATATTCATGTACGGTATCCTTCTCTACATTTTTCCAATCAGGAATTCTGTAGCCAGAAGCTGTCTTTTCCACTACATTGAACATATATTCCTGATCATTATTGATGCGGATTGTAAATTCACCAAGTTCATAGCCATCCTGGCGGTTCTTTCTGTAACACTCCACATGTCCGATTAACCGTCCGTCATCCGTAGAAAACAGCGTCTGGAATCCATCGTCTGCCCACTGGCTGTCACCAGCTGTCGAATACTGAATCAGCGCATGGTCAAAATATTTCCAATCTGTATAGTTTCCATCAATTACAACCTCATCCTTAGGTGATACCCGATCCGATGTATCTGTATTTTCTTCTTTCATATCAGCCACGTCAGCTATTAGTGTCTCTCCCATATAATAGCCAAAGGAAACAGTATTTTTAAAATCCTTAATCGCTTCTCGTGGTATACGGATCTCATACATAAAATTGGAATATTTAATTTCAGACCCTTTAATATTCTCCAGTGAATCGGCATCTCTTGTCAGGGTAAAGGATGTCGTCCTTCCAGTATCTGTTACAATTGCAAATCTTCCATTTGAATATTCTCCGGTCCAGCCAACCGTTCCATTGCTGACATCTTTTGCATTTTCTTTCAGATAAATATAAAAATCTCCGTCAAATACTACAGCTGTATCCTGCAGAGGTCCCTTATTGACATGAGTCTTTTCTATAGCATCCCAGTCACCGAAACTACCGTCTACCTTAATTCCCTCATACTTGGGCACTTCCTGGCTAGAACTATCCAGCTCCGCAAGATGCGGAATCTCTTTGCTGCTTATGGATTTCTCTGAATCCTGATTATCCTTACTGCTCATAGGTTTGTTATAATCTCTGCTATCATCTGAAAAACAGATTTTATAATCCACATCTTTCACAAAGAAATCTACTGGTATTTTAAATTCTATTTCTGTTTTATCCTTCTCTTTACTGAAATCACTGACAATATCTGCTCCAATATACTCACCCCAGTTATTATTCATCAGTTTAAACTGGTAGTTACCCTGATACTCGAACTTGATTGTATTAGCAGGAGCATGCAGCTGACCATCTTCATAAGAAATCTCCAGGGTTTTTCCATTCAGTGCTGCACCATAGGGATTATATAAGCCATTTTGCTGCACATAGAAATATACATAATTATCATCTTTTGCAACTGCCCACTTCTCTACTGCAGACTCGGTTGCTCCCAGCATTTTCATGCTGCTCCATTCCTGTGGATTACCATCAACATTTACTGTAACAGCCGCCTGAACCGGAATTGAAGTATACGTACCAAACACGCCTGTCACTCCAAGTAATAATGTACCTGCAAGTGCACAAATCCGATTTTTCGTTTTACTCATATTCTTTTTCATTTTTATTTCCCACCTATATTCTGTTTTTTAAGCCTTCATTAACGGTTACTATCTGTTATCAGTTTTCGTACCTCACCTCCGTAAACCCCTTCTATGCCTTTTTATTTATTAATTACACAGTTTAAGTATATACTTTTTCTTTTCTTAATGCAAGAGTATGCAGAAAAAAAATTAACAATTTTTAACAATTTTTTAATGATTCTCCTACTTACTTTTTATATATCCGATATTCTTAATTAATACCGATATGGTTCCATCTTCATTGGTAATAAATTCTATGGCATTGCCATTGTTATATTGCTCCATAGGAATCTTAATCTCAATTCCGGTATCTGTCGTTAAATACTGCTGTTCGAATTTTTTCGTAGTGGTTTGATTCTTGGGATGAACTTCGCTTTCCTGCAAATGATACTTTTCCATTTTCTCCCGGAATTCCTGTTTCATTTCCTCATTTTCCTTAAATACTTTATCTGCCAGATCCTGAACCTGCAGGCTGCCCTCTTCTTCAAATTGAGCATTTAAAATGCTTTTGGTCTCCATTCGGACTTCAAACTGATTAGATTCATCGTAGTATTTATCCTGAACCTGTTCTACCGCTCTAGTCACAATGGCAAGCCTGCTCTTAGAAGATAAGGCAGCATAACATTTCAAAAATAATTCACTGAAATAATTCGTTTTGACACCGTTAATCTCATATTTCTTTTCCAATATACGAATATCCGCTAACTCATTTTCTGGATTCATGGAAATGATAGCGGCTTCACTCAGCCGTTGCTTTTCACCTGGAAGAACCGCCCTTTGCTGAATAATTTCATTGGTATTTCCCCATGGATCTGACGAGGTTTTATGGGTATAAGAAGAACTATAATTCATTTTCAAAAGTACTAAAAATTCTTCCTCATAAGCAGAAATTGACAAAATAAATAAATCTGCCTGAGGAATGGCAATATTCTGGTTCATAATTACAAACAAATGTTCTGCTATCTGTTTACTTAGCGTGATAAACCGTTCCTGCCCTTCTTTCTGTTCTTCTGGCGAAACTACCTGATTGTCCTCTTCATCGGATGAAAAATCATTCTTATAGTCTTTTAGCATCTGGTAGATTTCTGATTCTTCCTCTTGAAATGTACATTTCTTTACATCGTCACTCATAAAAATCCGACAAATATGCCCTTTTAGAAAATCCGCCAGGTCTGAGCCATAATCCAGTACCGTATCTGACAGAACAGGCATAGCCAGTGTAGAATCCAAAATATGTACAATCGCCTGCTTAATCCGTATATCTCCTGCTTCCATAATTTCTCCTTTTTCTGATTGTTTTACATATAGGCATTTGCAAAACTCTCATTTCACTGTCAGATTTTGAGCAATATACACAAAAATGGAGCGAATTAAAAACGTCTTTGAGCGGAATTTTTGTATATATTGTTCAAACTCGTCGCCTGAAATACAACTTTCGCAATTACCTAATTGTTTTACATATTATAAAACAGGAATTGTTTTTCTGTCAATGGTACGATGATGTTCAACTGCCGCTTGACACTGCCTGGCAATCTATTTATAATCATTTATACAACATAAACCACTGGCCGCCAGACATTGCCAAGAAAGGAACATATATGTATACTGTATACAAAAAATGTAATAACATAGATGGAATTATTTTTGATATAGATGGAACGTTATGGGATTCCAGAGAGCAAGTCGCTCATGGCTGGAACCAGGCTATCCGCGAATTTTCCTCCCTAGATGTGCAAGTGGATCTGCCCTGGCTGAAGCAATTATTTGGCAGACCCATGACGGAGATCGCCTGTATTCTGTTTCCTGAACTGGAGGAGAATTCGCGCGCACTTCTTATGGAACAATGTTACATCTATGAATTGGATTATCTAAGAACGCATCCAGCTCCGCTGTATCCTTATGTTGCCGAAACTATCCAAGAGCTTTCCCGAACGTACCCTCTCTTTATTGTCAGCAATTGCCAATGCGGCTATATCGAATGCTGTATAGAAAGTACTCAGATTGATTCCTATATTACAGACTTTGCCTGTTTCGGCGACACGAATCAGCCGAAAAACGAAACAATCAAGCTTATTATGAAACGGAATCATTTAAAATCTCCGATCTATATCGGAGATATTCAAGGAGATGCCGATGCCTGCCAAATTGCTGGTATCCCCATTATTCATGCCGCTTATGGTTTTGGTACAATCAAAGAACCGGCTGCTGTGATTGAGAATTTCAGAGAATTGCTTACGTTAATTCCTTTACTTCAGCACAGCTGAATTACTATACAACCAATAGAAATGTCCCGATACGCCATCTTCAGATACGAAAAACTGCCAGCACGTAACCACTCAAACCGTGCTGACAGTTTCGATACCCGGAGTGGTACACTCTGGGACAGGGCCAGAAGGACTTGAACCCTCGACATTTGGTTTTGGAGACCAACGTTCTACCAACTGAACTATAGCCCTACAATTAACAATTCTAATATATCACTCACAATCGGGTTCGTCAAGTCTATTTTCCAAATTTTGTAATGACTCTCACCATTCCTGTAGATCTGTAAAATCAATTTTAAACCCTTCCAATACAAGAGAAGGCACCTGCGATTGACAGGTATATTCATTAATATTATCACCAGTAAAATCATGTACTGTAATCTTGTTCTTCTCTGGATCTACAATCCAATATTCCCTAACACCGGCATCCATATATTTATATGTTTTAATCACATAGTCCATTTTATTACTGCCAGGAGAAACGATTTCTACAACCCAGTCCGGTGCACCGTTACATCCCTTTTCATCCAATTTATCCCTGTCACATATCACACTGATATCAGGCTCAAAATAATTCAAATCATCCTTATTCAAAAATACCGCAAAAGGCGCAGGCAATACCTCACATAAACCTTTCTGTTCATCAATATAATTCGCTATTTTTCTGGAAATGAACATAACTAACCTCTGATGCCTCGTCCTTGGCGGGGCCATATAATAGATCTGTCCATCTACTAGCTCAGCCCGTTCACCATCAGGAAGTCCATAGATATCTTCAATTGTATAAAACTGTTCCTGTAATGCATCCATAGAAATTCTCCTTTCTAGCATTATTTTATTTTAGGTGATTGCGAAAGTCTGAATCAAAGCGACGATTTTAGACAAAACATACAAAAAAGCGGCTCAAAAACGTTGATTGGACATGAGGAGGGACCCACGAAGTGGGAGGAGTCCTGGTGTCAGCATTAAATTCGCTCTGTTTTTGTATGTTTTGCCTAAAATCTGGTTATGAATACTGAGTTTCTCAAATACCTATTTGTTTTTTAACTCATATAAGCTAGAACATCACAATTTAATATAGATTCTTAACCTTAAACTGCTTCTCAGCCTCTCTTCTTTGATCCTTTTTAGCAATATCCTGCCTCTTATCGTATAACTTCTTACCACGTCCCAAGCCAATCTCTACCTTTACCAGGCTTCCCTTAAAATATACCTGCAGGGGGACCAGCGTATAACCTTGTACCGCCAGTTTCCCTGCAATTTTATTGATTTCATGCTGATGAAGCAGAAGCTTCTTCACCCGCAGCGGATCTTTGTTAAAAATATTGCCTTTCTCATAGGGAGAAACATGCATACCATAGACGAATACCTCTCCGTTTTCAATCCGCACATAGGATTCTTTAATGCTGCATTTTCCCATACGAATTGACTTTACCTCGGTTCCATGCAGGGCAATTCCTGCCTCATAGGTATCTTCTATAAAATAATCAAACCTTGCCTTTTTATTATTGGCTATCAGCTTCGTTCCTGCTTTCGCCACTGTCATTCACTCCTTCATCAAATAATTCAAAATCTACAGTCCTCATAAGCCGGTCTGCTCCCACCACTTTAATGGTTACTTTCTGTCCCAGCTTATATACGTTCGGCAGATGTTCTGCCCTCATTTCATAATGCTCTTCATCATAGTAATAATAGTCGTCCTGCAGGGAGGTGACGTGAACCATACCTTCTACCGTATTTGGCAGTTCTACATACATTCCCCAGGTGGTAATACTAGAAATCACACCTTCAAAGGTCTCTCCAATAAACCGCTCCATATACTCAACTTTCTTCAGCTTGTCTGTCTCACGCTCTGCTTCGTCTGCACGCCGTTCCATATCCGAAGAATGCCTGCTTACCTCATGAAGGAGCCGTTCATAATGAGAAATACGTTTTTCACTTAGGCCGCCCCGCAGATTTTCCTTAATAATTCTGTGAATCTGCAGGTCTGGATACCTTCTTATCGGCGAAGTAAAATGACAGTAATGCTGTGCTGCCAGTCCAAAATGTCCCGTACAATCTACGGTATACCTGGCCTGCTTCATGGAACGAAGTGTTAGACGGCTAATCAGCACTTCCTCTGGACTTCCCTCAATCTTAGTCAGAAGCTTCTGCAGCTCCTTGGGATGAATCACATCGTCCTGTTTTAACTTGATATCATAGCCAAAATTATTGATAAAGGTGGATAGCTTCACCATTTTCTCCAAATCCGGCGTATCATGGGTACGAAATACAAATGGAAGCTCCTGCCAGAAGTAATCCTGTGCAATTGTCTCATTGGCAATCAACATAAAATCCTCTATGATCTTAGTGGCTGTATTCCTCTCATAAGGTTTTATTTCCAATGGATGCCCCTTCTCATCCAGAATAATTTTGGATTCTGGGAAATCAAAATCAATTGAACCCCGCTTCTTTCTTTTTGTTCTCAGTACCTGAGCCAGCTCTGCCATTAACTCGAACATCTGTACGAATTCTCTGTATTCTTCTATTTCCTTTTCATCTCTATCTTCTAATATTTTATTTACGCTGGTATAGGTCATACGGCGGTCAATTCTGACAACGGTCTCTGCAATCCGATGTCCCCGGACCGTTCCCTTTCCATCAATCTCCATCATGCAGCTGAGGGCTAGGCGGTCCACTCCTTGATTTAATGAACAGATTCCGTTTGACAACCTATGAGGCAGCATGGGAATGACCCGGTCTACCAGATAGACGCTGGTTCCGCGCTTCAAAGCCTCTTTATCCAGAACCGAATTCTCTTTTACATAATTGGTTACATCCGCAATATGCACACCAAGCTGGTAGAACTCGCCTTCCTTTGTAATCGATATGGCGTCGTCTAGGTCTTTGGCATCTTCTCCGTCTATCGTTACCATCTGCCAGTCACGAAGGTCCATCCGGCCCGCCATGTCTGCGGAACTTACCTCATCTGGTATGGTTTCTACATATTTCATAACTTCTTTGGGAAATTCCAGCGGCAGCTGAAAGCCCTTAATAATAGAGAGAATATCTACTCCTGGGTCGTTAATATGTCCGATAATTTCCTGAACCTTACCTTCTGGTTTTCTGTTTTTTCCGCCAAAGTCCGTAATACCGACAACTACCTTATGCCCGCTGACCGCTCCTTTGGAACGCTCCAAGGGAATATAGATATCTTTGACAAATTTCTGACTGTCAGGCTTTACAAAACCAAACTTCTTATTCCTTTCAAACGTTCCTACCACTTCCGTCATGCCGCGAGCCAGAATTTTAACCACGACCCCCTCCTGACGTTTGCCCTGACTGCCATTTTTCAGCATAATCTGCACCGTATCAGAATGCATGGCACCTTTGGCATCATCTTCACTGATATATACATCTTCCATTCCTTCGATCCGGACAAAGCCAAAGCCTCTGCTGGTTCCCATATAACTTCCCGTCAGCACGTTTTCATTGGCTTTGCTGTACTTTCCACGGCTGGATACTTCTACTTTGCCTTCTGTCATCAACGCGTCCAGAACTTCCTTTAACTCCTCTCTCCGCTCTTTCGGCACCTGCATAAACATAGCCATTTCCTTTAACTTCATGGGTACATATAATTCACTGCATATCAACTCATATACCTGCTGTTTCTTCTCTTCCATATTTATTTTATCCATAATAACACCTCCTGCTTCTAGTATAATTTCATTCTGTTTGTATAAAGACTTACAAACAATCTTTATACTTACATTATATCAGAAAATTTCACGAATTACACTATATTTTTCAAAAATAAAACCGCTGCCTGAATGGGCAACGGTCTTCTGTGGATACCTTTATTCTTCTGCTTCACTGCCGGCGGCATTTCCGGTTGTATCTCCACCTTCATCTACAGCGCCATCACTGGCTGTCGCTGCGCCTTCCGAAGCATTTGTACCAGAATCGGTATTGTTGTTGTTCGTCGTAGTATTTTGATTCGTGGTATTGGTGTTGGATGAGTTTGTTTTCTCCGCTTTGCTGGAGATCGGAATTAGAATAATTGAAATAACAATAAATCCAACTACAAGCCACCGGGTAATCTTCTCCAGAGCGCCTTCCATGGAACGTCCTTTATTTCTGCCCCAGTAAGTTTCCGCTGCTCCGCTGATTGCACCCAGACCAGCTGATTTACCCTCCTGCATCAATACAATAATCGTTAATGCTATACATACTATGACAAATATCACAGTCAAAATCACTTTTAAAGTTGCCACTTTTTACACCTCCTATAGTAAACAAGAAGTATTTTACCATAACTCTTCCATTAATTCAACTACTTTTTGCCAGAGTTTCTGCATTTTTTAATAATTATTGAAAATCCGCTCAATCTAATCAAAAAGCCGTAAGCAGTTATATGGTATTCTTCTGTTCTTTTCGCTCCTCAATTTCCACATATTCCCTATGGGTGGATACACATTTGTAAGCCGGACGAATAATCTTACCCTTATTGACGATTTCTTCGAGACGGTGGGCACTCCAGCCAGAAATACGTGCAATGGCAAATACCGGAGTCACTAGTTCCAGAGGAATTTCCAGCATATCATATACAAAACCGCTGTAATAGTCCACATTGGCACAAATCGGCTTAAATAGATGACGATGCTCTGCAATAACCCGCTTGGCAATCCGCTCTACCCGGTCATAAAATTCAAATTCTCCCATACGCCCTTTCTCTTTGGCCAGATTTTCTGCATAGGACTTTAACACTACCATACGCGGGTCTGATACGGTGTAGACTGCATGTCCCATCCCATAGATCAAACCGCTTTTATCAAATACTTCTTTATTTAAAATGCGGTTGAGTTCTCTGGCAATCTCCTCTTCGTCACTCCAGTCCTCTATGGCTTCTTTTAAATAGCTAAACATCTCCATAGCCTTTACATTGGCACCACCGTGGCGCGGTCCCTTTAAGGACGCGATTGCAGCTGCTATGGCAGAATAGGTGTCTGTGCCGGAAGATGTGACTACATGTGTTGTAAACGTAGAGTTGTTACCGCCACCGTGCTCGGCATGAAGTACTAACGCCACATCCAGAACTCTAGCTTCTAACTCTGTAAATGTTCCATCTTTTCGAAGCATATACAGCATATTTTCTGCAGTGGAATATTCCTGCTTCGGATTGCGGATCAGCAAGGTTTTATTTTGTATCATATGTCGATAGGCATGATATGCGTACACTGCAATGACCGGCATTTTGGCAATAATCTGCAGCGACTGGCGAAGAACGTTTTCCGTAGAAATGTCTTCCGGGTTGTCATCATAGGAATAGAGGGTCAGAAGGCTTCTTTGCAAGGCATTCATAATATTACTGCTGGGCGCCTTCATAATTACATCTCTTGTAAACATTCCGGAAAGCGATTGAAATCCTGACATAATCTCCGTAAACTGCTCCATCTGCCGTTTCGTCGGAAGTTCTCCGAACAGCAGCAGATATGTACTTTCTTCAAAGGCATGACGCCGGCCTTTCAATCCATGTAATAAATCTACCACATTATATCCATGATAATAAAGCCTGCCATCCGCCGGTATCTTCTTTCCATCCACAATATCGTGGGCAATAATATCAGAAATCTCTGTCAGTCCTGTCAATACTCCCCGCCCATTGGAATCACGCAGTCCCCGCATAACACCGAATTCTTCATAGAGGCTGGGATCTATCATTCCTGCTACCATAGTATTTTCATATAATTCCTGAAACAGCTTCTTCTGCTGGCTCCTTACTTCAATAATTTCATTGATATCCATTCTTTTCCTCCTTGTTGTTTAGGTTAATCCAGTTTTGCCGCCTGTTCTTTCTGTATATCCGGAAAAACCGAAATCATCGGTTCTACCTTTTCTCCCTTAATCCTCCGATCAATATAATTCTTTGTAATCTTGGCCACTACCGGAGACAATACAATCACACCTACCAAGTTCGGCAGCATCATCAGACCGTTAAATGTATCCGAAATATCCCAGGCAATGCTGGAAGTCATCAAGGCACCACCAATAATAAGAATTACAAAGATTCCCTTATAGATTTTGGCTGCCTTTAATCCCAGCAGATATTCCACTGATTTAGAGCCATAATGGGACCATCCCAGAACGGTTGTAAATGCAAAGAGCAGCATGGCAACTGCTATAAATATTTCTCCTGGCTTACCAAACACACCTCTAAATGTCTGGGCAACCAGCGTAGCATCTTTCACACCCTCTACTGCCATACCTGTCTCCAGATTAATCATACCCGAAGATAATACCACTACAGCCGTCATCGTACATACAACAAAGGTATCTGCAAACACTTCAAAGATTCCCCACATTCCCTGTCTGACCGGCTCTACAACATTGGAATTGCAATGTACCATAACCGAAGAACCAAGCCCCGCTTCATTGGAAAATACACCTCTTCTACAGCCTTCTACTATCACTTTCTTAAGGGCAATACCCACAACTGCTCCCTCTACTGCTTCCACTCCAAAGGCAAATCTGAAAATTGCTGCAAAAATCGCTCCTACTTTGTCAATATGTACACAAAATACAATGAAAGCTCCTACAATATAAGCCACTGCCATAAACGGCACTACCTTCTCTGCGACACTCGCAATTCTCTGCAATCCTCCAAGTATAATCAAACCTCCCAGAATTACAAGAAGAATTCCAATGAATACCGCTACCCAGCTGACATCGCCAAATGCATAGCCAATCTTATCTAGTGTCTCTTCACTGAAAAACGCCGATTCAATATTCAGCACAATCTTATTGACCTGTCCCCAGTTACCGATTCCAAAAGAAGCCAGAATGGCAAAGCAGGAAAACAATACTGCCAGCACCTTACCAATTGTCTTACAGCCTTTTATTTTTCCCAGTCCGTCCCGCAGATAATACATAGCACCTCCAGACCATTCTCCTTCTGAATTCTTACGTCTGTAATAGATTCCTAGTACATTTTCAGAAAAATTCGTCATCATTCCGAAAAAAGCTGCAATCCACATCCAAAACACAGCTCCCGGACCTCCGATCACGATAGCTGTCGCTACACCGGCAATATTACCCGTACCAATCGTAGCTGCCAATGCAGTACACAAAGCCTGGAACTGGGATACTGAACCCTGGTCTGTATTCTTTGTTACCTTATTATTTTTCTTAAAAACACTGCCAATGGTAGTTTTCCACCATTCTTTTATATGGGTAATCTGAAATCCTCGGTTCATAATGGTCATAAGGATACCTGTACCAATTAAAAGAATTAGTCCTACCTTTACCCATACAAAATCATTAATCACACTATTGATTTTCTCTAACGTTTCAAACATAATAACTCCTCTCTACTTTTCTCATAAATAATATTTGCTTAGAAATCTCTTATACTATCATATACAAAAATCCCTCTAAAATCAAGTAAAAACATAGAAAAAAGGTACAAAAACCAGAAAACGCCGGTAATATTCCTGGTAATCGTACCTCATTGTACTTTATATACTTAATATAAGTTCACATGAAATATTTCTATTTTTAATTACTATTTACATTGTTTCAACATTTCCTCCACAAAAATCCCATATCCTTTGGAACTGTCCTGCACAAGTACATGAGTCACTGCTCCCACAAGTTTTCCGTCCTGAAGGACAGGGCTGCCGCTCATTCCTTGAACGATACCACCGGTCTTCTCAATTAATTCCTCATCTGTAATCTCAAGCAGAAAACTCTTATTCTCATCTTCACTGTTTAAATTGATTTCCAAAATATTAATATCATACTCCCGAATTTCTCCGTCAATACAGGTACGGATCACTGCAGGGCCTTTTTTCATATCCTGCTTCATGGCAATTTTCACTGGCTGATTTGTAAAATTAGACAATACAGTTTCGTCAATATTACCAAATATACCGCATTTTGTATTGCGGATGACACTGCCGATATTATATTCCTGGCGGTAATCAATCATGCCAACCAATTCCCCAGGCGTACCGTCCTTTCCTTTGACAATAGATATAATTTCGGTGTCCAGAAGACGGCCTTTTTCGATATTCATCAGCAGTCCGGTATCCACATCGGTAATCCCGTGTCCTAGAGCACCAAACTGGCCCTTCGGAGTTACAAAGGTCAGCATTCCTACTCCCTGGGTATTATCTCGAATCCAGATTCCCAGCCGGAATTCTTCCTTACCCGTCTTAACTGGATTTAATTTAACCCTGGACTCTTCTCCGTTACGCCGAATTCCAAGTATTACTGGATTCGCGCCTTCTTCATTGACCGTCTGAATAAATTCTTCTTTGGTTGTCACCGGTTTACCATTGATAGAGGTAATATAATCCCCGCTTTGTATAATATTTTTCGCAGGCTCATAGGAAATGCCGTCCATACCGGTCACACTTCCGCTGCCAATCACCAGAATTCCTTCTGTTTCTACGTAGATACCCACTGGAAATCCACCGGGATAGACTTCCTGCTCTTCCACGACATCAATCTGTACATTTTTAAGGCCTACGATTCCAAGCAGCGTATACTGGACATGATAAGTGCCCACATCCTGTTCGGCAAAGGCTTCTTTGTCATCGACCACGATATGGACTGCATTTTTGGGTATTCTGACAGCATCGGTTCCCAGTGTTTGAACTACTTCATCCTGAAAGAATGCCTCTGGTTCCTCATTGATCTTTTTTAATTTGGTGCTGCCTGCTTCAATGGTAATGTGATCGGGAATCATTTCCCGCAGCTGATAATAATAATAGCTGCCTATAAGAACAAGACTGACGGCCAGCAAAATGCATAGCCGCCGCCTGTATACACGTTTGCTCATTTTTCACACCCTTTCTTAGCGCTTCTTCAAGCGTTTATAGATAGTATGTGAAAATCCAGCAATTTCACTCTGTATGATATTGGTATTGATGCAATTTTATCAATTTTCTGCCTTCATTTTATCAGCAAAGGCTTTCATTTCCATTGCAGATTTGCGAACTGTCTCTGTAATCTGGGCACCGCCGGAAATTCTTGCCAATTCTTCCACCATTTCTTTTTTTGAAAGACTGCGGATCTGCGTTGTTGTTTCCTGATTTTCTGCCTTTTTTTCAATGGCAAAATGCTGGTCAGCCATAGCAGCAATCTGTGCTAAATGCGTGATACAGATTACCTGGCGGCTCTTTGCGATCACTGCCATCTTTTCGGAGACTTTCTGTGCGGTTCTTCCGCTGATTCCCACATCGATTTCATCAAAAATCAAAGTCTCGATCTCATCCTTATCTGCCAGAATGGTTTTAATCGCCAGCATAATACGCGATAATTCACCGCCCGACGCTACTTTTCCCAGTGGACGAAGCGGCTCTCCCGGATTCGTAGATATCAGAAATTCTGCCTCATCCCAACCGTTGGCATGATACTGGTTTGTCTGAACTAACTCCAGTTCAAACTGTACATCCAGAAAATTCAAATCAATCAGAGAGGTTTTGATCTGTTCTGCCAGTTTTCTAGCATATTTTCTGCGGATACTGGTGGTTTTCTGACAGGCCTTTACCAGCTGGGATTCTTGATTCTCCAGTTTCTGTTTCAGCGCCTGAAGCGCGGCTTCATAATCAATCAGTTCTGAAAGTTTCTGCTCTTGAAGTTCCTTATAAGAAAGCACTTCCTCTAGGCTGCCGCCGTATTTTGACTTAAGATGATTGATAAGGTTCAGACGTTCTTCCGTTGTCTGAAACTCCTCTTCACTAAATTCACAATCTTCCATATAACGACTGACGTCCCGGTTAAAATCTTCTAACAGCCCTTCTAGCTCCTGAATCTGCTCAAACATTTCTTCCAGCTTTTGATCATATCCTGTCAGTGCCGATAATTCCCTCGCTGCCATTCCAATACAATCGCTTACATTTCCATCATTGTCACTTCCGATAAGCTGATAGACTGCATTGAGCGTCTCTATAATTTTTCTGCCATTTTGCATTCTCCGGTAATCCTGTTCTAACTGTTCATCTTCTCCCGGTTTTAGATTAGCATTTTCAATTTCTTCGATTTCATACTGCAAAAATTCAATTTCGCGTTCACGGTTCTGTCCATGAGAAGAGAATTCTTCCAATCTTTTTCTTAATTCTCGGTATTCATCGAATGTTGATTTCACTTTTGCCAGAGGTTTTTCCAGTTCCGCTTTTGCAAACGCATCCAGTATCTCCAAATGCTTATCCTTTTTTAATAGAGACTGATGCTCATGCTGCCCGTGAATATCGATTAACAGCTCAGACGCCCTCTTTAGAAGTGCAGCAGGGACGGTCTCGCCATTGATTTTACTGACTGACCGGGTTCCGGTAATTCTTCGGGAAATGATCACCTGATTATCTTCCATAGGAATATCCATTTCCTCCAGCCGGCATCGGCAGAGCTCATTTACTTCAAACACCAGTTCGACAAGTGCCGGCGCTGATTCATCACGGATCATTTCTCTGGAAATACGCTGTCCAAGAGCAAGATTAATCGAACCGATAATAATAGACTTACCGGCTCCGGTCTCTCCTGTCAGTATATTCAGCCCTTCTTTGAAATCTACTTCTGTCTCTTCAATTAATGCAAGATTTTTCACATGTAAATGTAATAACATATGCTTTCCTTTCCACTCTCTTCCAGGACTTACTTTTCAAAATCTATAAAGGAGAACTAACTACCTTCTGAATTTTTTTCATAACCTCTTTGGTTTCCTCTGTACTCCGCACTGCACACATGATCGTATCGTCGCCGGCTATACAGCCGACAATCTCTTTCCATTGCAGCGCATCCAGCGCCGCTGCTACTGCCATCGCCATCCCTGCTACTGTCTTGATTACCAAAATATTCTGTGCCATATCCATAGACACATACCCCTCCACCAGAACTCGCAGGTATCTGCGTTCCAGTTCAGTTCCGCCCTCTCTGCTGACTGCATAAGAACTGGCATACCGCTGTCTTCCATCGGCACCGGTAATTTTGGTCAATTGCAGTTCTCGGATATCTCTTGACACAGTCGCCTGCGTTACCGGAAATCCAGCCTCATGAAGTCTGTCTGTCAGCTCCTCCTGTGTCTCAATATTCTGCTGTTCTATCAGTTCCAAGAGCTTTGTCTGTCTCCTTTTCTTCATGTCCCATCCCCTTAGGCTCAGCTGCTCATTTTCCTGCTGAGTATTTCCAGAAAACTATCTTTGCTGATCTTAACCAGCCTCATGATCTTATCCGAACGCCGTACTTCGATTTTGTCACCGGACCATAAAGGAATGCTGCATGCCGCATCAAATCCAGCTACCGCTTCCTGGTTCTCTTTTCTGCGTTCAGATTCCGCTATTGCTCTGCCATTTCCTACCGATATCCCTATTTTATCATTCGCATCTAACACGATACTAGTACGATTCAATGTGTGGGGACAAATCGGAGTAATCAGCATCATTTTGGCATCAGGCGCCACAATCGGGCCTCCAGCGGACATACTGTAACCAGTAGAACCGGTTGGTGTCGCTACAATAATGCCATCTGCCTTATAGGAAGTCAGATAACGATCATTGACATAGATCTGGTATGTAACTACACGAAGACTGCCTGTCCGACTGATTACTACATCATTCAAAGCTACCTGCTGGCTTTCCGGCTCACCGTCTGAGCGACCGCCTTCTAACATCATCCGCTCCTCAATTTCATATGTATCATTGAATAAGGCATCTAACGCCATTCTAACATTATTCCGATCAATCTCAGCCAGATACCCCAGGGTTCCCAGATTGATTCCTAGAATTGGGATTCCGCAGTCAACCACATCCCGCGCTGCCTGTATGACCGTTCCATCGCCCCCCAGCACAAGAATTGCCTGTATATTCCGGTCAATATCTGCAGGGTCTGTATAATTATACTTTCCCTGCAGATTCTTATGAGACTTATTCTGAATTTGGCAGCTTCCGCCTTTTTTCCTGATATAATTCTGAATATATCTTGTAATTTCCAGATTGCAGTCTTTATCGCTGTTGGTTATAATGAAAAATTTATCCATATTTTTCTCCAAACATTTGTTCGAATACCGTTAACCTTGTGTATCATTCGCATTTTGCTGTTGATTGTAAGACTGGACTTCTACCTTTGTCCCGCAGTTCTGACAGAATGCATTGCCAGCCGGCACCGAATTGCCGCATTTTTTGCAGGCTACAGCACCTTTGGAAGCAGCTAGCTGTTGTTCTAACTTCTTTAAATTATTTTCACCCTTATCAATCCACTCCAGAATCTGAGAACATTTGGAATTGGAACGTACGGATTCTTCTTTATAAAGGATTCTTCCCAGATCCTCATACATCAGTGAAAGATTCTTTTTCTGATCACTGATCTGGCTGTTAATCTTTACACCATCGGTAAATGATTTTGTTTTCTGTGAAGCTTCCTGTCCAATATCAGTTACTGCCTTTTTTATATCATCAAATAATGCCATGCCATCCTCTCCTTTACTTTTCACTATCTAAATTTTTATGTGCTAGTTCTACGATATGTTCCATATCAACCGGTATTTGTTCATATTTACTGTTATCTGTATGGTTCCTTAGATATAATAGATATTCAATATTTCCCTCTGGCCCCTTAATAGGGGAAAATTCCAGATTCAAAATCTCAAACCCGATAGAAACCGCATATTGTATTACCTTTTCTATCACTTCCAAATGTACTTTAGGGTCCCGCACAACTCCCTTCTTACCAACCTTCTCCCTGCCAGCCTCAAACTGAGGCTTAATCAGACAGACAATCCGGCCTTCCTCTGTCAGCAGTCTCTGAACTGGCAGCAGAACTTTTGTAAGAGATATAAAGGAAACATCAATAGAAGCAAATGCAATCCGATCTGCAATATCCTCTGGCTGCACATAACGGATATTGGTCTTTTCCATACAGACCACTCGTTCGTCCTGTCGAAGCTTCCAGTCCAGCTGTCCATGTCCAACATCTACCGCATAGACTTTCACTGCTCCATTCTGAAGCATACAATCTGTAAATCCTCCCGTTGAGGCCCCGATATCCATACAGATGCTTCCTTCCGTCTTCACGCCGAATTCCTTCATTGCCTTTTCTAACTTCAATCCTCCCCGGCTGACATAAGGAAGCGGCTTTCCCTTGACTTCAATGGTAACTGTCTCTTCAAATGCCGTTCCGGCCTTATCCTCTCTCTGTCCATCTACAAATACACTGCCAGCCATAATAACCGCCTTGGCCTTTTCCCTAGAAGCCGCCAGATTCTTCTCTACCAGCAGTACATCTAACCGTTTCTTCATAATTGTTCCTGCCCTCCAAGCTGCTGTGCAATCTGCTCTGGAGTCAGTCCCAGCTTTTCCCTTAGTATCCCTACGTTCCCATGTTCTACAAATTCATCTGGTATTGCCAGGATCTGGACCTGATCGTATAACTCCTCTTCCCTGACAAATTCCAATATTCGCTGCCCCATTCCTCCATTCGCTACATTTTCTTCCAGCGTAACCAGCAGCGAATGTTCCGCTGCCAGTTCCCGAAGCAGCTTTTTATCAAAGGGTTTGGCAAACCGGGCATTAACTACCGTAGGGCAGAGGCCCTTTTGACTCAGAAGCTCTGCTGTCCGCCAGGCTGTCTCTACCATATTTCCCAAAGCAAACAATAGTATCTCTTTTCCCTTCTTAAGTATCTCCGCTTTCCCTAAACATATGTTCTCTCTTTGTTCCTTAAATGCATCACAGGCTGTGCCTCTTGGATACCGTATGGCAATCGGACCGTCAAACCGGACTGCAAACTTCATCATATCTGACAGCTCCCATTTATTCTTAGGCGCCATAATCGTCATATTGGGGATATTTCCCAGATACGACAGATCAAAAACGCCCTGGTGAGTCTCGCCATCACTGCCTACCAGACCAGCACGGTCAATCGCAAATACAACCGGCAGATTCTGCATACAGACATCATGCAGAACCTGATCATAGGCACGCTGCAAAAAGGAAGAATATACTGCCACAATCGGTCTCATCCCTGCTGCCGCAAGTCCTGCTGCAAAGGTCACCGCATGCCCTTCCGCAATTCCCACATCAAAAAAGCGCTCTGGAAACTGTCTGGCATAGCGGTTCAGTCCGGTTCCATCAGGCATGGCGGCAGTAATTGCGACAATATTCTCATCTCGTTCTCCTAATTTGCACATCACAGTAGAAAAGACATCCGTATAATCTGCCTTGTTCTTCTTATCTTTCAGCAGTCCGGTCTGAATCTCAAATGCATTGGTGCCATGGAACCTGGCTGGATGCCGCTCTGCCGGCTCATAACCTTTTCCTTTCTTCGTTAAGGCATGAATAATCACTGCATTATTGACTCTTTTTGCTAAACGAATCACCTTCCTCAGCTGTTCGATATCATGGCCGTCTACTGGACCCAGATAGGTAATGCCCATATCTTCAAACAGCATACCAGCCGGTATTACCAGCTGCTTTAAGCTGCTTTTGGCTTTGCGGATTTTCCCAACCATGCGGTCTCCATAAACCGGAATCCTCGAAAGGGTGGTGGTAACCCCAGACTTTAATTCTTCATAAGAACCCGCCGTACGGATATTGTTGAGCAGTGTCGCTATACCCCCAGTATTTTCTGCAATAGACATTTTATTATCATTTAAGATAATAATAAAATTGCTTTTCAGCTGAGAAGCGTTATTCAGTGCTTCAATCGCCAGGCCGCCTGTCAGAGAACCGTCTCCAATCACAGATACAACGGTATTATTCCCACCCTGCAGTTCCCTAGCCGCCACATATCCCAGCCCTGCTGAAATAGATGTGGAACTGTGTCCGGTATCAAAACTGTCACAAAGACTTTCCTTACGCTTGGGAAAACCACTCATTCCGCCAAACTCACGCAAATGCTCGAATCCTTCCTGTCTTCCGGTCAGAATCTTATGAATATAAGACTGATGTCCTACATCCCATATAATCTTATCCTCTGGAAGATTCAATTCTCTGTGAAGGGCCATAGTTAGTTCTACCACACCTAGGTTCGATGCCAGATGCCCACCGCTGCAGCTGATCTTTTCTATAAGAAATTCCCTGATTTCCTCTGCCAAAAGCGGCAGCTGATCCTCTGGAATATCCTTGATGTCATTTTCCTTTGTTATCTTTTCTAATACCATAACTTCTCCATTATTTCTGCCTATTAATCAGGGATTGCAGCAACTGTGATAGAAATTCCGTATCTCCCTTAATACTGGCCAGCTTCTCGATTGCCCGTCCAGATATCTGTTCTACCGCTTCTTTTGCTTTCTCAATCCCTATTAAGGTCACATAAGTGACCTTCTGATTTTTCTCATCACTGTGTACTGGTTTTCCTAACTGCTCAGTTGTACTTGTTACATCCAATATATCATCCTGAATCTGAAAAGCCAGCCCTACATCCTTGGCAATTTCTTCCACTAGTACAATCTGATCTTCCGGCGCTCCTGCCAGCACAGCACCGATCATAAATGCTGCTTCTAACAGCGCACTGGTCTTCAGCTGATAGATGACATCCAGCCGCTCCTGCCCAAAAGAAAGCCCTTCTGACTCAATATCCACACATTGTCCGCCTATCATTCCGTAGATTCCAGCCTTTTTCGACAGAATCTGCAGCGCTTTGCCAAGTCTTGCCGGATCTGCAGTATCAGCAAATGCACCGGCAGCCGTCTCAAAGGCATAATTCAAAAGACCGTCTCCTGCCAGAATACCCATTGCTTCTCCATAAACGATGTGCGTTGTCTTTCTTCCTCTCCGATATTCATCATTATCCATAGCTGGTAGATCATCGTGAACTAGGGAATAGGTATGAATCATCTCCAGCGCCGCCATGAAAGATTCAATTTCGTCTCCAGAACCGCCATATAGCCGGTAAACTTCCAGCATGAGCAGAGGTCGAAGCCTCTTACCTCCTGCTGTCAGGCTGTAATTCATAGCCTCAATGACCGTCTTTTGATATCCTTCTTCCTGAGGAAGAAATTTCTGTAATATGGATTCCACATATGCGGTTTTTTCCTGACACTGTTCTTTAAAATTCATCGGTTGTACCCTCCTCGTTCAGTACCAGCATTTTTTTCTCAATCCTATCAATGCTTTTATGGCATTGTTTCAGTAGGTCCATGCCTTTTTTGTATAGCTGAAAAGATTCTTCCAATGAGGCAGGCTCCTGTTCCAGCTTCGTAATAACCTCTTCTAGCTCTGTAAAACTTTCCTCCAGACTTTTCCCTGCCATCTCAGACCTTCCTTTCCTCCTTAACAGATTCTATGACTTCTGCCTTTATCGTTCCATCCTGCAGATGAATATCCAGTAATTCTCCCTGGCTGACCTGTGAACAATGCTGCAAAGCTCTTCCCTGTTCGTCCGTCGCGAATACATAACCTTGTTTTAACTTTGCCAGAGGCGACAACCCTTCTACTTTCTGTATATAAAGTTCCAGCTGATGCTTTTTAGACAGAAGCTGTTGTTCCATACATGTTCTTAAACGATCTTCCAGTTCTGCCAGATACTGCTGATTCTGCTGCAGCTGATGGTGGGGACTGGCCAGTTTGAGCTTTAACTGCAGCTGCTCTAACTGTCTGCGCCAATCCTGCGTCCGCTGCTGCATAGTTCTTCTCAAAGTATACTCTATGCTTTCCAGCTGCCCATAAACCTGCTGAACCTCATATACTGCCAGCTCTGCTGCAGCGGAAGGCGTCGGCGCCCTCAGGTCCGCTGTAAAATCTGCAATTGTATAATCCGTCTCATGGCCAACCGCCGATATGACTGGGGTCTCACAATGGAATATAGCCCTTGCCACCATTTCTTCATTAAATGCCCATAGATCCTCGATAGAGCCTCCGCCTCTTCCAACGATTATAACATCAACCCCATAGGCATCAAGCCTTTTGATTCCCTGAGCAATAGATTCCGCTGAACCTTCTCCCTGCACTCTGGCAGGACAGAGAATCAACTGAACATAAGGGTTCCTCCTGCTGGCGATATTGCGGATATCTTGAATTGCCGCCCCTGTCTGGGCGGTAACAATGCCGATCTTGCCTGCAAATCTCGGAATGGGCCTCTTGTATTCCTCTGCAAACATGCCCATCTCTTCCAGCTCTTCCTTTAGCTTCTGGAACCGCTGGTATAGATCTCCGGCACCGTCTAACAGAATTTCACGGGCATAGAGCTGATATCTGCCGTCTCGCTCATATACATCCACCGTACCAAGGACAATGACCTTCTGCCCCTCCTCCATACGGAATGCAAGGCCGCGCCGCTGTCCTGCAAACATTACACAAGAAATGGTTCCTGTCTCATCTTTCAAGGTAAAATAAAGATGTCCGCTGCCATGATATTTACAATTAGATACTTCTCCTTTAATATAAATGCGGTTCAGCATAAAATCCTGTGTAAACATATTTTTAATATAGGAATTCACCTGACCTACCGTATACACATTTCTCCGCATGAACCTATACTCCTAACACAATTTTGCCAGTATGCCATTGATAAAGGCCGGTGACTCATCCTGTCCATACTTTTTGCCAAGTTCTACGGCTTCATTGATTGCAACTCCTGTCGGTACTCCATCGTCATAATCCATTTCATATACAGCAAGCCTTAATATGGACAAATCTACCTTTCCCATACGGTCTGTTTTCCAATTAGAAGCGACCGTGTTTATTCGGTTATCAATCACTTCCACCTGCTCCAGCACATTTTCATATTTGGCTATCACCAGATTCCGGGCATCCTGGCCGGCTCCTTCCAGCTCTTCTCTTTCAAAATATAACTGTATCTGTTCCGCCCGCTCCTCTTCTCTGTAAAACTCTGCCAGAAAAAGAAGTTTGAACGTATGTTCTCTTAGTTTGTAGCGATTCATAAATGTCCTCCCTGAAGCTGTAACTATGCATAATCCGCAAAAACGATCCAGCATAAACCGGCCGGACCGCTCTGCCTATCTTAATCTTCCTTTTTATCAGCAGACTGCATATTTACACCGGTAATCCGTACATTTACATCCTCTACTGTCAGTCCGGTCATATTCTCAATAGCATCCTTTACCTTTCGCTGTACTTCTCTGGATGTATCTGGAATATTATATCCATAAGCCAGGTTTAAAGTCAGGTCTACATTGACATTTCCATCTAAAAGCTCTACCTTAACACCTTTTGATAATTTTTTCATTCCAAGCTTGGAAATCAATTCGTGCGGAATGTTTCCTGCCATGGAATCCACTCCTTCTACCTCTGTTGCAGCCAGCCCTGCTATAATTGCCACCACATCATCTGCGATCTGTACTTCACCTAAATGATTCTTATTCTCCATATCATAACCTCCTGTTCTTACCTAAACGTGTTCCCTGCGAAAAACCAGACATCATTTTGTTCTGCGCAGTGAAATAATATTTCAGCACATTCTTATAAATAGTATACCAAACTTTTACTAAATTAGCAAAGAATTTTTTATTTTTGTTACAGCTTTTCTTGTTCTATCATGGCAAATGCTGGTGAGGACACAAATATTTCAAAATTATGGAGTTGCTGATACCTCCCATTTTATGGTATAATATTGTCAGACACTATATCATTCTTACGGCGAAGCCAGATACGTCATGATGGTATGTGATAGAATCAGCGGATTTATTTTCACGGTTCCGCTAAGAAAGAAGGTGTATTTATGTATTCAGATCGCTTTTCAGAGATTACCCCCGAAATTTTAAAATTATCAAAGCTATGCAAGGAAAACAATCAGCAGGACCCTGAACTGTATACGAAATATGAGGTGAAGCGCGGATTGCGCGATTTAAACGGAAAAGGTGTGTTAACCGGCCTTACCAATATTTCAGAAATCTGTTCCTCCGAGATGGTTGACGGTGTTTCCGTTCCATGCGACGGCAAATTGTATTACCGTGGCGTAGATGTAGAGGACCTGGTTGCAGGATTTATGAAGGACAAGAGGTTCGGATTCGAAGAGACTGCTTATCTCCTGTTGTTTGGCAGGCTGCCTTCCCATGATGAACTGCAAAGTTTTTATAATATTCTTGCCCAGTATCGCTCCTCCCTTCCTACGAGCTTTGTAAGGGATATTATTATGAAAGCGCCTAGCCAGGATATGATGAATACACTGGCAAGAAGCGTGCTGACACTTTATTCCTACGATGACCGTGCAGACGATACTTCCATATCTAATGTACTCCGCCAGTGTCTCCAGTTAATCAGCCTTTTTCCACTTCTGTCGGTATATGGATATCAAGCTTACAGCCACTACCATGACGGCAACAGCTTATTCATTCATTCTCCTTTACCAGAATTGTCTACAGCTGAAAATATTCTAAGACTGCTGCGTGCAGACAGCTCTTATACGGAACTAGAAGCTAGGCTATTGGATCTTGCACTAGTCATCCACGCGGAACATGGCGGCGGTAATAACTCCTCCTTTACTACTCATGTAGTAACTTCATCCGGTACGGATACTTATTCTGCTATTGCCTCTGCCCTTGGCTCGTTGAAAGGGCCCAGACACGGCGGCGCGAATATAAAAGTCGTACAAATGTTCGACGACATAAAGCATCACATTGATGACTGGGCCGATGAAGATCAGGTTCGCAATTATCTGGAAAAGCTTCTTAACAAAGAAGCCTTTGACCACGCGGGATTAATTTATGGTATGGGTCATGCAGTCTACTCTCTCTGACCCGCGTGCCCGCGTATTCAAAGGTTTTGTGAAAAAGTTATCCAAGGAAAAGAATATGCTGGATGAGTACAACCTATATGCATTAGTGGAAAAACTGGCACCTCAGGTCATTGCCAAAGAACGAAAAATCTATAAAGGCGTCAGCGCTAATGTGGATTTCTACAGCGGTTTTGTATATCAGATGTTAGGCCTGCCTAATGAATTGTTTACTCCGATCTTTGCGATTGCACGTATTGTAGGATGGAGTGCTCACCGAATTGAAGAGCTGGTGAATAACGGTAAGATTATTCGTCCCGCCTATAAGAGCATCAGCGAACGGACAGCTTATGTCCCCATCAGCCAGCGTACGAATAAATAGATTCAGAAAAAGCGTCAAAACTGACGCTTTTCTCTGCAGAGGAGAACCTGTATGAAAGAAACGTTATATACCATTCCACTGATGGATGCATTTAAGGAAAAGGACGAATGTCCATTCTGCTTTATTGAGCGGAAATTGGAACGGGACAATCTGGATTATATACTAGGCAGCGCCAGTGCCTATATGCAGACTGATATTCGAGAGCAGACGAATAAACACGGCTTCTGCAGCGAGCATTATAAAAAAATGTTTACTTATGGCAATTCTCTAGGAAATGCAATTATGATGCAGTCTTATCTTCGAGAAGTAAAAAAGGAACTTCATAAACAGATGAAAGGCTTCTCATCTTCCAAGTCCGGCCTGCTGGATAAACTGAAGAAAGACAGCAGCCAGACGAAAACCAGCCTTGGCTCCTATCTGCAAAAAACTACTAGTGACTGCCTGATCTGCCAGAAGAATCAAGAGACCTTTGCACGTTATATTGATACGTTTTTTCTAATGCTCCGCAGTGACGAAGAATTTTATCAGATATTTAAAAGCGCCAAAGGCTTCTGTCTGCATCACCTGCAGATTCTTGTTGAACAGGCAGAACAGGCTATGGGGGCTAAACAGCGCGAAGAATTCCATAATATACTGTTTCCGCAGATGGAAGCTGCCTTGGAAAGACTGGATGAAGATATCTCCTGGTTTATTGATAAATTTGATTATAAAAATAAAGAGGCGGATTGGAAAAATTCCAAAGATGCCCTGCAGCGATGTATGCAGAAGCTGACGACCGGTTATCCGGCAGACCAGCCCTATCAAAGCAGCCGCTGACCAATCCCCCTCTCAAAAACAGCTGCAGAACGTACAAGCAAATACGTTCCGCAGCTATATTTCATTTATATTTGCTCTGACAAGCCGGCCAATTGATCCGCAACCGGCGTTCCATGGCAGTCACTGCCGGAAACAAAATACACCCGATCCCCTTTAGCCCTGTAATAACGAGCTAGAACATCTCCCGGCAGAAGCGCTGCAATATGTCCAATATGCGGAGAACCATTTGCATAGCTTCGTGTTACCACCCCAAATTCACCTATACTTCACAGTATAAGCCTTATTAACTACGGATGAGAAATGATTCATCAATCGTCCGGCGCTATCACGGGCGCTCCCGTCGCAGCCTTTCACAATATGATCGGTACGCGGCTCCAAGACCATGTTCCATTATCTTATACTTTATCCAATCTCAGCACTATGGATTCTCTGTAAAAGCGCAGATAATCTACTCTTCTTTTCCTTGCCTTTTCCTTATAAAATTGTCTATATTCTATTCCATCTGCAGTCATTTGTCAAGAAATATTGATCGTAAAATCAAATATTATGAATATCTTTTTATATTAGATAGTTTTTCCATACAGAATCCTGCGTCCGATTTCTCCAAGCAGAACCGCTGACAAAAGGGACAGCAATACCATTCCATAAGAGGGCATAGTACAAAATCTATGGTAAAGCCAAAATAATATTCCCTCTTTTCCATCTTCTATATTAATCATCATCACCGCAGCTATATTGACCAAAATCCAAAATGCTGCAGGCACCCACGCGTTCCAAAGATAAACCGCACCGGTAAACAGATTCATCACAGTCAAAAATGCTCCTAGAATGATCATATTTTTTAACTCAAACAGGCCATCCAGCTTGAATATATAAACCGCAATTCCCATCTGCTCCTGAAGTAAAAGCTCTAGCCTATAAAGCCCATACCCAACGGCGAACATCAGTACGATAGAGAGAATTTCCAGACACAGATGCGCTGTAAGGAAGGAACGCCTAGTCCGCCCCATGCTGACAGCCAGTTTATAAGTGGCAGCAAAGCTGGAATAAGTAAAATAACGCATTACTGCCATTACCAGAACAAAGCATAAGGTTCCAGCCGGTAGCATTTCCAGTTTGTCAGGATACTCCGTAGCTATAGTGACCATCCAGATAATTAACACACAAATCACCCAAACGCCAAAAGCTACCAGCATAATACCGAATCTCCAGTCTCGTTCCACCTTCTCCGTCCTTATTATCATTTCTTTCATCCTTCATCCCTCCTAAACCATTGCGTCCATATGGCGGATTGCCTTCGCCTGAATCAAACTGCCAGCTATATACAATACTATTCCAGCTGCAAAAAGAATTCCCAGAACCAATCCATGCAAAGCCATCGATACCTGTCCCCCCAATGCAACTACACTAAAATAAAAGCCGACAGTACCTCCAGCAGTCATGCAGCTGATAATATAAATGACTTTATAGAGCTTATCATACCGAATCTGTAAACATGTAATCAGTAAGGCCACGCCGCTGACCGTGAAATAAACTGCTGGTGTATAGCAAAGCAGCACCAGCTGCAGCTTCCGATTGAAAAATGGCAGACAAAATAAAAGTAACTGCAGAAGTTCAATCTGAAGCAATGCAGAAAAGTTCATGAAATGTACACCATAAATACCGTTTTTTCGTGTTCCTCCTAAAATAATACCAAGAGAAAGAACCTGCAGTCCCTGTGCGTTCACCAATAAAACCATATCAGCCCAAAAAATCATTAGCGCCAGCCCCAATAGCCGAACAACGTTCCATTCTCCGCTCACTGCCAACTGCAGCCCGGTGATACATACTGCGCCAATCATAGGAACCACAACCATGTCTTCTGCATTTTTTAACCAGTAACGGAAGCTTTTATTCATCGGAATCCTCCTTTCCGCAAAGCGCCAGAAATACCTTCTGCAGATTTACCGGCTGAATATCCAGATTCCCCCTATTTCCTATTTTTTGTCCAGGTTCTAAAAGTACAACCACACTGCTGCTTCTGCCAAAGGTTTCCTTATGATAGATCCGCAGCCCTTGGACAGCCTGTTCTACCTCTTCTTTTTTCCCAGAGATATAAAAGGCCCTCTGCAATAAACTGCAGGTATTCTCCTTTAAGATAATTTTTCCATCCTTTAATACAATCACCTCTTCCAGTACATCTGCTGCTTCCTCAATGATATGCGTAGATACTACAAAAGTTCTGCCTGTCCTTGTATATTCCTCTAACAATAGCTTATAAAACTGTTCACGTGCCACTACATCCAGCCCCGATACCGGTTCATCCAAAAATGTATATTCAGCCTGGCTTGCCATAGCAACTATTATAGTCAGCATGGAAAGCATACCCTTAGACATTTTATTCAACCGCTGTTTTACATCCAGCCGAAATTCCTTTACAAGCCGCTCGGCCATTTTCTGATCCCAGTTTGGCCGGAATAGGGCAGCTAATTTTAAATAATCTTTAGCTTCCAGCCCCATAATCGCGGCATTTGCTCCTGTTCCCGCCATCCCCAATTCCCTTGAAAAACAAATATGATTCAGAGCCTGCTGATTCTCCCATACTGGGTCATCACCCAAATATACCCCTCCTGCGCTTGCTCTGGCCTGCGCAGACAATATCGAAAGCAGAGTCGTCTTTCCTGCACCATTCCTTCCAACCAGACCATAGATTTTTCCCGGCTCCAGCACCAGATCCAGTTCCTTGAGCACCTCTTTATCCTTATAGTTCTTACCTATCTTTTCCGCCCGCAGTATCAAGTTACTCATGATCCTTACCTCCCTTTTGTTCAACAATCATTTCCACCAGTTCCTCTCTGGTTATACCCAGACTTTCTGCCTCCTCCAAAATTTTCTTTATATAATTGTCATAGAATTCACTTTTTCGCCTTTTCATAATCTTCTCCTTTGCACCTATTGCAACAAACATGCCAATTCCCCGTTTTTTATAAAGAACACCGCTGTCCACAAGCATATTAATTCCTTTTGCCGCAGTAGCCGGGTTAATCGAGTACATTCTGGCAAATTCATTGGTACTTAATACCCTCTCTTCCTCCAGAAGAATATCTCTTAAAATCTGATTCTCTATCATCTCACTGATCTGCACATAAATGGATTTATCTGAGCTGAAATTCATCTGCATGATTTTCATCTCCTTTCTAAAATTTATGTATTTTTAGGCATTTGCGAAACTCCTATTTCTATGTCAGAGTTTGGGCAATATATACAAAAATGGAGCGAATTATAAACGTCTTTGAGCGGAATTTTTGTATATATTGTTCAAACTCGTCGCTTTAATTATGACTTTGATTTATTAAAACAATACCAGCCTATTCACATCTTATATGGTTCATTACTTATGCAATTAACCATATCACCAATCATGTTATTTGTCAATAGAAAAAATAAAATACTGCACTAATCTGATTAAACCTATCAAATAAGTGCAGTATTCTTCATTTAATTACTATTTTGTTAAAAACAAATATTAGGATATCTCGCTTCCAAGCACATAATTAATATATTGCTGCGCTGTTCTTCCAGAAATGCCTCCATGACTCAGCTCCCATTTATTGGCTTCTGCGCAAAGTTCTTCATCACTCATGGTAATGCCTGCCTTACGGGCTAAACCTATTACAATATGGAAATACTCCTTCTGGCTTGGTTTTGCATAATTAATGGTTACCCCAAAACGGTTAACCAGCGAAAGTTTTTCTTCCATAGTATCGGAACGATGCATACCATTATCGTGTTCTATATCGTTTCTGTCATTCCAGTTTTCTTTAATTAAGTGGCGGCGGTTAGAGGTTGCATAAATCAGGATATTATCCGGCCTTGTTTCTACGCCGCCCTCTATTACTGCCTTGAGAAACTTATATTCTACCTCGAATTCTTCAAAAGATAAATCATCCATATAAATAATAAATTTATAATTTCGATTCTTAATCTGTGCAATGACATTGGACAAATCTTTGAACTGATGCTTGTAAATCTCAATCATCCGAAGTCCCTGACCATAAAATTCATTGACAATCGCCTTGATACTGGTAGATTTCCCAGTTCCGCTATCGCCAAACAGCAGGACATTGTTAGCTTTTCTGCCTTCTACAAAGGCTTTTGTATTATCCACTAGTTTTTTCTTCTGAATCTCATAGCCAATCAGGTCGTTCAGCATAACCTTATCCATATTATTGATCGGCTGGAATTCCACTTTTGTTCCATCCGTTCCAGCAATACGAAATGCTTTATTCAGGCCGAACATTCCTACACCATATGCACGATAAAATTCTGTCACTGACTGGAAAAATTCTTCTTCATCGCTAGCTTGCTCCAGCTTTATACTAAGCGCCTGTACCTTTTCACTGACATTCTTGTTATACATCAGCTCCTTTTTTCCAATCGCTCTGTAATTAGACAGAATGCTGAAACAGTCAATCGACAGTTTCTCTTCGATTTCTGTAAAATCATAATGGAATAAATCCTGAAATGCCTTGAAATCACTTTTGGCAAAACAATTGACACTGCCATCGCTGGCTCCTGTTTTCTCACAGGTAATGCTGAATGGATTCTCATTGGTAATTAATAAAAATGTCAAGTAGTTATGCCACAGATTTTTATCAAAGCCGTAATCGGTTGCAACGACCAGAATCCTTTTCACCTGCTGATAAATGCGGGTTACCAATTCATCCCTATTCGTTTCCCCGGACTGCAGATCCTTAAAAATACTGCCAAATTCCATTAAGATCGAATCTTTGGGCATATCGCCGTAGATTAATAATTTTGATATAATATGGTTCATTATTGTCCGCCTGCCTGACTTAAGTATTTTAATACTCCGTTGGGGTCTGCTACCTTAATTGGGTCTGTCAGTTTCTTTATATAATCCTGCATAGCTGTATTCAGAAGAGAAGCACGGATCTGCAGCTTATAGCCTGGCTCATTTTCACCTTTATAATAAATAACAAACTTGCCTCCATCATCTGATGTCATTGCAACGGTATCACCTTCCTTACGATCTTTATCAAATAACCAATCGGAAAGTCCTGGCACATTAGCTACATCATCTGCTACCGTCCCTTCAAAGAAACCATCCTTTACCGAAGTATTTTGTGTATACTTGTCCACCAGTTTAATAAATGATTCTTCGGTCTTTTCACCTGATTTCCATTCCTCCAGTATCTTGTTTTCATCTGCTTTCTCGTCATTCGTCATAACTGCATAAAAGTCTGCTGACGGTTCTTCATTTCTTTCTCTTTTACAGAATTTCACTGCGTAGCACAAGGCAGAACCCGTATCATCCAGTACAGCTGTGTCATCTTTCTTACGCTCATCTGCAAAAAGCCACTCCACTAATACAGTTTTACCGCTTTTTCCAGCATTTTCAATTAATTCACCGGAAGATTCAATTGAATTCAGCTGTGCTTCTGCCTTGGTTCTGGCAAGAGCCATAGCGGTTTCTATCTCTGCATCAGAGCTGGAACCAACTGTTACGCCTTCAGCAGTCACAGTTGATATATAATAGGAAACCCGGTCATAATCCATCTTATTTTCGTTATAATATTCTTCAATTGCTTCATCTGTAATATCCTGTTTGTCGGATACCTCTTCGTACCACTGGCTTGCCAGAATATTCTCTTTGACATATTCTTCTATGTCTTCTTTGGCATCTCCATAGGTCTTTTCATAATATTCTTTCTCAGACACCTTATTGGTTTTTGCCATATCTGCAATGGTCTGAACATTTCTCTTGTATTCTTCCTCTACATCCCCTTTAAAATTATTCTTCTCTGCATCTTTGAGCATTGCCTTAACACGTACAATCTGTTCGGTTGCCATCTGCTCAAAATGATCTTTCCAGGTTATGCTGTTATCCAGAATATACTGCTGCTGATCCAAGGGCTTGGTGGTATCCAGGCCATAAGAAGAATAAGTTGCTGCACCTTCATTGACAGCCATATTATAATAATAATTGAACTCTGACCGGCTGATACTCTTATCATCTATTTTTATATAAGAAATACTTTCACCGACTTTTGCATAGATCAGAAATGCTACTGCCACAATACAGATTGCTACAATTACAATTCCTGTTCCCATCACTGCCATCTTACGCTTTTTTTGTCTCAGAGCTTCTTCTTCTCTTCTCTGCAGCTTCCGGTCGTATCTGGTCGTAACACGTCCTTCCTCTGCATTGCTTTGATGTTGTGTTTCTTTGCTGTTTTTATTCGCCATTTTTTAACCTCCAGTAATTATAACATGAGTATAATTCTACATGATAATCAACAAAAAAACAATCATTTCTTAAGAAAAAACATATATTTTTCATATTTCCGATATAAGCCTGCCCAGGCAGTAGTCTTTCACTCATTATAGATTATACAGCTCCCCGCAGCCGCTCCAGTTCCCGTTTTTTATCCTGACTCCTCATCAGTGTCTCACCGATTAACACTGCATTTGTGCCATTCAGACGCAGCCTTTCCACATCCTGTGCTGTCTGAATGCCGCTTTCAGATACAAAGATCTTATCCTCTGGTACCATCTTCCGCAGCCGCAGACTGTTATTAAGATCCACCGTAAAATCCCTTAAATCCCGGTTATTCACACCAATCACTCTGGCGTCGGACTCCAGCGCCATCTGTATCTCCGCCTCATTATGGGTTTCTACCAGGGCAGAAAGGCCAAGACTGTGAGCAAGCTGTACATAATCTTTCAACGCCTGTACATCCAATATGGCACAAATCAGCAGTACGGCTGAAGCTCCCAAAAGCTTTGCCTCATAGATCATATATTCATCTATTGTAAAATCTTTCCGCAGTACGGGAATCGAAAGTTCCGCCGCAATCTCCGCCAGATATTCATTATTCCCCTGAAAATAAAATGGCTCTGTCAGGCAGGATATTGCCGAAGCCCCTGCCTGCTCATAATCTGCTGCAATCTCCAGATAAGGAAACTCCTGTGCAATCACACCCTTGGAAGGAGAGGCTTTCTTTATCTCACAGATCAATGAAATGTCTTTGCCCTGCAATGCCCGTTCAAATGGAAACAGCTTCGTTATTTCCATCCGTTCTGCCTCTCTGCGTATTTCTTCTAACGGCCTTTGTGCCTTCAATTCTTTCAGCCGTTCTCTCGTCTTTGCTGCGATTTCATCTAAAATCATTACGTGCCTCCTATCGGTTGGTCTCTGATACAAACTGCTCTAGTTTCTTCAGCGCTTTTCCACTGTCAATCATTTCTGCAGCAATGGCAACTCCCTTCTGTATGGAAATCTGCTTCACCACATGAAGGGCTGCCCCCGCATTTAAAAGAACTGCATTTCTCTTAGGTCCTTTGGTGCCCTTTAAAATGTCCCTTGCAATCTGAGCATTTTCCACCGGACTGCCGCCGGCCAGATCTTCCTTTCTGCATCGTTCAAATCCAAACTGCTCTGGACAAATTTCATAATGGATGATCTGTCCGTCTGTCAGCTCACAGACAGTGGTCGGGGCACTCAACGATATTTCATCCAGGCAATCCTGTCCATATACTGCCATAGCACGTTCCACACCCAGATTACCTAGTACCGTAATCATAGGTTCTAACAGTTCCTCTCTGTATACTCCAAGCAGCTGAAATTTATTCTCTGCCGGATTCGTTAAGGGACCCAGAATATTAAAGACCGTCGGAATGCCTATCTCTTTTCTGACCGGCCCTACATAACGCATGGCACTATGGTAACGCTGTGCAAACATAAAACAAAGATTCGTATCCTTAAGAATCTGGCTGTTTCGCTCTGGCGCTATAGACAACTGCACACCCAGTTCCTCCAAACAATCTGCTGCACCGCATTTACTCGATGCTGCCCGGTTGCCATGCTTTGCCACTGCAACTCCGGCTGCGGCTGCTACAATCGAAGAAATAGTTGAAATATTAAAGGTATTGGCACAGTCGCCTCCCGTTCCGACAATTTCTAATACATCCTGTTCATGTTCTACCTTTTCTGCAAATTTACGCATTCCCTTTGCACATGCTGTAATCTCCTCTACCGTTTCCCCCTTCATATGGAGAACGGTTAAAAATGCTCCGATCTGGCTTGGAGTTGCTTTTCCGCCCATAATTTCATCCATTACTGCAAGTGCCGTATCCGAACTGATGTTCTCACTGTTTGACAACCTGGTAATCGCTTCTCTAATCATTGTATGATCCTCCTATTCTACACGAATGCTCTAGCGCGTAATTGCCCTAAAAAATTATAAAAACACTCTATACATTATACATTTAAATAATTATGAATCATTTCTGCCCCATATCTTGTCAAAATAGATTCTGGATGGAACTGCACCCCAAACACCGGATCATCCCTATGCTGTACCGCCATGACCTCACCATCATCAGAGCGGGCCGTAATCAGCAGTTCTTCCGGCAGAGTGTCCTCTCTTACTGCTAAAGAATGATATCTTGCTGCCGAAACCACTTCCGGCAGCCCCTTGAAAATGGGGCTTTTTATATCCAGACGAATATCTGACTTTTTGCCATGCATGAGCTTCCCAGCATGCCCTACCACAGCGCCAAATGCTTCACAGATGGCCTGGTGTCCAAGACAGACACCGAATATTGGAATGGTTCCTTTCAGATATTCTACCGCCTGTTCACAAATCCCCGCTTCTTTCGGCCTGCCGGGACCCGGTGACAAGAATATATGCGTCGGTTTCATTTCTGCGATCTCTTCCACACTTTTCTCATCATTTCGTAATACCCGGATATCTGGATCTATTCCGCCGATCAGCTGATATAAGTTATAGGAAAAACTGTCATAATTATCAATCAATACTATCATTTCTATCCTCCATTTCCTGGGAAGCCTCGATTGCTTTCATCACCGCTTCGGCTTTATTAATACATTCTTGGTATTCCTGTTGCGGAACGCTGTCGGCCACAATGCCTGCCCCGCTTCGGACAAATACTTTCCCATTCTTCTTAAATGCAATTCGAATTGCAATACAGGTATCCAGATTGCCGCTCAGATCTATATATCCAATGGCTCCGCCATAGATTCCCCGCTTATTGTTCTCCAATTGGTTAATAATCTCACAAGCCCGGATTTTAGGCGCTCCAGATAACGTTCCTGCCGGCAGAATGGCATTCAAGGCATCCAATGCCGTCTGTTCCTGGCAAAGCTTCCCTTTTACGGTAGAGCCAATGTGCATCACATGAGAGAAACGTTCTATGGACATATAGGTTTCTACTTCCACACTGCCGAACTGACTGACTTTTCCCACATCATTTCTGCCCAGATCCACCAGCATATTATGTTCGGAGCATTCTTTTTCATCATTTAACAATTCCCGCTCTAACTCCTGATCCTCTTCTGGAGTCTTTCCTCTCCTGCGCGTCCCTGCCAAAGGAAACGTGTGAACCACACCGTCTTCAACCTTCACCAGTGTCTCTGGTGAAGCACCTGCAACTTCCATATCCTCACTGCTGAAATAAAACATATACGGAGACGGATTGATTGTGCGCAAAACCCGGTAGGTATCAAAAAGGCTTCCTTCCATATCTGCCTCCAGCCGGTTTGACAGCACCACTTGAAAAATATCCCCCTCGAAAATATATTCTCTAGCTCTCTCTACCATCCGGCAGAACTCTTCTTTTTCAAAAAGGCGGCGGTATCCGCTGGTCAGTCTTGCCGGCTCTATATCAGCCGGTACTCCAGACCCAATTAGCTGAACCATATGGTTAATCTCTTCCTCTGCCTTCTGATAACTGTTTTCTATATCTGCTGCCTTGGCATGACAGATCACACTGATTTTCTGTGTTATATGGTCATAGGCAATGACCTTGTCAAAATACATCAGATCCATATCTTTAAAACATTCCTCATCTTCTGCATCCAGATTCAGCGAAGGCTCACTATACTTGATATAATCAAAAGAAACATACCCTACCAGTCCTCCGGTAAAGGTCGGAAATCCTTTCAGCCTAGGCGCTCTGTGTTCTCTGATAAATTCCTCAATTATAGCATTCGGGTGTTCCGTTCTTTGTTCTTTGAGCACCAGTCCCTTTTCATTTCGGACAGTCAGAACATGATTCATACAAGACAGTTCCAGCCTAGGCTTGTAGCCTAGATACGTATAACGCCCCCATTTCTCCTGATTCTCCACACTTTCCAAAAGATAAACATGAGTACTTTCCCTTTTCAAAATTCTTAATACTTCTATGGGTGTTCTTACATCAGCAAAGATTTCCCGGCGAACCGGTATGACTGCATATTGCTCTGCAAGCTTCTTTGCCCGTTCCAAATCCGGCTGTAACATAATGCTCCTCCTTTCAGTATTTACAATCATCTGAACACAAAAAAGGCCTTGATGATATACAATCACCAAGGACGAAAAAATCCGCGTTGCCACCTTGATTCATATAAGCTCACACTTATACACACTCATGGAGATACCATCATATCCCCTGCAATTGACGCATGCTAACGTTACTGAATACTCACAGTCACCTGCTTTGACAGTACCCTCCGTGGTCCATTTACCAGCCCTTATAAAAAAGACTGCATGAATTGCTTTCTGCGGGTTCTCAGCATTCCCCTGCTCTCTGTAAGCGCACTTTTCATTTTTATCTCCACTTCATCGGTTTTGATTTTAGGCCCGCCTCCTTTTCGTCGGCGGACAGATTATATTTATGAAATTTGAGTTAATTCTATACCAGTTTTTGCAAGATGTCAATAGTTTTTTCAAAATTTTCATTCTTCTTCCTGCACAGATAGATTCCGCCAGCTAAATGTGAAAATTATGCAAATTCTGGAAAATAAAATTGAAATTTGCAGACAAACCGTCTATACTTATGGATACATTATATTACTGTAAAGGAGTCCTTTCATGCTGCAAATCAAAAAGATATGCAAACAATACAAAACCGGCGGATTTATCCAGAATGCCTTAGACGGCGTTAGTCTGAATCTGCGTGAAAATGAATTCGTTGCCATCTTAGGCCCCAGCGGTTCTGGAAAGACAACGCTTTTGAATATTATCGGCGGGCTGGACCGTTATGACAGCGGAGACCTGATTATTAACGGCATTTCCACAAAAAAATACAAGGACCGGGACTGGGATTCCTATCGAAATCACACCATAGGCTTTGTATTCCAAAGTTACAACCTGATTCCGCACCAAAACATCCTATCCAATGTAGAACTGGCCCTGACGATTTCTGGCATTTCTAAAGCAGAGCGCAGAAAACGGGCCCAAAAGGCACTGGAACAAGTCGGACTTGGCGAACAGCTCCATAAGAAGCCAGGGCAGATGTCCGGCGGACAGATGCAGCGTGTAGCGATTGCGCGGGCGCTTGTCAATGATCCCGACATTCTGCTTGCCGACGAACCCACAGGCGCATTAGACAGTGATACCAGTATTCAGGTTATGGATCTCTTAAAAGAAGTAGCCAAAGAGCGCCTGGTAGTTATGGTTACTCACAATCCAGAACTAGCACAGTCTTATGCTACTCGTATCGTTAAGCTTAAGGATGGTAAGATCCGTTCTGATTCCCATCCCCTTGATATCAAGGAAAATAGCCAGGAGAACCCCGTGCATAAAAATATGGGAAAGACTTCCATGTCCTTTCTCACTGCGCTTTCTTTAAGTTTTCACAACCTGCGTACCAAAAAGGCTCGGACCCTTCTAACCTCTTTTGCCGGTTCCATCGGCATTATCGGCATTGCCCTGATTTTGTCCTTGTCAAACGGAGTCAGTGAATATATTAAGTCTGTGGAGGAAGATACCCTCTCCGAGTATCCTCTGCAGATTCAACGTTCAGGCATTGACATGACTGCCATGATGGAGGAACATGTCAATTCCCATACACAAAAGTCCTCTGGAGAAGTTCATGTTTCACAGAGAATTACTTCCATGCTCTCCAAAGTAGACCCCAATGACTTAGAATCCTTAAAGCTCTATCTGGACAGCGGAACAAGCGGCATCGAATCGTATACCAATGCTATTGAATATTCCTATGATGTCACGCCGCAGATCTACCGGCTGGAGGATAATCAGGTGCGCCAAGTCAATCCCGACCGTTTTTTTACCGCCTTGGGACTGGGCAGTGCTTCCGGTACCAATAGTATGATGTCCGCCATGATGAATACTAATGTTTTTCATGAAATGCCGGATAATGCTGGTTTGTATCAAAGCCAGTATGATGTAAAAGCAGGCCGTTGGCCCCAAAATTATAAGGAATGTGTCGTTGTCCTCACTTCGCGCGGAAGCATCAGCGATCTAATGCTCTATACTATGGGACTGCGGGACTCACTAGAGCTGGAAGAAATGATCCGTCAATTTATGAATGAAGAAAAAGCTGCAGAGGTCTCGAACATCAGTTCTTATTCCTACCAGGATTTTCTCGGTATTACCTTTCATCTTGTCAATAGCGCAGACCATTATGAATATGACCCTGCCTACGATCTGTGGAAAGATAAATCCGAAGATGACGAATATATGCGGAATCTGGTCAGCCAAGGTGACAAGCTTACCATTGTAGGTGTCGTACAACCTTCAGAGGACACGACTGCTGCTATGTTAAGCCCTGGCATCGGTTATCCGGCCTCTCTGACCCGCCATGTAATCCAGCAGGCCGAATCCAAGACGATTGTCCAGCAACAGCTGGCAAATAAGGAGAAAAACGTATTCAGCGGCCGAACCTTTGGCGAAGATAACCAGCCAGCTCCCTTTGATATGACCTCTTTATTTCACATTAATGAAGAAAAGCTGCGGGAAGCTTTTCAATTCGATGAAAATGCTCTTGGCAATGGGCTTACTGACAGCTCTCTGCTCAGCAGCTTGCTCTCCTCTGCTATGCCGGACCTTAGTCAATTCTCTTTTGCAATGCCCGAACTATCCGCTCTTAATGCACAGGAACTTCTGGGACAGCTGGATTTATCTTTCTCCAGTGATGGTCTGCAGAATCTGGTCCGCAGCCTGGCTGAAGGATATCAAAGTTACGCCGTTGATAAGCCAGAAGCAGATTATTTCAGGCTGAACGAATATGCCGGACAGTACCTGCAAAGCCCAGAGGCTAGAAGCATTTTGACGAAAGAACTTGGCAGCCTGATTCAAGACAGCGTCGAAATCTCGATTTCAGCGGAACCGCTGCAGAATATGATTCAAGATCTGATGGAGGGCTATCTGGACTATGCCAGCAGTAACAAACTGACCGATCCTGAACAGTTCAGCGCCTATCTGACCGCGTATCTGCAAACGCCCGAAGCGCAGCAAAAGTTCACGGAATATGCACCGGAAATTCTTAAAGTAAACGAAGATATTTCCATTTCACCTGAACAAACGGAGCGAATCCTGAATCAGGTTCTTACCGGCTATGAGGAATATGCTGCTGCCAATCATCTGCCCGATCCACGCAATATGGGAGAACACTTCTCCTCCTACCTGCAGCAGCCCCAAACTCAGCAGCAGTTATCAGAAGGAATCCAAAACAGCATGGATCTCACTGCCTTGCAGGAACAGCTTAGCAGTCTTCTAAAACACTATACAAACCAGCTTTCTCATGCTGTACAAAATCAGATTACAGCGATTATGGAACAGATCGCAGACCAAGCCAGCAAAAACTTAGAGCGTAGTATGCAGAATATGATCAAACAAATGGGGGCCAACATGCAGCAGGCTTTCCATGTTAATCCAGAGGTATTAATGAGTGCTGTTGAGCTGCGTATGAATGAACAGGAACTATCTGAGCTGCTCCGCTCCCTAATGTCCCGTGAGGATGCCTCTTATGATAGCAATATCCGAAAGCTGGGATACGCAGAACTCAACAAGCCCAGCCAGATTGCCATTTACCCCAAGGACTTTGAAAGTAAAGCTTCTGTTCTGGACATTTTAGAAACCTACAACAGCCGCATGGAAAAAGAAGGAACGCCGGAAAAAGTGATCCGCTATACCGACGTAGTCGGAACGCTGATGTCATCAGTGACCGATATAATTGATACCATCAGCTATGTTCTGATCGCATTTGTAGCCATCTCTCTTGTGGTTTCCTCCATAATGATCGGAGTGATTACGTATATCAGCGTACTGGAACGAAAAAAAGAAATAGGCATCCTGCGGGCCATTGGCTCCTCAAAGCGCAATATTTCACAGGTATTTAATGCGGAAACCTTTATTATTGGTTTTTGTGCTGGCCTTATTGGCATCGGCCTGACCCTGCTGCTGCTGATTCCTGGAAATGCACTGATTCATGCCCTGGCAGAACGTACGGATATCAATGCCTCTTTGCCTTTCCTTCCCGGAATCGTGCTGATTCTGTTAAGCATTGGCCTGACCCTGCTCGGCGGGCTGATTCCTTCTAAAAAAGCTGCTAAAAGTGATCCAGTAGCTGCCCTGCGTGCGGAATAAGAAGTTATCACCATGAAACATATTGATAGACTAAGCTGCCAGAACTATTACTTCTGGCAGCTTTTTTCTATGGAAAATAATATCTTGTCTACTTTTTTCAAAATCATGGTTAGGCGTTTGCAAAAGTCTGGATCAAAGCGACGATTTTAGACAAAACATACAAAAACGTTTTTGAGCGGAATTTTTTGTATAGATTGTTCAAGCTCGTCGCTTTCAAGGCAACAAATTTGAATGATTGATACGAAAAATAAAAAACATATTGACATTTTTAAATAAATATATTATAACTGTATTAGTTCAATTAACACAGTTAGTACTATCAAGACAACAGGAGGTGAAAATTCTCTATGTTTCAATTAAATTACCGCGATAACCGCCCAATCTATGAACAGCTCAAAGAACAGCTGCGAAAACTCATAGTTACCGGTGTCTTAAAATCAGATGAGAAACTGCCATCCATCCGGGAAATCGCTTCCAGCCTTGCCATTAACCCCAACACCATACAGCGGGCTTATCGGGAATTGGAAAGTGAGGGCTATGTATATACAATCGCAGGCAAAGGCTCTTTTGCAGCCCCTAGGCAGGATATTGATGATCGACGGGAAAAAGAACTGTTGCAGCAATTTGATACCATTGTACTCGAACTATCCTATCTGGGCTACCAGTCCGATTCCCTATTCCAGCGTATTACAAATCTTATCGAAAAAGGAGAACAATCATGATACAAACCATTGATCTAGTAAAAAAATTTGATGATTTTGCCGCCTTGGACCGTACTACCATGCATGTTCCCAAGGGCTGTGTCTATGGCCTGGTTGGTCCTAACGGCGCCGGTAAATCCACACTGATCCGGCATATAACCGGCATTTTTAAACCAACAAGCGGTGAAGTTTTCGTAGATGGAGAACCCGTCTGGGATAATGAAAACGCGAAAGCCAAAACCGCCTATATTCCTGACGATATCTTTTATCTTGGAAATGCATCAACCAAAGACATGATGAAATATTATAAAGGAATTTATCCTCAATTCAGTATGGAGCGATATGAAAAGCTGCAGGCAGCATTCAGCGGAATTGACATGAAGCACCCCATCCGCCGGCTGTCCAAGGGTATGCAGAAACAATCTGCTTTCCTTCTTGCCATGTGTATTTCTCCAAAGCTACTAGTATTGGATGAACCGGTAGACGGCTTAGATCCGGTTATGCGACGCCAGATCTGGAGTCTGATAATGGCTGATGTCACCGAACACGATACTACTGTTTTAGTATCCTCCCACAATTTGCGGGAATTAGAGGATGTCTGTGACTATGTCGGCATTATGGATCATGGCAAAATCATACTAGAACGTTCTCTGGCAGAACTCCAAGGAAATATTTGCAAGGTACAGATTGCCTTTGAAGCAGAAATGCCTCAGCTGCCAAATAGCCTAAACATTCTCCACCATACAGAAATGGGCCGAATCCATACATTGATTGTGCAGGCTTCCCCCAATATGGCAATGAAACTTCTATCGCCGCTGCAGCCGATTTTATTAGAGCCGCTTCCACTCTCTCTGGAAGAAATATTTATTTACGAATTAGGAGGTACGGGTTATGAATGCAAAGACATCTTATTTTAATAAGAAAATTTTTACCCATAATCTAATACAGGTCCTGCCATTTTTACTGCTGATGTCAGGAATTATGGCAGCAATTACTCTATTTACAATCAGCCATGTGATACAGCAGTCCATACAATCTTCCTTTGATTATGACCATGAAACCTTAATTATTATGCTGAAAAATACACTCTGCGATAATACCAGCGTAGCTCTTGTGAAAGTTCTTATGGCCTGCTACAGCTTTTTCTGTGGAGTGTCGGTATTCCGTTATCTCTTTCAGAAGAAACTTTGCCAGACAATACATGCGCTTCCTATGAAACGTTCAGGCTTATATCTGACTAACCTGCTTTCCGGTTTAGTCATGCTGGCAATACCCTTTTTATTCTCCATACTGGCTCTTTGCCTATACCTGCCTATAAAAGGCTATGGCGCCGCATGTTCTGTTCTGCCTTTATGGTTCCTGGTTTCCATCGGATTCTGCCTGATTTTTTATGCATTGTCCATTCTTGCCGTTATGCTGACCGGGCATTTATTTGCCACGCCAATTGTATATTTTATTCTTAATTTTGGCATATTTATTGGAGAAATGCTTTTGCATAGCTTTGTATCTGCATTTTTCTTTGGCATGCAAGCTGATTATGTAGAGATTTCCAAACTTTCGATATTGACGCCTTTTGTCCATTTATGGCAAACCCTGCGCCTCCAAAATGCTTCCTCCCTCACTTTGGCCTCTTATCTGTCCGAAGGTTTAGAAGCATTGGTAATTTATGCATTGGTTTCCCTTGTGATTTTCGCTGTCTGCCGGCTGCTCTATCAGATTCGAAAATTAGAATATCAGGGCGATCCCATTGTATTGAAACCAGTACAGCCCGTTTTCTTATATATTGGCGTTATTCTTGGTTCCATTATTATTGCCATTATTTTATATAACATGTCCTATTATAATATGTACGCAGCCGCTTATGATAACTACACATTAACAGCGTTGTTCATTTATTTTATGCTCAGCAGCGTGGTTCTCTATTTCGTAATCAATATGCTGCTGAAAAAGACCGTACATGTATTCCGATCCAATTATAAAGGAATCACCGTTTATTGCTGTATCGCCCTGTCGCTGTTTCTGTTCATTCGAATGGATGTTCTGGGAATTGAGACCAAAACGCCGGAAGTGAAAGAGCTTTCCTCCATTTGCCTATCATAATCTCTCGGAATCTTTAAGCCAGTAAATATCAGGCTTTCAGATTCCTTTTTTATTAAAATCCCCCACTTTTTTGCCAAAAACACTTGACAAATCCATCGAAAAATGCGGCGCTTCGCGCCCTTTTTTATAAGACATA